>JBGCDH010000066.1:0-46918 GCA_045105235.1 Planctomycetota bacterium | reverse complement strand
GGCCTGCTCCGGGACCGGGCCGACTCCTTAGCCGGCAGAGGCGGCTTGTGATGCCCTTCCTCTGCTTCGAACTGATTCAATAAGACGATGAACCGACTCCGCAACCCGCAGCCTCGATCCGCTCCTCATGGTGCTCGCTTCGTAGCCACGCGCTCGCGAGCCGCCGGCCGCTGCGTGCGGGTTGCGGCCGCGCTGCTCGCGGCCAGTTTGTGCGGCTCCTGCACGTTCCTCGCCAACGAGTTTGCTTGGCTCAACACGCCGGGGCCTGTTGTGGAGCACCCGGATGACGCTGCCGTGCGCACCGTTTCCGACCGTCCCTAATCGACGAGCCGCTGTTTGTATCCATGGTCTCTTCGCAGCTGCGCGCCGTGCTTGAACGCGGTGAAGGTGTCGGTTCCTACGAAGGTGCGGATGCGCGCACTGGCACGGCGGAGCACCCCATCTGTGGCGATGTTGTGGAGCTGAGCGTGCGCGTCGACGGCGACCGGATCCGCGGCGTGCGGTGGCGGGCGCAGGGCTGCCCGGCTTCGATGGCGATTGCCGCGCTGGCTGCCGAGGCGCTTGGCGATGTCGCCGCCTCCGAATGCGAACGCGTGCTCCAGGCAGCTGTGCAGCGTCACGGCGGTCTGGCTCGGCACGAACGCCACGCCGAAGCCATGGTGCTGCGGGCGCTGCGAGCTGCGCTGGTGGAGGCCTAGTTGGCCGGTCGCTGGTCCGAGTTTCTGCAGCGCCTGCGCGGCGACGGCCGCGATGCCGAACGGCAGCGTTGGCTGGCGATTCTCGACCTCAATCGGCAGCTGTTGGCGGCGCAGGAAGACGTCGGGGATGCGGAGGCGGCGAGTGCGCCCTCGCCCCGGATTGCGCAGGCCCAGCGGGCCAGCGTGCTGACCGTCTTGGTGGATGAGGCCGTGCGTCTGTTTGGCGCCGAGCGTGGCTTCTTGGTGGCCCGCACCGAACAGGCGCCTGGCGTGCGCGTCGAGGTCGCCCGCAGCCTCGACCAGGAACCGGTGCAGCGGCCCGAGCGCAAGGTTTCGATGACGATTCTGCAGCGGGTGCTCGAGGAGGGTGACGGCATCTACAGCGATGATGCGCAGCTCGATGACTTGTCGGCCGCGCAGAGCGTCGCAGACATGAAGCTTCGCTCGGTTTTGTGCATGCCGCTGCGCGCCGGGGCCCGCGTGCTCGGCGTGCTGTATCTCGACCACCGGTTTCAGTCGGGCGCCTTTGGCGAGGCCGATCTGCCGTGGCTGTCGGCGTTTGCCGATCAAGCTGCGATCGTGCTGCACCTGCACGACCTGCTGGCCGAGAACCGGGCGCAGGCGCAGCAGTTGGCCGAGCAAAACGAATCGCTGCGCGCGACGGTCGCCGCGCAAGCCGAGGCGTTGGCCGACGATTCGCCGACTCCAGGCCGCGAGCAGCTCCGCCACGCCATGCCTGCGGTTGTTGGCCATTCGCCGGCGCTGCTGCGCGTGCTGCACGTGCTCGACCGCGTTGCGCAGACCGAGCTGTCGGTACTGCTGACCGGGGAAAGCGGTACCGGCAAGGAAGTCGCTGCGCGCGCCGTGCACGATGCTTCGGCGCGCCGCAGCGGTCCGTTTGTCGGCGTCAACTGTGCGGCCATTCAGGGGGAGCTGCTGCAAAGCGAGCTGTTTGGTCACGAGAAGGGCGCGTTCACCGGCGCCGACCGCGACCGCCAAGGATTGCTGCGGCACGCGTCGGGCGGCACGCTCTTTCTCGACGAAGTGACCGAGATGGATTTGGAGCTGCAGGCCAAGCTGCTGCGGGTTCTGGAAGAGCGGCGCGTGCGCCCGGTCGGCAGCGACCGCGACGAGTCCGTCGATGTGCGCGTTGTCTCTGCGTGCAACCGCGATCCGCGCGCGGCCATCGCCGACGGACGGCTGCGCGAGGATCTCTACTTTCGACTGGCCGTCGCGACCGTTCACCTGCCGCCGCTGCGCGCCCGCGGGGGCGACGTCGTCGAGCTGGCTGTGGCGTTCTTGGCGCAGATTGCCGCCCGCGAACAGGTCGCGGTGCCGGAGCTGCCGGCCGATTTTGCGACGGCGCTGCGAGCCCGCTCCTGGCCTGGCAATGTGCGTCAGCTCCGCAACGAGCTTGAGCGGGCCTGGGCCCTGGCGGACGGCGGCGTGCTGCGGCCGGAGTCGCTGTCGCCAGAAGAAGCGGACGGCCTGGGGGCGGGCGAGAGCCTCAGCTCCAGCCCCGAAGCGCCGCTGGAGCTGGCGCAGCTCGAGCAGTGGGCCATCGACCGTGCCCTAGAGCGCGCAGCGGGCAACAAGGCCGAGGCTGCGCGGCTGCTCGGCATCGGCCGTCGCACGCTCTACGACAAGCTCGCGGCACGCGATCGCTCCAAGTGATGCGGATTGCCGCAATATGATCCTGTATTGTGTGCGGACTTCGCACACGTGCGCGACGCCTGCACGGCGTCGCTTCGGGTGCAACTGACGTAAGTCCATGTGGGAAAGAGGAATGAAGATTCGTCTCGGAACGGTACCGCTCTTGCTTCTAGGCCGGCAGATGAGCAAGCGTCTTCCAGCACTGCAGACTTGGCCACGAGCAGCACGCGATGTGCTGCGGTCGGCCGCTGTGTGTGCTGCCGCGCTCGCTCTGACGCCGCTCTTCGGCTCGGTCGGGGCGCAAACTGCGCCGCAGCGGCCGACGAAGCAGGACCCTGCGAACGAACAGCCGGCGTTATCTTCGAGCCCGGCAGGTTCCCAAGCAGCAGGTTCCCAAGCGTCAGGTGCGCAGTCAGCTCCTGCTCAGGCGCACCCAGGCGGCACGGCACGGCTTTGTGACAGCATCGAAGCGCCATACGCCTACGTCGCTCTGACAAGCGAAGCAGCGGTCGCCGATGCTGGATCGGGGGATGACAAGTCCGCGACCGGTAAGGCCAAAACCGGCCAGGCCAAGACCGGCCAGGCAAACAGCGGTCGCGCGAAGAGCGGCAGTTCGGCCGTGCTCGACCTGCTGACCGACCCCGCACTCGATGTGGTGTTGGCGGGTGGTGCCATTGGCCGCGATGCGCAGGGCGCGCCGCAGGCAGCCGGCAAGAGCCCGATGCTCTCGGTTGTCCGCAGCGTGCTTCGCCACGGTGCGAGCGATGTCGAGCTGGTCATGACCGGTATCGTCGCTGGTGGCGGCACCCCGCTGCTCGTTCTCCGGGCACGACTTGAGCACGCGCAGGCCGAACGGCTTCGCGGCAGCCTCGAGAGCGCCTCTGGCGCGGCTCGGCCAAGTCGTCAACTCGGCGCACACCAGACCTACACCGTGCCGCAGCCGGCTGGACAAGCCTCGCGAAAGCCGTCCGAGCGGGTTGGCCAAGAGCTTGAGATGGCGGTCGTCGGCGATGATTTTGTGATCGGCAACGACGGCTCCGCCATGCGTGAGCTGCTGGATCCGATGGTCGAGCGCACGTCGGCAGCGCCATCGCGGCGCGTGCTCAGCGCCGATCCCAGCTTCTGCTCGCTGCGCGATCGACTCGAAGTCCCAAGCGGCTCGTTGATCGTCTACAGCGACTGGCGTCGCCTGTCGCGGCGCCTGCAGTCGACCATGGCCGGCATGCCGGCGCAGCTGCTCGGCAGCAGCGGTCTCGGTTCGGCCAGCTCGCTGATGATCTCCGTGGCGCCGGCCACCGTCTCGGGCGCCGGTGCCAAGAACGCCGCCGACTTTGCCGCAACCCTGCTGCTCGGATTTGACACCAGCGCCGTGGAGCACACCGCGGAACAGCAGCGCGTGATCGACGGTTGGTTTGACGCCACCCGGCCCGTTCCCGCTCGCGAGCTGCTGCGCGGTCTGCCCAAGTCCGGTCTCGGTGGCCTCGTGCTCTCGGTGGACCTGTGCGAAGTGGCGGGACGTTCGGATCGCAGCGCCAGCCTGGCCTGGGAATTGCGCCAAGCATTCAACGCGTTCGGCCTCAATTTCGACCGCAACCTGGTGGACCGGCTCGGCTCCCGCGGCACGGTGCAGCTGCACTTCGGTGCCGACTTGGAATCGAAAGACCAGGCGTTCTCATCGATCTCGGCGGTCTACGCCGTGCGAGCCAAGAACCGCGCCGTCGCGAGTGACCTGTTCGCAGATCTGCGGCGCGTGGTAGAGGACGCGGACATGGGCAAGCTGCACGAGGTCCGTGCCGGCAAGCGCCGCGCCGATGTGCTCGAGCTGCGTGGCAAGGGCCTGCCGTTCTCCGCATTCCTCGCCGTGCACGGCGACTCGCTGCTGCTCACCGAGCGGCAGGAGACGTTGCTGCAGGTTCTCGACGACCTCAAGCGTGGCCGCAAGCGCGCGTCGCGCCAGGTCGCCATCAAAGACATCAAGGCCATCGGTGGCGAAGCCGTTGCTGGTCTGTTTGACATCGACCTCGAGCCGCTGCTGCAGCACATCGCTGTGGCGTTGCCGGGGGTCGATCTGCAATCCCTGCCGAGTCGGCACATTGGCTACATCGACACGGTCTCTGAGGCCGAGTCGGGAGCCGATTCCGGCGACGCGATCGTTCGGATTCGTCTGCTTTCTTCGCACTGATTCTCGGATCAGCGTGGGACGCCAGCGAAGTCGTTCGTAACAGAAGACAGCTCTTTTCAAACACAACAGCCTTTGGTGAGGATCGGCGTTCGCGCCGTCTCTTCACCACGGATGCATGGGATGAAATCATTCTCGGGCCGACCCACGAAACTTGGGGCAGGCAGGGTCGATTCGAGTCTTCCGCGTGTGTTGCGCGGGACATGCATCCGAACCTTACTCGGGCGTATGGATCGTTACTCCTGCGCCGTCGTTCCCTAATACTTGGGGCAGGCAGGAACGATGGTGCAGATTGCGTGGTGTCACGCAGACGGTCCATACGCCCGCATTTTTTTGTGCGGATAGCTCGCAGCAGCTGTTCGAAGGGCCGCCTTTTCGGTGAGCCTCGATTTGCTCGACAAGCCTTTCGCTGTCGCAACAACGGCGCGTGTTCTAAAATCGGGGCATGCACAGCCTCCCCAGGAACGCCGTAGACGACGACTCCGTAGAAGACGACGGCGAGGATTGGTTTTCCGAGGACGGGCGATCGGATGACGACAACGCCAAGGACGATGCCAAGGGCGATGCCGATTCCGGCGATGTCGTCGTTGATGAAGTCGATACCGACGGCGACGGCGACGGCGACGGCGGCGGAGAGAAGACCGCCGGCGACGGCCCATCCCTCGTGGTCGAAGGTCCCGGCAGCGGTCAGGGCGCGGTCGTGGTCCAGGACAAGCTGCCGGACACGATGTTTGTGTTCCCGCTGCAAAAGTCGGTGCCGTTCCCCAACCTGATGATGCCGCTGCTGCTCGATTCGTCGGCGGCGCGCGACATCGTGGCTAAGGCCGAGGCGCACAACGGCTACCTGTTTTTGGTGCTGCAGCGCAACCCGGACGAAGAGGCGAGCAAGGTCGACGATCTCTACGAGGTCGGGGTGATCACCCGCATCGTCAAGACGCTCAAACTGCCGGACGGCAGCCAGTCGGTGATGACGCAGGGGGCGCGGCGGGCACGCCGCACCAAGCTCGTGCGCGAGCAGCCGCACCTGGTGGTGCGCGTCCGAGAACTCGTCGAGATCCCGGCGCAAGATGATCGTTCGCAGTCGCTGTTTCGGCTGCTGCAAAAGCAGCTGCAGCAGCTAGCGAGCCTGCAGGAGCAGCTGGACTCTGGCTTTGCGACCGCGCTGCTCAACGTCGAAGATCCCGGCCAGCTCGCCGACTTCACCGCTGGCGTGGTGCGCAAGGTCGAGGACCGTCAGCGCCTGCTCGAAGAAGCGGACATCGGCAAGCGGCTCGAGCTCGCGCTCCAGTTTGCCATGGCCGAGAGTGAGCTCGCAGCGCTGGACCAGAAGATCCAGGATGAGATCCGCGAGAAGGCCGAAAAGGCCCAGAAGGACTACTTCCTCAAGGAACAGCTCAAGATCATCCGCCGCGAACTCGGCGAAGAGCAGGATCCGCGCGCGCTCGAACTCGATCGATTGAAGCAAGCGGTCGAGCAGGCTGCGATGCCGGAAGCGGCGCAGCAGCGCGCCAACGAAGAGCTGACCCGGCTGCAGACCACGCCGGTGGAATCGGGGGAATACAGCGTCATCCGCAACTACCTCGACTGGCTCGTGTCGATGCCGTGGGACAAGTCGACCAAGGATCAGGTCGACCTCAAGCGCGCGGCGCGCGTGCTGGCCGACGACCACTACGGACTCGACGAGGTCAAAGAGCGCATCCTGGAGTTCTTGGCGGTGCGCAAGCTGCGCGTCGGCCAGCCGGGTTCGATTCTGTGCTTTAGCGGGCCTCCGGGAGTCGGCAAGACCAGCCTCGGCCGCAGCATCGCGCGGGCGATGGGACGCGAGTTCTTTCGTTTCTCGCTGGGCGGCATGCGCGACGAAGCCGAGATCAAGGGGCACCGGCGAACCTACATCGGCGCGCTGCCCGGCCGTATTCTGCAGGGCCTGAAATCGTGCGGCTCGAACAACCCCGTGCTGCTGCTCGACGAGATCGACAAGCTCGGCAGCGACTTCCGCGGCGATCCGAGCTCGGCGCTGCTTGAGGTGCTCGATCCCGAGCAGAACCACGCGTTTGTCGACCACTACCTCGACGTGCCGTTCGACCTGTCGAAGGTCATGTTCTTGGCGACGGCGAACGTGCTGTCGATGATCCCCGAGCCGCTGCGGGATCGCATGGAGATCATCGAGATCCCCGGCTACCTGCTCGAAGAGAAGGTCGAGATTGCCCGTCGCCACCTGTTGCCCAAGCAGCTTGAGCGCCACGGCATCCGCAGCCGCGAGCTGTCGGTTGCCGTGCCGGTTTGGCAGCGGATCGTGCCGAACTACACGCGCGAAGCCGGGGTGCGCGGCCTCGACAAGGTGGTCAGCCGCATGTGCCGCAAGGTCGCACGCAAGGTTGCCAGCGGCAAGAAGCCGCCGGGTCGTCTGAGCCTCGTCGAAATGGAGAAGCTGCTGGGGCGCGCGCGCTTCCAGAAAGACGCCCGCCGCAAGAAGGTCCTGCCTGGCGTCGTGCAGGGTCTCGCCTGGACGCCGGTTGGCGGCGACGTGCTCTACATCGAAGCGGTCAAGAGTCCGGGCCGCGGCGCGCTGCAGTTGACCGGCAGCCTCGGCGACGTCATGAGCGAGTCGGCGCGCCTGGCGCTCAGCTACCTGCGCAGCCAGAGCGATCGCTTTGGCCTCGAGATCGAAGACCTCGACAACAGCAATCTGCACCTGCACTTTCCGAGCGGGGCCATCCCGAAGGACGGGCCGTCGGCAGGCATCGCGATCGCGTGCGCGTTCTGGTCGGCGCTGACCGGCAGGCCGGCGCCGAGCGACATCGCGATGACGGGCGAGCTGACGGTGGTCGGCGAAGTGCTGCCGATTGGCGGCGTGCGCGAAAAGGTTCTCGCCGCGAAAAACTTCGGCCTGGAGCGAGTGCTGCTGCCAAAGGCCAACGAGCCGGAGGCTCGCGAACTCAAGAAGGAGCTGGTGCGCGGCCTCAAGATCTACTTCGTCGAGAACTTCGAGGAAGTGCACGACCTGGTCTTTGGCAGCGGCAAGACGAGTTCTGCCCGGAAGCCGTCGAAGAAGCGTGCGCCAAGTAAGAAGGCTCCGGTCAAAAGGGCGCCGGCGAACAGGGCTCCAGCCAAGAAGGAACCAGCCAAGAAGGCTCCCGCAAAAAAGAGCCCGGCCAGAAAGGCCCCAGCCAAGAAGGCCCTCGTAAAGAAGGCCCCGGTAAAGAAGGTCCCCGCCAAGAAAGCTCCCGCCAAGAAGGCCGCGCCCAAGCGGCGACGCCGGACGTAGCCGGGACGGGCTGGGCGCGCGGTGGCTGTAGGGCTACCTTCGTGGCAGCGGCGTCGGCCGCTGCCGCGAAACCTCCGCGCGACCTCCATGCAAAGCCCCTTCCTCGCCGCGGTCGCTCTCGCCGCCGTCGCCGTTACCACGACTCCTTTTTCGCTCTGTGCTCAGGAGCAGCGCGACGCCGTCTCGGTCGGCAAGCGCGTCTTCGAATCGATCGGTTGCGCGACCTGCCACGCCGTGGCAGCCAGCGACGATGCGGTGCGAACGGGGCCAAGCCTCTACGGCCTGTTCGTCGACGAACCGCGCGACCGCGGCGTGCAGGTTCGCGGCAAGCCGAAGGTCGTCAAGGCGGACCGCGCCTACTTCGTTCGTTCGCTACGCAAGTCGTGGGACCAGCTCGCCATCGCCGAGAGCGGTGAGCGCAAGGGCGAGGCCTACCCGGCGGTCATGCCGGTGTATGTCAAGGAGCTGCTCTCGGATGAGCAGCTCGACGCGCTGTGGCACTACCTGCGCACGTGCGCGGATGAAGTCCAGCGCGGCCCCGCTTCGGTGATGGTTCGTGCGCCCGCTGCGGCGGCACAGGCCAAGAACCCGCTGGCGATCCCCGGCGAGGAACTGGTTGTCGACCGCACGCGGGTATTGCGGGCGCCGCTCGCCGGCACGAGTGCGCGCGCGCTGCACGTCGGCCAGCCCAACGGCATGAGCTTTAGCTTTGATCCGCGCATGCTGTCCGTGCGCCGGGTTTGGACGGGCGGCTTCCTCAACCTGCAGCAAGAGCGGTCGGGTCGTGGCCGGGAGCTGTCCAAGGTTTCGGATGGCGCCCAGCTCTACGTCGATGGTCCAGCGGTGCTCGCACCGCTCGCGATGGACGGCACGCGCCTCGACTTTGAGTTCAAGGAGCCCGATGCCCATGACGAAGACGCGATCGAGCGGCACTTGTGGGACCCGCGCGATTTCGCTACCAAGCTGGCGGAGACGGACGCGGAGTTTCTTGGCTACGGCGTGGACGCGACGACGGGCACGCCGACCTTTCGCTTTCGAGTTGGTGAGAACCGCTTCGCCGAGACGGTCACGATCGACGATGCCGGACGCATCGAGATCACGCTCGACGCTCAGCTGCGCACCCAGCAGCGCTTCCGCGTGCGCGGCTTGCCGAAGGCCGAAGTCTCTGCCGGCACAATTGGAGCGGGGGTGTGGACGCTTGCTCCGTCAGTTGGCGACGTGCGCGCAACGCTTTCTGCGCCGCTGCGCGGCGGCGTGGTGGCACGCGCGCTGCCAAAGCAGTTGCCGAGCAGGAAGCCGCAGCCGCTGCAGCGCGCGGCGGCGAAGCCGGGCAAGCGTGAGCTAGAGATCCCGGCTGGCTACACCGTCGAGGACTGGCAGCCGCCGCGCGACGCGCTGGGCCGCGAGCAGCTGTTCGAGCCAACCGGTATCGCGGTCGCGTCCGACGGCACGATCGTCGTGGCGACGCGGGCGGCCGGTGTTTGGCGGATACGCGACAACGCCTGGTCGCAGTTTGCCGAAGGCACCTACGAGGCGCTCGGCGTCTGCATCGAGGACGAAGTCGGCGACGTCGTCGTCATCGCGCAAAAGCCCGAATTGACGAGGCTCCGCGACGTCGATGGCGACGGCCGTGCCGACGACTACGAGACGGTCTGCGACGACTACGGCTTCCACGGCAACTACCACGAGTACACGCACGGGCCGGTGCGCGACGCCGACGGCTCCTACTACTTCTTGCTCAACCTCGCGCACGGCTCGGACGAACGGGTCTCCTGGCGCGCGGGCGGCAACTTCATGGGCTCGATGGGGGGCTACCGCGGCTTTGCGTGTCGGGTCACCCAAGACGGTGTGTTCGAGCCGTTTGCGATGGGACTTCGCAGCCCCGCAGGCTTCGGCATCGATCCCAACGGACGGCTTTGGTACGCCGAGAACCAGGGCGAATACGTTGGCTCGTCCAAGTGGGTGCCGCTGGAGCAGGGCAAGTTCTACGGACATCCGGCCGGGCTCGTGTCGCTGCCCGGCATGACGCCGTATTCCGAGGAGCTGGCCTTCGAGCGCTGGCGCGACAAGATCCAGAAGGGCGCCGTGTGGCTGCCGCACGGCAAGGTCGCCAACTCGCCCGGCAATCCGGCCTGGGATCAAACCGACGGCAAGTTCGGCGCCTTTGGCGGCCACGCCTTCGTCGGCGACCAGACGCTGTCGCAGCTATTGCGCGTTGTCACGGAGACGGTTGACGGCAAGGATCAGGGCTGCGTCGTGCCGTTCGCGCGTGGGTTGCAATCCGGGATCATGCGGCCGTGCTTTTTGCCGGACGGCAGCCTGCTGCTGGGCCAGACAGGTCGTGGCTGGGGGGCGCGCGGCGGCAGCCGTGCGGCGCTGCAGCGTTTGGTGTACGACGGCAAGACGGTGGCCGCGGACATCCTGGACGTGCGCTCCTCCGGCGCCGGTGAACCGGCTGGCTTTACCGTGCGGTTCACGCAGCCGCTGGCCGTCGGCATCGACGCGGCGGCGCTGAGCAAGCGGCTGCACGTTCGCTCCTGGTTCTACAAGAACACGCGTCGCTACGGCTCGCCCGAGCACGATCGCCGCGACGATGGCATCGCGGCTCTCGCCGTCGACGCCTCGCGCCGCAGCGTGCGCTTCGAGCTCTCGGGCAAGGAGGAAGCCGCGACCTGGAGCGATCGCGTCTACCGGATTTGGATCGACGAAGCGGACGGGCTGTTTGGCGATGCGCCGAGCTGGTCGACGCTCGAAGCCTTCTACACGCGCCGCTGATGGCCACCATGACGCCCCTTCGCCGAGGTTTGTTGGCAGCCCTGATGCCAGCCGTCGCGGGCTTCGCGCAGCAGCCGGCTGGCTTCGCGCCGCCGCCGGCGGAGGTGCGCACACTGCTCGGCCGCTACTGTGCCAAGTGCCATGGCCCGGATGAGCAGGAGGGCGATGTGCGCATCGATGCCATCGCGCAGTTGCCGGCTGGCGAACGCGTCGAGCTGCTGCGTGGCATGCGCGAAGTCCTGCAGTTTGGCGAGATGCCACCCGCGGACGAAGCGCAGCCGGGCGCCGAAGACCTGGCTCGACTCAAGCGGTGGCTCGACGCGTATGCCTCGCCCGACGAAGGAGCGGAGCGCGCTGAGAAGATGCGGCTGCCGCACTACGGCAACTTGGTCGACCACGACCGCTTGTTTGCGGCTGTCGAAGCGCCGTCCGAGCCAGCTGCTTACACGCCGGCGCGTCGCTGGCTCGTCAGTCCGCAGATCTTTCACGAACGCGTCATGGATGTGTTTCATCTCGAAGGGCGCGATCGACACAACAAACAGCACCGCGAGTTTGTGGGCGTCAGCAACCCGTTCTTGCTCAACGACCACTCGGGCGTGCGCTACTACGACAACGACGCGCTCGACGGTGGCGATCTGCTTGTCATGCTCGGCAACGCGCAGTGGATTGCCGATCGTCAGATCCTGATGGCGCGGCGACTGGGCGGCGACAAGAAGATTGCCTTTGCCAACAAGAAGGACCGCTGGATGCCGCGGCGGCTGCCGGAGAGCTACCGCGCCTTTGCCGCGCTGCTGACGGCGGAGAAAACCGGATCCGTGCAGGTCGACTTCGAGGCCGCAATTGCGGCTCAGTTTGACAGCGTTTTGCGACGGCGGCCGAGCGCAGGCGAACTTGCAGACTACACCGAGCTGATGAATGCGGCGGCAGCGGTCGGCGGCGGAAGCAAACGCAACGGCCGTCCACAGCGCGGCCGGGAGGCTGCGCTACGGCAAATGCTGGTCGCGGTGCTGTTGGAGTCCGAGTTCGTCTACCGCCTCGAGTTTGGCGGCGGCGAAGCGGATCAGCATGGTCGCGTTGCGCTGGCGCCGCGCGAGGCGGCAGACGCCATCTCCTATGCGCTTGGCGATCGCCGGCCGGACCCTCAGCTGCTCGCGGCAGCTGCCGGCGGCAGGCTTGTGACCAAGCAAGACTACGAGCGCGAAGTGCGACGTTTGCTCGCGGACGAAAAGCACTTTCGCGGCCAGATCGATCCAGCGCTCAACGGCAAGCACTTCCAGTCGAACGTCACCAGCCATCCGCGCATCGTGCGGTTCTTCCGCGAGTTCTTCGGCTATCCGGCCGCCACCAAGGTCTTCAAGGATCCGCCGCGCAGTGGCGGCGTCTACCGCAACCCCGGCCGGGGCACGACGGGCACGCCCGGGCGATTGATCCTCGAGACCGACAGGCTGGTGACCCGCATCGTCGAGGCGGACCGCAACGTCTTTGCCGAGCTGCTGACCAGCGATCAGTTCTTCGTCTACCACGACAAGAGCAACGCGGAGGGACGCCGCATCCTCGACGAGTGGCGCGCCGTCTATGAACGCCTCAAAGACTCCAAGTGGCAGACCGAGCCCGAGCAGGTGCTCCATGCGCACCTGGAGTTTTTGCAGAAGCACAAGTCGATGCGCATCAAGGATGCCTCGCGTCCGGGCGAGATCGTCAACTTCATGCACTTCTTCGACGAGCACTTCGGGCGCGGCATCGAGCCGTTCACGACGGTGCCGTGGGCGCATGGCTACACGTTCCACCATGCGCCGCTTTACAATCTGCCGCCGACGCCGGCGATCCGCCGCTACGGCCACTGGAAGTCGTCGAAATATCGCGGCGCGGACGTCGAGCCGAAAGAGTTCTGGGACTACCCGGTCGAGCAGCCGTTTCCGATCGCCAACCGCATGGGGGTGCTGACGCATCCGTCGTGGTTGATCGCGCACTCGACCAACTTTCACGCCGATGCGATCCGGCGCGGCCGCTGGATCCGCGAGAAGCTGTTGGCCGGGCGTGTGCCGGATGTGCCGATCACCGTTGACGCGCAGGTGCCGGAAGATCCGCACCGGACCTTTCGCGAGCGGGTGGAAGAGGTGACGGCGCCGCGCGACTGTCGACGCTGCCACCAGCACATGAACCCGCTCGGGCTGCCGTTTGAGGCGTTTGACGACTTTGGTCGCTACCGTTCCAGAGAGGTGCTTGAGCACCCCGACAACCTGATCCGAAAGGGCAACGGCAAGACCACGTTCGATGTCTATCCGACGGCTGCGATCGCAACCAGCGGCCGACTGCTCGGCACGGGCGACGCGCAGCTCGACGGCGACGTGGTCGATGCGTTTGACTTGATCGGTCGCCTGGCGCGCTCCGCGCGCGTGCGCCAGTCGATCCTGCGGCACGCGTTTCGGTTCTTCATGGGGCGCAACGAGCGTCTCTCTGACGCCGGCACGCTGGTCGATGCCGATCGAGCGTATCTAACGAGCAACGGCAGCTTCCGCGCGGTTATTGTCTCCCTGCTGACCTCGGACTCATTCCGCTTCCGCAAGCCTGATCAGGACTGACCATGACGACACGTCGCGACTTTTTGCGGAGCAGCCTGTTTGGTGCGGGCGCCATGGCGTGCCTGCGCGGCCTCGATGCGCGGTCGGGTCTCTTGCTGCCGCGATGGGGCCAGCCTCAGCCTACGTCGCCTCCGGCAGCTCCGATGCGCTTCATCTTCATGCACCGCGGCAACGGGCTGTGGCCCAAGGTGATGGTGCCGCCGTCGTTCTCGGCGGAGCTGCAGGCCAAGGAAAAGCGCAAGCAGGCGTTCGAAGTGGACCTCGACGGCCACGAGCTGCCGGAGTGGCTGAGCCCGCTTGCGGCGCACGTCAACGATCTGACCCTGCTGCAGGGACTGTCGGGCAAGATGTGCACGACCGGCCACCATTCGTGGTGTTCGGCGCTGGGCGCCTTCAAAGCGAACGAACGCGTTGGTTCGATCCGCTGGGCGACCGTCGACTTTGAGCTGGCCAAGCTGTTCCCGTCGCCGGCCGAGCACATTGAGGTCGCGTGTTTCCCGACCGGTGGCGGCAACGCGCGCGGCAGCCTGGACGGCATCGCCACGGGCTTTTCGGCGCGCGCGGCGCAGCAGCCGAACTATGCGTTTGGCTCGCCGCGTGTGGCGCTCGACGAGCTGTTCAAGTCGGTCGCGGCCGACGCCGACCAGCGCACGCGCTACGAACTCGAACGGCAGCTGCTCGCGTTCGCCGCCAAGAACGAAGGCCGGTTGCTCGGGGAACATGCGGTGCCTGGCAGGACGTCCGGCGAGCTGTCCCAGCGCGAGCGCCGCAAGGTGCAGGGCTATGCCGATTCGATCCAGGCGATCCGCGAGCGCAACCGCAAGATCGACGGCATGGCCGAGCGCATCCGCAAGCACGTGCCGGTGCTCGACCAAAACGTGCTTGGCGGCGAGATGACCACGCTGGACCGACAGGTTGGGCACACCGAGATCCTGCTCGGCGCCCTGATCTCCGGGTTGACCAACGTGGTGGCGTTCACCGTCGACGAGCTGGGCCATCCCTATACCGGCATCCCCGGCATTGAGGGCGAAAAGGTCAACATGCACGACGTCGGCCACGGCAAGTCATTCGGCGGCGTCGAGGCGGGCGAGATCCGCTCGCGCGCCCGCACGCACCACATGACGCTGATCGACCGCATCGTGACGCGCCTGAAGTCCGTGCCCGAAGCGGGGGGCACGATGTTCGACAACACGTTGCTGTGCTACTTCCCCGACAGCGGCGAAACCCACCACAGCCACGGCACGGAGTTTCCGTTTGTCGTCTTGGCGGGCGACAACGCCAAGCTGTCGCTCGGTCGCCGCTACATCCGCTTGCCCAAGTATGGCGCCGACGGGCACAAGACGCTCGGCAACCTGTGGACGACGCTGCTCAACGCGCACGGCAATCCGATCGCGCACTATGGCGCTCTCGATACCGGCCTCGACAAGTTCGGCATCGACCAGACGGGCGCGATCGCGTCCTTGCTGGCCTGAGGTGTGACCCGCTGCGCGCCCCAGCTCGGTTGGCGGAGCTGCGCTAGCGCGCGCGCCGCCTGCGCTCTTCGGTCTGCCGCGCCTTGCTCATCGACCAGCTGCAGATCGAGCACGCTGCGACGTCGTGCTTGATGGCGCGGCACTCCGTGCGGCCAAACCAGATGATCTGCAGGTGCAGATCGTTCCACTTGGCTTCGGGGAACGCCTTCTTGCAGTCGCGCTCGGTCTGCTCGACCGATCGGCCGTTGCTCAAGCCCCAGCGCCAGCCGCAGCGATGGATGTGCGTGTCGACCGGAAACATCGGGTGGCCAAAGGCCTGCGCCATGACGACGCTGGCCGTCTTGTGGCCCACGCCGGGCAGCCGTTCGAGCTCTGCGAGCGTGCGCGGCACTTTGCCCGCGTGTTCGTCGAGCAGGATGCGCGACAGTCCGGCGATGGCTTTGGCCTTTTGCGGCGACAGCCCGCACGGTCGGATCAGCTGACGGATCTCGTCGACCGGAACCTCGGCCATATCGGCCGGCGATGCGGCCCGCGCGAACAGGCCCGGCGTGACCTGGTTGACCCGCTCGTCGGTGCACTGCGCCGACAGCAGAACCGCGATCAGCAGCGAAAACGGGTCTTCGTGGTCCAGCGGAATCGGCGGACTCGGGAAGCGCTCATCGAGGATCGCCATGATGCGCTCGGCACGTTCGGCCCGTCTCATGAGCAAGATCGATACCGGTTGGCGTTCGGGGATCCAACCGTGGTAGCGTTCTTTGCGATGCGTCCGAGCCCTCGACCCAGCACCGTTCCGTCACCGTGCGTCGCGATCTGCGAACTCGATGCCGAGGGCCGCGTGTGCCAGGCATGCCGGCGCACGGTCGCGGAGATCACCGGTTGGGCCGTCGCCGACGACGACAGCAAGCGGGCCGTTTTGGCGCGCATCGCCGCCGAACGGAAAAGCCAAGACATGAAGAACGGCAAGGAGAAGCGCTAGTGGACGCCTCGTACCAAGAGTGGTTTGAGAAGCTCTGGACCGATCGGGAAGATCGCGTCTACCGAAGCCTGTTTGGCGACCTTGGCAAAGGCGTCTACACGGCCGGCGAGCAGACCTACGAGCGGTTCAAGCAGTCGCCGCACCCCGGCTGGCTCAACCACGGGGTCTTCGCCTGCCCGCCGCACGAGGAGCGCGAGACCTGGATCTACGTAACCAGCGGCCTCAGCAACCCGTGGAACCTCGACAAGCCGGGCAAGGACCCGAGCGGATTTGCCGGCGTCGGCTTTGAGCTGGTGGTGGAAACCAAGAGCGAGGCCAGCTGGGCGGTGCCGCTGCTGCACAACCTGATGGCGTACGAGCTGCTGGTCGCGGTCGGAACGTATGACGGCGCCGAGCTGTTTGAATACGGCAACCGCGTGCCGCTCAACGACTCGATCACGCCCGAGTTCGACAGCAAGATCCGCTGGCTGCTCGTCGAGCAGGCCAAGCACTACCCGTCGTCGTTTGACCTAGCCGCAGGCCGAGTCGATTTGTTTCATCTGGTCGGGGCAACCGATGACGAGGTCGAGATGGCGCGCCGCGAGAGCCAGGACAAGCTGGTCGCGAAGCTGATCGAGGCGGGTGTGCACCCGCGCACCGACGCGGACCGCGACAGCACCTGCTGAGCGATTCGCCTGCGAGCAAAGGCCGCTTGGCGACCTGGCTGAGCGATTTCGAACGTCGATCGGCCTGCCGTTTGGGTCATTGAGCGTGACCGCTCGTTGCGCGTGTACTATTGCACACTGCCTCCGCGCGTGCTCATGCTCCATTCACAGCGAGCACTTGCCCCCTTACCCCACGCGCATCGGAGGAGTCGTCCTGACCCCAACCCCAAGGAGAGTCGCGTGCTGCGCTCTACTTTCTTCCCATCGATTGCCGGCTGCACGTTGCCGCTGGCTTCTGTTCTTCTCCCCATGTTCGCGTGCGCGCCGACGTCGGCGCAGTCTCCCGGCGACTGGCGCTCGGTCGACTCGGTCAACAGCCCGACCGCGCGCACCGGCTACTCGCTGATCGAAAACATGGTGGGCGAGATCCTGCTGATCGGCGGCGATTCGTCCAACCCACAGGCCACCGATTGGCTTTGGGACGGCATCGACTGGCGGCCGGCGAACCTGCCGGTTCCGCGGCGCGACAATGCGGCCGTTGGCCGCTTCGGCGACGGTCGCTTGATTCTCTACGGCGGCTCAAGCGCCGGGGCGTTCTTTACGGACACCTGGATCAGCACCAACACGCCAAACTTCTGGTTCAACGCCGGCTCGAACTCGCCGCCAGGAATCCTGACGGATTCGTCCATGGCCTACGATGCGGGCAGCGACCGCATCGTTCTGATCGGCCGCGACACATCCGGCACGTATACGACCTGGTTCCGAGGTTCGAACCTGTCCTCGCCGTGGTTGGCGGGTCCGACGTTCGTCGCGACAAGCGCCCGCGTTGCGGAAGATGAGTTGCGCCAGGAAGCCGTGTTGATCACATCGCAGCCCGGCATGACGGACGTGCTGCGTCTCGAGGGTGGGCAGTGGCTGCCGGTCTCATCGAGCAGCATCTTTCTCGCTCTCGATGAAGTCGCCTTCGACGTCCGCCGTGGCCGCCTGACGCTCCATGAAGCGCGGGATTCGCGCAGCGTGCTCGAGTTTGACGGTCGTTCGTTTGACCCCTCGGGCCAATCGGCCGGCTCGCTCGTGGCGACATCGCGCACGGCGATGGTCTACTCGCGACTGCGCAGCGAGATGCTGCTGGTGGCCAACTATGCGGGCACGGTCGAAACCTACCGGCATGCCGTCGATGCAGCCCCAATGAGTCTTGCCTACGGGGACTCCTGCGGCGGCGTCGGGGCCCTTGGGCTGCGTCCGGGCGATCGCCCCGTTCCCGGAGCGGCGCACCGATTGTTGAACCTCGGCAACTCGGCTCCCTTGGTGCTCGGAGTGCTCGGCTTCTCCCACGTCGAGAACGCCGGCATGCCGTTGCCGCAGATGATCCCGCTTGGCGGCGCCAGCTGTGAGCTGCGCGTCGAGTCGCGGTTGATCGCTCAGCCGTTTGGAACGACCAACCCAACGCTCTCGGTATCGCTGCCAAACAGCGCCGCGATCCTCGGCGAGCGCTACGACGCCCAATTCGTCATGCTCGACGCGTCGGGTATCGCCGGGTCAACCAACGGCCTCGAGGTCCAGATCGGCCAAGACCTGGCTGCAAACATGCTGCGGGAGCAGTTTCTCTCCGACCTCAATCGCGACAGCGGCGCCTCGTCCGATTCCTGGGGCAACGGTGCGGTCACGCCCGGTTTGATCGGTGGCGATGGCCGACACGGTTCGTTCTCGCCTTCGATCGGCACGGAAGTCGAGCCGGACGTCTTTGTCATCGATACCAGCAACACGACCGTGCCGGCGAGCGCGACGCTGTCGGGCATGCCAGAGCAGGTCACCGATGGCCGCTTCTACTTCACGGACTTTCACGTGCCGGCCAACGTCACCGTGCGGTTCGTTGGCTCTTCGCCGGCGACTCTCCGAGTCCGAGGTCTGGTGGACGTGCAGGGCACGGTGACGGCGGATGGCGCCGATTCGCCGACGTTCTTGCAGACCAGTGGCCCTGCAGCTGGCGTGCCATCGTCCAGGTTTGAGGCGCGCAGCACCTCCGGACCCGTGATGGGCCAGCCCGGAACTGCGGGTGGGCCGGGTGCCGGCCGCGGTGGCGTCGGTGGTAACGAGTGCGACGACCAGGGCCCGAATATTGTCAATGGACGCAACCTCTACGACGGCGAAAGCGGTCAGGGACTGCTGCTGTCCGCAGGCCATGCCTACAGCGGCAACGAGTTTGGCAGCGGCGGCAGCGGGTCGCTGATGACGCCAGCCACCGGCATGTGGGGCATTCCGGTGCCGCTCGTACCGGCAGTGCCTTCCATCTACTGTGGCTACTTCAGCCCAGGTGGCGCCGGCGGCGGCTACAGCACGGCGGGTGGCCAAGCTGCGGTGCCGCAGCACAACAGCCCGGGGTCGACGATCGTCTCGACGTCACCCGTGACCGGCGGCAGCGCGTTCTCGCTGTTTCCGTATCCGCCCCCGGGGGCTCCTGCTGGCTACTCGTCGCTCGAACACTTTTCGGTTGGCGGTTCGGGCGGCGGCGGTGGCGGCAGCCACGGCTACGGCCTGCTCGGCATTGGCGCTGCACCGGAACGTTGGATGGCCGGCCACGGCGGCACCGGCGGCGGCGGCGTGCTCGTACTGCGCGCTGGCGGCGACGTTCGCATCGACGGCCGCCTCAGCGCCCGCGGCGGCAACGGTCCGCTGATCCAGGGAGCCGTAGAAGGCGGTTTGGTCTCCCCGCCCAACTTCGGCATTTCCTCGCCGGGCGGCGGTGGCTCCGGTGGCTCGCTGCTGCTGCAGTCCGGCGGTGATCTGACCGGGCTCGGCTCGATCGACGCCCGGGGTGGCGCGGCTGGTTACGTCGGGCTTTTCCTCGCGTCCGAACTCCGCGGCGTCGATGCCCGCGGTGGCGACGGAGCCGACGGCTTCGTGCGGCTCGAATCGGACGGCCTGTCGGCCTTCAACGGAGTGCAGGTCCCGGCTGCGGGCTCCGGCACCGTTGGCCAACTGACCGACCGGGACGACCGCACGGGCTCGCGCTCGCTGTTTTTGCAGGTGCCAAGCCCGATGCTGCCGATCTTCGAGCGCTACGAGCTGCTGGTCGAAATCGATGGCCTGCCCGTGCTGTTTAGCGACGATCCTTCGGTTTCGCCGCTCGCCGCCGACGATCCGAACGGTGCGGTCGTGATGCGTCTGCAGGCAGCCGAGTTTGACCCGGTCAACGGCGCCGCCGTTGCCGGCACCGAAGGGCCGTGGCGCTCCGCTGCGCGACCTGGCGCCGACTCGATCAACCTCGACCGCGGCGACAGCGTGCGCTTTGACCTGGCGCTCGACCAGAGCCAGGCCCAGCTGCGCGTGCTCGATCTGCGGATCGTCTGGCGCTAAGCGCCTCCGCGGAGGGGGCGCGAAGCCCCATCGGCGCGGCCGGCGACGAGGTTCGCCGGTCGCAAGTCTGGACCGGGCGCCACGCCGTCGGCACGATGGCGGGGCGACCATGCCCGATCCAGACGCTGCAGCCAACGCTTCGCCCGACCCCAGCCCGCGCCCGGTGCGCATCCGGCCGCTGCAAGAGCGCCGGAACCTTGTGCAGAAGGAAGATTTCGCCAAGGTGCTGCCGCCGGTCGACGGCTTCATGACCTGGTTCGAATCGCTGCCGGACATCTACGGCGCCAAATCGCTCAAGGTCGTCGTCGATCAGGTCATCGAGGCGCGTCAAGCTGGCCGCATGGTCGGCGTGCAGCTCGGCGCCCACGTGCTCAAGGTCGGCCTGTCGCCGCTGATCATCGACTTGATGCGGCGCGGCTTGATCACGCACGTCGCCACCAACGGCGCCTCGGCGATCCACGATTGGGAGACCGCCTACCAAGGTGCGACCAGCGAGGACGTCGGCGAAAACCTGCCGGATGGCTCGTTCGGCTTCTGGCGCGAAACGCTCGATGCCCTCAACGGTGCGGCCAAGCGCGCCCACGACCAAGGCGAGGGCTTCGGCGAAGCCATCGGCAAGACCATCCACGAAGGCGAACTGCCGTACCGCCACCTGTCGGTGTTTTCCGAGGCCGCGCGGCTGCAGATCCCAGCCACGGTGCACGTTGCGTTTGGCTGCGACATCACCCACATGGATCCAGACCTCGACGGGGCCGCGCTCGGCGCCGCCACGCAGCGCGACTTTTGGACGTTTGCGGACTCGGTCGGCAAGCTCGAGAAGGGCGTGTGGCTCAACGTCGGCTCGGCCGTGATCATGCCCGAGGTATTCCTAAAGGCCGTTTCGATCGCTCGCAACCGCGGTCAGCTCACCGATGACTTCCTGACCTGCAACTTCGACATGCTGCAGCAATACCGCGCGATGACCAACGTCGTGCAGCGTCCGCCCAAGCAGGGCCGTTCGATTCTGGCGATGCACGAGATCGTGCTGCCGCTGCTGCACCAAGCGCTGCTCTGCACCGCCGACCAGCGCGGTTGCCTGCAGGAGGCACGCTGATGGGCGACATGACCGCAACCGAAGCGGCCAACGCGCGCCGGCTGGCCGATCTGCTCAGCGGGCTGCCGAAGACGCGCATTCTGGTCGTGGGCGACCTGATCCTCGATCGCTACGCCGATGGCGACGCCGGCAGGGTGTCGCCCGAAGCGCCCGTGCTGGTGTTCGATTTTGAGCGCGACCGCTACCTGCTTGGCGGCGCCTGCAACGTCGCTGCCAACCTTGGCGAGCTCGGCGCGGCGGCCTCGGTGCTCGGCATCATCGGCCAGGATGAACCCGGCGAACGGCTGCGTTCGCTGCTCGAAGACGCCGATATCGATACGCAGGCCCTGGTCACCGACACGACCCGGCCGACGACGCGCAAAACGCGCTACGTCGCCAAGACGCTGCAGGTGCTGCGCGTCGACCACGAGTCGCGTGCGCCGGTCGGCGGCGATGCCGAAGCGCGCCTGCTGGCACTGCTGCAGCAGCGACCGTTCCCGTGGAAGAGCGTGCTGCTCAGCGACTACGGCAAGGGCGTCTTGACCCGGACCGTGATCGCGGCGGCGATCGAGGCCGCGCGCAGCGTTGGCGGCGTCACCGTGGTCGACCCCAAGGGCAACGACTACTCGATCTACGAGGGCGTCGATTTGCTGACGCCCAACCGCGCCGAGGCCGAAGCGGCGACCGGCGTGTCGATCGAGACGACCGCCGACATGCACCGCGCGGCGCAGCGGCTGCGCGAGATCACCAAAATCCAAAACGCGGTGATCACGCTCGGCAAGGACGGCATCTTCTTCGAGACGGAGTCCGGCGAGCACAAGATCATCCCGACCGAAGCGCGCCAGGTCTTCGACGTCACCGGCGCGGGCGACACGGTGGTTTCGATGCTGACCTACTGCCGCGCGGCCGGCGTATCGCTCGAAGACTCGCTGCGTCTCGCCAACCATGCCGCCGGCATCACCGTCGCCAAGCTCGGCACCTGGGCACCGTCGCGCAAAGAGGTGCTGACGCGGCTCGGCGATACCTCGCCGACGACGACCGGCAAGGTCTTGACGCACGAGCAGGCCGTCGAAGTCGGGGCCCGCCTGCGCGCCGAAGGGCGGCGCATGGTGTTCACCAACGGCTGCTTTGACATCCTGCACCGCGGCCACTGCGAATACCTGCAGAAGGCGCGTTCGTACGGCGATGCGCTGATGGTTGCGGTCAACACCGACGCCTCGGTGCAGCGACAGGAAAAGGGCAAGGGGCGCCCGTTCAACGCGCTCGACGACCGCATGGCGGTGCTGGCCGCGCTCGAATCCGTCGACTATGTCGTGCCGTTTGATGACGACACTCCCAAGTCGGTGATCGAAGCGATCACGCCGCACGTGCTGGCCAAGGGCGAGGACTGGCGCGACAAGGGCGTGGTCGGCCGCGACTGGGTCGAAGACCACGGCGGCCAGGTGGTGCTGGTGCCGCTGGTGGCGGGGCGCTCGACGACGAACGTCGTCAAGAAGATCCTCGAGTCGGGCGAATAGCGCCCGCTCCTTTTTTGAACGCGCCGATTGTCAGCTGCAGCGCGTTGGTGCTGGTGAACTCGGTCAGGTTGCTGGCGGCGTCGATGCCGAGCGGCGTGGACTGGGCACCGAAGCCCATCACGGAAAACGCGACGGCCTGCTGGGGCATGCCGGTGGCCGTTGCGCGATAGGTCGCGCCGGTCCACGGCAGGTTGGTTGCGGCCAAGGCGTTGGCTCCGCCGGTGCCAACGCAGCCGCTGCCGATCGGCGCTGCGGATGCCGGGAGTCGGTGCCCAGCGTGGCGACATATGGCGACACCACGCCGTCGATGGCGTAGAAGTCGCCGATGACGACCACTTCGCCATTGGCTCGGGGCGCGAATCCTGCGACCGCGGGTGGGCCGTTGATTCCGGTGGGCTTGCGGACCTCGGTTGTGAGAGGAGACCACGTCGAACCGTTCCATCGTGCGATGGTGGCGGCCGGCTGGCCGCCGGCGGTCCAGAACCGTCCGCCGGCGAGCAGGTCGCCGTTGGGCAGGATTTGGAGCGCGAAGACTCGTTCGTTGACGCCTTGTCCGAGGCTCGACCAGGAGGTGCCGTCCCAGCGGGCAATGTTGACGGCCGCCGAGCCGCCGCCACGGCGAAGGATCCGGCTGCGATCAGGTCGCCGTTTGGCAGTGTGGCTACCGCTGTGACCACGTCGCTGATTCCGCCGATGCCGGAGCCCAGTGCGGACCAGCCGACGCCGTCCCAGCACGCGATGTTGGTGGCGGCAACCCCGTCAATCGACGCGAACGATCCGGCGGCGATCAGCTGCCCGCTGCCGTCGGTGTCGATCGTGCGAAAGAACGATGGCGGCGCCTGGCTGAGGGTTGCGATGGTGGTCCAGGTCGAGCCGTCGAAGAGATCGAGGCTGCCGCCAACGATCAGGTCGCCGTTGGGCATGGCGAGAACGGCGTTCGACCGATTCGATGCGAAAGGCGCAGGAAAGCCGGCGGCGGCGGCGGGGACCGGCGCGATGGCCCCGTTCGACGGATCGTAGGTTGCGACCAAGTGAACCGGAGTCGCACGGACGAGCGTGAACGATCCGGTGAAAGCGATGACGGGCGTCTGCGGTCCGGGGCCGTCGGGATCCCAGCTCGTCGCCTGCGACACGAAGCCGTCGGTGCCACCAAGCTCGGTTTCGCTCCGCCAGGGGGTGCTGCATTGGGCGGCGACGGTTCCGAGCGAAACCGCCGCGGCGAGAAGAAGATGTGTGGAGGGTGACGGCATGACGATGTCTCGGGTCTGCGGCGTCCGGAGTGGCGAAGCGTGTCGACGAACGTCCTACAGCTACCTCCGCAAGGATCGTGCCTGCCGTCACCGGCGCCGGCAATGCGCAGGGGTGACGCGCAAGCGCTCCTCGGACTGATACGCGGGCGCAACGGCAGGCTGGCGGCAGCGTCCGCGCTGGGCAAGCGGTGGCGGCGCGAGGAGCAGCAACGCCGTGACGGGCGTCTTCGTGCCCGCAGAAGGTCCCCGATATCAGGTGCGCTACAATCGGGCCGAACGCGAACAGCGTGTCCGCGCGTTCTTGGACCAGCGACAGCGATGCCGCTCACTCGCGCGCGGCTGCCGGCGGATCTCAGTTGCCGCTGTCCGTATCGCCGCCGGTCGTGTCTTCCATCGCTTCGGCCAACACGGCATCGGTTTTGGCCACGAGCTCGATGAGATCCGCGTTTCGCTTCGCATCGACTCCCGTCGCCAGCTTTTGCAGAAGCTCTGGCGTGATCGCGGCATGTGGGTCGGCGCGCAGCAGCAGCGCCAGCGCCGCTGCCGTGGCCGCGGTTCGGCCGTTCTGGGACATGGCGCCGGCGGCGCCGGCTCTTGCCGGCAGCTCGTGCACGAGCTCTTTGCTGGTGTCGCCCTCTGGCGGCTTGTAGCGAACGCGCAGGGTGACCAGCGGTCCGCTGCCGGCGCTGCCGGCTCTGGCCGCGATCCGCTCAATCTGGTAGAGCGCGGTCACCGTGTGGCCAGCGCCTACTTCGCCGCCGTCCTTGGTGTCGTCACGAAACTCTACGGCCTTCAGCGCGCGGTTCTCGTAGCCCAGCAGTCGGTAGCGCGCGACCTGCTGCGGGTTCCACTCGGCCTGCAGTTTGACGTCCTTGGCGATCGTCATCATCTCGGCGCCAAAGCTCTCGACGAGCACGCGCCGGGCGGTCGAGAGCTTGTCGACGTAGTGGTAGACGCCATCGCCGCGGTTGGCGAGCCGCTCGAGCCGGTCCTCCTTGAGGTTGCCCGCGCCGAAGCCGAGCACCGTCAAGAACACGCCCTTGCTGCGCTTTTCGGCGACAAACGTCTCGAGCTGATCGGGGTCGCGGATGCCGATGTTGAAATCGCCGTCGGTGGCCAGCACGACGCGGTTGATGCCGTTGACGCGGTTCTGCATCGCCAGGTCGTAGGCCGCCTGGATGCCGCCCTGGCCGTTGGTGTTGCCGCCCGCGCGCAGCTGCGTGATGGCGTTGAGGATGCGCGCCTGCTCGCTGCCTGCCGCCGAGTCGAGCGGCTTTCGCACGCCGCTTGCGTAGGTCACGATCGACACGCGGTCCTGTGGTCGCAGCTGCTGGATCATCAGCGGCAGCGCGCGCTGCAGCAGGGGCAGCTTGTTGGCCCTCGTCATCGATCCGGAGGTGTCGATGAGAAAGACCAAGTTGCAGGGCGGCAGCTGGTCGGCGGCGATGGCGCACGTGCGCAGCGACAGCCGGACCAGCTCGTGCTCGGGCTGCCACGGGCACGCCCCGACTTCGCCGTCAAAGGCGAACGCCTGCTGTGGCCCCGGCTCGGCCAGCTCGTAGCGACACGCGTTGACAAACTCCTCGACGCGCACTGCGTCGGCGTTGGGCATGCGGCCTCCGCCGAGGATGCGCCGCACGTTGGTGAACGAAGCGGTGTCGACGTCGGCGCCGAAGGTCGAAAGCGGAGCTTCCCCGACGATCAGGAAGCCGCTGGGCTGGGTTGCGGCGTAGCTCTCGCCGCCGCTCCTGCGCCCGCGGGCGGCGCCGCCTGCGCCGGCGCCGCCGCCGATGCCGATCGCGCTATTCCATTGGTTGGAGTCGAACCCCGATTCTTTGAGCTCTTGTTCGGAGATCTCGACCTCCGGCGGAGGCGGCGGCGGCGGTTCGACGATCGTCGTGGCTTCGCCGTTGGCTTCGCCTTTGGCCTCGTCCGCAGGCTTCGCGTCGGGCAAGTTCGGCGTGGTGCTCGTGCCGTCCGAGCAGCCGGCTGCGGTCAGCAGCAGAATCGCGGCGAGGGATGTCGCTTGGGCGTGGCGGTTCATGGCGCGCCTGACAACGGGGCCGAGGCGTTCGCGGTTCGCTCCTGGCCCCCAATTTCGTCGGCGGCGGGCGCAGACGACGTTCATTCGCGCGTTCGGACGCCCGATGGCGTAGCGTTACGGGCCACTGCACCCGACACCGCAAACCTCGCCGCAGCCACCGCACGACGGACCCGAATGACTGATCCGCAGGCCGACTGGGCCGACTCGTTCCGCCGAGTCTCCATCTTCGCCAACCTCCGCGATGAACAGGTTTCCCACCTGCTCGAGAAGGTCGAGTTTGAGCGCATTGCGACCGGCGAGAGCCTGTTTCGCCAGGGCGATGCTCGCGCGCGTCTGCTGATGATCCGCTCGGGCCGCGTCGAGCTGACCCGCGACGATGCCTACGGCGTGCCGCGCAAGGTCGCGACGATGATGCGCGGCGATTTGCTGGGCGAGGGCATGATGATCGGCGATTCGCAGCACTCGACGACCGCGACGGCGTCGGCTGATACCGAGATTGCGTTTCTGCACCGCGACCGCGTTACCGAGTTTCTCGCCGGCGACGATGGCGTCGAAAAACGCATGCTGCAGAGCATGATGGGGGAGCTGGTCAATCGCATCGACCAGCTGCTGTTCCGCACCAGCGGGATCACGCACGCCTATTCGACGGGCGCCACGCGCACCGAGCACGATTTGCTCGGCGATGGCGAGGTGCAGGACCAGGCCTACTACGGCCTGCAGACGCTGCGCGCGCTCAGCAACTTTGATATCGGCGGTGGCCGCCTCAACGCCTACCCCAACCTGATCGTCGCGCTGGCGATGGTCAAAAAGGCGTGCGTGCTCGCCAACGCCGACTGCGAGGCCGTCGAGCGCCCGGTCGCCGACGCGATTGCCGAAGCGTGCGACGAGGTCATCGCCGGCAAACTGCACGACTACTTTGTCGTCGACATGCTGCAGGGCGGTGCGGGCACGTCGACCAACATGAACGCCAACGAAGTGCTGGCCAACCGTGCGCTCGAACTGCTCGGTCACCAAAAAGGTGACTACAAGCACGTGCACCCCAACAACCACGTCAACTGTTCGCAGTCGACCAACGACGTCTATCCGTGCGCGCTCAAGCTTTCGATGATCCTGTCGAGCACGCGGCTGACGGAGAGCGTCGAAGCGCTGGTCGCCTCGCTCGACGCGAAGTCCGAAGCGTTTCAGTCGGTCGTCAAGATGGGGCGCACGCAGCTGCAGGACGCCGTGCCGATGACGCTGGGGCAGGAGTTCCGGGCGTTTGCGGTCAGCCTGCGCCAAGAACTGGCGCAGCTCGAACTGGCGCGCGACAAGCTGCGTACGCTCAACCTCGGGGGCACGGCGATTGGCACGGGCCTCAACGCGCCCAAGGGCTACCGCGGCAAGGCGATTGCGCACCTCGCGACGATCAGCGGTCTCGAGGTGACGCTGGCGCCGGACCTGATCGAGGCGACGCAGGATACGCAGGCCTTCGTGATGTTTTCGGCGGCGCTCAAGAGCCTGGCGATCAAGCTGTCGAAGATCTGCAACGACCTGCGACTGCTGTCGTCGGGGCCGCGCGCGGGCATCGGCGAGATCCGCTTGCCGCCGCGCCAGCCTGGCTCGTCGATCATGCCGGGCAAGGTCAATCCGGTGATCCCCGAAGTGGTCAACCAGATTGCCTACCGCGTGATCGGCAACGACCTCGCGGTTGTGATGGCGGCCGAGGCCGGCCAGCTGCAGCTCAACGTGATGGAGCCGGTGATCGCGCTCAGCATCCTGGAGCAGCTCAAGATCCTCGCCAATGCGTGCGGCACGCTGCGTCGCAACTGCGTCGACGGCATCGAGGCCAACGAAGCGCAGTGCGAAAAGTTCGTCGAGAACAGCATCGGCCGGGTCACGGCGCTGGTGCCGGTGCTCGGCTACGGGACGTCGAGCGAAGTGGCGACCGAAGCGCTGGCGCGCGGGCTGAGCCTGGCCGATGTGCTGCGCGAGCGCGGCCTCTACACCGACGAGATCGCCGGCCACCTCGCGCCCGAGCGCATGGCGCGGCCCGACGTGACCTGAACGGCAGAATCCTTGGCGCGTTGGCCTCAACAGGGGCGATATGAACGGGCGTGAACCTCTGATCCTCTCGGCCGGAACCCAGGTGGTCACGGCCGTCGATTTGCGCGGCGACAACGGCGGCGTGCGCGTGCCGCGCGGTGCCGTCGGCATCGTCGCCACTGCGCCGGCCGATGCGACGCACGCCTACCGCGTCACCCTGCAGGATCCTCTGCGCAACGGAGAGACGGTGTCGCTTCGTCGCGACCAGCTGCTGTCGCTCGCGGCCTACCAGGCGCACGGTCTCGCTCCGCAGCTGTTCGGTGGCTCGCTGTTTGATCGCGTGATCCTGCGCGTGGTGATCGGCTCACGCGCCTACGGCCTCGAGCAGGAAGGTAGCGACACCGATCGACGCGGCGTCTTTTTGCCAACGGCGGAGCAGCACTGGTCGCTGTTTTCGGTGCCGGAGCAGATCGACGACGATCCGGCGCAGGAGACCTTTTGGGAGCTGCAGAAGTTCTGCCTGCTCGGACTCAAGGCCAACCCCAACGTGCTCGAGTGCCTGTGGTCGCCGCTCGTCGAGCAAGCCAGTGCGCTCGGTCGCGAGTTGCTCTCCGTGCGTGAGGCGTTTTTGTCGCGGCTCGTCTTCCAGACCTACTCCGGCTACGTCGCGTCGCAGTTCCGCAAGATCCAGGCGGTGCTGCGCAGAGACCAAGAGCCCAAGTGGAAGCACGTCATGCATCTGGTTCGGCTGCAGTTGGCCGGTATCGGTGTCTTGGCGTCGGGCTCGGTGCCGGTCGACGTGGGGGAGCACCGCGAGCGGCTGCTTGAGATCCGCAGCGGGCAGCTTGCTTGGCCGAGGATCGATCGCTGGCGCCAGGAACTGCAGCGGGAGTTCGAGGACGCTGCGGCGACGACCGACTTGCCCGAGCGGCCCGACTATGAGCGGGTCGATGCCTTTGTGCGCCGCGCGCGCCGTCTTGCCCTTGCCCAGGAATTGCCGTGAGCATTGCCAAAGACCCTCGCCTCGGCGTGATTGCCGATGCCCATCCGCACCCGCTGCTGTTCGCCACGATCAGCGGCGCGCATCTCTACGGTTTTCCGTCGCCGGACTCAGACTTTGATCTGCGTGGCGCCCATGTGCTGCCGCTCGATCAGGTGATCGGTCTAGAACCAGGCCGCGAGACGATTGAGAGCATGCGGGTAGAGCAGCAGATGGAGCTCGACCTGGTCACGCACGACGTCGGCAAGTTTGTTCGTTTGCTATCCCGGCCCAACGGCTACGTGCTCGAGCAGCTGCTGTCGCCGCTGGTTGTGCGCACGTCCGCTGCCCATCGCGAATTGTGTGAACTCGGGCGCCGCTCGGTCACGCGGGCGCACGCACGTCACTATCTCGGCTTTGCCACCAGCCAGCGCGATCTGTGGCACAAGCACGAGCCGCGTCGGCTCAAGCCGCTGCTTTACATCTATCGGGTCTTGCTGACCGGCATCCACTTGATGGGGTCGGGTGAGATCCAGGCGAATCTATCGGTGTTGCTCGACGACTGCGCCGGACTGCTTGCGTGCAAGTCGTTGCTGTCGGATCTCGGCCTCGAGGAGCTGGTCGTTCGAAAGCAGACGGGCGCGGAGAAACAGCCCTACGCCGGCGCGGAGCTTGTGCAGCACGAGGCCGCCATCGAAGGGCTGCGCGCCGAGCTCGAAGCATCGGCTGCGATCTCGGCGCTGCCGGCAACGCTGCCGGCGGAGGTCGCGCGAGGCCTGCACGACTTTTTGGTGCGCACGCGGCTGGCTGCTGGCAGCTGATGGCGCGCCGGCTCCTACTGCACCAGCTTGAGCGGCTCCGCGTGGCTCGTTCGCAGGGCGCCGGATGCGGCGTCAAGCAGCACATATGCGTGGTAGAGCTCCAGCCCCACGAGCGCTGGCGGCACGATGCCGCTCGGCAGGTTGAATGCGGCGTAGGCGCGGCCGTCTGAGCCGACGGTCCCCCGCGTGTTCGACAGCAGCGCCGTGTTGGCGTTCTCGATCGTGAACAGCAGGTAGGGATCGAGTGCGAGCGGCAGCTCGACGCCATTGCTGCTCAAGATCGGCGACGTGCCGAAGGACCCGAGCAGCCAGTAGGTGTCGCCGGCGTGCTCGGTGCCCGCAACCAGGTCAAACTGGATCGTGCCGCCAGCCGCGATCGAGACCGTTTGATCGTTGGCCCACAAGCGCCGGTCGACGACCTGTGCGTGGAAGACCGCGCCCGGGTGGGTGTGCAGGTAGACCTGGGTGCCGGCCGGGTCCACTTCGACGATCTTGCCAGCGGCGCCCGCGCAGATCAGCGTGTTGCCGTTGGGCAGGCGGCGCGCGTTGCTGACGTTGCTCGAAGCGATCTCTGGCGCCGTGTAGCTCCATACGGGCTGGGCTGGGCCAAACGTGCCGTTCGCGCCGAGGACAAAGTTGCCGTTTGCGTCGAGCGGCGGCACCAGTTCAAAGACGTAGCTGCCGCCTGGCGGCGTGTTGTTGAACAGCAGAATGTTGCCAGCACCCGGCAGACCGTCCGGAATGAAATACGGTCCGTGCTGGCCGAACAGCTGCTGGTCTGCGGGCGTGCCCATCTGGTAGGCGTGGGTGTTGCCCCATCGGTAGAGCAGGTCGCCGCCCTTGCCACGTGCGCCGCCGGTGTGCCCTGCGGCTTCGGCGGTCGTTGTGCTGTGGTCGATGACCCAGATCTCGTCCTGCCGGTGGGCGCTGACGATGATCCAGTCGTGCACCGGGTCGTACTTGACCGAGTTGAAGTGGTTCCAGTCTTCGCCGAGCGTGTCATCAAGCGGGTAGTTGATGTCGATGAGCTGCGGGTTGCTGCTGACGGTGCCGAAGTTGGCGGCGTTGGAGTCGAGGTCCTGGATGACGTGGTCGCGAACGTGCCACTCCCAGACCACGTTTGCGCCGCCGCCTGCGGTTGGCTCGATCTCGAGGACGGAGTCCGGCCGGAAGAACGTGCCGAGGGCCTGCTGCGGCGAGCGGCCGATCGCGATGGCTTGCGACTGCGGCATCTCATCCCACGCAATCACCAGCAAGTTGCCGTTGGGCATGGGCTCGATGTCGTGATGCAGTCGCTGGCTGCCAGCGAACAGCTCGTAGTCCCAGACCACGGTGCCGTCAAACGCGAGTCGCTCGACACCGCCCTGCGAGCCGGCCGGGTAGCCGGTCGGAGCCGCCTGTGGCCTGTAGGTGCGGAGGATGTCGCCATCCGGCAGCATGTGGTAGGCGAGCCCGCCAGGGCGTCCCGTCCAGGTGTGCAGCAGGTTGTCCTGCCGGTCGTAGAGGTCGACCTGGTCGCGAAAGATGCGGCCGAACATTCGGAACTGGGGCGCGGGCGCTCCCTGAGCGAGCAGGGCAGAGGTGCAAAGCGCCGCGGCGGCGAGGGGAAGCAGTCGGTTGGGCGTCATCAGGCGAGAGTCGATGGCGAAAGGCCGAGAATGCGAAGCCATGAGCGTCATGGCAGTGATTCGGGCAGGGCAGCATATCGCGCGCCGCGCCATTCGCGGGCGCTGTGCGGTGGTCGGTTCGTGAACGTACGCTCGGCCGCTTTGTCCGGGGGCGAGCTGGGAAGGACGGCGCTGGGGCTGCGCCGCAGCGTTCCTCCGGGACGGATCGGTGCTGTTGGGGCGGCGCGACCCTAGGATGGTCGCATGCGCGCAGCCACTCTTTGGCCTTTCGGTTTCGGTCTCGTGTTCTCCCTGGCCGTGGCGAGCGGCCCGGTCTCTGCCTTGCCGGCTCAAAATGAGCCCAATCCGCAGGCGGGGGCCAGCCGGGAAGCCAGCCGGGAAGCCAGCGAGGAAGCGGTCCAGGAAGCCAGCCAGGACGAGCGCGCCGAAACCTACGGCCACTCGCACCTAGGCGGCGCCTTCAACGAAGGCCCGCGCTCGGCGGCGATCCTGATGCCGGGCATCAGCGCGCAGGTGCACTTTCCGATCGAAGGGCTCGGCGCAACCGCGCAGCAGTTTTTCGACCAGGGCATTTGCCAGCAGCATGGCTTTTGGCACTTCGAAGCCGAGCGCAGCTTCCGTCAGGTCGCCAAGCTGCAGCCCGACTGCGCCATGGCCTACTGGGGCATGGCGCGCGCCAACGACGAAAACGCCGAGCGCGCGGCGGGCTTCATCTGCCAGGCGATTGTGCACAGCGACTCGGCGCCGGCGCGCGAACAGCAGTGGATCGACGCGTGGGCACGCTACTACCGCGTCAAGGATGACGATCGTAAGGAGCTGCGTTCGGGCGATGCCAAGCGCATCGAAAAGGCCTCCGAAGCCGTCGTCGAACGCAACAAGGAGCGCAAGAAGGAGGATCTCGACAAGCTCGACAAGCGCCTGCTGAAGGACCTCGGCACGATCGTCTTCGACTACCCGGACGACATCGAAGCCAAGGCGTTCCTCGCGATTCAAAACTGGCTCGCCTACCGATGGGGCGGCGGCGTGCCGATCGTCTCGCACACGGCCGTCGATGCGCTGCTCGACCAGGTGTTTGCCAAGGCGCCGCTGCACCCCGCGCACCACTACCGCATCCACCTGTGGGATCGCGAAGACGCCCGCCGCGCGCTCGACAGCGCCGCAAAAAACGGCAGCACCGCGCCCAGCATTGCGCACCAGTGGCACATGCCGGGCCACATCTACGCCAAGCTTCACCGCCATGCCGAAGCGGCGTGGCAGCAGGAGGCATCGAGCCGCGCTGACCATGCGCACATGATGCGCGACGGCGTGATGCCGTTCTTGATCCACAACTATGCGCACAACCAGGAGTGGCTGGCGCGCAGTCTTGGGCACTGCGGCCGCGTCGAGGAGGCGCTCGCGATTGCGAAAAACCTCGTCGAGCTGCCGCGCCACCCCGAGCACAACCAGCGTTCCAGCGGCCGTACCGCCGCCGGCTACGGCACCAAGCGCTTGATCCAGCTTTGCGAAGACCACGAGCTGTGGCAGCAGGCGGTCACGCTGGTCGATCAGGGCTTCCTCGAACAGAGCGACGACAGCCGCAGCGAGGTCGATCGGCTGCGGCTGCTTGGGCGGGCCTACTTCCGGCTGCAGCGTCTCGACGATGGTGAGCGCATCGCCAAGGAGGCGGAGCAGCTGCTCGCCAAGGCGCGCCGCGAGCGCAGCGCGGCAATGGATGCGGCCGAAGACGAGGCCTTTTCCGAACGGCACAAGCGCAAGCAGACGATGGCGGCGATTGCCGATGCCGGCGAAGAACAGACCAGCGTCGTGCAGCGCGTGCTCGACCTGAAGCGGCAGCTTGCCTCGGAGCGATTGCTGGCGAACGGCGACGCCGCGGCGGCCCTTCTGGAGCTGGATGGCGTCAACGTGCCGCTGCCGCTGCGGGCTGGCCTACAGGTGGCTGCCGGCAAGATCGATGAGGCGGTCAAGGCGCTTGAGAAGGCCAACAAAAAGAACCCGTCGCGGGCCGCCGTTTCAGCAGCTCTCTACCGCGCAGTGGCTGCGCGCGGCGAGGCTGGCAAAAAGCGCTCTGGCGAACTGGCTGCGGAGCTCGTTGGGTCGCTGCCGAGCAGCTACCTCGACCGACTGGAGATCGACCGCAGCGCTTCGGCGATCGCCGCGGAGGCCAGCTTCGCCGATGACTTCGGCGCGCGCCCGCCGCTCGATTCGATCGGCCCGCGCACCTGGAGCCCGGTCGCGAACCGCGGCTATTCGTTGCCCAACGTCGGCGGCACGCAGTTTGATCTGCTCCCAGACGGTGCCGGCGACGGCCGCGCCAAGCTGGTCGTTTTTTACCTCGGCTTCGGCTGCCTGCACTGCGTCGAGCAGCTGCACGCACTGCGTCCGCTTGCCGATGAGTTTGCAGCCGCGGGCGTCGACGTCGTGGCGATCGGCACCGACACCGTGGCCAACACCGCGCAGGCGGTTGCCGATTTGCCGGCCGCCGAGCGCCCCGCTTTCCCGATGCTGTGCGATCCGAAGCTGGCGTCGTTCCGTGCCTGGCGCTGCTTTGACGACTTCGAAGAGATGGCGCTGCACGGCACGTTCTTGGTCGACGGCCAGGGCCGCGTGCGCTGGCAAGACGTCTCGTATGAGCCGTTCATGAAGCTCGAGTGGCTGGTCGCCGAGTCGCGCCGCCTGCTCGCCTTGCCGGTCGCAGACGGCCAGTAGCGAGCGCGAACGGCTCCTGCAGGACCGGGGCGTTTCCTCAGGGGTGTCCCCGAACTCCCGATGGGGCCGGAACTTCGCGCACTTGGAGGTTGTCGCTTCGGCGATTCTTGCGCACACTATGTGCCTGCCTGTCGAACATCTCACAGGCCGAGGATCCGAGCAGGAGGCCGACTTTGGTAGTAGTCCCGCGCAAGCAGCGATCGAAGGACAAGGTATTCACCGACAAGAAGAGCCTGACGGCGATCCTGTCTGGTCTACGTGCGAGCGGTAAGACGATCGTGCTGACGAACGGTGTCTTCGACTTGCTCCATGTTGGCCACCTTCGTTGCCTCGAGGACGCACGTTCTCGCGGCGATCTTCTCGTGGTCGCCGCCAACTCCGACAAGTCCGCCGAAAAGCTGAAGGGCAAGAGCCCAATCCTGCCGATCGAAGAGCGGCTGGAGATGCTGAGTGCGCTGTCCTTCGTCGACTACGTCACGTCCTTCGAGGATGAGACCGCCGACGAACTGCTCGAGCAGCTGCAGCCGACGCTCTATGCCAAGGGCACCGACTACAAGCTGAGCACGCTGCCCGAAAAGGCGACGCTAAAGGAGCACGGCATCAAGGCTGTCTTCGTCGGCGACAAGAAGGGCCACTCGACGACGAAGATCATCCAAAAGATCCAGCGCCGCAAGAAGTAGTGGCGCAAGAAGGGGCGCCGTGAGAAGGGGCGCCGCAGGAGGTAGCGGCAGCATGAAAAGGCGATGCGACGCGGTTGTTTCCGTCGGACCTGGCGCTGGCTCTCGCGCCATGGCCGCGGCTCTGACGTGCTTTGTCGCGGCCGGGCTGGCTGCCGACTGCGCTGCCCAAAGCTCGAGCGAAATCCACGTTCGGGCCTATGAGAAGAAGCGCCGCGAAGAGCGCCTCGCCACCGGCCAGCGCCACGTCGACTTGGGCTGGTCGATCAAGGACAAGGGCTTGATCACGCAGGCGACCTACCAGTTTGTGCTGGCGGTCGAACTGTCGCATCGTGAGCACGGCGGTGCTTCCACGGTGTTGAACATCGTGCGCCAGTATGGCGATGCGTTTTGGAAGAAGCGCCGCAAGAAGCCGCGCAAGGGGGCTTTGAAGGCCTACGAGAAAAAGGCCGCGCGTCTCGTCGAGCAGGACCAAAAGGGGCAGGTCGAGCTCGCGCGCAAGGCGTGGAAGGCAAAGCTCGTCGACGAAACCAAGGAGCACCTGCGCACGGCCATGGAGTTTGGCGCGGTCGCCGTGATCGAGAAAAAGCGCGGCGAAGAGGAGGGGGCGGGCAGAGCCAAGATCGGCCGTTTCCAGCTCGACGCGTCGCTGCTGCCATGGCTGCTTGAGCTGACTCTCGAAGGCGCCAACGGCGAGCGCCGTATGGATCCCGCCAAGGTCCTCGCGGGTGCGGCAACGAGCGGTGGCCAGGCCAGGGCACGCTCGCTGCCAAAGCTCGAAGGCTTCGCCGAAGCGCGTAGCGACCAGCTGATCGTGCGCAGCAACCTCAGCCCCGACACCGAGTTTGCCGTCGAGATTGCGACCGAGCTGCACGAACTCGGCAGCGCGCTGTGGGAGCCCCTGCGCGATCGCCTCAGCGGTGCGCCGACACGCCCGCTCACCGTCGTCGTGTTTGCCAAGCGCTCGGACTACGATGCCTACTTGGTGGCGCGCGGCCATGCGGACATCAAGAGTGCTGGCCTGTGTGACTACGGCGCGCGCCAGACGCTGCTGTGCGCCGAAGGGCTCGATGAGTCGAGCCGCAATGCGCTGCTGCTGCACGAGCTGACGCACCTGTTCTTCTTCGAATCGTCGCCGATCGCCATGCCGGATTGGTACGCCGAAGGGCTCGCCGAGACGTTTGGTGGCCAGGGCACGTTTGCATGGTCGTCGGGCAAGAAGTCGCAGTCGCTGTCGGTGGGCGGCATGCTCGAGCGCACCCAGCTGGATGCGATCCAAAAGCAGCCGATGACGCTGCAGCAGGTGCTCGCCGGCAATGCGATCCATCTGTGGCGTGACGACCGGGACGCAGCAAGGCGCTTCTACGCCATGTCGTGGGCGCTGCAGCGCTGGCTGGTGAGCGGCGAGCACCGCTGGCGCAAGCGCTTCGAAGCCTGGGAGGCCAAGTGCCGAGGCTCGCTGCTCGGCCGCACGTCGACGCGCGGCTTTGGTTCGCCGCAGGCGGCGACGGCCGCGTTTTTGAAGGAGTTCGGCGCCGACCTCGACGCGATGCAGAAGGTGTTTTCGGCCTACCTTCAGACGCTCTAGCGGTCTGGACCGCGGGTTGTGTGCGCGTCTCGGCGGTCCATCGTGGCTGTGGCGCTTAGGCCCGTTGGCGTTGTGCGTTCCGCGCGGCCATCAAGCGCTCTCGGCCCAGCGTCGATGAGCCCCAGGATGCAGACGATGACGACTGCGGAGGTCGAGACCTACACCGCCGTGCCGATGGCCGGGCTGGTGGGGGGCGACGCCGTACCGTTCCCTCTGTATCTGTGCACCGGGGCTTCGCAGTGGGTGCTCTACCAGCCGCGCGGCGCGATGCTCGACGAAGGCCATCTCGGCCGCCTCAAGGTCGAGGGAGTCAGCTACCTGTACGTGCGCGTTCAGGATCGCCGTGCCTACTTCGACCGCGTCGAGTCCGAACTCGATGCTGTGCTGCGCGACCGCAACGTGCCGCTGCGCGACCGCGCCGATTTGCTGCACGGCCTCGCTGTTGGCGTCGCCGACGACCTGCTTGGCAGCAAGCCCAACAGCGCACAGGTGCAGCGAGCGCGCAAGGTCATGATGGCGACCAGCGGACTGCTGCTGCGCGAAGACAATGCCTTTCAAGCCGTGCGCAAGGTGCTCTCTGCGGGCCCTGAACTGGCTCGGCACAGCTTGACGGTCGGGTTTCTGAGCATGGGGCTGTGGCGCGTTTGCTACGGCGGCGATGCGGCTTCGCTGGCGATGGCGGGGCTCGCGGGGCTGCTGCACGACGTTGGGCGTATCGGCCACGAAGAGCTCGACCACGATCCGGAGCACACCGACCGCGGTGCGCAGCTGCTGCGTCGCCTCGGCCTGCCGGGGCCGGTTGTTGCCGCGGCGCAGATGCACCACGAGTGCCTCGACGGCTCGGGCTATCCCAACGGGATCGCGGGCGCGGACATCCCCGACCTGTCGCGACTGGTCGCGCTGCTGGACCTGTTTGACGGGGTGTACACGGGGCAAGAGCCAAAGGTCGGCGTCTTTGAAGCCCTGCGCGTTTTGGCGCAGACCTACCGCGGCTGTTTTGACGAACGGCTGGCGCAGGGGCTCGTGCGCGTGTTTCGCTAGTGTCGTGCCTCGGATATCGGGGGCATACTGCGGGCTCGAAGGCGCCCGTCACGGCGTTGCAGCTCCTCGGCAGGAAGGTCCCTCGGCAGACAGGCTCCTCGGCAGGCAGGCTCCTAGACAGACAGTAGGGAACATGCATGGGTCGCAGCGCCTTGCGACGAACGCCCTCGCATCCCGGACCATTCCCCGTCTACCAGATGCGCGACACTAGCGGGCATGCTCCCGGCCGCAGGGCCAGATCAACTCGGGGGCCGCTGCCGCGGCCGTCCGGCACTCGTGCTCAATCTGCTGGAGGCTCTGGGCGAGTTTGCCGCTTCGGCGTTCTTCGCGGATCCGTGCCGCTAGTTTGTCGATGGCGACGCCGAAATGCTCCTCTACCAACTCTGCGAGGCGCTCGTCGTGGTGTGGGAGTTCCCCCGAGGTTGCCAGCGCCAGCAGAGCGAGCTTTTGGATCTGCCGATCGAAGCCGAATAGCCAATTGCGCCGCATGCGGTAGATCCTTCGGCCAAAGCGCTCCCTGATCGCTGCGCTGGGTGTGCGGGCCAGTTCGAGCAGCACCGACGTCTTCGTGGCGAGTCCCGCGGCATCGTCTCGCACCAACTCCGCGAGGGCGTGGGCTACGTAGCGCGGCGTGCCATCGGCAAGTCGCTGCAGCCGGCGCGCCTCGGTGTCGTACGCCGTGCGGATCCACACGATCGCCTCGTGTGCGGCTCCGCGGCATGGAGATCGGATGTATTGGCTAACGATGAGGTCGCATTCGTCGTCGACGTTGTCCGAAGCCAATTGTGCGATCATGCGGTGCGCCACGCGTGCATTGCGCGCCAGCCAGGCCAGCGACATTTCGATGATGTCGTGGTCGTTGGCCACTCGCCACCCGTAGACCGCGCCGGCCATGCGCTCATCGGCGCCCGCAGCATGCGCGGCTTCGAGGGCTGCCTGGCACTCGGCCGGCTTGCCGGCGCGTGCCATCAACAGCATATCTGCGATGAGGGCGCGCTCGGCGGGCGTTGCTTCGTGCTTTGGCCAGGGCAAGACCGCGTCGGTGGATTGCGTCGCAGCATAGAGGGCCACGAACCCGCAGCTAGCGCGCTCCTGGCGAGTTCCGTCGCCGCTTCGCCGGCGGCCTTGCGCACGCGGTCGCTGGCGTGTTCGCGCGCGCACGTGTTGAGTGGCAGCAGCCCGACTAGGCCGTCCGTGCCCATCGCAACAAGTGCGCGGGTCGCGGCGCAGGCGCTCTCTTCGTTGCTGTGCCACAGCAGGATGACGAGGTCGGCAAGCTGTTCGGGGGGGAGACCGCGGCCGTTGCTCGCGAGCCATGCGATGCCGCGCAGGCGCTGCTCGGCGTGTTCGTGCTGCAGCAGGGCGCGCGCCGCCGTCGCATCGAGAGGCTGCTTGGACCAGGCGAGGTAGGCCTCGGCGAGCTCGGGGGCTTCTGGCAGCGTGCCGCGCGCGATCGATATGTACTCGCGATGCATCACTTGCTCCAAGCGTCGGCGCAGCGCCGCGCACACCTTGGCGGTGCGCGTCTCGCCGCTCGATTCGTGCGCCAGGAGCCACCGGCATGCCGCAATCGCTGCGGTGTCGACCGATTCCAAGGCCGCGACCAGCTCTTCGGTCCACGGTTGGCTGCCAATGCGAAGCTGCTTGAGCAGCACCCAGCAATCGCGGCTCCACGTGTACGCATGCTCCTGCCGCAGTTCGGTCAGCAGCTGCGCGGCGGTCGCTTCGGGCAAGTAGCTCGCCATCCGGCTGATGGCTGCAAACAGCGCATGTTGCAGGTGCGGGTTGCCGTCGCGCAGCAGAGCACGCAGCAGCTCAAACTGGCCAAGGGCGTCGGGGCCGTTGCGCCCGATGATGTAGACGAGATCGCGCTGCTGCTGTAGCTCGAGGCTGTCGATGTTCGGCCACGTCAAAGCCCGCTCGAGCTGCGGCAGCGCCAGCTTACCGACCTTCTCGAGGTGCCGCAGCGCTTCGAGTCGACGTGCGGATGGCTCTGGTTCGGCGAGGGCTTCGATCGAGCGCCGAATCGACAGACGCAGGCGCATCGCGCGCGGCGACTCCCTCTGCGACTGTGCACTGGCAACACCGATCGGCGCGAACAGTGCGGCGGCGATGGCGATCGCGGCGGCGACAGCTAACCGCGCTCCGGCACCGAGACCAGCGGCGTTTCTTCCCATGTCCCGATGCTAGCAGCTAGACACGGATCGCGAACGCCCCCCAGTATTCGTCGGCGCCTTCTTGCCGCAGCGCAGCCGGGCTGCCGTAGCCAAACAAGCAGGCGGTGGTGTGGGCGCCGAATGCCTTGCCGGCGCGAACGTCCTGCAGGCCGTCGCCGACCATGTGCACGTTGCCTGGCGGGAGCTCGGGCGAACACCCGAGCAGCGTCAGCGCATGCTGCAGCATGGCCGGGTCGGGTTTGCGGGTGGGCAGCGTGTCGCCGCCGACCAGGACCTTGGTGTAGCGGTCCAGGCCGAGGAATCGCGCAACGGGGCGGGCGAACCGCTCCGGCTTGTTGGTCACGATGGCGATCGGATGACCGTCCTCCATCAGCTGGTCGAGGAACTCGCGCACGCCCGGAAACAGCGTTGAGCGTTCGGTGCAGTGCGCGTCGTGGTGTTCGCAGTAGCACTCGTAGGCGGCGTCGAGATCCGCTGGCTCCGGGCTCGCATCGGCTTCGGCCAGCGCGCGCTGCAGCAGTTTGCGCGCACCGTCGCCGATCCACGAGCGCACCGTGGCGACATCGACTTCGGCGAGCCCGTTGCGCTGGCGCACGTAGTTGGTGCTCGCGGCGATGTCGGGCAGCGTATCGGCGAGCGTGCCGTCGAGATCAAACAGGAAGACCGAGCCTTTGGCGAAGCTGGATGATGGGGCGGACACGGCTTCGATATACTCGGCCGCCGATGAGGAAGCTCGTATCGCTGGTTTCGGTTCTGCTCGTTTCTGCTGCCATGACGTCGTGCGGCACGGTCCGCAGCTGGCGTGAGCTGAAGACGGAGCCGATGTCGATCGGCGCCGCGTGGAATGGCTTTGTCCAGATCGTGACCGCCCGCGACGGCTGGCTCAGCGACCAGAGCGTCACCGACCAGGGGCTCGGCATCTGGCAGTCGCGCTGGAAGAAGCGCGAGATGGAGCGCAATTTCCCGATCCGCAACCGCTTCTACGCGGAGTTTTTGCTCGATGAGGGCTCGCGCGAAGACGGCTGGCTGATCCGCTACTACGTCGAGCAGGAAAAGTGCAAGGACCTGCGCCGACACGCCGCGCCTTCCGAGGAGGACTGGTCCAAGGACGGCCAGGACCAGGAAGCGGAGACCATTCTCGGGCAGCGGCTGATCCGGCGCTTGGCGCCAAAGTCGGTCGAAGTGCTGCCGCCCGAGCGTCGCTAGCGAGCGCGGGTGCGCGTTCGCGCGCCGCTACTGGATGACGATCTCGAGTCCGGCGGACGAACTCGGGATGCCAAAGTTGAGCAGGTCGATGTCGGCGCCCCATGCGGTGATGGTGAAGCCCGGGAAGCCCGAAGGCAGCGCCAGGCGGATGCCGCCGCGGCCGCTGGCGCTGGTGAAGCCGAAGACGCTCGACAGGTCCGGCAGCGCAAAGGCGGTGCACGGCGACGGCAGGATCGGGGCCAGCGGCAGGCTTTGGCGAGCCGTGCCGAGGACGAGCAAGAACGCGTTGCCGGGCGGCAGCGCTGCCTGGTAGCCAATCCACGTGCCGCTGTCGGTCGTCCCGTCGTCGACGACGATGTCGCTCGCGGCGATGCGTGCGCCGCACGGCGTGCCGTAGCGGGTCAGCGCTCCGGCCGGCGGCGCGGCGAGAATGCCGGCCAGTTCGACCACGTCGCTGGAGATGTTCCCGCTGCCGCAGAACACGATGCCGGTGGTGGTGTCGACGGCGAGGCCTTCCGGGCTCAGTCCCAGTGCGCCGACGTCGATGGTCCGGAGCAGTGCGCCGGTTCGGTCGACAACCAGGATGCGGTTGCCGTTGTCCTCGCCCAGCAAGAACGTGCGCGTCGTCGGGTCGTAGGCGAGGCCATCGCCATCGGTGCTGCCGGTCGGCGAAAACGACGCCCCGGTCGGATTGCCGCTCTTGTCAAATTCGGTGACGGTGTTGTTGCCGTCGTTCGAGATCCAGAGCGTGTCGGAGACCGGATCGATGGCGAGGGCGGAGGCATCGTCGACGGTTGGGTCGACCGAGAACGACGTCAGGACAGCGCCGGTGCGGTCGAGCTCGCGCACGACTTGGTCCTCCCCGACGACCCAGAGGTTGCCGGTGGTGATGTCGACCTGCACGCCGATGAGGTTGTCCACGCCGGGCCCAGGGAACTGCGCCGTCTGCACGCCGGTCGTCCGGTCGTAGGCGGTGATCGTGATGTCCGAATCGTCGACCACGATGACTTCGTCAGAGACCGCATCGTAGGCGATGCCGCCAGCAAAGCTGCCGCTGTGGGCGATCGTGTTGACGATGCGGGGCGATTCGCCGAACGCGACTTCGCCCAATCGCAAGAAGCTGGAGCCGCCGTGCGCCGTCACCACGAGATGAATGAAGCGGGTCGTGACGGGCTGGAAGCCGTAGGCTTGCCCCGCAAGTGTGGCCGATGCGGCGAACGAGCCGAGCGGCGTATCCGTGCCGTTGGCGAAGTTGTCATCGTTGTCGGTGAAAAGCGCAAAGCCGGTCAACGCATCGCCGCCAGTGTTGGTACCCCAGATGGCGATCCCGTCGACGGGGCGCGCTTGGCCAAAATCGAATGTGATCGTCTCGCCGACCTCGACGACACCGTTGGGCTGGTTTTGGCCGTTGCTGTTTGCGAGCAGCGCGTTGGCGATGCCAAATGCATAGGCTGTCGACGCCACGAAAGATGCGAAGTCGGTTTCGCCATCGACGTAGGGCGTAGCGAAGCCGGACTGGTTGATGATGTTGCCGACCCCGAAGGACGGGAACAGTTGCACGAGCGACGTCTCGACGGCCGTCGGCTGGACCAGGACGCGACCGCTGCTGTCCGTCGGCGCCGCGCGGCGGAAGGCCGCCTCGCCGATCTTGACGACGTTGCTGCCGCCGTTTGCGGTGACCTGGATGTGCACGAAGCGCGTCGTGACCGGAGCAAACGCGAAGACGTCGCCACCTTGGCGTAGAGCGCCGGCAAACGATCCGATCGACGACGTTGTGCCGTTGCCGAAATTGTCGTCGCTGTCGGCAAACAGGTTCCACCCGGTGAGCGTGGTCGCAAACGTCTGCGATCCCCAGAGGCCGATGGCGTCGATCGTCTGGCTCGTCCCCAGATCGACGGTGATCGTCTCGCCGGCCACAAAGACCGTCACGATGGAGGCGGGGTTGCTGTTTGCGTGGCTGGTCGCGTCTACAAACGTCGCGAAGTCGGTCACGCCGTCGACGTAGCTGGCGCTAAGGCCCGACTGGTCGATCATGCTGATCTTGGGCGAAGTCGGAAAGCCCGACATGGTCGTGTCGACGGCGACGGGTTGGAGGATCTGCTGGGCGGCGGCCGGAGCTGCCAGGAGGCAGAGCAGGGAGAGGGTGAGCGGGGTGTTCATTGCCAATGCGGGGGCGTTGTTGGAGATGCGGTTGCCGGCACCTGCGGCAATCGGGCTCGCAACGGCTCACGGTTTCGGCGAGTTTTTCGCTCGCTCGCGCGCTCGCGCGCATCGGCTGGAGCTGGAGCCAGGTCCCGTAGAGCGGGAGGTGTCCAATGCCTGTCAGGCGTAAGGCACGGCCTGCCAGCAGCTTCAAGAACGTCATCGCACACCGTTGCTAGATGGTGCGTAGCTAGCGTTCGTGGCGTGACGTGCGCCGCCATCACGCTTCGTATGCGGCTCGAGCCCCTTGCGTATGCACTCGAAGGTATGGGGCTGCCCTGCTAGGTCCTGCCACGGTCCGCGTGGGGGGGGGCGTGATCTTCGCTGAGCTGTGGCTCCGCCGACGCCCCAACCCGCAGCTGGGGTGGTTGGCTGTTCGCGCGGTTTTCGTTGCGGTCCTCGTCCTAGCGCAAGTTCAATCTCCAGCACTCTCGCTGCGCGCCCTGATCGGCCGTGCCGGTGCCTTCGAGTGACTCGAAACGCGCGAGCAGAGCCCTTATCGCATCGATCGCTCGCGACCTCGCAAGGTGTTTGGGCAGGCACCCAATCACTTGGTCGAAACAGGATCGCGCTTCGTCACCGTCGAGATGCACATCCAAGGTGACGTTGTCGCTGATGGCCCCCTTGGCGATTCCATCGAAGATCTTCTTGGAGAGATCCGCATCGGTCGAGATCACCAGTTCGTTTCCTTCGCCCGCGAAGTGTAGAACCAATTCCTTGTCCAGGCCCTTGGCCAGTGCAGGAGAGATCTTGCCCAGGTCGATGATGAGGGTCTCTTGGCCGAGTCCCAAGTCGCGCAAAGCCAGGATCTCTTCTGGCAGCCCAAGGTCCTGCTGCAGGTAGGTCATGAGTTCGATGGCGCAGAAGTAGGCTTCATCAAACAACATCGGCAGCACGACAGCTGCTCCGTCCGGGTTGGTCAGCAAGACCATGCCGCGGTCTTGCCATGGCACGTTCCGCTCGCGCAGGTGCGCGAGCAACTTTGGCAGGCGGTTCGCCAAGCTGGGTCCGTTTCCACCGAACGCTTCGGCTAGCCCAATCGCGGTGTGCAGGGTTTCGAATAGGCCCCAGGAAAGCCGAGATGTGTTCAGGCCAGGCGGCGCAGTTCGTGCGATCGCCGCTGTGTGCTGGATGCACGATTTGTCCGAGCCGTAGACCTTCGATTCCGATTGGAAGCGGACCTCCTTGCCAACGTGCAAGGCGTATGCCTGCGGGCGGCAGAACCTCTCGATGGCGATCGCGTTCGCAATCAAGTCCGGCAGATTCGAAGAGCCGGCCGCAAGCTGGCGGAGCCGTACCGCGTCATCGTGCACAGTGGCAGTCGTCTGCGACAAGATCAGCGGAGGCTGCTCATCGTCCCATAGGTCGCCGACGATGCTGGTGTCGAGCGGGCCTGCTTTCGGCTGGCCAACGGTGATGACAATTTCTGCTCCTGACTGGATCAGCCGCAGCGGGAAGCCGTCAGTCAAGAGCTTTGGGACCTCGATGCGGTGGCTCTGCAACAGCTCCAGAATCGCCGGCGCCATGCGCTTCATGGGGGCGACCACGATGTCGACGATGCCATCGTCTCGAACGGCGTCTGCGCCTGCTCCGAACCGTTTTGTGATCGTGCTGGTTAGTTGCTTCAGGGTCGACTCTGCCGCCCGTTCGTTTGCCATCGTCAGGATGCAAACGGCATCGACACCTTCCATGGCGCCAAGTGCGCTCGTGAGTCCGGCGCGCACCTCGGCTTCATAGTTCTTGGCACCGTGCTGCACGGCTTGCTTCAGCATGACGGCGAGAACGCTTGCTTGCAGCGTGCTCAGAAGCGTATTCGTGGTGCCTTCCGGGCACGCAAAGGCAATCTGCTTGGGGATCATGTCGCGCAGCAGCGAGATCCGCGCCTTGATGCGCTTCGCTTCCAGGGGCATGCCGACGACGCCGCGCAACGCTGGATCCAGCGCCTTCATCAGCTTTTGAATTTCGGGCGCGTCGATCACCTTCTCACTCGCCGCCACCAGATCACCACAATAGAAAACGGTCGTCGCGTTCGAGGGCAGCCGAGCAAACGGTGACTGTTGTGCGAGTAGGGGGGCTGACGCGAGCAGCGCGATCCGTGCGATTTGAGCAATCGAGGTCATCGTTTGGTTTTTGCAGCGCCAGTATGGAGTGCGACGCGTTTTCCGGCGCTCCCGCCGTTCCTGTGGGGGGACGGATAGGCGTCGATCGGCGGCACATCCCATATCCGGGCGCCATTCTCGGCGGAAGGGGTTAGAAAGCGCGTCGGCTTTGGGATGTGGAATGTGTGAAGACACAGCCCCAGAGACCATCCGATGCGGATCGACAGTGTAGCGCGACGACTGCAGCTGTGCCCGTGGCCTGCGGTTCGCGGCATGCGATGCGAGGAGGGGACCATGTGACGATCCACTTCATGAGCATTGGGTGAAGAACTTCCTGCAGCCAAGCGCAACGTAACTGGCAGGTGGCAACCTCCATGCTGTGCAAATCTGGCCGTGTAAACGCGGGGATTGGATCGTGCGCGGGGGGCTGGCCTCCGGAAGCGGCTACGACCTCTTCCCGTGGGAGCCGGACGAGCGGCCACGCAAGGCGCTCGTGCGACCGGGCGTAGTCCGCAACGGCCAGCACCCCAGCCGCTATTCCTCGGCGCTGCTGCGGCTTCCGCCTGAGCACGGCCTGAACGTGCGCGCGACGCTGCACCTGCAGGCGACGCTGGCCAACGGCGCGAAGCTCGCGACGCCGGCAGAAGGCGTGCCGTTCACCTTCATATGGAGTCGGCCCGACGCCGACGGCATGCGCGCGATGCACGCTCGTCTGGTGCAGTTGCTCGCCAACCCTGAACGAGGATCCCACGCCTGCCACGCGTACATCCTGGACACGCTGCTCGAGGTCGAGCAAGCGCGGCGCGGCATCTCGCTGCCGATGGTTGCCGCAGCGCTGGCCGCGCGCAGCGGCGGATTCGATGGCCGCGAATACCTGGCTCGCAGGCTGCACCAACTCGACTTCGCGACGGAGGACCTGGTTGCGTACTTCCGCGAACGGTTGCAGGACGACGACATCGAGGCCTGCGCGGACTTGGTGGTGGCGCCCCCCGATTTCTGGGACGACTCGCTGCTCGAGCCGCTCGTCAAGATGGTTGAGAAGGTGGATTTGCAGGTGCATTTGCGCGAGGTGGCGGCACGTGCGCGCACGCTGCAGGTGCTCGATCGACACCACGAACGCTGGCAAGAAGACGCGGCGATCTGCAGGCGACTCTTCGTCGCCGTGCGGGCACGCCATGCGGATGCGTTGGCGATCGGAGCGGAGGAGCTGGAAGAGCAAGCCGCGAACGAGCGATGGGCATCCCACTACCGGTGGCGCCGTGCCGTTGAGCAGCTGGCCATCAGCCGCCATCCAGCGGCCCTCGAGCTGCTGCAGCCGTACTTGGACAGCCTCACGCCGATGTTCGACTACAGGCACCACCACCCCCAACCGTTCCCGACTGTCGAGGCGCACTGGCCGACGACGCAGTTCCGCGTCCGTGACGTCGCGCTCGATACGATGCTGAAGATCCGCTACGGCAGCGAACGCCGCGGCTACGAACGGCTCGTTGGCCGACCACCGCAGCGTGGCGCCCACACACTGGCAAGCAGCGATGGTGTTCGCGGCCAGGCGATCGAGCGGTTGCGAGCGGATCTCGACAAGTAGCCGGCCGAGCCTGCTCGTCGGCGCAGCAAGATCCGCACACAGCCCTCGCGGATTGGCGTGGTCGAGGCGTTGCGCTTCGTGAGCGGGTTCCCGCCTGGTGGTGGGGAGTCGCGGCGAATGCGTGGGGTCACGTGCAGCGAGCCTGCGGAACGCCGCTTGCTGCAAGAGTGGCGCTGCGCTTGTTGCCACACCCGGGCCGGCACCGGCCGCATCGACGTCAGAATGTGCCGAGCGTCAGCGTCAGTCGATTGGTGCTGGTCACGGCCCCAAGGCCGCCACCGGCAGCGAGCGCAACGCCGGCGACTTGGTGATGCAGCGTGAAGCCTAGCAGCATCCCGTCGTTCGGGATCGTCAGCGACGACCTCGCGGCCCCAGCGACCGGCCCGAGCAGCTGCAGCAGATCGGGCGCAACGAGAAGCTCACAGCCTGCTTGGCCCTGAGGCAAGATCGTCGGCAGCGGCACCGAAGCCGTCTGCAAACCAAAGATTCCGAGCGCCAGCCCGCCCGCCGGCATGCCGGTGGCATCGCCGGTCCAGGTGCTGCCGACCCATGGCGGCAACGCGGTCTGCAGCAGGTTGGGCCCCCCGCTTCCGAGACAGCCAGACCCGCTAGCGATGACGCTACCGGCACAGGTCGTATCGAGCCGCGCGTGGTAGCAAGACGGTGCACCGCCCGCGGACGTAAAGTTGCCGGCCATGTGCAC
>JBGCDH010000065.1:0-44604 GCA_045105235.1 Planctomycetota bacterium | reverse complement strand
GAATAGAACGACCGCTGGCCGGCGTCTCTCGGTGCCGCAGGAAGGACGATGTCTTCACCGTTCAGCTTCAAGCCTAGTTGAACCCAGGTCTGAGATGCGAAGATGGGCGCAGACACTTCCAAGTTGAAATGAAGCATCGTGATCTGCGCCCCGGCTATCGCATTGGGGGATGGGTCCGGAACCATCTCTTCGCTGCGAGCAATACTGATTCCAGCATCCATGGCCACGAGACCAGCCGCATGGAGCTGTTGTAGAAGCACCGAAGGTGTTGGTGCCCCGACGAATTGTGTGTGATACCGATCCCCGGTTGGCGCTTCGGGGTCGCGGGGGCAGATGGCGTCGATGTCTGCGCCCTCGCTGTCAACGCCAAGCTTCGTTTCCATGAGGTCTCCTTCCCTCGTGCGCAGTGGCATGGCCGGATTGTTGCCAACCTTGACCATCAGCTGCGATGGAGTTGCGTGCAGTTGTGCGGAGTAGATAACCTGTGCGCCTGGTGCGCCTGCTGGGAGAGTGCTGACTGCAAGTGCGTCGACGTCATCGTTGGCATTTAGATTCAGTTGGGATGGTGTGAGAAACTCCACCGGAGTTGACCACATGCCGCCATACGGAAGCGTAGGGTCCTCCGTCCACGTAGTCGTGTATATCGTCGCTGCGTTACCTGCGACGGCATTGCCGGCAGTGTCTTCGGCCCATATCAACGAAGCGTTTCCGGGTGCATTCAGCCACGTCTTGCTGATCGAGAAAAAGAGCCGTTTGTGGTCGTTGATGAATACAGAGCTAGACGCTAGCGACGGGTTATTCGCAACGATCCCGATGCCGTGATCCATGTAGCTGATCTCTACGTTGGATCCGGCTGGATAAAAGTCGCTTGACGAAAATTCTTCGAATGTGCGCCCGGGAAGTCTCGCGTCAAGATTGTTGCTGTCGGCGAGGATGTACGAAGCCACTACAGCGCCTTGATTCGAGCTAGTGTGAAAGTTCGAGTTCGCTTCTGCTGCGGAGCCGGCCGTCACGGATGCCAGCATGGCTGCCCAAAATCCTTGTTGAACCTCGGCTACACCCAGGGGCGTGATGTCGAATACTGGGGTGTTGTCTAGGGAGAGAGCATTGACCACGTTCATGCCGTTCATCGCTGACACTACGTTTGCGGGTAGAAACGAAGTGGGCGAGTAGTTCGGGATGCCGTCCACCGGATCAAAGACGTCGGGCGTATCCGACTGGCCATTGGCCGGCTTAAGAAATAGCGCGTCGGCCGGGGCCCCTGACGCTGTCAGCAGTGCACGCGTAGCTGCGTCAAGCCCAATAGCGGCACTAGAGGTGCTGAACGGACCTTGGCGGCGCTCACTGCCGATGGCGAGAAAAGGAAGTGAAACTTCCTGGCATCGAGTGTCGCTCGGCGCGGCGACTAGGGCGGTTAGCGCCACCAGGGAGAGTCTGACTGTGAATGCTGTGTTTGATGACATATCTAGAAGTCGTCTTGGCGAGAAATGTAGGTTGAAAGGGCGCTGAGGTAGGCCCTTATGGCGTCGATGTCTTGCGGCGTAGCATCCGCTGGGAGCCACTCTGCAAGACGTTTGATGTGAGGCCAATGCGTCGGATCGCTACGCATGGAGTAGGCCAGTAGCTGAAAGGCGGCGGTGCGATCGCCGTCAGCAATTGCCTGGGAGACGGCCCAGGCCCACTTCGCGGGCACTTCGCGGAAGGTGGCGGCCTTTTCGAAAAGCGCGTTCGCAGCCTTGGCCTCGACGACGGCGGCGGTCGTGTCGTTGTCGTCTGCTAAAGCTAGGGCTCGGGCGGAGTGCACTTGACCGCGCATGTATTGCGATCGCCAGCTCCAAACGTCACTGCTGCTGAAGGCTGAGCATTTTGCAGTCTGCTCAGCACCGTCGAAGTCCTCGTCCTGAAGCTGGACGCGAAATAGCGACAGTCGTGGTTTCGCATAGTTCGGCCGTAGTTCGATTGCTTTGCTGAGTAGCTCGCGTGCTTTCGTCAAACGGCCCAGGCGCAATGCGGCAACGCCACCGTTGAGCCGCAGTGTGTAGGACCATGGAGACGTTTGCAGAGCGCGGTCTACGACCACAAGGCATCCCTTGTACTGGCGCAGTAGCGCCAGCGCGGATGCTTGCACGTTTGCCGCTGTCGCCGACAGCCGGCCTGTCTTGCCCTCGTGACGCGCGATACGTTCGGAGAGGGCTTGCGCCGCGACCAGGCGCTTTTCGCTCGTCTTGAGCGTAGCCATGAGGTCGCCCTCAAGCATGATGCGTAGCTCTTCGGCCGCCGCGGAATCGCTCAGTCCATCGTGGGCCAGATACGCAGCTGTCTTGGCGTCATCGAATATCCTATAGCTGAGGTAGCCAGCCAATAGGTTGTCTTCGGGAGTCTGCGGAGTCGGGAGATCGGCTAGGTCGACGGCCCTGGCGTCTGCGCTTCCCTCGGGCATTTTGTTGAATCGATCTGATACGGCGCGTGAGTATGACGTGTCGAGTTTGTGGGCGAGCGTTGCCATGTCCTCGCGGCATCTGGCAACGTCCGCTTGGTCCAAATAGAAGGCTGCGCGGTATGCGAGTGCTGGTAGAGGAGTCAGTGATAGCTCTACAGCGGCGTTCAAGCCTCGGAGCGTCTCAATCCTCTCCTCGGCATTGTCGATGCGTCGATTGTCGAAGTTCAGTAGCGTCATTCCTGCCGGCCAACTCGCAACGACTTCTTCGTATCGAGCCTCCTGCCTTTGACGCGCTTGCTCGATCCAGATGCTCGCACCAGCAAACGCAGCAACAACCAGCGCAACTGTTACCGCCCCCCAAAACGCTGGCGACCGCCGCACCCGCCGGATCACCCTCGTTGTCGAACTCACCGGACGCGCCGCGACCGGGCGGAAGTTCAAGAACGCGTGCAGGTCGCTCGCCAAATCCGCGGCGGACGCGTAGCGCAGCTTGGGATTGCGCGCCATGCCCTTGTCGAGGATGGCCTGCAGGTCGCGCGGCAGCCCCGGGCGCAGGCGCACGGCGGGCATCGGGTCCTTCTTGGCCAGACTGGTCAGAACCTGTGAGGGCGTGCCGCGGTAGGGGGCGCGCAGGGTTAGCAGGTGGTAGAGCGTGGCGCACAGGCCGTAGACGTCGACCGGGCGGCCGACCTTGGCTTTGTCGTCGAGGCTCTCGGGCGCCATGTAGGCGGGCGTGCCGAGCGCGCCGCCTTCGCGGGTGATGGTGGCGTGCTGTTCGCGCGAGGCGATGCCGAAGTCGAGCAGCACGGCGGCGCCGTCGTTGCGCACAAACACGTTGGACGGCTTGATGTCGCGGTGCACGACGCCGGCTTCGTGCGCGGCATGCAGGCCTTCGGCGAGCTGTCCAATCCAGCACACGCTTTGGCGCACGTAGCTAGGATCAAGCGCTGCTGGGCTGGCGGCCTTGGTCGTTTGCAGAGCATCGCGGATCCAGGTCGCGTCGTCGCTGCGGTCGCGTTCGCGGCGGCTCTCGGCGATTTCTAGGATGGAGTGCAGCGGCAAGCCGCCGAGCAGCTCCATGACCAGGTAGGTCTCGCCGTCGTCGGTTGTGCCGCGGTCGTAGATCGAAGCCACGGCGTCGTGGCGCACGGCGGCCATCGCCTCGGCTTCGCGGGCAAAGCGCGAAGCGGCTTCGGCTGCCGGCAGCATCGCCGTGCGCAGAATCTTGACGGCCACGGGCCGATCGAGCTCAAGGTCGCGGGCGCGGTAGACGACTCCCATGGCCCCAGCACCGAGTTGGCTTTCGAGCTGGTAGCGATCCGAAATCGTGCGAGGCTTGCAGGACGTCTCCGCGGAGCGGCTGAGGGCCTGCGATGCCGCAACAGACTCACGCACGGCGTCGATCAGCTGCCACTTCTCGCCGCAGAGCTTCTCGTAGTTGACGTGCTCCTGGCTGTCGTGCAGCTCCATCGCACGCGCGACCAGATCCGGCAGGGCCGGGTCGTCGTACGGCGAAGAACCGTTGGGCTGTGGTGTGTTTTGACTCATCGAGTCTGATCGGACTGGCGCTGGCGGAGACGGATGGCGAGCTTGGCGTTGGCGGCGTAGAAGGCGCGGCGGCATGCCGACAGCGACGAGTACCCAAGCGAGCTGTGGAGTTCCTGGAATTCCTCTTCGCCCTCGATGCGGCGGCGCAGCAGCTCTTGTTCGCGATCGTCAAAGGTGCGCAGCACCTCATCGAGCAGGGCCCGCTGCTCCGCGAGTACGGCGTCGGTGGCCGGGCCGTCGTGGGGGCTTGGCGTATTGTCGTCTTCGGGCTGCATGCGGGTGCGGCGCCCGTCACGCCGTTCTGCCTCATGAAAGCGCACGACGTCGAGCAGCCGGTTGCGCACAACCGTCGTCAGGTAGTGGGTGAACAGCTCTTCGGTGCCACCCGAGAAGCCGTGCAGGTCCGAAAGAACGCTGCGGAAGACCTCTTGGACGACGTCACCCGTGCTAAAGCGCGTCGAGAGCCACGGCCGGTTGACGCGCAGGTCGCGCGCCAGGGAACCGTGCACCTGCCGTTCGACCGCCGGGTAAAACTGGCGGAACAGGCCGGACAGTGCGTCCTGATCCCCAGCACGTGCTGCAGCGAGCACCTCAGGGAATGCCGGTGGGTCCGAATGGTCGGACCGTTGGGAAGCGGTCATTAGGAAGTAGTGCATGTCAGCCTCGGTTGTGTCGAGTTCGGCGTAGCTGGCGAGGGCCAGCGCCGCAGAAACTCAAATAATCGAGGCAAGAAGTCTGGGCGGCGGGGAGGCGAGTCCTGGCCCAGGCTGTGGAAGCGCGACAATTCTACCGCGCGGCTTTGCGACGACGGCTCTTTGGTCGCGAAAGCTCCCGTGTCGGTCGCCTTTGAGATCCCCAGTGCTTTGAGATCCCCAGTGCGCTGCGCAAGAGCTCGGCATAGCCACGAAGTTCGCCAAGGCAACGGGGCAATGGTGACGCGTCGTGCCGTCGTCATGTCGCCGCAGCGGATGGCCTTGCGACCCGCGAGCGCCAGGCTTCGTCGCTTCGTAGCCGCTTTAGCGGCCGCCGCCGAACAGCCCGCCAGCGCCGCCGCCGGCAGCACCGCCGCGGCCGAAGAACTGCTCAAAGTTGAAGCCCGGTGGAATCGGGATCGGGCCGTTCGCTGGCGGTGCTCCGCCGCCACGACCGCCGCCTAGTCCGCCGCGGCCGCCGCCGCGCCCTCCACCGTCGCCGAGTCCGCCACGGCCTGGCTGGGCATTGCCGCGGCCACGCTGGCCTCTGCCGCCGCCCGCCTGATCTCCGGGGCCACCCGCTCCACCGGGGCCCGCCGGGCCGCCAGGACCAGCTGGGCCTGCAGGGCCTTCCGCGCCGCCCTCGGCGCCGCCTTCGCCCGCTTCTGGCGGCAGTGGCGGGACCGGGATGCGGGCCTCGTTGGCGGCCAGGATGCGGTTCATCCGCTGCGGCAGGACGAAGTGCCGCACGTAGGTTTTTTCTGCGCCTTCGAAGTCCTCGACCTCGACGTCGCTGACGACGTTCCGGCTGCTGCGCCGACGCTCGATCGTAAACTCGATCTTGATGCGGCGCGGCAGCTTGTCGTCGATCGACGAGTCCCACTCCATCAGCTCTTCCGATTCAAAGCCGAGCGTGTCGTAGTAGCGCACCTGGAAGTTCTTGATGCGGTCGTGCACGAGCTGGAACGAGCCTTCCGTGCTCAGGTCCGAGTCGACCATTGGATCTTCGCGCCGCCACATCTCGAACACGTCACGAAACCGCGAGTTCGGCTTAAACCAGTAGCCCACCTCGCAGATGGTCGCGCGGTGCGAGAAGCCGCTCAGGTCGAGTACTGTGCCGACCGAGTCGGTCGTCGTCAGGAAGTTCATGCGGTCGGCATCGCGCCCGTTGACGTCTGCCACCGCTCCCTTGAAGACCGCGTTGCGCCCAATGTTGTAGGTCCACAGGCCGCGCAGATCGCGTTCGATCAAGTTGAGGATGCGCGGTCCGGCTTCGCTCGACTCGGCGAGGTCTTCGACCACGTCACGCGCGTTGAGCATGATGTGAAAGGTGGTGCCGACCGTCATCATCACGGTCGCCGTGATCGCGATCGACAGCAGCACTTCGATCAGCGTGAAGCCCTTGTCGTTCGGTTCGGCGGGTAGGTGCTCGCGCATCGGTTTGTTGCCCTTCGGTAGCTGGTCCAGATTCGCTTGGTGCATCGTCACCGTCCTCCTCCAAAGGGGCTCTGGCCGCCGCCGGCCGGGGCCGCGCCGCCGCCAGGGGCTGCCGCGCCGCCTTCGCCTTCGCCGGCTTCGCCTCGTGATTGTGCGAGCGTTTCGGCCTGGTCCGGCGTCAGCCCGGAAATCGCCAGCGTCGAGACCCGGGCTTTGATCAGCAGGGCCTCGCGCTGGCCCTCGTAGTCGGGGTCATACTTCGGAAAGTAGACCACGACCGCGACCTCTTCGAACTCATCGGCGCTCGGCGCCTGCTCGGCGAGGCGGTCGTTGACGTCGTCAAACTGCTGGTCCTGAAACTCGGTGGCGCTGAGTCCCTGATCCTGTGCGCGCCGGTAGTCATCGCGGTTGCGGCTCCACTCGATGCGATCGTTGGCCTCCTCGTCGTCGCCGGCAGCTTCGGAGGCAATCTCGCCTTCGACGTCGGCGACGTTGTTGTCGCCGAGCACGATCTTGTAGGAAAAGCCCTCATACTTCTCGATCGGGAACTCGGAGCCGGATTCGGGCTGCACCTCGTGGGCGCCGGCCTGCAGAATCGAGAGGCGTTCTTCGGCGATCTCGCGTGCCAGGCGCCAGTTGCGCGCGCGGGTCGCGTCGACCAGCGCCGTCGTGCGGATGCCGATGAAGCTGATGGTCACGGTCGCGACAATCACCATCGCGACCAGCGCCTCGATCAACAGCATGCCGCGTTCGCCTTGTCGCTCCGGCCATCGGCTGCCGCGGCCACGATCTGAAGAGACGCCATCCGAAGAGCAGCCGCCAGGAGCTGCGGCGGGATCTGCCGCGTCCGCAAGAGTTGGTTCCCAGCCCATCAGAAGTTGCCCTCTTCGACGTAGTCGGGTTGAAAGATCACGCCTTCTTCGTTCTTGTGCAGCTCGACCTTGCCGGTCAAGCCGCGCACCGACAGTGTCCAGGTCATGGTCGGATCGCTCTTCAGGCGCAGCGCGATCACCTGATCCGCCGAGAAGCCATATTCGTCGAACACGACCTGGTAGAGGTCCTTTTCGGCAAGGCCGTTGCGGGCGTCGCCCGCAGCCGCGAGATCGACGTCCGGGTCGACCGCGATCCAATCCTTTTGGCTGTCGCCGAGGTCTTCGTCTTTGACCACCTTGTCCTCGCTGGTCAGTCGGTCTTCGGGCGGAAAGACCAGGCGGTAGCGCTCGCGGTCGAGATCGATCTCGACGGCCATCTTCTTGGCCTGGATGCGCGCCTCCGACCGCATCAGCACCAGCTTCTCGCGCAGCTTCTTGGCCGCGCCGTCGATCCGGCTTTCGGGAACCAGAGCGCTCAGGTTCGGCACGACGATGGCGACGCCGAGGCCGACCAGCGCCACGGCCACCATGATCTCGATCAGCGAGAAACCGGCACTGCTAGGATTGGGTTGCATCGTGCTAGTAGCCGTCGTCCTAGTAGCCGTCATCCTAGTAGCCGTCGTCGTCGTCCTTCGGCTTCGACGAGAGATCGTCCTCGTTGCCCTCGGTGCCGTCGGGACCACAGCTGATGATCTCAAAGTCGCGCGAGGTGTCGCCCTCGAGCAGGACATACGGCTTGCCCCACGGATCGTCCGGGAGGGCTTCGAGCGACGAACGGCCCTTTTCGTCCTTCTCGACGAGCTCATCGAGCGACTCCGGCAGCCGGTTCTTGCGGATGTAGAACATGCGCACGCCATCGGCGATCGATGAGATGTCGGACTGCGCCTTGTTCTCGTTGGCTTCATCGGTGATGCCGCCCACGTTCTTGGCCACCAGCGTCGCCAGGAGGCCGAGGATCACGATCACGACCATGATCTCGACCAGGGTGAAGCCGCGTTCGCTGCGGCGAGTAGCCCTTCGGTCCAGATCCACAAGCGGGCGGCCTTCGGGGAGTGCGTTTTGAGAATGGGTAGGCATCGGTTCGTTCATCGTCATCTCGTGCCGGCAAGTCTACCAGCTGGTGGACCGGAAACGGTGACCTTCGACGGCTGCTTGTCGGGTTCCTTCCCCGAGAAGATGGCCGGTTGCGATGGGCCCGCTGGTATCGATGGGCCCAGGTCGGGATGATTCGGGCCATGCACTCGTTCTGCCGCCTTGCTCCGAGCTCCCTCGAGAACGGGAGCTTTCGCCGTCGCTGCTCCTCTGTCCCTCGCCGGTCCGGTAGCCGCCCGCTGTCGCTGCTGGCCGCGATATCGCTGCTACCGTTGGCCGCCAGCCCGGCCGTCTGCCAGTCTGCTGGGCAGGTTGCCAGCAGCGAGCGCGTGTTGACACCGGAGGTGCTCAACGGTCTTGGCCGGGTCGGTAGCCTGAAACTTGCTCCTGACGGCAAGCACCTGCTGTTTACGGTTTCGACGCCGAACGTGGCGCAGAACCGCTCCCGCACCGAGCTGTTCCTGCTCAACCTGGTCGAGCCGGGGCGCAAGCCGGTTGCTGTCGCCGAGGCGCATTCGCCGCAGTGGCTGCCCGGCGGGGTCGCGTTTGCGTTCGCCACCAAGGAAGCCGTGGTAACCCGCCACCTCTACGAAGATGGCCCGGACGTGGTGGTGCCGGTGAAGGGGGGGATGTCGAACCTGCTCTGGTCGCCGACCGGCGAGCATTTTGCGTTCACGCGCAATGTCCCGATCGATCCGCCGGTCACCGCGGCCCACAAGGACCTGCCGAACGCGACGGCGCGGGCCTACGGCGACCTGATGGTTCGTCACTGGGACCACTGGACCGACGGCACCTACAGCCACCTGTTTGTGCGGCCGATGGTCGGCGGCGGTGGCGAACGAGACCTGATGGCAGACGAGCGGGTGCACACGCCCCTGCAGCCGTTTGGTGGCGTCGAACAGATCTGTTGGTCGCCGGACGGCAAGGAGCTCGCCTACACCGCGCGCCGCGTGCCCAATCCAGAATCGAGCACCGATTCGAGCGTCTTTCGGGTGCGCGCGTCGGGCGGCACGCATACCAATCTCAGCGAGGGCATGCCCGGCTACGACCTCGAACCGCGCTTCTCTCCGGATGGCCGCTGGCTGGCGTTTTCGAGCATGGCGCGCGGTGGGTTTGAGAGCGATCGGATTCGTCTGGTCGTGCGCGATCGCCGGACGGGCGTCAACGCCGAGCTGCTGCCGGACTTCGACGCCTCGCCCCACGATGTGACCTGGGCGCCCGACGGCAAGAGCCTGTTCTTTACGGTCGACGTCGAGGGCTCGACGCAGATCTACACGGCATCGCTCGAGGAGCGTCAGCCAACGCCCGTGACCAAGGGGCGGCATCGCTTCTCCGGCCTGCAGATCAGTCCCGACGGCGCAACGATCTACGCGCTCAAGACGACGACCGAGCGCGCCGCCGAAGTGGTGCGCGTCGATGTGAAGAGCGGCGAGGTCACGCCCGTCACCGACGTCAATGGCGCAGCCTACGACGGCATGGCGCTGCCCGTGGTCGACGGCGAGTGGTTTGAGGCCAGTGACGGCAAGAAGATCCACGCCTGGATCGTCAAGCCGCCCAACTTCGACCCCAACAAGAAGTATCCGATGCTGCTCTACTGCCAGGGTGGGCCGCAGTCGATGGTTGGCCAGTGGTTTAGCTATCGCTGGAACTTCCACCTCATGGCCGCCAAGGGCTACGTCGTTGCGGCGGTCAATCGGCGCGGCCTGCCGGGCTTTGGCCAGGAGTGGAACGACCAAATCTCGCGCGACTGGGGTGGCCAGGCGATGCGCGATTTGCTCAGCGTCAGCGATGCGGTTGCGGCGCGCGACTACGTCGACGAAAAGCGTGTTGCCGCCGTCGGGGCTTCGTTTGGTGGCTATTCGGTCTATTGGCTGATGGGCAATGGCGGCGATCGCTTTGCCTGCATGATCTCGCACTGCGGCGTCTTCAACCTCGAGTCGATGTACCTGTCGACGGAAGAACTGTTTTTCGTCAACTGGGATCTCGGCGGTCCCTATTGGGGAGGGGCGGACGTTGCCGAGGGCTACCGCAAATTTTCGCCCCATCGCTACGTGCAAAACTGGCGCACGCCGCTGCTCGTGATCCACGGTGAGAAGGACTTCCGCGTGCCGTATGACCAAGGGCTGCAGGCGTTCACGGCAGCGCAGCTGCACGGCGTCGAATCGCGGTTGCTGGTGTTCCCCGACGAGGGCCACTGGATCCAAAAGCCGCAGAACGGCGTCCTTTGGCAGCGTGAGTTCTTTGCGTGGCTCGACCGCTTCTGCGGCCAGGACGAGGCCAAGTGAAGCCGCTCGGCTGTCGCGCCGGTGTTCGCTGGGGACACCCCGCCGTGCTTTCGGCGCTGGCTGTCGGTGCGCTGCTGTCCGGCTGCAAGGCGCTGCCGCGTTGGCAGGACGACCTGCGCCCGGCGTTGGTTTCGGCGCGGCGGGCGCAGCGCGATCTGGTCATCTACTTTGCGCTGCCGGGGCGTGACGCTAGCGATGCGATGCAGGCGACGCTCGATGACCCGGTCGTCGTCGACGCGCTGCGGGCGGGCGTCTTCGACGCGGTGGTCGTCGACGGCATCGAGCGCAAGCGGCTCTACAGCGAATGGATCGGCGGAGGCGAAGGCATGGGCATCGCCGTGCTGGATGCGGCGGGCGAGGTCTATGCGGCCCGGCCCGGCCCGCAGGATCCGCCGCAGATTGCCGCCATGCTGAGAAAGTGCGCGGCGACTCGCGACGAGCTGTTGGCGCGGCGGCAGGAGCATCAAGAATCGCCGCACGACCCTGTTCGTTCGCACGCGCTCGGCAGCCTCTATCTGGATCTCGGCTGCCGCGTGCGCTGCGAGGCGCTGCTTGTGGATGCCGCCATGCTCGGGGTCGCGGACGCTCGCCATCGGCTGGCGCGGCTCTACGCCCTCGACGGCAACCTGGGCCAGGCGCGGCGCTGGCTGGAAACGGCACCGAAGACGCCGGTTGCACTCGCAACCGAAGGCTACGTGCTGTTCAAGGAGCGGCGTCATCAGGAAGCCGTCGAGGCCTTCCGCGCGGCGCTCGACAAAGGAGCGGCCGATTCCGGCGGGCTGGCTGCCGGCAAGCCAGCAGCCGGTGAGCTCGCAGCCGACAAGCTCGCAGCCTGTGAGCGGCAACGCGCGCTCCTCTACCTTGGCAAGTCGCTGCACGAGAGCCGTGACGATGACGAAGCCGTGCCGCTGCTCGAAAAGCTCGCCGCGGAGGGCACGGGCAGCACGTTCGAAGCCGCGGCCCGGCACACGCTCAACCACATCTACGCCGGCGCCGGCGAAGGCGCCGGCCACCGCCACTAGCAAGCCCGCCGCTAGCAAGCACGGCCACTAGCAAGCACCGTCACTCGCGGCCGCCGCCGTTCTTGCCTTCACCGGCATTGCCTCTGCCGGTGTTGCCCTTGCCGGTGTTGCCTTCGCCCGTATTGCCTTTGCCGGTGTTGCCCTTGCCCGTGTTGCCGTCTTTGCGCGCGTCGCGCAGCAGGCTGCGCCAAGCTTCGACGCCGCCGACGGATTGGCCACCGGGCTCGGGCATGCGCATGACTTGGAGCAGCTTCTGCTCCTTGGCCATCATCTTCTGCAGGGTCTTGTCGAGCCGAGCCAGCTGGCGGTCGGCGTCTTGGACCTTGACCTTGTCGCGGCGCGACTTGGCCTTCTCGCTTTCGATGCTGGCCTTTTCCTGAAACAGCTCTTCGAGGTCTTCCAGCAGCTTGGCGTAGCGCTTGGCCCACGTCTTCATCGACGTTTTCGACGTGCCCTTCGCGGCTCGATCGAGCAGCGATGCGAGCTTCTGGGGCTCGGCTTCGTAGCCCGCCATGGAGAGCTCCTTGACCTGCTTGCCGTCCTTGTCAAAGGCGATGAAGAGCGGCACGTCGTCGCCGTAGCGCTTTTGCATCGCGGCGTCGTCGGCAATGTCGATCCGGCCGCAGTGCACCAGGCGCATGCGTAGTCCGAGCTCATCGCCAGCCTGCGAGTAGCGAAACAGACTGGCTTCGAAGCGCTGGCGAGTGTCCTCCGGATCCTTCTTGTCGTGGAGATACAGCAGGGACGCTTGCTTGGTCGCGACCGCGTTGCGCACCAGCTCGATCGTATTGAGGTCCGCGACCTTGTCGCCGTCGCTTGCGGGCGCCTTGACCTCATGGAAAGACACCGTCAGGCGGTTGGTGATCTCGGCCGGGCGACGCCATCGATTGCGGCGGTTGTTGCGCTGGGCGCTGAGGCTATCGGTGGCGGTTGCCAGGAGGGCGACCGCAATGGTCGTGACCAGGATCGTCTTGTGCATACGTCTTGTTCTTGCCCGGCGGAGTGGGGCGCCGCCGTCAACGAAGATCATCGACTCTTCCCACCTCTGCAGAGGTGAGGATCTGCATCACGTTGGTATCAGTCGTGGGGTCGCGCGCGCCCACAGCGTCGGTATTCTGAGGGCTGGGACCTGGCGGAGAGGCTTCGCTGCTGGCCGAGAACGTGATTGTGCGACCTTTGAACCGAGTGAAATTGCCCATGTTTGCTGCCGTCGAAACGCTCCTGCGAGGGGCGAAAGCCGCTATGTGCCGGCCGTTTTTCGGCCGGCTTCGGCCGCTTGCGGCGCTCCTGGCCGGGCCGCTGGCTTGGCTGCTGGCCGGGCTGACGGCTGCCGAAACCGAGCGTCTGATGGCCCAGCAAGCGCCGGGGTTGCCGACCGAGCGCACGGTCGCGCTCGCGCCGGGCAGCTGGCTGGATCTCGACACCGGAGCCGCGCTGCCGCAGCGCACGCTCGGGCAACTGATCGGCGACCTTCGCATCGACCGCGATGGGCTCGGCTTTTTCGTCGATGCCCCGCATGGCGCGCAGGAGGCCCGGCGCGATGCGATTCGTCCGCACGAGGCAACGGGCTGGCAAAGCGAGGATGCTGGCCCGCCTCTGCGGTGGCGACTGAGCGGCCGCAGCGAACAGGGCAATACCTGGTTCGTGCGCACAGACCACGGGGTCGCGCGGGTGCGCGCTGCGGTCATCAATCCGTACAGCCTGGCGTCGTCGTTGGTCCAGTGGGTCGTTGTGCCCCCGACCGAACCGGTGTTCTTGCCGCCGCCGCAAAACGTGCAGCTGAAGCGTACGGAGGGTGGGGTGCGGGTTCGCTGGACAGCTGGCGATGGCGATGGCGAGTGCCGCTACCTGGTTGAGCTGGTGGTCGCCGAGGCCTCCACGGCAAAGGCGGTGGGGCCGCGAGAGACCGTCGCGCAGCCGCAGCCGCAGCCGCAACCAAAAGCAACGGTCTGGAAAGAGACCGTCGCCGGGCGATCGCACGAGTTTCGCGACGTTCCGGCGGGGCGACGGCTGGTCGCATCGGTTCGTTCGCTCGTTCGCGGCGGGATTTCTACGCCGGCACGCGCGGTGCGGCACGGACGCGTTCGCGCCGTGGAGCGCGCCTCGGTCGATTTCCTTGACCGCTGGTTCGACGCAACGGGAGGCCTGTCGCTGCAGGATGCAGAGCAAGCCGAGGACGGCCGCGCGGATGTCGTCTTTTACCTCTACGGCGTCTACGTGCCGGGCGGCGGCGGAGTGCAAAAATTGGGCAGCGGGCGCGATGTGTTTGCGGCTGCCAGGCGGCTGCCGGCGACCGGCTACCTGCCGAGCTACGGCCGTCTCGACGAAGAAGACGTGCTCGCGATCGAGCTACCCGACGGGCGGCGGGGCATGGTCTGGCTGGAAGCCTTGGACGGCAGCGATGTGCGTTCCGGCATGCGCGTGCATACGGTCTTTGCGGCCGATGGCCGGTCCGAGCTGTTGGCGATGCCCAGGCCCAAGGCCCAGTTCGCCGATGGCGTTGCGACGCTCTCGTGGCCCGCGGTGCCGGGCGCAAGCTCGTATGCAGTGGCCGTGGCGGGGCGAGCGGATGTGGTGACGCGCGAGTGCCAGATTCAATTCTCCGACCTCGCTGCCGATCGCGTGCACGTGCTGCGCGTGGCGTCGCGGGACAAGCTTGGCGATCGATCCCTGTCGGCCGAAGCGCTGGTGCCGACATTCGGCGCAGATGCCGTGCATCGGCACGCGACCCTCCGTGCGCAAGCAGAGGGGCTCCGCCTCGTCGATGCGGCGGCCGTCCCGGTAGCGGCGGCTGACCTGAGCCTGGTCGGCGGAGCCGGCGGCTCCGCGGTGCTGCACTTTGACGCGCCGCACGGCTGGGCGCCGCTCGGCCGTCGGGCGTTCGGGGATTTCGCCGAGCTGCCCGAGCGCGAGACCGGTCGACTGACGGTGGCCGACGAAGCGAGTGAGCGCTTTTTTGTCTTTGCGAAGGACGGCGGCTGCGCCTGCGTGCGCATCGTCCAGCGCGGCTGGCCGGATTGTCGCCTCGAATACGTGCTGCTGCCCAAGGAGCGGTTCCCGCGCTGAGCTACCATTTGCGGCGCGGATCTCGGAGACTCATCGCATGCGCTCTTTCGCCGCCTTTCGCTCGCTCTCGCTGTTTTCCTCCGTGGTCGCGCCAGCGGCTCTCGCTGCAGCCGTGCTGACGCCGGACTTCGCCCGCGCGCAGGACCCGGCGGGATCACAGCCCCGCGCTGCCGCGCCGATCGTCGTCAAGGTTGGCACATCCAGCTACGACTGGGATCTTGGCTGGGGCCGGCCGGTGCCGTCCACGTCGCTTGCTGGGGACGCGCCTGCGGATACGACGGCTGCGAAAACGACGCCTGCGAATACGACGGCTGCCGGCAAGACCGTGGAGATCGGCAACACGCACGGCTGCTTGGTAGTGCGCAGCAACGGCAACATCCTGGCCAACACCGACACCGAGCACGCGGTGGTCGAGTTCTCGCCCGAAGGCCGGATCGTGCAGACTTGGGGCAAGGAGTTCCGCGGCGGGCTACATGGCATGTGCCATCGCGTGGAAGCCGGCCAGGAAGTGCTCTACCTGGCGCATACGCGCCGGCATGAAGTCGTCAAGGCGACGATCGACGGCAAGGTTCTGTGGACGATCGGTTGGCCCAAGCAGTCCGGCGTCTACGAAAAGGAAGGCCAGTACAAGCCGACCGCGGTCGCGGTCGCGCCGGATGGCCGCATCTTCGTTGGGGATGGCTACGGCAAGTCCTGGGTGCACGTGTACGACAAGGATCGCAACTACGTGAAGTCGTTCGGCGGTCGCGGCCAACAAGATGGCAAGTTCGTGACCCCGCACGGTCTGTGGCTTGACGACCGCGCCGAGAAGCCGCTGCTGTGCGTCTGCGACCGCGAAAACCATCGCCTGCAGTGGTTCACGCTGGATGGTGTCTTCGTGCGCAAGATGGACAAGGGGCTGCGCCGGCCGTGCAACGTCTGGCCGCTTCGCGGCGGTGGTTTGGTGGTGGCAGACCTGGCCGGGCGGATCACCTTCCTCGATAGCAAGGACCAGGTTGTCGGGCATGTCGGCGACAACCCGGACCCCAAGCTGCGCGCCAAGAACGGCATCCCGCGAGCCCAATGGCGCGACGGTGAATTCTTGTCACCGCACTCGGTCTGCGTCGACGCCAAGGGCAACGTCTACGTGATGGACTGGAACTCTCTCGGCCGCATCAGTCGTCTGGTGCCCAAGGGCTGAGAAGATGCTGCTCGTGCCGAACGCGCACGGGTAGGCCGGTCGCGGCTGGTGCTCCGTCGGCGCCATGGGCGGACACCGTGACGGTGCCGTGCAGGCTCGTGGTGTAGACGTCCGCGCCAAATCGTTGCGCGAGTCGGCCGAGTTCGGTGGGGCCGTCTCGGACGGTTGCCGAAGCCAGCGCAATGGCCGGCCTGGCGCGGCGCAGCAGGTGCGCTGCGTTGCCGTTGGCGCGCCCATGGTGGGGCAGCACAAGGACATCGCACGCCCGTGCGATCCCCTGCGCCAGCGCGGCGGCGATGCCGAGTTCTTCGGCGTCGCCGCTCATCATGACGCGGCAGCCAGCAAGCGACGCGCGCAGCCACAGGCTTTGGTCGTTGTCGCTGGCGCCGGTCGGGAGCACCGGTGCGAACAGCTCGCAAGAGCTGCCGGCTAGCGGTCGCAGCGGTGTACCGGGTGCACAAAAGCGGACCCCGACGCCGTCGCCCTCGAGGCGCTGATGGAGCGCGGTATGGCGCAGAGCGACTGGCAGCACCGCAGCGCGCAACCAGACGCGGGACAGCAAGAACGGCACGCCGTTGTGGTGGTCTTGGTCGGCGTGGGTGATGACGAGCAAGTCGAGCACGCGGTCGCGCAGGGCGACGTCGATCGCGCGGGCCGCCGTGTAGCCGCCCGACAAACTGCCGCAGTCGACCAGGACTTGGTAGCCGTCGGTTTGCAGCAGCGCGGCTTGGCCATGGCCAACGGCGCAGAGCGTCAACTGTTCCTCCGCGGTCGCGGGCACCATTGGCAGCCAGGCTGTTGCCCTGGGCGGGATGAACCAAAGCAGCGACGCGAGCGTGATCGTGCTCGCGATGCGCCGGCGTGTGGGACGCCGTAGGATCCAGAGTCCGCCGGCCACCGCCATCGACACGAGCAGCTCGGTCGGCGGGGACGCGCGCGCTGGAATCGGGGTGCCGGGCAAGGCGTCCGCTGCTTGGACCGCCGCGGTGTAGGCTGCGCAGAGTCCGCGCAGCACCTCTCCGAGCGGCGCCGCTGCGGTCGGCGACAGCAGTGCCAGTACCCCGGCGCACAGGCCCAGCAGCAGCATGATGGCAACAAGGGGCGCGAGCAGTGGCGTCAGCAGGATCGTCCACGGCGCGAGCTGGCCGAAGAACCACAGCGTCAGGGGCGCGGTCAGCAGCGTCGCCCACAGCGACGCGCGCAGGGCATCGGCGAGGTGCTCTGCAAGTCCTTCGGGGCGGCGGCCGCGCAGCGCCAAGCCCAGGCCGAAGACCGCCGCATAGCTCAAGAGAAAGCTCGGTCCACGCAGCGCGAGCGGGTCGAGGAGGCAGGTGACCAGTGCCGGCAGCAGCAGTGCCTGGGCGATACCGAACGGGCGGCCGGTGCGGGCGGCTACTGCGGCGGCAACGAATGCAACCAGCGCGCGGAGCACAGGCGGCTCAGCCCCCGCGAGGCTGCCGTAGATCAGCAGGAGCACGAGCACGAACCACGCGCGTGCGCGGCTCGCGCCAAGCTGCCGACGCCGTCCCGAGAGACCGAGCAGGAACGCGAGCATCGCGGCGTGCGCGCCACTGACCGCGAGCAAATGGCTGAGCCCGGTGGCGCGATGGGCCTCGGCCACGTCCTGCGATGTGCGGGTCGCTCGGCCCAAGACGAGCGTCGACAGCGTCGCGCCGTGCTCGCCGGGCACCATGCGCAAGAGCTCGCGCTCGAGTTTGCGGCGAAGCTGCTGGCAGCCGCGTCGCCAGGACCACGGGCCGGGCTCGATGACGATGGTGGCCAAAACCAGGCGCAGCGATGCATCGGCGCCGGGTACGCTGGCCGGGCTTGAGCGCGCCAGAGCGCTCAGGCGGTCGCCCGCGACGATGTCCAGATCGGTCCGCGCCGCCACCAGCCGCGTCGCTGGCGCGAGCGTGACGTAGGTGCGATCCAGCAGCGGCGCGCGCACGACGTCCACGACGCGGCCGCACACGCGCACGGGGCCGTCATGCTGCGTTGCCTGCGTGGCCACAGGATGGGCTGCCGGAGGACGGGCCGCCGGAAACTGTGCCGCCGCATGCTGTGCCGCCGGGATCTGGGTCGCCGAAACGCGAGCCGACAGCGGCGGAGCAGCCAGCGGTGCGGCGGCAAGCACCGCCGGCAAAGCCCACAATCCTGCGCGCCGCTGCCCGTCGCGTCGCAGCCCGTCGCAGCGCATTCCGTCCCTGGGCTGCCCGGCGAGTTGCTGCCGATTCGGGCGACGCCGAGCAAACAGCAGCCCCAGGCACGCGGTGGCTGCGCCCAGCGGTAGCGACCAGGGCGTCAGCAGGGTCGTGCTGATCGCCCAGGCGCCGGCGGCCAGCAGCGGGCTCCAGGTCGTCGACGCACGTTCCCTCTCCTGGTTCGCAACGGGATCCACACAGCATTGGTGCCCAGCAATCGACAACGGTTACAGTGCATTCATGGTTTCCGCCGTCTACCCAGGCAGTTTCGATCCCGTGACCCGGGGGCACCTGGATCTCGTCGAGCGCGCCATGCCGCTGTTCGATCACCTCACGGTCGCCGTGGCGATCAACAGCCAGAAGAGCCCAACCTTTACCACGGAAGAACGCGTAGCCATGCTGCGGGAGGTGCTGCCGCAGGATGATCGCTTGCGCGTCGTGACCTTCACGGGCCTGGTCGTCGAATACTGCCGGCAGCACCAGATTGGCGCGATCCTGCGCGGAGTGCGCACGATCTCGGACTTCGAATCGGAGTACCAGATGGCGCTGACCAATCGGCACCTCGAGCCAAAGGTCGAGTCCGTGTTTGTGATGCCGAGCGCCGAATACAGCTACGTCTCGTCGTCGTTGATCCGGGAAGTCGTGCGCAACGGCGGCGATGTCAGTAGCTTCCTGAGTCCAACGGTCGAGCAACGCTTGCGCGATCGTCTGCAAAGCAACTGAGCGACCCCGTTCGCAGCCGCCGTTGTGTCCAACGGCGCAACTTCCCCTCCGCGTCTCCCAAAACGCCCGCCAGCATATGAACCTCGAACCCGTGCACACCGACGCCGCGCCCGCTGCGATTGGTCCCTACAGCCAGGCCGTCAAGGTCGGTCACCTGCTCTTCTGCTCCGGCCAGATTCCGCTCGACCCCGCGTCGATGGAGATGGTTGGTAGCAACGCCCAAGAGCAGTGCGAGCAGGTCATGACCAATCTTGCGGCCGTGCTCGAAGGCGCCGGCACCAGTCTCGGCAAGGTGGTCCGCACGACGATCTTCCTGACCACGATGAACGACTTCCAAGCCGTCAACGAAGTCTACGGCCGCCACTTCGGTGAGCACCGCCCGGCCCGCGCATGTGTAGCCGTCAAGGAGCTGCCGAAGGGCGCCCTGGTCGAAATCGACTGCATCGCTGCGGTCTGAGCCGCCGCCGGACCTCACCGTGAAAGCACCGCGTCGCGCCCGTTCGGCCTATGCCGCGGTGCTGTTTTGCAGCCTGCTGGTGCTGTTGCTGCCGCCTCTCGTCGCCGGTCTGTCGATCGGCAGCGACGCGACGCCAGGCGAGCTGGCTCGAATGCAGCGCATCGTGGGCCCGTCCCAGTCTTCGCAGCAGCAGCAGCAGCAGCAGCCGTCTCCGCCCGCTGTCGCCAGCGAGCGTGTGGATACCGGTGGTTCTCGTCTGTTCCACACCGCGACGCTCGGCTCGTCGGTGGGCGGGTGGCCGGACGACAGTGAGGCGCAGCAAGCGCTGGTTGTGCAGGCGCGACTCGCCCAAGTGTTCGGCCTGGGGGCGCTGGCTCTGCTGACCTACCTCAGCGTGCTGCTCGCACGCGGCCGGCTGCAGGCGCTGTTTGCGTGCGCACTTTTCTCGCTGCTGCCGCCGGTTGCCCAGGCTGGGCACATTCTGCGGCCGGAGACGATTGCGACGACGTTTGCGATGCTGGCTGTGGTGCTGTTTCAGGCGGCGTCGCGCCCGGCGCCGCGCGCCCGGAGTCGGTCGCCGCTGCGCTCCCAAGCGGCCGGCGCTGGCTTGATGCTGTGTGGTGCGCTCGCCGCTGCGATGACCTGCGAGACCATGCCCTCCCTGGGCAAGATCCTGCTGGTGCCCGGCCTCGTGCTCGTGGTCGCGTCGATTCAGCTGGGCTCCCGCACCTACCAATGCTGGCGTCGACGCGAGCTCGAAGGCACCCCGATCCGTGCCGTCAACCGGCGCCTCGTGCCGTGGACAGCGACTGCGCTGCTGGCGCCAGCGATGACGATTGCGCTGATGCGGCTGTCGTGGACGGTGCCGGTCGAAGCCCTTGCGGTCACCGAACAAGTCAGCGAGCTGCTGCCGGCGCTCAGCGTGGCGTCGTTGCCGACGTTCGTGCTGATGCTGATCGGCCTGGTTGCGGGGATCCTGCGCGTGGGCCTGCGGCTCGGTCGCCGGGCCAAGGTCGGTCCCGACCTGATCCTGTTCGTCTTCTGCGCGCTGTTCTTGATGCCGACGCTGGCGGCGGCGGCGATGGGAGGCGGCAGGGCCGCTGTTCCGCCGGATCCGCTGCCGCAGCTGCCGGCGATGGCCGTTGTGCTCAGCGAGGGGCTGCGCACGCTGCTAGAACTCGCGGTGCGCGCGCTTCGTCGTGTTCGCGGTCGGCGCTGAGTCTGCGCCGGGTCACATCTCGGCGGCCGTCGCTACTTGACGGCCCTGCCAACCGCCCTGCGGAATTCTTCGCGCCCGTCCTTGGTGCCGACGTGCAGGCCCAGTCGGACCATCTTGCCATCTTTGCCGATGACGTGGATCGTCGGTCCCTCAACGTACCAGCGCAGGGCCGCATCGGTCTCGGCGCCTTTGCCGTCGGCGACGATGTCGAAGTCGATGCCGAGGGATTTGACGACGCTGCGCGTCTGCGCAGGGTCGCGGTCGAGGCTGATGCCCACGGCCACCAGCTCGGGGCTGGCCTTGCGCAGCTCTTGGATCAGCTCGAACGTGCGCTCCGTGTCGTAGTCCGCGGCAGTCCAGAACGCGAGCACGACCGGCTTGCCCGTCTGGGCCGCCAGCGAGAACGTCGAGCCCGTCAGAGTCGTCGCCGAAAACGCGATGGCTTCGTCGCCGGCGCGAAGGCGGGTTGCGCGGACGCGGTCCTTGGCGACCGAGCCCCAGTAGGTCATCGGAAGATCCTTGGCGAGTTTTTCCAGGGCGTCGAAGCCCGTGTTTTCGGGCAGGTCCTCGCGGTCACGCAGGGCATCGGCGAGGTGCCAGCGGACGAACGCTCGGTCATCGTCGTTCGTCGCTGCCGCGAGCGCGTCGTTGAAGCGAGCCTCGCCCTTCTCGACTTCGCGGAGCACCGTCATCAGCAGTCGGCCCATGGCGAGGCTGTCCTGTAGCGGCGCCTTCTTTTCGGCGCCGGCTTTTACCCAGGCCGTGCGCAGCTCGTTGTCGCCGAGGCCCTGCGCCATGGTCGCGCCGGTGATCAGCACCATCGCCGAGGCCTGTTTGGCGTCGATGCCGCGCAGCGCCTTGAGCGCGTCTTCGCGCTTGCCGCGTGCGAGCTCCATGTCGGCCAGCATCAGGCGGCCATTCCATCGGTCGTCGCCAGCAGCTGCACCGTCCAAGAACGTCTGCAGCTGCGCTACGTGGCGGTCGAGCAGCTTGCCGCGTTCCTCGTAGGATGGCGACTTGTCTTCCAGCTGCCGCGCTTCGCGGCCAAACTGCTGCTGGAGCTGGTTGAGCGGGGTGGCTTTGGAAGCTTGGGCAGGCAGCGCGCTAGTGAGCGTGCCGAGCACAAGCAGAATCAGGGAAGTGAACGCGGCCGCGGTCCGGATCATGATCCCAGCATAGCGAAATGCGTGCCATTGCCGTTGCACCGAAGCCGTTGTCGCGAGGGTTCGGCCGTCGGCTGGTCGTGCTTGCAGCTGGGCTGGCGATGCGGTGGGATGGGCATGTGGCAGCGGTTTTAGAAGTGCGCGACCTTTCGCTTCGGCGTGGCGAGGCCGGAGGCACCGAGAGTGCCGGCGGCATAGAAACCGGCAAGAGCCCCGACTTCGCCGTTCGGCTGCCGGCGCTGCGCCTGCAGAAAGGGCGCGTCGTGGCGCTCTACGGCCCGTCAGGCTGCGGCAAGACCAGCATGTTGGAGGCCGCACTCGGGTTGTTCGATCGACCGGGTTGGCAGGTTTCCGAGGGCGACATCCGGATCGCCGGGCAAAAGCTCCGTGACATTTCGGCCAGTGACCTGCTGTCGCTACGCCAGCGCCGGATTGCGTTCCTTATGCAGGACGCCCAGAGCGCGCTCGATCCGCTGATGCGGGTCCGCGATCAGGTGCGCGCACTGACGCCTGCAAAGACCGACGCGCAGGTCCACGAGATGTTGGCGCGGCTCGGCGTCGACGACCCCGCGGGCGTTGCCGAGCGGGAACCGCACCGGATTTCCGGTGGCCAGGCCCAGCGGGTGCTGCTCGCGATCGCGTTCTTGCGCCAGCCTGCGCTCGTGGTCGCGGACGAACCGTCGGCGAGCCTGGACGGCGGCTCCTACCTGGAGCTTCGGAATCGGCTGCGCGAACTCGTGGCAGGTGGCAGCGCGCTGCTGCTTGCCACGCACGACCATCGCTTGCTGGACGACCTTTCGGCCGACGTCCTGGTCGTGCGCGATGGCGCGTTCGTGCGCGGCAAGCCCGAGCAATGCGACTGGCCGGAGCGGCCGGAGGCGGAGGTCGGATCGATGCCGCTGGTGCAGTGTCGCAACGTGCGGGTCGCCTACGGCGAGCGCGTCGTGCTCGACAGCGTCGACTTTGCGCTGCCGCGCGGCGAAATCGTCGCGCTGCTCGGCGAGTCCGGAGCTGGCAAGACGACGCTGCTGCGCGTTCTCGCCGGTCACCGAAGTCCCGACTCTGGCGAGGTGACTCGGCCCGAGCGTTCGGCGGCCCTGCAGCTTGTTTGCCAGGACGTGCTCGGCGCGCTGACGCCCGGGCGGCGACTTCAAGCCATGCTCGCCGAGGCCCACGCGCCGTTTTTTGAGCCCGAACAGGGAGCGGAGTCGGTCCAGCTCGATCCGGATGTGCTGCAGCGCACCGCCGCCGAAATGTCGGGTGGGGAGCGCCGTCGGGCCGCTCTCTTGCGCGCCATGGCCGTGCACCCCGATGCGCTGCTGCTCGATGAGCCAACCGCGTCGCTCGATCGCGCTTCGGCTGTCTCGGTCATTTCGACGTTGCTCGAACTGCACCGGAGTCGCGGTCTGTCGATCGTGCTGGCTACGCATGATGAGAGCCTTGCTCGAGCCGTCGCACATCGTCGGCTGCGGCTAGAAGGTGGCGAGCTGTGTGAACTGTGGTGAGGGTGAACTGTGGTGAGCGTGAGCTGCGGTGAGCGAGTCGCCGTTCCGTGTGCGTTGTGGCCGCTGGCCGAGGTGAGGAGTCATGGGAAGATGGAAGCTGCAGGTGTTGACGTTCTGGTGGGCTCTGCTGCTCGGCGCCTTCGCGCCATGCGGCGCACAGGCCGTGTCGGCGGAGTACTCGTGGCTGGCGCTCGACAACGCGACGGCAGCGGCCGTTGGGGTCTTGTGGCAGCATGGCTACGAGCATGATCCCGCCGGTCGCTGCGGCATGGCCCGGGTGCTGGCCGCGTGCCGTCTGGAGGGGTTGCGCCGCACGCTGCCGGCTGGCGCGACCGTCGGCATGCGGGTCGGCCGCGACTACCACCTGGTCTTTGCCGTCGTCGAAGCGGTTCGACAGCGCAGTCCGGCCGGCGAACCGCTCGGCTGGGATGAAAGTGCCCTCGCGCGCTCTGCGGGCCGCGCGCTGGCGGCGCTGGCCGAGCCTGCGGAGCTCGACGATGACCTGCTGGAGCGGGTTTTGGCCCAGCAGGCACTGGCTGCCGACGATGCGCAGTTTCTGTATCCAGGCAGCGTGCTGGCGGCTGCGGCACATGCACACGTCTGGCGCGAGCAGGGCGCCCTTGCGCGCCCTCCCGAAGGCTCCTCGGCCGAGATTGCCGGCTTGACCAACGAGCACGTGCGGCAAGCGCTCGCTGCTGCCGTTCCGATGCGCGTCGGCGCGCTCGGGATCGTACCGGCCGCACTCCGCGCTGCGGCCGAGCGGCTGCCCTGGCGTTCGGCGGAGGCGGCAAAAAAGACCGCGGGACGTTCGTCTCTGGCGGATGCGCGGCAGCCCAGCGGTGTGTTGCCAAAGGAACTGCCGCACCGGCGCAGCGATTCGCCGTGGGTGGCCGCCGCGTTTGTGGCGCCGGTATCGGTGGACTCTACCGGCGCCGAACGCGCGGCTTTCGCGCTCGCCCTGGATCTCGCCAGCCAGCGGGCGGCGCGCTCGCTGCGGCTGCGCGGCCAGGAGCTGTTCGCCCGTGCGCCGCTCGTGGCGTGGTCGCTATTGGACGAGGATCGGCTGGCGTTTTTCTGTCGGCGCGGCGAGCAGCCGATCGAGCTGCTGCCGGGTGAAGTCGCTCAGGCGACGGTCGCCGACGAGCGGCGCGCCACCCGCGGCGAGCTGGATGCATTGCTCGAAGATCTGCGCACGCGTGCCCTGCTGCCGGCCGAGGTCAACGCAGCCCGAGAACGCCTTCGCTACCGCTTCGAAGTGCCGGAGCCCGGCAGTCGGCCGGTTTGGGGCGGCGAGCCTGCGACCTTGCCGGGTCGCCTGCAGCTGCTGTTGCTGGCAAACCAGCTGCGCACTTTCTCCGCTGCAGAACTCGACAGTGTTGCGATCGAAGACGTTGCGAGGGTCTTTTCTGAGACGCTGGCGCCGGGGCGCGCGTTCTGGCTGGCGCTGCTGCCGCTGCCGAGCGAGCGAGCTGGCTTTCGGGCCAGGTAGGGCTGTTGCGTAGCTGTCGCCCGGGATCGAAAGATCTGCCGCGCGTCCAGTGAAGCTGCCGGTGTGGATGTGCCGATGGATGCGGAGAGTTCCGTATCCGGGCCACGCACGCAGCATATAGATGGGTTTCATCAACGTCGCCGAGCGCACGATCAACGCCAAGCTCGTCTACTACGGCGTTGGAGTTGGCGGCAAGACCACCAGCCTGCAGCAGGTGCACGGCATCTTTTGCCCGCGCAATGAGGTGCAGCTGGTTTCGATCAACACCGAAGAAGAGTCGACGCTGCTGTTCGACTTCTTGCCGATCAATCTCGGCACGGTGGGAGGATTCAAGATCCGTGTGCAGGGTTTCACTGTGCCCGGTCAGCCCAAGTACAAGCGCATGCGCAAGTATGTGCTGCAGGGGGCGGATGCCGTCGTGTTCGTCGTCGACAGTCAGCGAAGCCGGCTCGAAGAAAATCTCGAGTCGCTGCGCAGCATGCAGGAGAGCCTGCGTGAGCAGGCGAGCAACGCGCAAGAGATCCCGATCATCGTGCAATACAACAAGCGCGATCTCGACGACGTCATGAGCGAGCCGGAGCTCGATGAGCATTTCCGCTTTCGCGATGACGTGGCCGCGTTCCCTTCGGTTGCTACCGAAGGGCAGGGTGTCTTCGAAGCTTTCGTCGAAGCAACCGTGACGCTGGTCAAGCGCAAGGTCGCACTCTACGGCCTTTCCGGCAAAGACTCGCCGCCCGATGAGGTCGCGGAAAGTGTGCGGCAGAAGCTGTGGGATATCTGTGACGAGGTGCGCCGGGGGCGCGAGGTTGTGGCGGTCGATGATTTGCCCCAGACGCGCCTTTCGGTTGCCGACCAGCCGCGCGATGTGCCGGACGACGATGTCCTGCAGCTAGACGAGCGCAGCACGGCGCCGGGTTCCGCGGTCGGCGCCAGCGATGAGGAGTTCGAAGAGCTGGATCTGGAGTCGGCTCTGGCTGACATGGCTGCGGCGAGTTCGAGGCTTGAGCTCGCAGCTGCAGCCGAGGAGGGGGCGCCGAACATTGAGCTGTTTGACTCAGCAGGCTCGGTAGAGGATGTCGCCGATCCCGTCGATGACGAAGACGGCCGCGAGCTGAATCGCGATGGTGGCGGTGCGTTCGACTTTGGCTACGAGCTGCGCGATCGCGCCGCCGCCGAGCCTACCGTTCTGGGCGACGTCCTTACGGACGACGAGCTCGACCTAGACCTCGATGCTGGGCTCGCGGAAGTTCACTGCGAAGCCAGTGAGCGCACGGGCGCCGACGATGGCTCGGACGAAGCCCTGCTCGACCAAACCGTGCACTCCAACCTGGAGCTGGCGCGCCGCTTTGGCGAACTCGACGAGAAGCGTCTGCTGCTCGAGCGCAAGGTGCACGAGCTGGTCGACGTGGCGCAATGCACGGTGCACGATCTCAACCGACCGATCAGCGCGGTTCGCCTGATGCTGTCGACGCTCTTGAAGGGCTACCTTGGCAGTATGTCTGGACAGCAGGAGCAGGCCATCGAGAACGGCTTGATGGCGGTCAACCAGATGGAACGTCTGGTGCGCGATCTCCTCGACAGCTCGCGTCTCGACCACGATGGCATGCAGCTCCAGTTCGAAAGTGCTGATTTGACGCTGGTGGTTGCCGACGTCCTGCGCACGCTGCGCTACGAACTCGAAGAGAATGGCCTGCAGGTGCGAGTCGAGCCGCTGCCGGTGGTTTCGGTCGATGCCTGGGCGCTGACCAAGGCACTGCTCAATCTGATCGGCAACGCGATGTCGTATCGGTCTCAGGAGCGCACGCCGCTGGTCCAGATCTTCTGCGAAGACCGTGGCGACGACTGGTCGCTCGCGATCCGCGACAACGGCATTGGGATCCCGGCCGCAGACTGCGAACGTTTGTTTCGGCGCTTTGAGAGGGGGTCGAACACCGGCGGCATCAGCGGCACGGGGCTCGGCCTGCACATCGTCAAAGAAATCGTGCAGGGCCACGGCGGCTCGGTTCACTTCGAGAGTGAAGTCGGGGTGGGCACGACGTTTTGGCTCAACCTGCCAAAACAGCCGGTGCTGGCGCCGCACTCGTCGACCACGGAAACGGCCGCGCGCGCGGATCTCTGAGGCCTGTTGCTCACTCGGCCCTGGGGACCCGCCGGGACAGCATCGTCCGCAGGAAAAATACGGCCTGCGGGGAGCACACCGCGCTGACCAGACCGCCTGCTGACGACCAGACCGCCCGCCAGAAAAAGCCGCCCGCCGCAAAAAGCCGCCCGCCATAAAAAGCATAGGCCTGCTCATCGCTGGGCGACGAGCAGGCCTTGCGTCTGGTACCTCCGCTAGGGCTTGAACCTAGGACCCGCGGATTAAGAATCCGCTGCTCTACCAACTGAGCTACGAAGGCCGGTTATTGGGCGCAGACGCTAGCGATGCGTGCGGTCTGATGCAAGCCGTTTGTCTTGCCGCACTCTTCGCGACTTGACGAACGTGCCCGTCGGCGGCAGACTCTCGCGCCGCAATCCGCGCTCCGGCGCAGACCTTGCGCACGGTGGCTATAGCTCAGTTGGTTAGAGCACCAGATTGTGGTTCTGGAAGTCGCGGGTTCGAGTCCCGTTAGCCACCCCATTTTTGCAGCCGCTCCATTTGTGCAGCCGCTCCAGTTTTTCGCCGCAGGAGTTTCTGCAGGCGGATGGCGGGCTCTTTGGGCGCACGCCCGGCTACAGCCCCCGCAAGAAGCGCAGCAGGGCACCCTGGCCGGCTCGCGAACTCGGATGCAGGGACGCCAGCCTGGCAGAGCGCAGCGGTGCCCGTAGGCCGACCGTTGGGCCAAACGTCGCTACGGCGATGTGCGGGTCGACGCGCTTGAGCGAACTCACCACCCGCTGTGCCAGCCCTGGCTGCACGTCTGGGCCGACGACGAGGCAGTCGTGGCCGCCGGCACCAAAGAACGACGTGCGTGCGTCCTGCAGGTCGCCAGCTGTGTCGACGCTATAGCCAAGCTGACGCAGGTGATCGAGCAGCGTATGCATCGGCTTGGGGTCGCCACAAAGGGCGAGCACGCCGACGCGATGATCTTCGGGAGTCGTCACGGCAACGAAATCTTCGACTCGCAGGGCGCGACGGATCAAGCCCGCTTGCAGACGTGGTCGATGGCTCCGGTGTCATGGAATGCATCACTCGCGGGCTCAAGGTCTCGGCCGCGTGCTTGGTGCTGGCTACTGCAACAGCGACGCAATCGCCGCTGCCAGTGCCAGCCTCGCACACGACCATGGAAGGAACTACCAGCACGAACGTACCGTTTGGGCGCAGCGTGCCGACACGTGTGCAATACGTGTACGACGCGATGCTGTTTGCCGGTCCGGTCACCGTCACCGGCGTCCGCTTTCGGCTCGACGGGGGGGCTACGGCGCCGCAAAAAACCGTCGACTGTGAGCTGCGCTGCTCGACCCTGCCGGTGCCGCTGACTGGACTCAACGCGGACTTTCAGCTCAACCGGGGCGTCGACCAAACGGTGGTGCTGCCGCGCCAGATCCTGGTCTTGCCGGCGGACACCACGGCCGCGACGCCCAACCCGTTTCTGCCGGAACTGACGTTTGCAACGCCGTTCGCATACGATCCGTCGCTCGGCGGCTTGGTGCTCGAAATCGTCGTCCACGGGCAGCCGCCCGGGGCCTATTCGATCGACGCCACGTTTGTCTGCAGCAGCCCCGAAGTCCCGGTTGGGCCTTCGTCGTGCCCGCAGTCCAACGGTCTGTCGCTGGGCATCGAGAGTGCGACCACGCAGGTGATCTGGGGACGGCCGTGGGTGGCGCGGGCCTTCGACGTCATTCCGGGCAACGTGGTGGTGCTCGCTTTGGGCACCATCGAAACCGGGACGTGGTCCGGACTCACGCTGCCGCAGAACCTGGCGGTGGCCGGCGCGCCGGGCTGCTTTGTTTCGATCGATGCCGCTGCCGTGTTCTTCGACGCGGCGCTGGCGGACGGCACGATCACCTTTCCGTTCAACATCCCAAACGACCCCGGCGTGCTCGGCGAATGGCTGCGCTTTCAGGCGGCGACGTTTGATGCAGCGGCCAATCCTCTTGGGCTCGTGACCAGCCAGGCCAGCAAGGTGCAGGTCTGCGGCTGGGAGCCCGTTGGCCGCGTCTGGTCGAACGGGCTCAACGCCCAGTTTGGCACGCGCGAAATCGGCGTCGCCGCCGTCGTCGAGCTGCTGGTCCAGTAGGGTTCCTTCGCGCGCGGTCGGCGAGGGCCGCCTCCGGACGTTGTCGCGGCCGGCGAGCCAGCGTCGGGCCCGCCCGCCCGATCCGAGCGTACAGAGGCGTTCCACGGTGTTGCGAGCCACCGCGGGCGCCCGACCGCCAAGCCACCCCCACGGCGCCGGCGATGCTAGCCTGCTGGCTGTGGGTCCCCACCCGAACAGCCCGCAGTGCGCAAACCCCCTGATCCCGCATGGTTCGCGCTACGCAACGGCCATCCCCCCGAACGGCACGCCACGCGCACGGTGAAGATCGACCGAAGGCCGGGAGAACTTGACCCGGGCCCGAAACGGCCGGTGCTGTGGCGCGCTGCCGCAACCTTCGGGGACCGGCCGGCGCGCGGCGTTTGTGGGTTGGTTGGGGGGGCTGGGGTTGGTATGAGCTGGGGTATGCGGCTTTTGCTTGGTGGTTGGGCGTTGCTGGGAGTGTTGGGCCTGGTGGGCTGTGTTGGGATGGCGGCCGCCGGGCCGCCGGCCGCTGTCGAGGGGCTTCCGTGGGGGGAGGCGCCGGTGGATCGGCTGTGTTGGAGTGCTCGGCGGGCGGTCGAGCGGGGGGAGCCGGAGCGGGCTTTGGTGCAGCTCGCGACGATCTTGCGCGAGCGGCCCGACTGCGTGGATGCACAGCGGCTGCGGCAGGACGTGCTGCGGACCCGGGGGCGGCGGGGACGAGTTTGGAACGAAGCGTTGGCGCGTCGCCGCGAGCGGCCGGAGGACGGCGAGGCGGCCTACCTGCTGGCCCGTGTCGATGTGGATGCGAAGCGCAAGCTGGCGGGCTTTGAGCAAGCGGCCGTGGAGCTACCGGGGACCGTTTGGCCGTGGCTTGGGCTGGCGCACACGCTGCGGCTCACGGACCGGCAGCGGGCGCTGCAGATCTATGAGGGTCTCTTTGCGGCCAGCGGGCAGCACCCGCTCGTCGGGGTGGCCTACGCGGCTTCGCTGCGGTCGGCCGAGCGCTGGGATGCGGCGGCATTGGTCTACGCGACGATGCGTGGCGACCGTCGCGTCTCGGGCGTTGCCGAACTTGGGCTGGCGCAGGTCGCGCTGGCGCGGGATCAGCGTGGGCCTGGCTGGGCCGCGCTGCTCGAAGCGCTGCGGCGGCGGCCGTTTGATCCGGGCGTGCAGGCGATGCTGCGCGCGTGGGTGGAGTCGTCGGCAACGCCGGACCAGCAGCAGCAGGTGCTCGACGTTCTGCGCGAAGACGGTGCGCGCATGCGTACGTTTGCAGCGAGTGCTGGCGGTGCAACGATGCTTGCGGCGCTGCTGCAGCGTTCGGGGCAGACGTCGGCCGCGCGTTCGGTGCTGGAGGCCCGGCTCGCCGAGCGCGCGACGCCGGACGTTCGCCGCGAACTGCGCCGCTGTCTGCTGGCGCTCGGCGATGTCGATGGCTTCTTGGCGCGGCTGCGCGCGGATGTGCCGCGGCATGTTGTCGACGACGAGCGCAACCAGCTGCGCACGCGCTGGCTGGCGCTGCTGGATGGACCGTTTGCCGCCGGCGACGCGCTGCAGAGCGCGGCACAAGCCGAGGCCTTGCTCGAGGCGCTGCGCGATGTGGGCCTGCTGGTCGAGTTGGAGCGGGTTGCCGCCCTGGCCATCGCGCGCTTTCCCGGCGTTGCCGGTTCGCTCGCCAAGCTGCAGGACGAAGCGCGCCGGGAGCTGGCGTTTGAAGCGGCGCTCCGCCGCCTGCTCTATCGCGGCTACCAAGAAGGCGATACCGCCGACCTGGCAGAGGTCGTTGAGCGCATTCGCAAGCTGTCGCAGCGGGTGCTCGGCAGCGACGTCGTAGGCGAACCGAAGCAGTTCTATGCGCCGCTTGTCGGCGAGATGCTCGACCCCTTTGGGCCGGGCCTGTGCGCTCACCTGGCGCGCTACAATCGCCACCTGGTGCTGGGGCGGCGCGCGGACGGCACGGCGGAGGCCCTGGTCGCCACCCGGCTCAGTGTCTGCGAACTGCCGCCGGAGGAGTTCCTTGAGCTGCCTGGACGTTGCTACGAAGTGGTTGGCTTTGAGCGCGCCATTCGGCCGCTCGGCGGCGTGCTGGGCTCGGACCTCGCCGGTGTCGCGCTGCTCAATCACTACCTCATCGACCACGATGCGGTTGTGGACTGGGCGCTCGGACTCGCGGCGCGGCGCAGCATCGCCCGCGCCGATGGCGAGGCGCTGCTGCGCGACGAGTTGCCCGAAGAGGCCGGCATGGACCCGTTCGATGCCGCATGGCGCCTGACGCTGCAGTCGCCGGTTGCCGACGAAGACCTCGAGGCGGCGGTGCTGGCGATGATTCGCACCCACGAACGGCGCCACCTGGTCGACTCCTTTCACTACCTGCCGATCGAGGCAAACCTATGGCGGGGCGTGGGCCTGCTCGCTTCGTTTGCTGCGTCGCCGGCTTCGATTGAGGCCGAGATGGAGCGGCGCGCCGAGCTGGCTGCCCTGGCGCTCAGCGAGCACACCGAGCTGGTGCTGGCGCACATCGTCGACTTTTACGGCGACCCGCCACTGCCGTCGCCTCACCATCGCGGCTTCACGCAGCTCCTCGAAGAGCTGAGCGCGGAGCTCGAGCGGCTCGGGGTCGCGCCCGATCTCGCCATTCCGAGCCGCTGGCATCTGCTGGCGATGCAGCAGCTGCGCACGGCCGCGAAGAACCTTCTGCAGGACCTGCCGCGCGAGAACTGACGACTTCTCGGGGCCCGATGGGGCGTATGGCCCCATGGCAGCGCTGCCTTCTGCGTTCTGGCATGAAGTTTGTTATGATGGACGACCTGCTGCCTGCGCCGTCGCGCGGGCGCTACGTCCGAGACGGTTGGCGCGCTCTAGTTGTACGCTCTAGCGAATGTGGTCGGGGATGCTCCGGCGCACGCTGCCAAACTGTCGATACGCCTTGGGAGATGCCGATGAAAACTGCCGCCAACCGATTCTCTGTCCTGTCGCACCGCGCTACGCCGCTGGCCGCGCTGCTGCTCGCGATTGCGCTGGGCCCAGGCGACGTCTCCGCTCAGGACCCGAAGAAGATTCCGCCGGATCCCGAGGTGGCCGAACGGGTAGACGTGCTCACCAAGGTCAAGAAGGACCGCAAGTTTGAGCTCGATGCCAAGGGCGTCGACGCCATCGACGTGCTGATGCAAAAGCACGAGAAGGGCCTCAACGAGAAGGATCAGAAGGCCATCGTCAAGGCGCTGGACGGCGTGCTCAACAAGAGCAAGGTTCGCCCGCCGAACCGCGCGCAGGTCTACTTCGCCGCGGCCGAAGCGCTGGGACGCCACGCGGCAGCCGGAGCCAAGGTGCTGCAGAAAACCTACGACGGCAAGCGTTTGCCCGACAAGCCCGTGTGGGTGCCGCTGCGCGAAAAGCTGCTGCTCAACGTTGGCCGCACGCGCGACGTGAAGATGGTCAAGTTCTTGCTCGATGAGGCGCGCCGGAGCCCCGAGCCGGCGCTGCAGGCTTCGGCCGGTCGAGCGCTCGGCTTCTTTGACGAAGCGCCGGAAAAGGTCCGCAAGGACATCGTCGGCAACCTCTTGGTCAAGCTTGGCTCGCTCAACGAGACGGCTTCGATCATCGGCAACAACGTCGAAGCCCAAAACGCGCAGGATCGCCTGGCCGCCGTATCGGGGCCGTGGAACGAGACGCTGCGCAAGTTGACCCGCGAGAACATCGATTCGTTCCGCGAGTGGCAGACGTGGCACAACAAGAACCGCAACAAGAAGTGGAAGTAGCGGCCGCGGCAGCCGTCGTAGCGACGCGCGTTTGCGCGGTCCACTTCGCCTAGTCTGTCCGCAATGCCCGATCGCCCTCCAACTGCGACCGCACGCTGGTTGCACTATGTGTTTGTTGCGATGCTTGTCGCGGCGATCGTTTGGCTGCTGGTCGAAACCCGCGAACTCGCCGAGCGGGCAGGTGGCTTTGAGCGCCGCGCGACCCTGGCGGAGCAGGCCCTCGCCGGTTCTCGTTTGGCTGGGTCGTCGCAGCTGGAATCTTCGCAGCGGGAAACTTCGAGGCTGGGCGCAGACGGCTCGGAAGCACAGGCTGCCGGAGATCTTGATGCGCAGGGAAGTCTTGGTGCGCAGGGAAGTCTTGGTGCGCAGGGAGATCTTGGTGCGCGGGGAGATCCGGGGCCAGGATCGTCTGCCGGCCAGGGGTCTCCTGCCGGCCAGGGGCCCGCCGTCGTCGATGCCGCCGCATTTGCAGACCTCCAGCTGCAGCTGAAGCTGTGCCAGGACCAGCTTGCTGCGGTCACCAGCCTGTTGGAGCAGCGCAACGCCGACATCGAAGCGCGCAGCCGTGCGTCGCGCGAGCGCTGGCGCGAATCGCTGCGGCCGATGCCGGCCGGCGTGCGCAGCTGCCTGCAGAGTCTGCACGAATGCCTGCGCGACAACGGCTACTACGACGTGCGGTTTTTACGCGCCGCATCGCTCGACGGTGAGGGGCTGCACGACGTCGAGTTTCTGGAGACCAGTCGCGATGGCTTGGCGGTCGCCTTCGTCAACGCCAAGCGCATGACCGCCACGCTGCAGCGGGCCGAAAACCGGCTTGAGCTACGCTTCTTCGAGGGGCATCGCAGCGGGGGCGGCAGCGAGCGCCAAGAGCTCGGCGAAGACGGTTGGCTGCTGCGCTTTGACGACGTGGATGGTGAAGCGCTGGAACGGCGCCTGCCCTTTCTGGTCAAGGGGGAAGGCAGCTACCCGCAGCCGGATCTGGCGCCCGAGCGCGACCCCACGACCTTGACGCCGGGCGACCGGCGCCAGTGGGCCGAGCGGCTGACGCGCCTGATCGCCAAGGCGAAGCTGACCAGCACGTGGCGGGTGCGCCGGCTTCGCGGGCTGGCGCAGGGGGCGTTCTTGGACATCGAGCTGATCGGCACGGACGAGCGCAATCTGGTGCGCGAGGGGCTCACGTGCGCGCGCGCGGCGATTGAGGTCAACGAGGGGCTGGGCGTTGTTTCGCTGCTGCTTCACGACGGCTTCTTGCGTCAGCCCGGCGGCGACTCGACAATCGGTGGCGAGGGCTATCGCATGCTGCTGCCGGGACTGACGCCGCGCGAGGCGATCGATGACATGCTCGGCATGATCGTTCGGCGCTGATCTTCGACGCGTATCTCCGACGCTGGGCGGTCGGGCGGGCGGATTGCGAGTTGGTCTCGTTGGGCATTGAGCGGCGCGCGGCGAGCCGCTAAGCCTCGGTCTGTGAGCACTGATCCGATGAGCACCGAACCATCGCAGCCGGGCACGCCCGCGAGTCGGCCCCGTGCCGGCAAGTGGGCTGCGTTTGTGGCCTCGCATCGACAGCCGGTCGAGCAGGCTCTGGTCCAACTGCTTCCGGACCCGGCCGCGCGCCCGGCGCGGCTGCACGAGGCGATGCACTACGCCATGTTCCCCGGCGGCAAGCGGCTGCGGCCGATGTTGACGCTGCTCGGCTGCGTGGCGACCGGCGGCGACGTGGCGCAGGCCCTCCGGCCGGCGGCCGCACTGGAGCTGCTGCACACCTACAGCCTCGTGCACGACGACCTGCCGTGCATGGACGATGACGATCTGCGTCGCGGCCGTGCAACGTGCCACAAGGTCTACGGCGAAGCGCTGGCTTTGCTCGTGGGGGACGCGCTGCTCACGCTGGCGTTCGAAGGCGTGGCCGCGGCCGGTGGCCCGGCGGCGCTCGCCCTGGCGCGCGCCGCCGGCAGCCTCGGCATGGTGGGCGGCCAGGTCGAGGATCTCGCGGCCGAGGGCGAGCAGGGCGGGCACAGTCTCGAGCGCCTGCAGTGGATCCATGACCACAAAACCGGTGCTCTGATCACTTCGGCCTTGCTGGTGGGGGCGCACGCCGGTGCGGGCCCAGAGGGAGCGCCGGACGAAGTGACCGAGCCGCTGCGCGCCTACGGCGATCGCCTCGGGCGAGCCTTTCAGATTGCTGACGATTGCCTGGATTTGACCGGTTCTGCCCAGGAACTTGGCAAGAACCCGGGGGCGGACGTGGCCCTCGGCAAGCTCACCTGGCCGGCGCTTTTGGGGCTCGACGAGAGCCTTGCCACCGCGCGCTCGCTGGTTGACGAGGCGGCAGGTCTGGCGCACCAGGTGGTCGCGGCAGCACGGTCTTGGCGTAGTTCTGGTGCGACTCAGGGGAATCCCCTGGCAGCTTCGGTAGATGCTTCGCTGGACGGGGCGGTCCCCGTGCTGCAAGATGTGGCGTTCTACACGGTCGAAAGGCGCACTTGAACTCCGGCACGAGCCGGCTGAAACCACTGCGACCCTTCTGCCGATTCCTGTGCGGAGCAGCCCTTTGGACCAGTCGTCGAAAACTCCCCTGCTCGATCGGGTAGATACACCCGAAGATCTCAAGAAGCTGCCGCGAGAGCAGCTTGAGAAACTCTGTGCCGAGCTGCGCGAGGTCATCATGGACACGGTCTCCGTGACCGGTGGCCACCTCGGTTCCGGCATGGGGGTCGTCGAGCTGACCGTCGCCCTGCATTACCTCTACAACTTCGCCGACGACCGGCTGGTGTGGGATGTCGGGCACCAGTGCTATCCGCACAAGCTGCTGACGGGGCGCAAAGAGCGCTTCCACACGCTGCGCCAGAAGGACGGCCTGAGCGGCTTCTCCAACAAGTGGGAGTCGGAATACGACGCCTACCTGATGGGGCACGCCGGCACGGCGGCTTCGGCTGCACTCGGCATCGCCATGGGCGACCGCATGCAGGGCAAGAATCGCAGTTCGGTCGCCGTCGTTGGGGACGCCGCCATGGGCTGCGGCGTTGCGTTCGAAGCGCTCAACCATGCCGGTTCGTTGGAAGACACCAAGCTGGTGGTCATCCTCAACGACAACCGGTGGTCGATTGCCAAGACGGTTGGCGCGCTGTCGCGCCACCTCAACAAGCTTCGCGGCGGCAAATTCTACAACCGCGCCAAGGAGTCGCTGCACGGCTTGATCCAGTCGATCCCGGTGGTTGGCAAGGACATCGACCAGCGTCTCGGCGATGCCGTCGACATGGTCAAAAACATGGTGGTCCCTGGCCACCTGTTCGAAGAGCTCGGCTTCCGCTACTTTGGCCCGGTTGATGGCCACAACATGGCCGAGACCCTCGAAGCGCTCGAGACCGTGCAGCAGCTCGACGGCGTCACGCTGCTGCACGTCATGACCGAAAAGGGCAAGGGCGTGCCGGGCAGCGAGGATCGCTACGACCGCGCCCACGCCGCCAAGCCAAAGAAGGCAGCGCCCAAGCCTGAGCCCAAGAAGGTTCCGGTCGAGCCTGCTGTGCTGCAGCCGATCGTGCCCGAACGACCGGCCGGCAAGGCCTGGACGGCGTGGTTTGCCGACAGCATCGAGCGCCTGGCCGAGCAGGACGACAAGGTCATTGCGATCACGGCAGCGATGCCGGACGGCACCGGCCTGATGAATTTCCGCGACCGCTTCCCGGAGCGCTTTGTCGACGCCGGCATTGCCGAGCAGCACGCCGTTGCGATGGCGTCCGGCATGGCGACCAGCGGCATGCGGCCGGTTTGCGCGATCTACTCGACCTTCTTGCAGCGCGGCTACGACCAGGTGTTCCAAGAGGTCATCCTGCAGCGCCTGCCGGTGCTGTTTGCGATGGACCGCGCCGGACTCGTCGGCGAAGACGGCGCCACGCACAACGGCCTCTACGACATCGCCTACCTGCGCTGCATGCCGGGCGTGGTCCTGATGTCGCCAAAGGATGGCCCGGAGCTGCACGACATGATGGCCTTCGGCCTCAAGCTCGACGGTCCAAGCGGCATCCGCTACGCCCGCGGCAATGCGCCAGAGCTGCATGACCTGGTCGGCTACGACGGCATCCGTCGCCCCATCGAGCTCGGCAAGGGCGAGGTCCTGCGCTCGGGCAGCGATGGCGCCGTGATGGCCTACGGGCACATGGTGCAAACGGCGCTCGAGGCTGCCGCGATGCTCAGCAAGCAGGGCATCGAGATCGAGGTCGTCAACGCGCGCTTCTGCAAACCGCTCGATGAGCAGCTGACGATGTCGCTGTGCAACCGACACGATCTGGTGGTCACGCTCGAAGACCACACCCAGGTGGGTGGCTTTGGCAGCACCGTGCTCGAGTGCGTTGCCAAGCACGGCGGCTCGCGGGCTCGGCTGCAGGTCATGGGCGTGCCGGACGGCATCCATGAGCACATGTCGCGCAACCAGATTGTCGAACACTGCGGCCTGACGGCGCAGCACGTCGCCGATCGCTTTCTGAAGCGTGGCGCTTCCGACCGCGCTTCGTTCGCCGGCGAAGCCGCTTCGAACCCGTAGGCAAGGCGCTGGCGGTCGGTGCGATGCGCCGGCTGCCGTCCGCCGCTACCGCAGAGAGGAGAGCCGATGGCCGATGCGATTCGACGCGTTCTGCTGCTCGGGGACGAGAAAAAGGGCGGCTCCGCGCAGGTCGTGGAGCAGCACGCGAGCTGGCTGCGCGCCCGCGGTCTGGAGACCGATGTGGTCGTCGACCGCGAGCAGCCGCTGCGCGACCGCGACGCGGATGTCGTCGTGGTGTGGGGCGGCGACGGCTCGCTGCTCGCGGCCGCCCGCCGCATGGAGGATCGGCAGCGGCCGACGCTTGGCATCAACCGCGGCCGACTCGGCTTTCTGACTGCGTTTGAAGACGAGCAAAGCGAGCTGGCGCTGCAGAAGCTGCTGGCCCAAGAGCTGGTCGAAGAGACCCGCCTGATGTTTCGCTGCCGCGTGGAGTTTGCCGATGAGGACGGGGTGCGCGGCCGCAGCGCCGAAGTGCTTGGGCTCAACGACATCGTAGTCAGTCGCGCCGGTGCCGGTGGCATGATCATGGTCTCCGTGCATCGCGGCGAGGCCAAGATTGGCACCTACCGCGGCGATGGGGTTATCGCGGCGACGGCGACCGGCTCGACGGCCTACTCGATGGCCGCCGGCGGGCCGGTGCTCGCTCCGGATCTCGATGCGATCGCGCTGACGCCGCTGGCGTCGCACTCGATGAGCGCGCATCCGCTGGCGCTGTCGATTGGTGGTGGCCTCGAGTTCGAAGTCCTCGAGACGGGTGACATGCCGTATGCGTACTGCATCGTCGATGGTCAGGTGCAGATGCAGGTTCAGCCTGGCACGCGCATCCGGATGACGACAGCGCCGCATCGCTTCCGGCACCTGGTGCAGTCGCCCAACCAGTTTTGGGATGTGCTGGTCGCCAAGTTTGGCTTTGCCGGCATGGCCCGCTCGCCGGAAAAGCGGTAGGCGGCCCGAATGGCAGTAGGCGGCCTGAAAGGCGGCCGGCGGCCCGACGTCAGTTCGGTGCCGAAACCCACATTGGGAACTGCCAGAAGCCTGTATGGACGGCGCGCACGCTCCGGTTCACGCCGTCGACGAGGAAGATTTTGCCGTCGATGTAGGCCGCCGCGGCCGTTCGCTGCTTGTTCCATCGAACGCCTTGGCTGCCGCCGAGCGTCTTGCCCACTAGCTGCATCGGCAGGATGGGCTCTGCTTCGCCGACAAGGTGGATGCCGTCGGCAGCGAGTTCGACGGCGGCGGTCACGTCGCGGCCTACGTTGGCGGCGCTCAGGCAGCGCTCCGCGTAGCCATCCGGTCGTGTATGCGACAGGCCCGATGCGAAGGGGTCGGCTTTGGCGGATAGCGTCTTGCCCGTGCGGATGCTCCAATCCACGTGCTCCAACTTGCCGTCGGTGGTGCAGGTGTAGCGCAGGGTGGAGTTGTTGCGCCAGGCGAGCAGGATCCTCGGTAGCGACGAAGAGAGCCTCGAAACTTCGATCGAGATGCCGGAGACGGACTCGGGGATGATCCGTTCGGCACGTGCGTCGAACACCACAAGGCGCGCGGTCTGGTGGGCAAGGAGGTTGTGTCCGATGGCGATATGACGACCGTCCGGCGACCAGGCGGCGTCGAAGTGATGCTGCGCATCCACGTCGCCGCGCGGGCCGAGTTCGATCGAGCAGCAGCGCCTGCTGCCGCCCGGCTTGCGCGAGGCAAACCAGAGTTCGAAGCCGGAGCCTTCGCCGTCGCGTGGTTCGGTTCTGCGCAGCACGTGCATGCCCTCGATCGAAGTCGCAAGCACCGTTTCGACGCGGTCGAGCAGCTCCGTCCCCTTTGGCGGTCCGCCATCGGTGAAAACGCGCAGCGACTTTTGCCGTTGTTCCCATCGGTCGAACAGGAAGACGCAGCGGCCGTGTTGCGCGTCGATGAACGTCGGTTGGAACTTGCAGGGCGCGCTCGGCACCAGGGTCTTTCGGTCGCTGCCGTCGCGACGCATGGTTACCGCGATCTCCTGCGGCCAGCCGTCGCGCACAAGCAGGCGATCGCCCGGCAGCTGCGCCAGGACTTCCATTCGGCCCTTGCCAATCGACACCGCCAAGCCGGTGCCGTGCGCCGCCGCGATCCAGGTGTCTTCAGATCCCGGCTCGCTATTGCTCCGTATGCCAGGTGCGAAAAAGGTCAGCAGTGGGCCGCGATCGCCGCGGTCGCCGTGATGCGCTTGCGGCTTGCCCGCCTGGAATGTCTCGCCTTGTTGGCATGCAAGAGGGATGTGCATGAGGAGCACAGCCAGCGAAGTGCTCCGTGTGCGTAGGAACTGCATACTTCGAAGGATAGCCGAGGCACGTTCGCCAACTGTAAGCAGAGGGTCAACGCCGCTTGACGACTACAGGCTGCTTCACGGCAAGGCAGCTCACTGCCAGGCTACCGCACGGGAATACGCCTCACTGCATGAAGCCTGACTGCAAGATGCCTCGCTCCAAGAGGCCATATTCCAGACGCCCTACTCCAGAGGCCTTACCTCCAGAGGACCTACTGCAGCACAATGCGCAGCGCGTTGCTGAGGCCGAACCCTTCTGGCAGCGATGCGTCCAGATAGGCGACTTGCGCAAAGACATCGGGCATCGGCATGGGGGGCGCCTGCAGCAGTCCTTCGGCGAGCCAGCTGCCGTCTGCGTCGAACACGATCGTTTCGACAAAGAACGCCGGCAGCGGCACGGCCGTGCCCGCGAACAGCGGCGTCGGGTTGCTTTGCGCGCCCAGCGCGAGCACGCCGACCGTCTGCGGCAGCGCGTCGGTAACGCGCACGTCGGCGGTGTTGCCGGCGTAGCCAAGCTGGCCGCCGCAGGCCTGTAGTGCCGCGCTGCCCGGGCCCTGAAAGCCCAGGTCCTGTTGGCAGACTGTCGTCGCACGGATGCCGTCGAGGTGCACGGTCAATTCGCGCAGGGTGACTTCGGCCGCCTGAATGGCCAGCGGCCACGTGACTTGCGTGCCGACGTGGATGTGGCCGGCGGCGGCGCACCAGGCCGGATCATCGGGCCACTCGTGAATCGATTGGTACCAGACGCCGAGATAGGCAATGAACTCCGACAGGAAGCCGCCGCCGTCGGCGGTCGCGCAGATGCCGGGGTTGACCGGCACGTTGGCGGCGAGGATGCCGTTGACGATGTTCTGCACCGGCAGCGTGCTCTGCCGCAAGAAGCCCGCCGGCACGCTCGCATCGGGGGGTGACGGTGTCGGTGTCAGTGGCGGCACGAAGTCCTGGATCCAAACCGAGCGATTGAACTGGTTCATTTCGACCTCCCACGAGACGCCGGGGAAGCCCCGCGAAAACGTGATGATCGCCGCTGGCTGCAGGCTGTCGGCAATGGCCCAGAAGTCCTGCGTGGTGTCCTGGTAGTCGACCTTCAGCTGGCCCATGCCGACGCCGCAGCTGGTGCACGTCGCGGGTGAGAACGTCGGGAAGAAAGAGTGGATGTCGTAGCCGCGCCCTTCCCAGTTGCTCCCGGCCCAGCCGTTGGGGTTCAATACCGGGTCGGTGCTAAACTGGCGCAGCGCTTCGTTCGATGGCGGCCAGTAGCCGGTCAACATGATCTTGGGGCGTTGCGCAAACGCTCGCTCGGCAGCGGCCATTTGTATGACTGCCGTTGCCAACGCGACCAGGGGCCATCCTCTTCTCATCATTGCTTCTCGTCCTCGCGACGGATCCTACCGCAATCCCGGGCTGGGGCGAGTCCCATGACGTCGCCGTGGCTTTGGCGTAAGCTCCCCAAGCGATGAAGGAATGGATCCGGCAGTCTGTGGTGACCACGCGGAAGTGTGGTTGGCAGTTCCGTGGTGCCGTCTTGGCGCTTGCTGCCATCTGCGCATCGGCGCCGGCGCAGAGTTTTGACTACCCAGACTTCGCCAATGGGGGAGTGGGGCTCCAGCTGTTGGGGGATGCGACGACGACCGCCTATGGCAGTCTTCGCCTGACCGCCAACGTGGCGAGCCAAAGCGGCTGGGCCTGGCGGTCGACTCCGGTGCAGGCCGAATTCGGCTTCACGACGACCTTCACGTTCCGGCTACTGCCGTCCGCGTTTGGCACCAAGGGGCAGGGGCTCGTTTTTGTGCTCCACCAAGATCCAGCTGCCGCGTCCGCTACGGGTGGCACGGCCTGGGGCCTGGGCTATGGCCAGGGTGGCAACGGCGCATCCGGACTGCAATCGGCTCTCGCCATCGAGATCGACACGTTCCAGGACGTGTTTCTCGGCGATACGGGCGACAACGAACTGTCGGTACACGTGCGGCCGCCCGGCGCGATCGAGGATTGGGAGCGCGAGCTCTTTGCCGTCGCGCGCACCACGCCGAACGTTCTGCTGACCGACGGTGCGGTGCACACGCTGCGGATCGACTACGACGCGGGCCAGTTCGATCTCTACTTTGACGGCGCGACGCAGCCCGAGCTGTCCTTTGCCTACGACGTCGTTGCGGGTGGGCAATACGTGAGCGGGGGCGTGGCGCCCGGCGTGGCCGCGCCGGCAACGGGCGTCACGGTCGGGTTTTGCGCGACGACCGGGGTCGGCACGTTGACCGAGCTCGCCGAGGTCTTGTCTTGGCAGTGGCGATCGACGTCGCCGACGCATCCCTGCTACGAAGGTTCGCTTAGCAGCGATGTGTTGCGCGTTGAGCAGAGCACCGGCGGCGTCTTTCGCGATCTGCGTTTGGGCGTCTCGCAGTCGTTCGAAATCGGGCTGTCCCCGCCACCGACGTTTGGGCCGGGTGCGCCCTACGTGCTGTTTGCGTCCCTGACGGATCTTGCGCCGCCGCCGGGCTCGCCGGGCACTTCGCTGGGCTTTGGCGAGATGTGTTTTCCGGTGCTGCCAATGACGGCAAGCGAGCTGGTGCTGGCGGATACGTTCGGTCTGTTTCCTGGCGTGCTGTCGGGGTCGCCGGCTCCGCACACGTTTGCGATTCCGCCCGGACTCGTCAACCAACCGCTGTCGCTGACCCTGCAGGCCGTGGTCGCTGCGCGCGCCGCGCCCTTTGAGCTAGGGGTTAGCAATGCCATCGACGTGCGGTTTGTATCGGCGCCTGCGCCGACGATCGGCACCGTGGTTCCCGCAAGCGCACCGCCCGCCTCGCCCATCGTCCTGACCGGCACCGGCTTTCTGTCCGGAGCGCAGGTCGAAGTTGCGGGCGTTGCTGTGCCGACGGCCAACGTCATCGTGACCGAGACGGGAATTACGTTTCCGTATCCGGCGGGCACACCCTGCGATGCGACCCTTCGCGTTGTGAATCCGGACGGTCAGAGCGCTTTCGGGGTGCTGAACCCACAGATCGCGATCGCCAGCACCGCGCTGGCGAGCGGCCCAGCAGCCGGTGGCGCCACGTTTGTCGTCACAGGCGGTCGCTTTTCGCCGGGCATGGTCGTCACGATCGGCGGGGTGCCGGCCACGATCCTCTCTTCTACGTTCGCGGTGATTGCGGTCACAACGCCGCCGGGTACGCCGGGGCCGCAGCCGGTCGTCGTGGTGTCGCCCGGTGGCTGCGTGGCAACTGCGACCTACACCTATCTGTAGCGAGATAGGAAGCCGGCGCGGCAGACCTTTGGCGGTCTCGGATGGCGCGCTGGCAGCGGCCTCTTGTCGCCATCCAAGTAGCGCCTGCAAACGTCTGTCGTCGAGAGCTCGCGCGAGCCGATATCGACCAGCGTGAGTTCCATGCCGCAGCACGGGGCCCGCTGCCTTGTTGCTCTGCTGGTAGTGGGCTCACTGACCCTAGCCTGGTTCGCAGGCATCGGTGTGAGTCGCTACCGCCCGCTCGATGGAGTGGAGCGACTCGTGTCGGTGCCGGACTGGCGCTACGCGTCGGCGGCTGAGGTGCTGCCAGACGGATCGCTGCTGCTGATGGTGGACCGCTGGCAACGGTTCGCGCATGCCCTGCAAGAAGTCGACGTGCAGCCCGGTCAAAGCTACCGGCTGTCGGCGACGCTCGCTGCGGGGGCTGTTGGTTTGGATACCTCGACGTCGATGCGCAACGGGGCGCGCCTCGTTGTGTTGCCGCTCGCCGATGACGGCAGCGCCGCGGACTGCGGCAAGCGCGTGGTCGCACGCCATGACTCGCCGCTGCCGCTGGCGAGCTCCTGTGGCGGGGTGGTGGTGGTGCCCGATGGCTGCCGACGAATGTGCGTGGGCGTCGAATTGCGCGGGGACGATCGCGAGGTCTGGCTGCGTGCCCATTCGTTTTCGCTGCAGGCGGTGCAGGCGGCACCGTTTTCCGGGGCCGTTTGGTGGCTGTTGCTCGTGCTCTGGAGTAGCGCTCTCGCCCGCTGCTTGCCGCTGGCGCTGCCGCGTTGGCGTCGCGATTGGCGCCACGTCGCTGTGCTCGGAACGCTGCTGGCCATCTTTGTCGGCGTGCTCGTACCGCGGCAGGTGCCGCGGGCCGTGCTGCGTTGGCTGCGGCCTGCGGCTTCGCAAGCAGTCGAAGGGCAACCTCACCCATTGCTGCGATCGGCTCTTTCGGGCCCGTTCGACGAATCGCTGGCAGCGGCGTCGACGACGCCCGCGGCGCCGCTCGCGGCGACAGGGTCGTCCCGGTCGCGCGCTCCTCGCAGTGAGGCGCCGACGCCTTTTGTCGTGCGCAACTTGTTCACGATCCAAAAGGGCTGCCACGTGGTGCTGTTCTTTCTCTTGGTCGTTGCGCTGCTGGCAACCCGGAGCCTGTCGGCCGCGCGGGTGGCGGTCATCACCATCGTCATGGCCGCCGTGAGCGAGCTGCTGCAGATGTTGACGACGACGCGCACGGCGGCGCTGTTTGACGTCGGCATGGACCTGCTCGGCGGTCTGCTCGGCGCCGCGTTTTGGCTGCTCGTTTGGCGGCGGCGGCGGCGCACGCGAGGCATCGCCGGGATTGCCGCGACCGGCTCGGTCCGCGGCAGCGGCCGCGCGTTCTAGCCGAGCTCGAACTGTCGCTTGGCGTCGACGACATCGCGGTTGATCGACACGATCGCTTCTTCGAGTCGGGCGGCCAGCGATTCGCCCTTGCCCGCCTGCTGCGCGACCTGGCGCATCATTTGGATGGCCATGCGCAGCGTGCGCACGACATCGCCGGCGTCGCGGCTTGCCAGCCGTTCGAGATCTTCGACGGTGCCGCCGCGCGACCATGTCTCCACTGCACCCGAAATGCCCCAATCGGGCTCCTTGATCGGGTTGGCGATGCCCTGCTGCATCTCGACGGTGCGGAAGCGCTGCACGGCCTGGTTGGCGGCCTGCATCAGCGGACCCGGCTCTCTGCGGAAGGGCTTGGGGTCGGCCCGGCTCCGTTCTCTGTGGCTCCAAGCCGTGAAGGCCGCGGCGAGCCTGTGGATGTTCACCGTGTCCCGCACGCCGGCGAACATCAGTTCGGTCGCCTGGATTTCGTAGCCGTTGATGCGCTGCGCCAGCTGGCCGCGCGGCATCAGTCCGTCGCTGTCTAGGTAGCCGGCTTCGCGCAGCACGTTGACGCGGCTCGCAAGTGCGGCGTGCGCCGCGGCGCGCTTTTTCTTGCGCGCCGACGCCGAGCCGCGCATCGCCTGGAACGCCTGAAAGCTCTGATCATAGGCCGCCTGCAGGCCCTTGCTGCCGAGGCGGTCGTAGAGATTCAGAATCGTCGAGTAGGAGAGGTTGAAGCGCGAGTGGATCGCTTCGACTTTGTCCTAGTGGTAGCGTGACAGCGGTGCGTCCATCAGGTCCTCGTCGTCGAGGATCGAGATCA
>JBGCDH010000064.1:0-7187 GCA_045105235.1 Planctomycetota bacterium | reverse complement strand
TGAATCGCTGCCGAAGCGAGACTCGGCCGCTGGATCGCGCCGGCAAACCAGGATGCGAACGGCTCCGCGTCGCCACCTTGCGAAAGACGCTCCTCGAGTCGCTGGATCGCAATACGAGGCCACTCCCCTGCAGACTTCATGGCATCAAGCTGCGCGTCGGCCATCGCGATCACAATGTCGTCAGCAACTTGATCCCGAGCTGCTGGCGGGAGAAGGGCCGACCCCACCGATAGGCGGCTAGCCCAATCGCGCGCCGTCGCCAACACCTGCTCGTGCGTATAGCCGTGCTTGGGCTCCGCGTCGCTGCGGATCAGGTAGCCGAGCGGCGTGTAGCTACCGATTCGGCTGCGCTCCCCGCCGGGCTTTGCACGCGCTTGAATCTGGATCATCACCTCGGACTTTTTCGCTGTCTGATCATCGATTAGCGAAAGCACCTCCGTGTCGCCGACCTGCATGAGTGACAGGATCGCTCGGGTCCGGCTTCCAAGCGGGCCTACAGCCGGCAAGACCTCAAGCATCGCCGCGCGCACGCCGTCCGACGGGTTCTCACAGAATAGGACCAACAGGCTGTCTATCGCACGCTCGGCTCTGCCTCCATCACGCCAACCCGCCAACAGGAGGTCCGCAACGCGTTCATGCCCGGTGCTGAGCAGCATGCTCTCGGCCCTCATCTTCATGTTGTCATTCGGCGCCGTCGCTATCAGCTTCTGCAGCGGCTCAAACGCACCCGGGGACAGGTTGTCGAAGTTGACGCTCTGCAAGAACGTCCGCCGTGTTTGCAGATCCAACCGCGCCACACGCTTAAGCGATTCGACTACAAGGTCTGCATCCGTTCCCTTCGCATGCAGGAGCTCTTGGTATGCATGGGTCAGATCGAAGCCAGCATCCCACCAGCCAAAGGCGCGCATCCGGATCTCCTGGTCACCGCCCGCGACGGCCGCCATCATCAGCTGGCGCAGGAAGCCGTGCCCCGACGACTCGGGTGACTGCTCGGCGTAGCGCGACGCCGCCGCGTCGATCGCCGGCAGCAGCGCCCGCGTGACCGCCGGCGCCAGGCTCTTGGGGCCCACGTAGCCAGCATTGTACCGTCGCGAATCAAAGCGGCCCAGGTTGTCGAGCAGGAGCTGCAGCCCGCGAACGCTGGCCTGCCCGGGCCGCGAAAGCAAAAACTGCTCGCCGGCCTGGCCAAAGTCTGGATCGACGCTTTTTAGCGCCTTCTGCGCCAGGTCCAGCGCGGCGGCCGTGGCTGGCTCCGACAGGCTTTCCCGAGCCAGCCAATCGAGCACCCTCGCCTGGAACCAAACCGGCGAACTCTTGGCCATCTGCAGCAGCTGCGCGGCGCCAGCCCGATTGAAGAGCTGGCCGCCGTTTCTGAAGTTGTTCGTAACGCTGTCCAGCACCAGCGCCTCGAGAACCTTGGGGTCGGAAGAGTTCAGATACGCGACCTGCACCGGATCGTTGAGCCGGAACGCCGTGTTGCGCGACGCGGTGATCGAGCGCAAGACCAGCCGTTCGTTTTGAGCGGCCGCGATGAGGTAGGCGTCCGCCTGCGGGCAGCGATACTCCCAAAGAAACGTCAGCAGGCCGATGGTCCGCAGATCCAGGTGGCCATTCGAGCTGTCCAGCAGACCGTCGAGCGTGGCAATCACCTCGGGTACGGCCGCAACGCCAAGCCACTCAAGCTTGCCACAATGGCTGTCAGAAAAGCCCGGGAAGCGGGAGTTCGACTTCTCAAACCGTGCCTGCGCTGTTCCCGTCTCCGCCAGCAGCTCGCGCGCCTGCTGGCGAAGCTTGGCCGTGCGCTCGCCGCCCTGCGCTTTGCCGTCGCCTTGGTCGCCGACCGCGACGCCGAGCGCACGCGCCTCGTCGCTGCGCCCCAGCCGCACCAGCACCTTGGCTAGCCGCTGCTTGGCGACCACCCGCGCCGCTTCGCTGTAGCCGCCGCCGCCGCCGCCGCCGCCCGCGACAATCTCACGGTAGAGCGTCACCGCGCGGGCCAGATCGCCCTCTTGCTGCTCGACGGCGAGCACGCGCGAAAGCTCGCCCTGTGCCTGGTTCAGCTCGCGCTGCGAAAAGGTGCCTTCACCCTGCTGCGCCAAGGCGGCGGCGGCAGACAGCAGACACGTAGCAGCAAGCGTCGGCGAAGCAGAAGCAGCTGCGGTGGCAAGCCGGCCGGCGAATCGGGTCAGAATTGTGTTCCTCATGATGATCTACAAGACGGCTCGCGGGCAGCGCCTCGGTCCGGTGACGGTTGGATCGGTGTCAAGAAGTAGTCAAGCCGCGCGGCGAACGCGCTCCAGCGAAGAATCGATCTACGCCTCGTCCGCATCGGGGCGGTCGAGCAGCCGGTAGCCAACGCCGTGCACCGTCAGCAAGTACTGCGGCTGCTTGTGGTCGCGCTCGAGCTTTTGGCGAAGGTTCAGCACGTGCGTGTCGATGGTGCGATCGCCGACATAGCCACCGCCCCAGACGTCCTGCAAGAAGTCCGCGCGCGACACGGCGCGGCCGTGGCGCTGGCGCAGCAGCTTGAGCATGGCGGCTTCTTTGGGCGACAGCGCGTGCTCTTTGCCGTCGCGCACCAGCGTGAACGACGCCAGGTCAATGCGCACATCGCCGAGCGCGAACTGCTCGACAAAGGCGCTCGCCGTCGCCTCCTCGCGGCCGCGCCGGCGCAGCATCGCCTTGACCCGAGCCAGCAGTTCGCGCAGCGAAAACGGCTTGGTGACGTAGTCGTCGGCGCCGAGTTCGAGGCCGAGCACCTTGTCGCCTTCTTCGCCGCGCGCCGTCAGCAGCAGCACCGGCGTATCGTCGTCGCGCTGCCGCAGGCCCTTGAGCAGCTCCAGGCCGCTCGGCCCCGGCAGCATGACGTCGAGCACGCACAGATCGAAGCGCTGCTGCTTGAGCAACGCCTCGGCCTCATGGCCGTCGGCCGCTGCGATGACTTCGTGGCCTTCGCCGTGCAGCGCGTCGGTCAGCGCCGTGCGGATGGTCCGATCGTCCTCGACAAACAGGACGCGGTGTCGACTTGCATTGCTCATGGGGATTGGTGGTTGCCTGCGGCGTCGGCCCGTTCCGTTGCGCTGGAATCGCCGGCCGCACGCGGCAGCGAGAACGCGAAAATTGCTCCGGCGCCGCCGTCGGCTGGAGCCCCGCAGCGCAGCTCGCCGCCGAGCCGGCGCACGATCGACCGCGCCAGAAAAAGGCCGATGCCGACGCCAGGCTGGCTGCCGTGCTGGTGCGCTGCGCCGCGCACAAACCGATCGAAGATGCGCTCCCGCTCGGCGGCCGGCACGCCCGCGCCGTAGTCGCGCACGACCAGCTGGACATCGCCGCCGGCGCTGGGTTCGCCAGCATCGGCCGACAGAGCCAGCTCGACACGGCCGCCGTCGGCGCCGTATTTGCGCGCGTTGTCGAGCACGACAATCAGCGCCTGCACAAACGCGTCGCGATCGATGTTCGCGCGGTGCGCCTGCGCCTCGCCGCCCACAAACTCAACCTCGAGGCCGTCCTTTTCGAGCACGGGCGCAAACAGCTCCAGCGTCTCGCGCACGACATCGACCAGAGACAGCGGCTGCAGCGTGTATTCGCGTTCGCCGCGTTCGAGGCGACCGAGGTCGAGCACGTTGTCGATCAGCAGCGACAGCCGCGCCGACTCCCCCACAAGCAGGCGGTAGTATTCGTGTTCGCGGCCTTTGGCGCGGCCTTCGCCGAGCATCTCGCCGAGCAGCCGGATGCCGGCAAGCGGCGTCTTGAGCTCGTGCGTCACGGTCGTCAAAAACTGCTGCTGGGTCGCAATCGCAGCCGCCTCGCGACGCGCCGCGCGCCGCTGCTGGACAAACGCAAAGGCAAAACCACCGCCTAGCAGCAGCACGATACCGGGTAGCAGCCACTGGCTCGACGGCGACACCGAATCGACCTCACGCAGGCCCTTGAGCCACGGCACGCCGGCGAACCTCGGCACGCCGGCCGGCGGCGGGCCTGCAGCGAGATCCGGTGGCGAAGTCCGCCCGGTCGGATCGACGACAAAGTCCGGCTCGATCCGCAGCGGCCAGGCAAACAGACCCGCTTCCCGACCGGCCTCACGCAGGATTTCAAACCACGCGGCCACCGATAGGACCAGCGCCAGCCGCGTGCCTGCCGCGTCCTCGGGACCGAGCCACGCAACGCGCTTGCCGGCCAGCGCACGCACACCGGCAAGACGGGAAGCGCCCCGCGCGCTGGCAGGATCGGCGCCGGCCACCGCAGCCACCGCAACGCGCACCGACGACTGCAGGGCCAGCATCTCCTGGCGCCGCCGACACGCCTGCTCATGGCGCCGCCGCAGCACGTCTTCGTCGACCTGCAGCGAAGCGAACACCTCCGCCGGCAGATACGGCAGCAGCGCGGCGCGCTTCGGCTCTGGCAGCAGCCCGGCCCGCAGCCGCGACGAGGCGGCGACGGCATGCGCCATCACCGGGTCGGCCAGCTCCTCGGCACGGACATCATCCAGTCGGCTGCGCAGCTCTTGCTCTAGCCGCTCCGAGCGCGCTTCGAGCCCGGCACGGCGGCTGTGCCAGCACGCTGCCGATAGCGCGCGTATGCGCCACGCGCGGCGCAGCGGCCCCGCAAGCAGCTGGTCGTATTGGCGTGCCGCAGCTGCGGCGTCGCGATCGACAAACTCAGCCTGCGTCGCGCGCTCGAGCCGGTCGAGCACGACATCGTCGTTGGCGACCTCATCGGCGACAGGCGTCAGCCAAGCCACGGCCTCATCGACAACAACGGTGCGACCGCGCAGCTCGATCGGCTTGGGCCCGTTCGCGACGGTCGATGGGCGCGCAAGCGCGACGTCAAACGCTCGATGCGACTCCCCGCTCGCAGCCTGGCGCAAAATCCGCTCGGCAAGCAGCCGCTCGCTGGCAAGCTCGGCCGAACGCAGCCGCCCCTCCAGCCGCGACGAGCGCCACAGCTGCACCGACAACACCGCCGCCATGACGACACCCAACACGAGCACGGCCAACTGCCAGATGCCTCGATTGCCGCTCATGCTGCGGCGTCTGCTGTGCACGGAGTTTGCGATACCGCCAAGCTACGCCGGCCGCCGGCCACTCTGTCAAGAATCGGTCAAAGCCACGCCAGCGCGAGGCTGCCGCCCCCAAAACGCAAAACGGCCGCCGCTCCCGTTCGGAAGCAGCGGCCGTTTCTACGCGGTCAGCCCACCTAGCAAGGCAGGCCGACGCGCAATCGCGGGTCGACGGCGACTCTTAGAAGTTGCCGACGATGGCCGTGACCAGGTTCGACGCGACCAGGTTGGTGAACGGGAAGCCCGCACCAGTGAAGTCGAGCCAGAACGACTGGCTGTTGATCTCGAGACCGGCGAGCGCCGGCACGTTGGCGACTGGCAGGGTCAGCGTCAGCTGAGCGCCCGGCAGGTTGCCGATCGTGTTGAGGATCGACGAGGACGGATCCAGGTAGGTCAGCGTGCCTGCTGGTGCACCGAGGGCGCCGAGGTCCAGCGGAGCTGGCAGCGTTGCGGTGTTGAGCAGGTTGACGCCGAAGCTCGGGGTCGGGTCGTTGCTGGTGATCAGGTCGAACGACTGGCCGATCAGCGGCAGGCCATCGGCCGTCAGCGTCAGCGGCAGAACCTCAGGCAGCTGAACGTTCAGCGGCGTAGCGGCGATCGTCGTGTAGTCGAACTCTTCGACGCGCGGCGACGGGCCGGCAGGCGACCAGCCGATCAGCCAGTTGTCGCCACCGATGATCGTCGAACCACCGACCGGGTCGATCAGCTCGTAGATCACTTCGACAATGCCGGTGGCGTAGTCGAACTGGTACTGGATCGTGCTCGGGTTCGGCGTCAGGTCGGGATCGCTCTCGACGTCCTGCCAGGTCACGATCAGGCGGTTGTTGACCGTGTCTTCCTCGAAGGAAACCACACCACTGCCGGCTTCCGCCGGGTTGAAGTTGTGGTAGCCGCCGAAGTAGGTCAGCGAGTCGGCCTGCATGGCGCCCTGTGGGTCCAGCGGCGAAACGCCGAGGCCACCTGGGGTCTGCACGAACGAAACGTAGCCGTTCGAGTTGATGATGAGGTCGAGGCCGAGCTCAACGCCCACGTCCGAGACGAGCAGGACCGGAAGGGTCAGCGTCGTCTGGAACTCTTCGTCGTTCATGAGCGTCAGCGACGTCTCGTTGCCGCTCGGCGGGATGAACGCACCACCACCAGCGGTGATCGTGTAGCCGTCGAACGTGCCGTTCGGGATGAACAGCAGCGAGTTGCCCTGCAGGGCGCCCGAAGCGTCCGGCGAAGCCGCCGGCTCATCGAACAGGTCGAAGGCCGACGCCGAGAGACGGTTGCTGCCTTCGCCGATCGAAGCGACCGTCGAGCAAGCGTGCGCGACGTTGCCGCTCGCGTAGATGAGGTCGAACTGCGGGACGCAGCCAACGTGCAAAATGCCGTTGAACGTGAAGTTCACGAGCGTGGCGCCCGTCCAGCCAGCTGCCTGAGCAGCGCCGTTGTCGACATCCAGACCGGGACCGCTGTAGGGGCCGGTCGGGTAGGTCGTCACGCCAGTGAACTGGGCGCGCACGTCCACGTAGACGATTGCGAGGCCCCATTGACCGGTCGGGACAAAGGTGCTGCCGACCGCGGTCGGGTTGACGCAGATGGTGTTGTTGGCGCCGAAGCCACCGCTCACGAACGAGCCGGTGCCGATTTGCGTCCAGAGAGCTTGGTTGAGCTCGTTGCCAACGTGCGTCGTGGGCGTCAGCCAGACTTCGATATTGCCTTCGGTGCCAGCTGCGTTTTGCACGGCAACACCGAGAGCTTGGATCGTGACGCCAACTGGATCGGTCACGTCGAGGTCGACGTAGTTGTTGGCGCCGCTAGCGCCGTTCCAGGTGAGGCCGGTGCCGGTGGGAGCAACGTTGATGGTGTTTGACTGAGCACCTGCGGCGATGGCCAGGGCGCCAGCCGCGATGGCTGATAGAATCTTCATAAGGTCCTTCCGTGGACGAGCAGTGGAAAACGCACCCGGCCGCTAGGGAAGCAAACCTCTGGCGCGAGCAACCGAGGCAACATACCCACCGGTCGGGAAGTCGTCTACTGTACCTGCGCGGCAAGCAGACCCCGGCAATGGACTTACGCCCGCCCGTGTTTTAGCCAGATATCGCCGAAGCGTATCTCGGTTTCGCAAAACAGGAAGATTCAGGAG
>JBGCDH010000063.1:0-12521 GCA_045105235.1 Planctomycetota bacterium | reverse complement strand
GATCACGACCCTCTATGCCGCGGGCGAGTACGACAGCCCGATCATCCGCGACGCGCTCGACTACCTGGACCGGCAGGTCAGCAGCTTTAGTCGCCAGTGGCACGACCACTACTTTTTCTACTACGGCCACTACTACGCCGTGCAGGCCTACTACATCACCGGCGACCCAAAGTGGACGGCCTACTTCCGCAAGATCAAGCGCATGCTCTTGGATCGCCAGCAAAGCGACGGTCGCTGGCGCTGCGTCACCGGCCCCGGTGATGCCTTTGGCACCGCGGTCGGAACCCTGATTCTGCAGATCCCGCTTCAATACCTGCCGATCTTCCAGCGCTGATGGCCAACCCCGATACATCTTCCCCGAGTCGCGGCAGCGGCATGCAGACGAGCGGCGACCCGGTCATTGGACAGCTGCGGCCGCTGCTGACGCGCCAGCTGAAGCGCCTGCGCACCCGCTACCTTTGGTACGGCCTCGGCAAAGCCCTGCTGTGGGTCGCGGCCCTGGTGCTGCTGTTCTTTGTATTGGATCGCTGGCTCGAGCTGCCGACGCCGATCCGCCTGTTCCACACGGTCGCGACGATCGCGGTTGCGGGCTACACGGTCGTTCACTTCTTGCGCTACCCGCTCGGCCGCCGCTTTGGCGAAGTCGACCTGGCGCTGTGGCTGGAGCACACCTATCCCGACCTCCACCAGCGACTGGTGAGCGCGGTTCAGCTGCACGACGTCGAGCCAGGCGAGCTGCGCAACCAGTCGCGTGCGATGATCCAGAAGCTGTGGGAGGAGACCGCGGCAAGCACGAGCAGCCTCGACCTCGACGCGCTGTTTGACAATCGCGCGCTGCGGCGCGTTCTCGGCGGCGCGCTGCTGCTGGTTGCGGTCCTGGTCGGCGGAGCGCTCCTCGCGCCGCAGAGCGCGAGGATCTTCGCCCTGCGCCACCTCGGGGTATCCGTCGACTATCCGCGGGACACGACGCTGATCGTCGAGCTGCCGCCGGCCGGCCCCGACCTGCAGCGCCAGGACGACGGCGCGGAATCCACGCTCATACTCCCCGCGGGCGCCGACCTGCATATTTCTGTGCTCGCTCAGGGCGTCGTGCCGGACGAAGCCTTCCTCGACGTCGAGCCGCTGCGCCAAGCGAGCGCGGCAGCGGGCTCGGGTGGCGGCAACGACTCCGGCGCAAACGCCGATGCCGAGCTCACGCAAAGCGGCAGCATGCGCAGCGTGCCGATGACGCCGCGGCCCGGCGATCGCTTCCGCCACGTGTTCCGGCGCGTCTCCGGCAGCTTCCGCTTCCGCGCGCGCGGCGGCGATGACGACCGGGGCGACCGGCTCGTCATCGTGCAGACCGTGCGACCGGCACAGGTCGCGACCTTGCGCGCCGAGATCACACCGCCGGCCTACACCGGCATCGACAGCGTCGAACAGAACGGGGGCGCGATCGAAGCGCTTGAGAAGAGCGAGGTGCAGCTCACGCTGCGGGCTACCGCGCCGGTTCGCACCGCGACCATGGTGTTCCTCGAAAGCGGCCGCAAGCTCGAACTGGAGCCCGTGACCATGGAAGACGACGGCGGCACCGTGACGGCCTTTGCGGGCCGCTTCTTCGTGACGCAATCGGATCGCTACCAGATCGAGCTCGTTGCCGCCAACGGACTCCGCAATCCAAACCCGGGCACCTATCCGATCTCGGCACTGCAGGACTACGCGCCCGTCGGCCGCTGGCTGCTGCCAGAAGACGACACGCTGGCGCTGCTGCCCGAGGCTTTGCTGTGCCTGCGCGTGCACGCCCGGGACGACTTCGGCCTGACCGCCGTCAACTTGGTCCTAGAGCACGCCGGCAAGCCGGTGCTCGAGGACCAGCTGTTGCTCCCGGCCCAGGCCGCCAGCGAAAGCACAGCTACGGCGGCAGCCGGCGATGAGGGTGCGCAAAGCGATGCGCGCAGCCCCCGCGAGGCCTTGCTGACGCGCATCTTCGAGGTGAAAGACCTGCTTGGCGGCTCGGAGTCCGCCGGTGAGGGCCTGTTTGCGCGGGTGGTGCTGCGCGACAACCAGCTCGCCGACGGTTCCGGCCAGCAAGTCCCCACGCGACAAGACCCCACGCGACAAGACTCCACGCCGCAGGACCCCGCTGGCGGCGACGAACGCCAGGCCGACGAACGCCAGGCCCTCGGCACGGCCGAGCTGCCGCGCCGCATCGTGCAGATCGTCGACCGCCCGCAGCTGTCGGCGCTGATCGCCAAGTCGTTTCGGCGCCTGCGCGAAGAGATCACGCAGGCCTACGACATCCAGAACGACCGCATGGCGCTGCTCGACACGCTGCTGGAGCCGCCCGCTGTGCCGGAACCCGCGCCGGCAGATCCAAGCAGCGGCAGCAAGGCGCCGCGCCGGTTCGAAGTGGGGCAAGTTCTGACGGGCATCGAAGTCGGCCAAGGCCGCATCGCGAGCTCGGTTCAGCGCACCCATCGCGGCCTGATGCGCGCCTTCGACCTGCACCTCTGGAACCGGCTCGAATCGAGCCAGCACCAGGCCGAGGTGGTCGAACTCTACCGGGCGCACAGCGCGGCCATGTCCGAGCCCCTGGCGCTCGATCCGCAGTTTTACCGCGATCTGCACCAGCGCCGCAGCGACGGCACGCTGGGCGCCCTGGAAACGGTGCTCGATCCGATCCTGGCGATGATCGTGTTGACCGACCGGCTGGCGCTCGAAGACGGCCCGCGGGTGCAGCGCCTGCTCGCCGAAGCGCAGGTTGCCCGCGACGCCAAAGACCGCACGCCGCTGCTTCAAGACGTGCGCAACCGCCAAGAAAAGATCGCCGAGACGCTGCAGCAGCTGCTGCTGCGCCTCGAAGAATGGAACGACTACCAGGACCTGGTCCAGGAAGTGCGCGCACTCCGCGACCGGCAGCGCGAGCTGCAGGGCCGAACCGAAGAGGCACGAGGCAAATGATGTTCGACAACATGTTCCCCGGTTCGTCCCCCAAGACACCGCGCGTGCCCACGGCGAGCCTGCTGGCCCTGCTGCCGGTCCTGCTGCCGGCGCTGGCGCCCAACCTTGCCACGACGACCAGCCTGCGCGCGCAAACGGGCGGCGCGGGCTCGACCGACGCCGACCAGGTTGAGCGCCTCCGCCGCGACCAGGACGAAATCCTGCGCAAGGCCGAACGCCTGGAGAAGCTGATGGTTCGCCTGCAAACGCGCTATGAGCGCGAAGGCAAACAGGAGCAGGTCGAATACCTGAAGGCCGGCATCCGCCACCTGCGGGAAGCCGGGGTGCTCGGAGACGTCGCCAGCATCCGCGAGGATCTCGAAACGACCGCGTTGACCGAAGCCCTGCGCAAGCAGCGCGAGGTCGTCAACGAACTCGAGAAGCTGCTCAACATCCTGCTGGCGCGCAAGTCGCTCGAATCGATCGACAACGAGATCGACAAGGTTCGCGATCAGGCCGCGTCCGCCGCGCAGCTCGAACAACGCCAGCGCGAGCTGATCGAAGCGACGCAGAAGACGCTGCAGAGCGACATGAGCCAGGCGGAGCAGGAGCTCGCGGCCGCGTTCAGCGAACTCGGCCAAGAAGAGCAGCGGGAAGCCGAGCGCAACCTCCGGCAGGCCGGCATCCGGCGGCCGTTTTTGGAGAGCGCACTCGAGCGCGTCGAGAAGCTGCTCAAGCAACAGGACCAGCTCGAGCGAGGGCTCGCCGACGAGGCTGCAGGCCGCACGCCCGAAACGCAGCAAGAAGCTTTCGATATTGGCGAGCTGACCCAGCAGGTTCGCCAGCTGCAGCGACAGCTGAAGCAGCAGCAACAGCAGCAGCAGCTCGGGGAAGCCGGGCGCAAGCTTCAGGCAGCGGCCGCGGCCGCCAACGAAGACCCGCAGGCGCTGCAGCAGGCCAAGGACGAGATCGCCCGGTTGCTCGAAAACGCACCGCCCATGCCTGGCGGCAACGGCGACATGTTCGATCGGCGCGACGATGCCTGGGCCGATCTGCGCGAGCGCAACCGCGACGCCGACCCGGACAGCGAAGCAGGCCGCCAAGAGCTCAACAGCGTCGGCAAGGAGAGCGACGAGCTCGGCAGCAAGCGCGACGAGCAGGCGCGCTCCAACAACCAGCAGACCACGGCGTCGGCACGTGCGGCGGCGGAAAAGCTCGCCCAAACGATGCGGCAGCAGGCGGGCGAAGCGGCCGCTCCAAATGGAGCTGCGCCGCAAGCCGCCGATTCGCCGGAATCGGCCGGCCAACCCGAGAACGGCAAACCTGAGGCATCAGGTCAGCCAGAGGCAACCACCAGCCCGGAAGCGTCTGGCGGCAGCGAGCCGCAAACGCCGCAAGCAGGCGATCCTGCGGCCAAAGACGCCGCTGCGGCCATGGCCGATGCCAGCAAGAAGCTGGCCGAAGCCGAAGCGTCGATGAAGCAGGGCGAGACCGATTCTGCGCGCCGCAGCGTCGAGCAAGCGCTCGCCGCGCTCGACAAGGCACGCCAAAAGCATCGAGAAGAAAACCCGGACGCGACTCGGCAAGCTGACCAAATGGCCGCAGAGGCCAAGGCGGCGGCGCGCGAACTGGGCAACTCGCCCGACCCGCAAGACGCCGAAAAGAGCGCGACCGCGGGGCTGCAGCAGGCGGCCGAAGCCCTGCGCGAGGTTGCCGAACAGACCGAAGGCGCGCGCGACGGCGGCCCGTCGCAGAGCCAGGCAAATCGCCCGCAGAACGGCCAGCCGCAGAGCCCCGAGCAGGGTGCCCAGCAGTCGCGGCAATCGCTCGAGCAGGCGCGCGACGCGCTGCAGGAGGCGCTCAGCCAAGAGGCTTCTGAGTCGCAGCAAGAAATGGAGGCCGCTCAGCAGCGGCAGCAAGACCTCCGTGAGCAAGTGCAGCAGGCGCAGCAACAGCTGCAGCAAGCGGCACAGAACGGCGACGTTTCGCCCAAGCAGCAGCAGGCAGCCAAGCAGCAGCTCGATCGCGCGGAGCAAAAGATGCAGCAAGCCAGCAGCAAGCTCCAGCAGGGCCAGCAAGCGGGTGCCGCGCAGCAGCAGCAAGAAGCCGCCGACGCGATGCAGCAAGCGGCCGAGTCCCTGGAGCAAAACCGCGAGATCAACCAAGACCAGAAGGACCAGCTCGCGCAGCAGGCCGCGGCGCAGGAGCAGCTGACCGAGGACATCATCCGCCTGGCCAAGGAGCTTGAAGAACGCGACAACGAAGCAGCGCGGCAAGCCGTCGAAGAGGCCGCCGACGCATCGCGCAAGGCGCAGCGGGCGATGGCAGACGGCGACGCCCAAGAGGCTCAAGAGCAGCAGGACAAGGCGCGCGAGAAGCTCCAAGAGGCGCAGGAAGACCTCGAAGAGGAGGAGGACCGCTACCAGGACCTTCGTCAAGAAGAGCTGCTGTTCAAGATGAAGGAGGAGCTGACAACGTTCCTCGACAAGCAGCGGCCGATCACCGAGCAAACCAAGCGCTTCCAGGAGTCGGCCAACGGCGGCCGCCTGGCCCGCAGTGCACGCAGCCGCGTCAAGGGACTTGGCGAAGAGGAGCAGGCGCTAGCCGGCCGCCTCGAGTTTTTGGTGCAGGCGCTCGATGAGGACGGCAACCTCGTCTACCAATCCGTGCTTCGTGCCAACCTCGAAGACCTGCGCGAGATCTCGCGTCGGTTGGCCGGTCGCAGGCCCGACGTCGGCTCCTTTACGACGCTGCTGCAGGACGACGTCGAACGGCGCTCCGAGCAGCTTCTCGAAGCCCTCGAGCGCGAGATGCAGCGCCGTGAAAAGGAGCGCCAGGAAGAGCAGCAACAGCAGCAAGAGGATCAGGAGAAGCCGAAGAACCGCTTCAACCAGCAGCGCGAGCAGCTGGTCAGCCTGATTGCCGACCTGGAGATGCTCAAGCAGCTCGGCAGCGACACCGGCAACGCAACCGCAAACCTGCGGACCCTGGTCGAAGCGCGCGGCGATGAAACCATCAGCGACGCCGAGAGCGCGATGATCCAGCGACTCCACCACCGACACAACGAGATCACCAAGCTGTTCACGCAGATCAAAGCCGGCGTGGAAGAAGCCATGCAGGCAGGCCAGCAGGGCGAAGAAGAAGAGGAAGGACGATGAGCCAAAGCACGATGAGCGTTCGAAGACTCGGTGGACTGCTGCTGGCGGCCATCTGCATGCTGGTGCCGACAACGTCGCTGTCCGCCCAAATCGGCGGCGACGATCCCAAGAAGGAGATCCAAGAGATTGCCGAAGCGATCGACAAGCAGCTCAAGGAAATCGACCGGTTGCTGCTGGAGTCCGGCAAGAAGGGGCAGTCACGGGCCAAGCCCAAAGAGATGCTCGAGCAAGCGGCCGAGGGCACCAAGGTGGTCGAAGACGGCATCGACAAGCTGATCGAAAAGCTCGAGGACATGAAGAACCAGTCGAGCAGTTCGAGCAGCTCGAGCAGCAGCGACCAGCAGTCGAAGGGCCAGGGCCAAGACTCGCAGTCCCAGCCGCAAAGCGGCCAGCAGCAGGGCTCGAGCGACAAGCAGCGCCGGGAGAACCAGACCCCGAACTTCGTCGACCAGGGCGAGCAGCAGAGTGGCCAGCAAGAAAACGGCCAGCAGCCGAATGGGCAGCAGCCCAACGGCCAGCAGCAGCAGCCCGGCCAAAACAAGCCGGGGGAAGGGCAAGACCAGAAGCCGCAGCCCAAGCCAGGCGAAGGCCAGCCGCAAGGCGGCCAACAGGCGTCGACAGCCGGCCAGAACACCAGCAAGGGCAAGGCCCAAAACGGAGAGACCGGCCCCGGCAAGCGCGGCACGGGTCAGGGCGAATGGGGCGAGCTACAGCCCTACTTGAACTTCCTCAAGAACCGCGGCTCGAGCCCGAAGGTGCCGCCGCGCTTCCGCAAGTACTACGAAGCGTTCTTGAAGAACAAGCAGAAGGGGAAGAAGTAGGTTACCGAACCTGCTGAGGTTCGGGGGCTGGTTCTGCCTACCGAACCCGGCTGAGGTTCGGGTTCTCGTTACCGAGCCTGCTGAGGTTCGGGTTCGGCAACGGCTCTCCCTAGAACAGCACGCCGGTTTCGACGTAGGCGAAGTGCGCCACGTCGTCACTGCCGAACGCGTCTTCGACACCGGCACCCGGCAGGAAGATGCCGTAGCCGATGTGCAGGTGCGCCCGGCTCTTGCCGCCGGTGTCGATGGCCAGCTTGTAGACGACGTCGATCTCTTCGCCCATCGAGCGGGAGCCGCCGAAGACGCCGTTGCTGAGCGTGCCGCGAGGTCCCGCGAGCCGGTCCGTTTCTTCCACGCTGCGGAACGTGTGCAGGTGCGCTTCGAGCGACGACTTCGGCGTGAACTGCATGCCGGCCATGACCGAGCCGTGCATCAGGTTCGACCAGGTCGCAAAGTCCATGTAGCCCCAAAACTTGTGGGCGGTCGGGAACAGGTTGTTGAAGCGCTCGTTGTCGGCCGAGTTTGGGTCGTTGCCGGTCGCGTAGTTGAGGTCGAGCCCAAACCAGAAGTCGGACTCGCGCGGCTTCAGTCGCGCGTGGATGTTGGCGGCGAACGTTTCGAAGAACGGAATGTCTGCGCCGCCTTGCTCGCCAAACTGGGTGGCGAACTCACCGCCCACCAGCAGTTCGTCGGTCAGCTGCTGCTTGACCAGCGCGCCGAGCGTGCCGCGGTTCTGGCTGGCGCCGGCGGTCACGCCGCTGTCCTGCAGAAACAGCAGGTAGGGCTCGATGTAGCCGTCTTCGCCCAGCTTGCGGTGCGCGTAGACCCCCATGAAGTACTGGTCGGAGTAGCCGGCCGTCGTCGTCGCGTTGGTGAACGTCTCGCGGATCTGCGTCACGAACGCATCCACCCAACCGTCCTCGTCGCTCCAACGATTGCGCACGCCGTCGAACGCCCGCGCCTGCTGCAGCCAGTCCAAGCCGCCGATGATGCGCTGATCGCCGTAGACAAGACGCTGCCGGCCGGCCTTCATCGTGCCGCCGATCCCCGGCATGTTTTCGATCTGGACGTAGGCCTGGTGGAAGTCCAGTCCGTCGGCGCTGTCGTCGACGGTCGAGAGCTCTTCGCCCCAGTTGCGCACGTCCTGCAGCTCGAAGACCACGTTGATGTCGTCGGTCGCTTCGAAGTCGAACTTGATGCGCGCGCGCTGCGACAAGAAGTCTGCGCTCGGCCCAGCATCGCGGTTGAAATCGTAGTCGTAGAAGCCTTCGTAACGGAAACGCCACTGGCCGGTGACCGTCAACTTGTTGATGCCTGGCAGGGCCAGCTCGCCGATCTTTTGATCTCCCGGCGGAGGCTCCTGGGGAGGTTGCTGCTGAGGCCCGCCCTGCTGTGCGAGAGCAAAGGGCGAAGCGGCCACAAACGTGGCAAGAAGGGTTAGGTACGTCCGAGGGAATCGCATCTCAATTTGTCTGCGAAGAGGTTCGGCACGCCGACAGATGGGCACCTCACATGGCGCCGGGGCGTGTCGAGATATTTGCTCGACAGTACAGCTGCATCCCCGACTCGCTGAGCCCCAATCGTCGATACCATGGAATCATTGACGCCGGAAATGACACCCGATGTTGCCGGATGCCGCAACGCCACAGCCGGCACATTTCCACCCCGCGGTTCGCTTGGCTTCGCCGGATCCCCCAAACTATGGCAGCCATGACGAGCTCCCTGACCGTCTCCACCACCCGCCGCGGCCTCGTGGACATCACCGCGCAAGTGACGGCCGAGCTTGCCGCCGAAACCGCCGCACCCGCGCCCGCCGCTGCCGCCTGCACCCTGTTTGTGCCGCACACCACCGCGGGCCTGGTCCTGCAGGACACGGCGAATCCCGAGGTGCTCCGCGACCTACAGATCTGCCTGGATCGGCTCGTTCCCGACACCGACGGGACCTGGACCGAACACGTCAGCGGCCCGCAGGATCGCACGTCCTACCTGCGCGCCATGCTGACACGCAGCAGCATCACGATCCCCATGCACAGCGGCAAGCTGGCGCTCGGCGACGGCCAGGGCATCTACCTCTGGGAACACCTGGACCGCGGCAGCCAGCGCTCGGTGCTGTTCTGCCTGCACAGCTCGACCTAGTGTCCAGATGCATGACACTAGCGAAAACCGTCGCCAGCCAAGATCGGCTCGCGACGCGCCGCCACGTTTACGCACAGCGCCAGCGCCAGCATCATCGCCATCGTCGAGCTGCCGCCATAGCTCATCAGCGGCATCGGCAGTCCGGTGCTCGGCACGAGCCAACCGCACACCGCCACGTGCAGCAGGCTCTGCGCCCCAAGCCAGGCGGCGACACCGACGCACACGAGTTTGCCGAAGCGCTCACGCGTTCGCAGGGCAATCCCGAGCAGGCTCAAAACCGTGGCCGCCACAATGCCAAGCACGATGACGCTGCCGGCAAAGCCACCTTCCTCGCCGACCACCGCAAAGATGTAGTCCTCACTGCGATACGGCAGGAAGTCGTAGCGGTTCTGCGGCCCCATCCCGATGCCATGGCCGAACAGCCCGCCTGAACCCATCGCGATCAGGGCCTGCCACGGCTGGTAGCCGGCGTTGCGCAGCACGCGCTGCACGTCGAGCGTGCCGAGCGTGCTGTCGTTCCAGTTGAAGTGCTGCAGCCAAACGTCGACGCGCTGGCGCTGGTAGCCATGCATCGTTTCGAAGTAGGCAAACACCAGCATGCCCGCGACCACGGCGACCAGCAGCAGGATGCTGCGCGTCGGCGCTCCGGCGGCGTAGCACATCGCCAGCATCACGGGCCCAAAGACCAGCGAGCTGCCGAGATCCGGCTGACTCAAGATCATCGCCGCTGGCAGGCCGGCAACCAGCATCGGCAAGACCAGCTGGTCGAACGTGCGCCGACGCGTCTTGAAGCGCAGCAGCGAGGCCAGCGCCAGCACGACGGCAAGCTTGGCAAACTCGCTCGGCTGGACGGAGAAGCCTGGGAACGCATACCACCTGCGCGCGCCATTGATCGACGGCGCAAACACGCGCAGCCCCAGCAGCGCCAGCACCGCGCCGACATACAGCAGCCACGACAGCCGCATGATGTGCACGTAGTGCGGCAGAAGCAGAAAGAAGCCGATGCCAAAGCCCACCGCACAGAACAGCGCCTGGCGCGACTGCTGCGCGGCGAATACCGATTCTTCGCTGGTGGCCGAGCCGATGAACAACAGCCCGCACAGGCACAGCGCCAGCACGGCGAGCACCAGCCAGCCGTCGACGTTGCGCAAGACCGCGAGGCGATCGTTTTCGGATTGTGCTGCGCGCAGTCCCATCAGCGTCCCTCTCGCTGCAGATACATGCTGCGCAACACCGGATCGGCGCGCACCTGGCGAAAGAATTCAACCAACATGCCGCCGCCGGCGGCGGCGCCGTAGGTACTGTCGGGGACACGGTAGACCACCGCGCAAAACGCCAGCTGCACGCCCGCCGCGCTCGTCCACGGCAGGTAGCCGGCAAACCACGCGTTGTTGTCACCCTGGGGACTGACCTCGGCGGTGCCGGTCTTGCCGTACACTTCGAGTTCGCGCAGCAGCGACAGGTAGTCCCTATTGCCGGAGCCGAGCGTCAAGCACTCCCGCAATCCTTGGCGCACCGTGCGCAGGCCGTCGTCGACGCCGACCAGCGGAACCACCGGACGCCTCTCGTCACAGGACGTCCCCACCGTGGGCAGCGCTCCGGTTGCGAGCGCCGCGTAGGCGCGGGCGACCCACAGCGGCGAGGTCTCGACGCCGTAGCCAATCGCCACATTCGGCAGCTTGCGAGAAACATCGAGCCTGCCATGACTGGCCGGCAGGCCGGGGACCCTGCCTTGCCATTCCGGCGGCAACGGCGCGCCAGCAGAATCGTCGGGCTTCAGCAGCCCAAAGCGTCGCAGGGCGCGGTGCACACCTTGGGTGCCCAAACCGTAGGCGGCCTGGTAGAAGAAGATGTTGCACGACTCGGCGATGGCCAGCACCGGGTCGCGGCCGCGCTCGTGATGGGTATGGTCGCAGCGCAGCATGACGCGACCAAAGCGCGACGGGTACTCAAACTCACCCCGGCACGGCTTCATGTCGCGCGGCGCCATGTGCGGTCGTCCCTTGGCCATCGCATCGAGCTGTTCGATCATGACGAACGGCTTGACGACCGAGCCCAGCGAGCCGTTGCCGCGCCAGCTGATGCCAGGAACGGTGTAGACACCGCGCGTCTCGCCGAGCGGCGCCCCGGCCAGCGCCAGGATGTCGCCGCTGTGCGCATCGATGACCGCCACCGCGGCCTGCACATACTTTTGCTCCCACGCTTCCTGCTGCGGCAGGTAGGTGCTGACGCTGAGGCGCACAACCGCTTCGGCAATCGCCTGCAGGCCGACGTCAAACGACAGCCGCACCGGCTTGCCGGGCTCGACGCTGAGGTTGGACCAGAGCAGGTGTTCGCGGCGCCGGCTGTCGTGCTCGACGAAGCGCATGCCCAGCGTGCCGACCAGCGTGTCGTCGTAGGCGCGCTCGAGGCCGTTGCGGCCGCGTCGTTCGCGCACGAGCATCTCGTAGCCGTAGCGCCGACGCGCCTGCTCCAGCATGCGCAGCCGCGTGTCCTCGTCGCCGACCAAACCCTCGGGAACCAGCCGGCTGATCCAGTCCGGCGGCAGCGAGTCCTCGAGGTGCTTTTCGATCCAGCTCTGGCCGAGCTCCTTCGCGGGCGGCTTCGCGGGCTTTTCGGATCCCGCATCCGCATCCGCCGGCTTCGCCGTTTGGAAGCTGTCGGACGGCGCTCGCTGGAGCAGATCGAGGCGCGAGACCTTGCCGACAAAGTCGGCGAAGGCGCTGTCGGGATCGACCATGCGCGTGCGCCGAACAGCGGGCTCGACCCGCACACCGTCGAAGACCGCGCTTTCGATGCGCAGCCGGGCGCCGAGCTCGAACGGCACATCGGGTGCGAACACCCGCGGGATCTCCTCGATCGGCGCACCAAGCGTGACCTTGCCGTCGATCCTGCGCTCGATGCGCTGGCCGAGCAGGCTGTTGCGCCGCATCCGGTCGAGCAGCTCAAACAGCGACGAGATCCGGTCGAGATCGCGGCCGCTGCGCTCGGCCCAGGCCAGCTGATGCTGCCAGACCTCTTCGCCGAATCGCTCGAGGGCCACCAGCCGCCGCTCAAACTCCTGCAGCAGCAGCGCCCGGCTGTGGTTCGCCAACACATCGCCAACGGCAACCCGCGCACCTCGCTCCCACGCCTCCCGCAGTCGGGTGTAGACCTGGCGGCGCGACAGCCCCGCACATCCCGCCAGCACCACCGTCACGTAGTGGCGCAGATCGGAGCCGAGCGCCTTGGTCAAAGCACCCGGCTGAAGCTGGGCAACCGGTATCGCCAGCAGGTCGCGCACCGCGCGGTCTGGGCCAAAGCCGGCGTCCTGGTAGGCATAGTCCTGGCTGGTGGCGTGCGGCCCCAGCGCATACTGCCACACCTGCGCGCCGTGCAGCGCTGCCCCGACCACGTTCCAGCGGCGGAACTGGCGGTAGTAGAGCAGCACCTGGGTGGTCGGTTCGTCGACCGCAACCTCGGTGCCGTTGCGATCGAGCAGGTCGCC
>JBGCDH010000062.1:0-3763 GCA_045105235.1 Planctomycetota bacterium | reverse complement strand
AGGATGCTAGCGGCGCATGGTCGAGCAAAAACTTGAGCACGTCGCGCGCAGGCTTGGCCGGAAAACGCCCTACCTGCTCGCGCTTTTTCTGCAGTCGCTGCTTCTCCGCCTCGAGGTATTCAGGCGGATTGATGTAGCGATCCATGTAGTCCTTCGCCTCGATCTTGCGAACCTCTTCGCTGCCCGCCGCGGCGCGATCGCGCGCCTCGGAGCGACGGTCGGTGCCGCGGTCGATGTAGGGCGAATACGGATCGATCAGGTTGTCGAGCGAATGCACCACATCGATAAAGTCTTCAACCGGGCCCTGCCCGTGGCGATCCATGTAGCGCCGGATGCGCGAGCCGTGGTTTGCAAGCACGTCCATCATCTTTCGCGAGGTGTGGCTGAACCACGCGTTGTTCTTGAAGAAGTCGCAGTGCCCATAGACGTGCGCCATCACGAGCTTTTGCTCGGTGATGGCGTTGGCCCGCATCAGGTAGGCGTAGCACGGGTCATTGTTGATGACGAGCTCGTAGATCTTGCTGAGGCCATACTGGTAGCTCTTGCTGAGCTGCTCGTATTCCATGCCCCATCGCCAGTGCGGATAGCGCACCGGGAAACCGCCGTAGCTGGCGATCATGTTGAGTTCATCGTGATCGACGAGCTCGTAGATGACTTCGTAGAAATCGAGTCCGTAGCTCTTGGCCAGGTCCCGCGTTTCGTCACGAATTGCCGCCAGTTCGGGGGTCAGGTTGCCCATGGTTGCCTCAAGAGAACACCGTTGTCATCGGCCGTTCGCGCCTCGAACGTAAGCAAGATCTCGAGACGCGCAGCCGCGGGCGCGGGCGCCCATACGGTGCGAGCAGACCGCGCCCGGCGGGCTGACGACCATCTAGCCGCACAAGCGCCGCATCAGCCATTCGAGCGGCCCGCGTTGGCCCCGCCATGTAACGGCAAAGACCATGGCTCCTACCCCGAAGAGCAGCGCAGTTACGGCCGAATACGACAGCGGCAGCATTTCGAAAGAAGCCATCAGGGACGCCTGCAGGGGCTCGACCAGGAAGAACAGCACGAGTATGTGGCCCAAGTAGAACGTCAGCGCCAGCTGACCCGTGCGCGCCAGCGGTGCCGTCCAAGCAGCCACTCGTGGCCAGCTCGTGACCTCTAGGCAGAGCGCCAGCACGAAGATCGCCACGCCACCGGCGGACAGCACATACAGCGGACCTGGTGGAATCGAGGACATCCCCCACAGCTTGTCTGGGGCGCCATACCACTGCGTGAACTGCGCCACAATCGAGCGCGTATCCGCAAGACCGCTGAGCCAGCTCGAAGCCAGCCAAGCACCCGCGTAGACGAGCGCGGAGGCCACCAGCGCCAGGCGGCGCCTACTCGGTATGTGAATCTGCGACCGTGCCAGCGCCATGCCCGCAAACAAAAACGCCAGCCACGGAAACAGCGGATGCCAACCGTTGAACAGCAGGTTGCGCAGCTGGCCGCGCAGCGACCAGAAGTCCGCGTAGTCGAGCGTCGACCACTGCCAGCCGGCGCCGTAGTCAAGCAGTGTGAACATCATCAGCCAGCCGCCGATGCTCGCCGCCGCGAGCAGCCACAGCCAGCGCGCCGACAGGTCGAGGCACGATGCGCCCACCGCCAGGTAGAAGGCGTAGTAGTGCAGAATGTCACCAGGCCATAGCAGCTGCCAAACGTAGCCAAACACCAGCAGCAGCAGCGCCCGCCGCAAGATCACATCGCGACGCCGCAGCATCACCAGGCCGCAGCCGGCAAGCGTGACGAACAGCGCCGAGGCATTGCCTTCGAACATGCTGGCAAGCGATCGGAGCCATTCCGGGTCTTTCGCATCAGACGAACCGGGCGCCATCACGATCTCGAAATTGACGTAGACCATCGACAGGATAGCCAGGCAGCGCGCCACATCAAAACCGACGACGCGCGCTCTCTTCGCAGGTTCGATTCGCTCAGCGGCGGTCATGCTTGCGGAGGTAGCCACCCCCCGCTGCATGTCGTCGCAGGAACGCGAAAAGACTTCGCGTCGGCAATCATCGATACGCAATGCTCGCGATATGCTGAAGCGCGAGAAGTGGAAGGTCACGCAAACAGCAAACTCGGGTTCGGCGGCTGGCTGGTGTTCCTCGCCAGCGGTGCGGCCGCCGTTTTCGGCGCACTTTCCCTCGAGTTTTGGTGCGACGATGCCTTCATCATCTTTCGCTATGTAGCGAACGCGCACGACGGCTACGGCCTCGTTTGGAACCGTCCTCCCTTCGCGCCGGTCGAAGGCTACACGAGCCTCTCGTGGGCTTTGCTGCTGTGGGCCAGCTGGTCGTGGTTCGGAGTCGAACCACCCGATGCCTGCAATTGGATTTCTATTGGCTGCGGCGTCGCGACGGTCGCACTTCTACTCGCAACTCTGCGTCGCGTCGTAGATCGGCGCGGCACACCCGCTCATCTAGCGCTCGTCGCGCTCGCGCTCTTATGCGTCGTCGGCAACCGGACGTTCTTGCAGTGGTTGTCGAGCGGTCTGGAGACAGCGCTTTTCCAACTGCTGTTCGTCGCGTGGATCGTGCAGGCCTTTCGGATCGGCCGCACGGATCAGCCGCCGCGCCGCGCGACGCGGGATCTCGCATGCTGGTCGCTGCTCGCTGCCGTCGCAACCTGGACGCGACCCGACGGCCTGCTGCTGAGCGCAGCGACGGCATCCTGCGCCGCGGGCATCTGGCTGCTCGATCGAGTGGCGACGCAGAACGATGCCGCTCGCACTCCGACGAGCCCCCTGCGCCTGCGCACGCTGCTGCTAGGTCTCGCGCCGCTGCTGCTGGTCGTTGGCCAGATTGCCTGGCGGCGCGCCTACTACGGCGAGTGGCTGCCAAATACCTACTACGCGAAGGTCACGACAGCCTGGCCGGAAGCGGGCATGCGCTACCTGTTTTGCTTCGCGGCTGAAAACGGCACCTGGCTGCTGCTGCCGCTCCTTGCTTGCTCGCTGCTGGTGGCCGCCTATCGACAGCTGCGAGCAGCCGACGCCCGGCCCGCTGCGCGCCTGGCGCAGAAGCTGCCGACGATCGCGGCCATCGGCGCGCTGATGCTGCATGCGGCCTACTACCTCGTGATGGTTGGCGGCGACCACTTCGGCTTCCGCATTCTGTGTCACTGGGTGCCGCTGACCGCCCTCGGAGTTGTCGCCATGTCGCTGCGGCTAGGCGGCTCGCGGCTGGCGGCGTTCTCGCTCGTCGCGCTCGCACTGGCTTCGTCGGTCGGCTGGTTCGTCTTTGCCGCGACCGACGCCCGGCACCCGCCGGACTATGACCCGCTCGCCGACCATTGCCCGAGCTGGGCACAGCCCGCCGCGCGCCTGTATGACCGCCACCGGCTGTGGCTGCGCATGCACATGATCTGCATCCGGTTCCGGACCGACATGCCGCTATCCCATCTGCTCACGCTGCGGCCAGAACGCGTCCGTCGCGAGTTCCCGGCCGACGACATCCCGGTTGCCGTCGCATCCGCCGTGGGCCTCACCGGTTGGGCCCTGCCCGACGTGGCGATCGTCGATGAACTCGGCCTCAATGACTGGGTCACGGCGCGCACGCCGGTTGCGAATGCAGCAGCCAAACTGCTGCCCGCCGAGCTCCTCGAGCCGCTGCTGCTCCAAGCAGACCGCAACCAAGACGGCATCTGGACGGCGGCCGAGCTGACGGCAGCTTTTGCCGTGGTCGCCCCTGCTCGTCTCGCCCAGGCAAAGCAACTCGCGAAGCTGATGCTGGTCCTGTTC
>JBGCDH010000061.1:0-25858 GCA_045105235.1 Planctomycetota bacterium | reverse complement strand
CGAGCCAGATCAAACGTCAGCCAGTGTGCCGTTTGCTGGACCACCTTGCGGTGCAGGCCACCGTAGATCGGATTGCGCACGATGTGGAAGCCGTCGATGATCAGCTTGATGCGGCTGTGCTCGCCCGCACAGCGCACGTGCAGGTAGCGGCGGTTGACGTCAAAGGTTCGCGTCGCGAGCGTGCCTTCGCGCTTGACGCCCGTCGCACAGCTCAGCCAAAACGGGCCGGGCAGCACGTGCAGCGTGATGCCTTCCGCTTCGGGGTCGACGCAGAAGTAGCCGCGCCAGGGGACCGAGCCGAAGCCATCGTTGGTGACAAACCACTCGCTCGCGGCCGCCGCCGCATGGGCGGGCCGCGACCATGGCGAAGCCGCGTCTGCGATCAAGATGTCATCCTTGCGCTTCACGACGCTGCCATAGATTGGGTCGGGAACGAAGGGCGACAGCGCCGTCCGCTGGGCAGCCAGGGCGCGCTGGTAGGCCGCTCCGTTTGGATCAACGGGCTTGAGCGGCGCCTGCACGTAGCGAGAGCTCTGCACGTAACCAAACAGACGGTAGTAGTCGCGCGTCGGAATGGGGTCGAACTTGTGATCGTGGCAGCGCGCACACGCCACGGTGGTGGCCAGGAAGGCCTTGCCGAGCACATCAATCTGGTTGTCGATGCGGTCTGCCTGGTGCTGCATGGCGTCGACGGGCGCATGCGTTTGCTCGACAAACCACCAGGCCGCCGTGCCGATGATGCTCTCGTCGTTGCCGTCGGCGTCGCGCCGGGGCATTGCAAGCAGGTCACCGGCGATGTGCTCGCGAACGAACTGGTCGTAGGGAACGTCGTCTTGCAAGGCCCGGATGACGTAGTCGCGATAGCGCCACGCGTTCGGCAGTTCGAAGTCAAACTCGTGGCCAAGCGTCTCGCTATAGCGCACGAGATCGAGCCAGTGGCGAGCCCAGCGTTCGCCGAAGTGCGGCGACGCCAGCAGGGCGTCGACCTGCTCGCTCCAGGCCTCGTCGGTGGGGGCCGCGCAAAACGCTTCGATGGCATCGGGCGGCGGCGGCAGGCCGATCAGGTCGAGCCAGAGCCTGCGCAGCTGCTGGCTCGCCGGTGCAGGTGGCGACGGCGCGAGCCCGATGCGCTGTAGGGCGTCGCCGACGAATGCGTCGACCGGCTGCGGCGCGCCGGCCACGACCGGCGGCGTGACCACCCGCAGCGGTTGCCATGCCCAATGAGAGTGGCCCGTGGCTGCCATTGCCGGTGTAGGCTGCATGGGCGAAGGGGCCGAAGCGGCACCGGGTTGCAGACTGGATCCCGGCTGCGCAATGGGTCCCGGCTGCGCAACGGATCCCGGCTGCGCAACGGGTCCCGGCTGCGCACTTGGTTCGATTTGCGCAACCAAGTCGCGGGGAATCAGCCCGCTGCCGATCAGCGTGCAGGCCAGCAAAGCGATGGCCAACGTCCTTCGGGCCATGTGGCGGCACAACTGCATGACACCCTGTTGTAGAGGTCGCGCCGAGTAGGGCAAGTCGCTAGCGTCGTAGCCATGGCAGCCAAGAAGTCCGCGCGTAAGCCTGTTGCGAATCGGGGCAAGCCTCGTCAAAGCCCGCGCCCGTCCGCGGGCGAGATCGACTGCGATCCGCGGCCGATGATGCTCGCGGGCCGGACGGCGCTGGTGACCGGCAGCAGCAAGGGGTTGGGCAAAGCGATGGCGTTCGCGTTGGGAGCGGCCGGCGCCAAGGTGGCGATCAACTACGCCAACAACCGCGACAAGGCCGAAGAGACGCTCGCGGAGTTTCGTTCGCGCGGCGGCGAGGGCGAGTTGTTTCGTGCCGACGTGACCCGCGAGGCCGCGGTGCAAAAGCTCTGTGGTGCGGTCGAAAAGAAGCTCGGCCCCATCGATATCGTGGTCGTCAACGCAACGCCGGATCAGCCTCAGAAACCGATCGAGCGCTACGACTGGGCCTTCTACCAGTCGATGCTCGACTTCTTCGTCAAGTCTCCCTACCTGCTGACGCGTGCGGTTTTGCCGGGCATGAAGAAGCGCCGCCGTGGCCGCATCATCAACATTGGCAGCGAGGTCTTTCGACGCGGCGTGCCGAGCTTTTCGGCCTACGTCGCGGCCAAAGGTGCGCAGGCCGGATGGACGCGAAGCATGGCGACGGAGCTGGCGCCGTGGCAGATCACGGTCAACATGGTCTCGCCGGGCTGGATCCCGGTGGAACGACATGAAAACGAGCCGAAGCCGCTCAAGGATGGCTACAAGGCGATGATCCCCATGCAGCGCTGGGGCGTGCCGGCGGACATCGGCGGCATCATCACGTTTCTCGCGAGCGACGCGGCTGCGTTCATCACGGGGCAGGACGTCGCCGTCAACGGCGGCATGACGGTTTGCTGATCATGACTACGTCCAACGCCCTCGCGCCCCGTCTTCGCATGGATTCATCGAGCCATCGTCGTTGTTCGATCGCGCGCCTGCGCGCGGTTTGCCTGCTGCTGATCGCGACGCTTTTGTTGCTGGGCCTGTCGAGCTGCGGCGGCTCAGCGGATCAGGGCGGGGCGAGCGCGCGCAAACCGCGGTTCGCGTTTGTGACCAACTGCGCCGTCGAATTTTGGGCCGTTGCCGAAGCGGGCGTGCAGGCGGCAGCGGCAGAGCTCGACGTCGACGTCTTGGTGCGCATGCCGCCCAACGGCACGCCGGAAGAGCAGAAGCGCATGCTCGAGGATGTGGTCTCCGCCGGCGTGCAGGGCATCGCGGTCAGCCCCAAGGATCCCGACAACATGACGGGACTGCTCGACGATCTAGCCCAGCGCGTGCCGCTGATCACGCAGGATTCGGACGCGCCGAACTCGCAGCGGCTGTGCTTCATCGGCGTCGACAACTACGACGCCGGGCGGATGTGCGGCGAGTTGATCGCCGAAGCGCAGCCAGACGGTGGCCCCGTCGTGCTGCTGGTGGGCACGCTGGATCAGGACAACGGCCGGCGCCGGCGCCAAGGTGTTGTCGACTACCTGCTCGAACGTTCGCGCGATCCGAACCGCTTCGATGCCGTCGACGCCGAACTACAAAACGACCGGTGGGAGATCCGCGCGACGTTCACGGATCAGCTCGACGCACGCAAGGCGAAGTCGATCGCGGAGGATGCGCTCGCGCGCTGGTCCGACATCGCAGTCATGGTGGGGCTGTTCGAGCACGAAGCGCCGGTCATTCTGGATGCGGTGCGCGGCGCGGGTCGGCTCGGGTCGGTGGCCATCGTGTCGTTTGATGAAAATCAGCGCACGCTGCAGGGCATTGCCGACGGCCACATCCACGGCACGGTGGTGCAAAACCCGTACGAGTATGGCTACCAGTCGATCGCCATGCTGGCCAAGCTCGCGGCCGCTGGCTCCGAAGCCGAACGGCGCGCGCTGCTGCCAAAGGGCGGGATCTTGCCGGTGCCGGCGAAGCAGATCCGCCGCCCCGGTGTAGCCGCGTTCCGTCAGGAGCTCGACAAGCTGCTCGGCCGCTAACGTGACGGCGCGTCGCCTCGATTCGCCCGCTCTGGCTGCGGGCAACGTCTCGCGCAGCTTTCCCGGCGTGCGCGCGCTCGATGGCGTCGACTTCGCGGCCTACGGCGGCGAGATCACGGCGCTGGTGGGAGAGAATGGTGCCGGCAAGAGCACGCTGATGAAGGTGCTCGCCGGGTTGCTGCAGCCAGATGCGGGCCAAATCAAAATCGGTGGCCAGTCGGCGGCGCTGACGAATCCGGCGGATGCGCTGCGGCGCGGCATTGCCTTGATCCATCAAGAGCTGAGCCTGTGCGACAACCTCACGGTTGCCGAGGCGCTGTTTCTCGGAGCCGAGCTGCGGCGCGGGCCGTGGTTGCGGCGGCAGGCCATGAAGGAGCGAGCCCGCAGCTTGCTGCAGCGGCTTGGGCTCGACGTCGACCCGGATCTGCGCGTCGCAGAGCTCCGCCTCGGCCAGCGGCAGCTGTTGGAAATCGCCCGCGCGCCGCGCGCCGATGCCAAGGTGTTGCTCATGGACGAGCCGACGTCGAGCCCGAGTGCCAGCGAAGTCGATCGGCTGTTTCCCGTGCTCGATGAGCTCCGGCAAGCCGGCGTTGCGATCGTCTACATCACGCACCGCCTGCAGGAAGTGGCGCGTCTCGCAGATCGAGTCGTCGGCCTGCGCGACGGCCGCAACAGCGGCGAGCTAAGCCGCCACGAGATCGACCCCAAGCGCGTGGTGGAGCTGATGGTGGGGCGCGGTCTCGAGCCCCTGGCGGTTGACAGCCCGCCCGTCGCAGGCGGTTCGGTGGCGCTTCGGGTCGAGAGCTTTGCAACGCGGATGTTTGCGCACGCGCGCGTTGACCTGGAACTGCGCCAAGGCGAGATCGTCGGCATTGCCGGCCTGCTCGGATCCGGCCGCAGCGAGCTGCTGCGGGCGCTTTTCGGCATCGATCGCCGGGCCGCTGGCCGCGTCTTCGTGTGCGGCCGTGAGCTCGTCGAAGGCGCGTCCGTGCGGGCAGCAATGGATGCTGGCTTGGCGTTGCTCCCGGAGGACCGCAAGGGCGAAGGTCTCGTGCTCGGCATGTCCGTGCGCGAGAACCTGTCCATGGCGACCCTGGCTTGTCGCGGTCGCGGGCTGTGGCTCGATCGCGGCTACGAGCGAGAGCTGTGCACGAACAGCGTGGCAGAGCTGCAGATCGCGTGCCGCGACGGCGAACAAGCCGTTGGCGGCCTGTCCGGCGGCAACCAGCAGAAGGTCGTGCTCGGTCGCTGGCTCGCGACGGAGCCCGCGGTGCTGCTGCTCGACGAGCCGACGCGCGGGGTCGATGTGGGCGCCCGCCAAGAGATCTACCGGCGCCTGGCGCAGCTGCGGCAGCAGGGCATGGCGGTGCTGTTCGTCAGTTCCGAACTCGAGGAAGTGCTTCAGCTCGCCGACCGCGTGCTGGTGCTGCGCGATGGCCAGATCCAAGGCGAACTCCTCGGTGCGGCGGGCACCGAAGACGCCATCATGAGGCTCGCAATGGGTGGCCAAGCGGCCGCCGCAGCTTCCTCTGCGGAGCCGCGGCCGTGACGAGTCTGCGGTGACGAATCTGCAATGAAGAAGATCCTCGGCATAGCGCTCCTGCTGCTGCTCGTCGCCGGCGCGACCGCGTGGCTGTCGTACGACCCGAGCACCGGCAGCTACCCGTTCTTGTCGGGCTACAACATCGAAAACCTGCTGCGGCGCATCGGGCTCTTCGGCGTTCTAGGGATTGCGGCGGCGTTTGTGATTGTGACCGGGGGCATCGATCTCTCGATCGGTTCCGTTGTTTGCGTCGCGGGTTGCGTGCTGCCGTGGCTGGTCGTGGGCTGCGGTTTGCCGCCGTGGCTGTCGCTGCCGCTGGTGCTGCTGCTCTGTGCGGCGCTTGGACTTTGGCACGGGCTGCTTGTCGTTGGGCTCGGCCTGCAGCCGTTTGTGGTCACGCTGTGCGGGCTGCTGCTGTACCGCGGCGCGATGCGCGCGTTTACCGGCGATCAGACCATGGGGCTTGGCACGGACGGCGAGGGCTTGCGCTGGCTGGCGTCCGGCAAGCTTCCCCTCGGCGCTGGCTTTGGCATTCCAGCCCCGCTGCTGGTGCTGGCGATGGTCGCGATCGCGACCGGTGTGCTGTGGCAACGAACGGTATGGGGGCGTCATCTGTTCGCCCTCGGACGCAACGAACAGGCCGCTCGTTTTGCCGGCGTCGCAACCGGCAAGCTAACGGTATTGGCCTACGTCGCGTGCTCGCTGTTGGCTGGGCTCGGTGGCTGCCTGTTTGTGCTCGACGTCAATTCGGCGCAGGCATCTAGCTTTGGCAACTTCTATGAGCTCTACGCGATCGCGGGCGCGGTGCTCGGCGGCGTTGCGCTGCGCGGCGGCGAGGGTTTCGTGCTCGGCATCGTGCTCGGCACTGCGCTGATGCAGCTGCTGCCGAACACCATCAATCTGCTGATGGATAGCAACCAGCTCGAGTTTGCCGTCATCGGCGCGGTCATCCTGTTCGGAGCCGCCTTCGACGAGTGTGTTCGACGCCTGGTTGCGGCACGCCAGCGCCGCCGCCAGAGGCTAGGCGGCAAAGGCTAGGAGTCGGCCGCGCCGTCGTTGAGCTCGCGCCAGCGCATGCGGATCGCGGCGGGATAGAGTTCGCGCTCGGCGTCGAAGACACGCGCGGCAAGGCTGGAAACCGTGTCGCTCGGAACGACGGGCACGCGCGCCTGCATCAGCACACGACCGCGATCGTATTCGTTGTCGCACAGGTGCACCGTGCAGCCGGACTCTGAGCGTTCGGCGGCGAGCACCGCGCGGTGCACGTGTTCGCCATACATCCCCTTGCCGCCGAAGTCGGGCAGCAGCGACGGGTGGATGTTGAGCACGCGGCCTTCGTAGTCGGGAATGATGGGCAGCAGCCGGGTGTAGCCTGCCAGCACGACCAAATCGCAGCCGAGCTCTTGGATCCACGACCAGATCTCCGACGGGTCGCGCAGATGCCGCGCTTCGACGCCAAACTCGATGGCACGCTGCAGGCCGAATGCGTCATCGCGGTCGCTCGCGACGCCGGCGACGGCGGCCTCGAGCGCGCCCTTCTCGATCCGGTCGAGCAGGTTTTGCAGCGTGCGGCCCGTGCCGCTGAGCAACACGCCAAGGCGTGGGCGAACGGCCTGCGGGACCATCAGATTCGCCCGCGGGCAGCGGCCACGATCCCGACCAGGAGCGTCGCCATGCGCGGCGCAGCAACGTCGGCGGCGTCGATCATGGCCTCGATCGAAACGCGGGTGGTGTGGCCGGCAAGAACTTGCTGGGTGACGCCGACCAAGGCCAACACCTGAAAGCCTGCGTGAACGCCCGCGATCGCCTCAGGAACCAACGACATGCCCACAAGGTCGGCACCCGCCTGACGCAAGAAGCGGTACTCGGCGCGCGTCGGCATGCTTGGGCCAGCCATCGCAGCGAAGACGCCAGGGACGCAGGGCACCCCGGCACGAACCGCGACGTCGCGCGTGACTTCGGTCCATTCGTGCGAATAGGGCTCGCTCATGTCGGGGAAGCGCGCCCCGAGACCGTCGTCGTTGGGGCCAATCAGCGGGTGGATGCCGCTCAGGTTGAGATGGTCCTCGACGACCGCGATCGAACCCGCGTCGATCTGCTGGCTGAGACTGGCCGCGCCTGCCGTCAGGATGAGCAGCTCGCAGCCGAGGGCGCGCAGCACGCGCACCGGCTGGGCCAGCTCGGCGGAGCTCAGGCCTTCGTAGGATGCCAGTGGCGCGTCGGCGACCGCAACCGGCACGCCTTCGAGAATGCCGACGAGGATCGGGGTCGGCAGGGGCTCGCCAGGCAAATCGTCGCCGTGCAGCACGACCTTGTCTTTGAGCTGGTTGGTGATGGAGGCATGGCCGGAGCCAAGCAACATGGCGACGCGCGGCCGCAGTGCGGTGCGGTCCTCGAGCAGCTCCAGAAGGGCTCGCGAGAGCTTCTGGTGCGAGAGCGGTGCGGGCATGCCGAAATGGTAGGTGTTCTTGGAGGAAGCGGCACCAGAAAATACGTGGTGCGGCAGCGAGCGGATCATCCCGCATCCCGCCGCTCGCGCCCGCGTCCGCGTCGGCGAACTGGGGGCACGCCCTAGGAGATGCTCCGCAACGCGGCCGGCCGCGGTCACCCTTTGCCGCTTGCGCATCAAGTCCCAGCCCTGGCTTGGTCGAGGAGAGGAGGGCGCGCCACCAGGGGCCGCAGCGAGTCGCGCCTGCGATTCGACGGAGAGGGCTCGCAGGGCACGGACGATCGATGATGGATGCGACGGTAGCTATGGCAGTCGCTGTTGCGGCGGACTCCGGGCCTCAGGGCGTCGGAATCCTCTTCGATACGTCGGACTTTCCGCAGCGGTGGTTTTGCGGCTCCTGGACGGCCTTGCACGGCTGGATCCATATCCTTTCCGACGCCGTCACGGCGCTTGCATACTTCGCCATCCCGGCCCTGATCTTGGTCTACCGCTGGCGCCGACCCGACGTCACCTTCCCGGTGCTGTTCTGGCTGTTTGGCGCCTTCATCCTGTTTTGTGGCGCGGTGCACACGATGGAGGCGATCATTTTCTGGTGGCCTGCCTATCGAATTGCCGCCGTCTTCAAGGTCGGCACAGCGGTGGTTTCGTTGGCCACGCTGGTGGCCCTCGTGCGGGTGCTGCCGCGTGCTCTGGACCTGCCGGGCATGGCGTCGATCAATCGCGAACTCTCGGCGTCTCAGGCGAGTTTGCAGCGTCTCAATGGTGAGTTGAAGCGGTCCAACGGCGAGCTCGAACAATTCGCCTATCTCGCGTCGCACGATCTGCAGGAGCCGCTGCGCACGGTTGCCAACTCGGCGGAGCTGCTGCGGGAAGAGTGCGCCGAGGGCGTCGGCGAAGACGGCATCTACTGCATCGACTTGATGGACAAGGCCGTTGGACGCATGCAAACGCTGATCCGTGACCTGCTCCAGTTTAGCCGGATCGGTCGCGGCCAAGAGGCTGGCGACCTCGAGTCCGTAGACCTGGCCGTGCTGCTGCAGCAAATCCAAGCCGACTTGGGCAGTGCGCTGGCGGAGGCCGGAGCGACGATCTCCTGCGAGAACCTTCCGGAGGTTGTCGGACGCGCCACCGAGATGCGGCTGCTGTTCCAAAACCTGCTGTCCAACGCGATCAAGTTTCGCCACGAGGAGCGTGCACCGCATATCCGGGTGTCGGCAGAATCTGTCGGCGAGCAGTGGCACATCGCCGTCACCGACAACGGCATGGGGATCGCCCCCGAAGACCGCGAACGGATCTTCGAGATCTTCCAGACGCTCAATCGCCGCGAGCGCTTTCCAGGGACCGGCATCGGCCTTGCACACTGTCAGCGCATCGTCGAATACCTTGGCGGCCGAATCTGGGTCGAGGCTTCGACAGCCGTCGACGGCGGGGGCAGCACGTTCCGCATTGTCTTGCCGAAAACCCCAGTCGTGGCTTGGGCCGCACGAGACGCGGGCTCGACGGGCGGCGATGCGCTTGCGCCGCCGCCGCCGCCGCCGCCAAGGGCCGCCAACGAACTCCAGAGCCAATGAAACGCATTCCATGTGTGATGCTTGTCGACGATGACGAGGCCGACAACTTCTTCCATCGCCGGGCGCTCCAGAAGTCTGGCCGCGTCGACAACGTGGTTGTCGTAGATGATCCGCGCCAGGCGCTCGCCGAGCTCGCAGCTGGGGCCATCAAGCCGAACCTGATGTTCTTGGACATCAACATGCCCGGCATGAATGGCTGGGAGTTTCTGCAGTGCTACGAGGCGTTGCCCGAGGAGCAGCGGCAGGCAATGGTTGTCGTCATGCTGTCCACTGCGGATCTGACCGCGCATCGCGACAAGGTCGAAGCCTCGCCGACGGTGCACACCTTTCGGAGCAAGCCGCTGACGTCCGAGATGTTCGTCGAACTGCTCGAAGAGCTCGAAGACGTGCTGCCGCTACCCTCGAGCTAGCCGCTGCTGCGGCATCGGCATCGGCATCGGCATCGGGTCTGCATCGGGTCTGGGGACCCCAAAGGCGAGAGCCCGGATGTCAGTAGAGCTACGTGCCAGCTAGCCGGATGGCACTAGAACCCAGATAGCCCCGCGAACGACAGCGCGACAGGAGCGTCGCAGCTCAAGAAGACGCGGCCGCCCGATCCAAACGCGGCCGAAGCAAGCCATTGGCGGCCAGATTGTTCTGGCGGATCGCACGGCTCTGCCGTGATGGATCGTTTTGACGCGCTGGATTCTGACGCGCTAGGTCGGGGCTGGCGGTGTTGCGCATGTTGCCACGGCCCAGCTTGGAGCTTCGCAAGCTAGATGCCGCGTCCGCGCTGGTCGCGTCAGACCCGGCCTGTTCCCGCGTCATGCCGGCGAGGTCAAGACAGCGTTCCGTGAGTCGGACTCGCTGCTGCATCGAGAGCGATGCGACAGGAATGTAGGGCACTTCGAACTGCTCGAGCAGCAGTTTGATCATGCCGTCCGCACGCACCACGTCGTCCCAGGTGGTTTCGTCCTTGTGAGCGTTCACACGAGCCGATCGCTCCTGCACGCTTCGTTGCCAGAGACTCCTCTGCGGGCGAAGGAAGAAGACCAGGCCCGATTGCACCCAGCGCATGTAGTCCGCAAGTCGAGGGTCGCGGAAGATGCGGCCAACGGCGGTCGAGCGATGCGCAACGTCGGCCAAGCTGCTAAAGCCGCGATCGCTAACGAACGACGAGCAAATCGTGTGTTCGGCCTCAACCTGACGCCAAAACAGAGACGAGAGCTGCCGGTCTGCCAGATGTAGATCCGCCCGAGTGTGGTCTGCCGCAGTTGGGTCCGTGTTGCCTGCACGACTCGCTTCTGGCATACAGGTCGCGTTTTTTCCTCGGGCCGCTGCCATGCTCGCGACGGTCGCCGACGCGTCCGCGATCATCGGGATCTCGTAGTTGTCACGGATCCAACGCGCGAGAGTTGTGTTTCCAGTTGATGGAGCACCGACGAGGTAGATGCGATGGGGCGAGAGCTTCGGGCCATTGCCGCCGGACGAGCGGGAGAGCAGCATATGAAGGAAGATACCATGAATGGCAATGACTTCGACAATGTTGCAAAAACAAACACGTTGAAAGGCACCACTCCAGCGAACTCCTACGTGGTGTCAGGGTAATCCCTGACGCCCTCGCAGCCGAGTAGGCGGTGCATTGGCGGGCGGCGTCTCGTCGCCACATGGAAAGAAGCTGCCGCGCCCGCTGCGAAAGGATCCGCTGCGAAAGGATGCGGCGAGAGGATGCAGCGCCCGCGATCAGCTTTGTGAGGGCCCGTGATCGCCGTCTGAAGCGTCTTGATCCGGCTCGTTATTCGGCTGCCCGTCGCCTCGATCCGGCGCGTCTCCGTCGAATTCTTGGAGATCGACCTCGGCCTTGCCATCCGCCAAATCTTCACTACCCAAGTCCGGACGACCCACATCCGGACCATCGCCGCGATTCGCTTCACGCAGCGCCATGCGCGCCCGCTCCTCGACGTCGGGCTCGGCGTAGACGCGCTCGATCAGCGAGCGCGGCGCCTGCAGTGTCTGCATGAGCAGGTCCGCCAAGAGACCTGGCGGAGTGCTGTCCGGCAACGGCAGCGGCTCCTTCAAGCGAGCGGTGGCCGCTTCGCGAAGCTCTTCGGCGAGCCCAAATGCCGTCTCTTCTGGCACGTCTGTCTCGACGAACGGCAGGACTTCGACCTGTCGGTAGAGCTTGTCGCTCGGGACTTCCTGGATGTGCACGCGGGCGACGCCCAAGACCCAAATCGAGTAGCGACCGTCGGGATGCTTCTCGTGACGGAGGATTTCGCCGAGCCCGCCAACCGGCACGATTTCGGGGACGTGATCGTCGGTTTCGGACTCGCCAATGAGTGGCGAAGCGATCACGAGCCGCCCCGGGCCGTCGAGCAGGTCGGCGACCATATCGCGGTAGCGCGGTTCGAAAATGTGCAGCGGCAGAACCTGGTGCGGGAACAGGAATACTCCGCCGAGCGGGAATACCGGTACCGCACCGTTCGGCAAGCTGGGTTCTGGTAGCTGAAAATCCACGATAGTCCTGGTGGGCCAGACCTTACCACGACTCAAGGGTTGGCGTGCGATCGGCTTGCGGATGGCGAGAGCCTCCTCCGCGCGGCGGCTGCGTGCCCGGGCAATCCTTCCAAGTCGGCGAGGTCCGCGGCGTCCTCGAGCAGCTGGTTGGCGGCTCGATCCAGCTTCAGCCAGGTCCGCACGCGCAAGAACGTGAACACCGACAACCCGCCGGTAAACCGAGCGGCACCAGCCGTGGGCAGCACGTGGTTGGGGCCGGCGCCATAGTCGCCCAGCACCTCGGCGCCGTTGCGCCCGAAAAACAGAGCGCCGTAGTGCTGCAGCCGCGTGGCGGCGCGGTCGGCAGCGTCCGGCGCCAGCACGAGCTGTAGGTGCTCCGGAGCCAGTCGATCACAGACTGCTTCGGCTTCTTCGAGCGTGGCGCAGTGCACCGCACCGCCGGCGGCCAGGGCTACCGCTGCAACGTCGCGCGTCGCGAGCCCGTCGAGCTGCGCGGCCAGCTGCTCGCGCACGCTCGGGACCAGATCCTTGCAGGTTGTGATCAGCCACGTGCGGGCATCGGGATCGTGCTCAGCTTGCGCGAGCAGGTCCGCGGCGACGAGCGCCGGGTCGGCGGTGTGGTCCGCCAAGATGCAGAGTTCGCTCGGTCCGGCCGGCAAGTCGATGCCTACCCGCCCCTGCACCAGCTGCTTGGCTGCCGTCACGAAACGGTTGCCGGGGCCGACGAGCACATCGCAGCCGGCGCGCGGTGTCGCAGCGCCCTCCGTGCGGTCGCCAAAGGCCAGTGCCGCGACCGCCTGGGCGCCGCCGATGGCCAGCAGCCCATCGCAGTCCGCAACATAGGCCGCGCCGAGCACGATCGGTCCCGGGCGCGGCGATGCGGCGAGCACGGTCGCGACGCCGGCGGCACGCGCGGTAACCGCCGTCATCAGCAGCGAACTCGGCAGGGTGGCACGACCGCCGGGGGCGTAGCAGCCGGCGGTTGCGACGGGCGCCATTCGCTGGCTGGCGGTGCCGCCTTCGACGGCGAAATCGAACTCCCGAATCGACTCGCGCTGGGCTTGGGCAAACGACTGGATGCGACCGGCGACGGCCCGCAGCAGCTGTTGCTGGCCAACGGGCAGAGCGTCGAACGCCTCGCGCATGGCGTCGCGCCCCAGCCACATCGGCGCATCCGGCTGGATGTCGCCAAGCTCGGTGGCGTAGCGTCTGGCGATGGCGTCGCCGCCGCTCTCGACGTCGGCGACGATCTGCGCCGCCGTGGCCAGGGTGTCGGGTGGCAGGGCGTCGCCGGCGGCGGCGCGAACGCTGGCAGCTTCCCGCTGCGGCAAGAGGGTCATTGTTCGTCCTCGGTTTTGGCCAAACCCGGCCGGCGCTGCACGCGGAGCGCGCGCCGATCCAGCTCGGCGGACACTTCGTCCAGTGAGGCGCCGGCGCGCGCGAGCGCTACCGACGCAAAATATAAAACGTCTGCGGCTTCCTGCACGACGTCGTCGCGCTGGACGGCATCGCTGAGTTCGCCGGCTTCTTCGCAGAGCTTGCTGCGCAGCCACTGCGGGTCGGCGAGCAGTTTGCGCGTGTAGCTGTCGGCATCGCTGCCGCGCGCCTGTCGCTTGATGCGTTCGGCGAGAGCGGGCAACCCAGTGGATGGTCCCCAACAGGTAGTTGTCTGCAGGTGGCAAAAACCGGCACCGGCCTGGCGGACGACAAAGCGCAGCGTATCGCCGTCGCAGTCGGTGTCGACGCGCACCAGCTCTTGCGTGCAGCCAGACGTTTCGCCCTTGCGCCAAATGCCGCGTCGGCGCGACTGGTAGATGCCGCGACCTTGCTCTAGCGCCAGCCGCAGACTCTCCGGACTCGACCAGCACAGCCCAAGCGCGCGGCCCATTTCATCGGTGACGACCGTAGGCCAGAGCTGACCGGGCGCGAGATCCGGCAGCTGCGCGATCAGCGCGTCGGCAACCGTGAAGCGTTCCGTGTACAGCGCCATGCCGACCTGCGCCTGCACGCCGATGCGGTCGAGATCGGCGACCTCCGCCGCGGTCGCGACACCGCCGGCAAATACCAGCTCCCGATCGCCCGCTGCCTCGCGCAGCGCGCGCACGCGCTCCATGTCGAGTCCGACCAGCTGTCCTTCGCGCTCGACGAAGGTGACCAAGAAGCCATCGACGTAGGGGGCAAGCTCGCGCATGCGTTCGGCGATGCCGCGGCCGGTCGCGGTTCGCCAGCCGTCGACGACGACTTCGCCGTCGACGGCGTCGAGTGCTGCCACGCAGCGTTCGCGCGGCAGCTGCTGCAGCAGCTCGGGCTGCGCCATCGTGCCGAGCACGACTTTGGTGGCGCCCTGGTCGAGGATGCGCCGAGCCGTCGCTGCGTCACGAATGCCGCCGCCAACCCGGCACGGCGCCAGCCGGCACATCTTGGCGATGAGTTCGCGGTTGTCGCCGCTGCCGAGCGCGGCGTCGAGGTCGACGACCGCGACTTCGCCCACGCGGGCAAAGCGCTGCAGCCAGGGCATTGGGTCGCCGGCGTCGAGCACGAGTCGCTTGCCGGACTCGAGCTGCACCGCGTGCCCGCCGCGAAGGTCAATGGATGGAAGGATCATGGTGTTGGAATCGAAACGGTCGGACGGATGGCAACGCCGAGCTGCTGCAGCGCGGCTTTCAGTTGTGGCACGGTGGTGCGTCGGTCGTGCAGCATCGAGGCGACCAGCACAGCGTCCGCGCCGGCGGCCAACGCGCTCTTCAGGTGGGCCGGCGTGCGGGCGCCGCCCGATGCAATCAACGGCACCGTGGTGACCGCGCGCACCGCCGCGAGTAGCTGCGTGTCGTAGCCTTCGCCGGTGCCGTCGCGGTCGATGCTGGTAAGCAGCACTTCGCCGACTGCGCCGCCGGCGGTTGCCGTTCGGATCCAGTCGACGCAGAGGAGGCCGGTGTGCTGCGAGCCGGCGCGCGTCCGCACCTGGGAGGCGGCGGCGTCTTCGGCGGCGTCCGGCCTGGCGGCTACAGGCAGTGCGTCGACCGCCAGCACGACGGCCTGGCTGCCAAAGGCATCGGCCATCGCACGCAGTAGCTCTGGCGATTCGACCGCGGCGGTGTTGACGGCGACCTTGTCCGCTCCGGCCGCAAGCAGCGCATGCCCGTCGGCAAGCGTGCGCACGCCGCCGCCGACGCACAGCGGGACGTCGACGACGCGACGCACCGCCGCCACCGCAGCCAGCGCATGCGCCCGGCTTTGCATCGTGGCGCTGATGTCGAGCAGGACGATCTCGTCGGCGCCGTCTTCGGCGTAGCGCTGCGCCAGCTCCGCCGGGTCGCCGCAGTCGCGAAGCTCTTGAAACTGTGTGCCCTTGACAACGCGACCGGCGTCGATGTCCAAACAGGCGATGATGCGAGGGGTCAGCATGTGTCGTCCTGGTTGTTGCGCGGTGCGCGCGTCAGGCATTCACGACCGGCCGCCTGCAGCCAGCCGCGCAGCGTGGCGTCGCCGTAGCGCGAAGAGAGCTCGGGGTGGAACTGGCAAAGCAACACGTCGCCGCTTCGCAGGGCCGCGACGTAGTCGCACCCGGCGTGTTCGAAGGTGGCCACGTCCATACCCGAAAGCTGGGGCCGTCGCCCGCTGGCAAGGCGGCTCGGAGCCTCGAGGGCAAAGCTGTTGGCAAAGTAGGCGGTGCCGGCGCGAACCGCGCCATCGTCGCGTCGCTCGTTGGCCGGCATCGCTGCGTCGACGCACACATCGTTCCAGCCCATGTGCGGACAGCGCGCGCCGGCCGGCAAACGAACAATGGGGGCATCGACGAGGCCGATTCCGGTCGAACCAAGAGCTTCTTCGCTGCTGCGGCAAAACAGCTGCATGCCCAGGCAGATGCCGAGCGTCGCGCGCCCCGCCAAGGCACGTTCGCGGATAGCTGCCGTGAAGCCTTCGCGCTGCAGGGTTTTACAGGCCGCGCCAAAGTTGCCGACGCCGGGCACGATCAGCGCGTCGGCTGTGGCGATGCTCTGACGCGTCGCGGGCACGAGAGTCTGGCCAAGCCGGTCGAATGCTGCCGCCAGGGAGGCGATATTGGCGACGCCGGTCGGCACGTACGGAAGCGGGCGGTTCACAGGGTCTCCTTGGTGCTGGGCACGCGGTCTTGCTGGTCGGGGCGGATCGCGATGGCGTCGCGCAGCGCCAGCGCCACCGCCTTGAAAGCCGCCTCGGCCTTGTGGTGGTCGTTGTCGCCAAACAGCGTGTCGACGTGCAGGCACATGCGCGCGGCTGTTGCCAGCGTCGCCAGCGCGTGGCCGACGTTTTCCATGGCCATGCCGCCGATCGTTGGCCGCCGCCAGGGAATGTCGATGCGCGCATAGGGCCGGCCCGACAGGTCGACCACCGCGCGCACGAGCGCTTCGTCGAGCGGCGCGTAGCAGCTGCCAAAGCGGACGATGCTGCGCCGTTCGCCAAGTGCGTCATCAAGGCATCTGCCGATCAGGATGGCCGTGTCTTCGACGCTGTGGTGGTCGTCCACGTGGAGATCGCCGGTGCATCGAACCGTCAGCTGGATGCCGCTGTGACGCGCGAACGATGCCAGCAGGTGGTCAAAGAACGGCACGCCGGTGTCGATGGTGTCTGCGCCGCCGCCATCCAGGCGAAGCGCGACGCGGATGTCGGTTTCGGCGGTCTGCCGCACTTGGCTCGCTTCGCGGTCGATCACTTGGCGTCTCCTTGCCGCAGGGCGCGCGCTAGGCGGTCATAGGATGGGGCATCGCCGGGACACGTGATACGCACTGCGTTCGCGAGTTGGAGGTCCTTCAGGGCGTCGTCGCTGGGCGGGCCTGCCGTGGCCGCGAACGTGCGAATGGCGATGCCTTGTGCCGCAAGTGCGCGGCGCAGTTCTTGGGCCGCGGCGGACGATGCCGCGCGCGCAAAGACAAAGTTCGCCTGGCTCGGCAGTGGCTCCAGACCGAGCTTCCGCAGCTCCAAGCGGAGCTGTTCGCGTTCGCGCCGGACCTGTGCGATCCGCGCCTGCGGGTCGTCTTCGGCCAGCGCCGTGGCGCAAATTCGCAGCGACAAGCTGCTGCACGGATACGGGCTGCCGACGGCGCGCAGCACGGCGATGGCCTCGGCGGAGCCCATGGCGTAGCCGACCCGCAGGCCGGCGAGGCCGCGTGCTTTGGAGAACGTGCGCACAACGACGACGTTGGCCAGCGTCAGCAGTTCGGCTGTTGGGTCCCGGTCGGCAAACTCCGCATAGGCGAGATCGACCAGAACCAGGACGTTGGGCAGACTCCTGGCGAGGCGCACGATGTCTTCGCCGGCGATCACGCCGCCGGTTGGGTTGTTGGGAGTGGTCAAGGCGAGCACGGCCGATCCCTGCGCCGTGCGCAGCAGCTCCTCGATGGGCGCGGAACCATCGGTCCACGACACGCCCCGCAGCTCGGCGCCGGCCGCTCGCACGTAGCGCGGCAGCATCGCAAAACACGGCAAGGGCGCGGTCAGGGAACGGCCAGGAGCCAGCCATGCCCGGCACATGCGATCGAGCAGCTCGTCGGCGCCGGCGCCGAGCACCACCCGGTTGGCTTCGATGCCGAAACGGGCCGCGAGCTGCGCGCACAGGTCGCTGTCGATGGGGTAGCGACGCCACGCTTCACCATCCGCGAGGCTCGCAGCAGCGGACTGCACGAGCGCGGGGTCGAGGGCGGGGCCTTCGTTGCCGTCGAGCCATAGATCGATCGGGGGGCCGCCGCCGACGCCGACGCCGCCGCCGCCCACGCGAACGTAGGCCTCGGCCGCGACCGATGGCGCGACGGGCGGCAGGCTCTGGGAAGCTGGAAGGGGGGCGCTCATGGGATCAGCTGGGTGACGGGGGAAACGACGAGATCGCGGGCACCGGCTTGCCGCAGCAGGGGCAGCAGGCGCGGCAGCTCGGCGCGCGGCACGGCGGCGCGCACGGCAAAACCGGTGCCGCCGTGCAGCGGCGCGACGGTGGGCTGCTGCATGGCGGGCAACTCGGCAATGACCCGGTCCAACTGCTCGCGGGGCACGTTGACGTCGAGCATCGCGCGGGCGCGCGCCGCCAGCACCGATCGCAGCAAGAGCACAAACTCATCGATCTGCTGCCGGAGTTCGGGCGCTTCGAGGCTGGCGGGGTTGGCAAACAGCCTCGTGCTGCTGGCGAAGATCTCATCGGTGATCGTCAGGCCGTTTTGGCGCAGGGTCGTGCCGGTTGAGGTGTTGTCGACGATCAGGTCGGCATCGTCGGGCGGGAACGCCTCGGTCGCGCCAAAGCTCTGCACGAGCGTCGCGTCGAGGCCGGTCTCGCCAAGCCACGTGCGGGTCAGCGCCGCATACTCGGTGGCGATGCGCAGGGGGCGCTGCTGCGGTCCGGTTGGCAGCTTGCCGTCGACGAGCAGAGCATCGGGCGCCGCGGCGACAATGCGAACGGGATCGAGCTGCAGGTCGAGGAGCTCGACCACGTCCACGTTGAGTTCGGCAACCCAGTCGGCCCCGGCAAAGCCGATGTCGCGGCTGCCCTGCGCCAGCATCTGCACGACGTTCTGCGGCTTCAGCAGCTTGACGTCAAAGTCTGCGTTGCTGAGCCGCGGACGGTAGTCGCGCGCGGTCGTGCGCACGGCGAGACCTGCCTCGGCCAGCAGCGTGCAGATGCCCTGGTTCATGCGCCCCTTGGGCAACCCCAGACGAAGCCGCGCCCGCGTCGAGTCGGACGATGCGCCGCGAGCTGAGGCCGCCGTTGGCTGCTTCAGCGACGAATCGGGCGCAGACGACCCCGCGATGGTGGGCGTGGCGGCGGTTTGGTTTGCGGAAGCTGGACTTTCGGATGCTGGGCTTGCGGAGCCAGATACAGTTGTGGGGGACGGATTCATCGATCAGCTCGGAAGAGCCGACCCGGCGATGCCGCCGCCCGCAGCTTCTGGGCTCGGCTAGGGAGCCGCCCAGAAACGCAAAACGCCGGCAAAGGCCGGCGTCGGGAGGGTTGCGGGGATTGCTGCGCTCAGCGAATCACGTCCACACCTGCACCGTGCCGGCCATCGCGTGATGGCAGCTGGGATGCTGATGGGAGAAATGATGGATGCACGGGCGCACGGCCGGAAGACTAGGACGGCGTTTCGTGCAGTCAAGTGGCGCCTTTCAGATCTTGCGCCGCGGCCCTTCACAAGCCGCGGTCGATCCGGCGGGGCCGATCAGGGCATCGCACGAATCAGGGCATCGCACGAATCAGGGCAACGCCGAAACCGGACCTCCGGCTAGCGCTGGTAGATCTCCGCTTCCAGCGGGCCACCGCCGAGGATCAGGATGGTGCCATCCGGCAGGTTGCTCGTAACGGGGAACAGCCGGGCCGCCGCCATCGAGCCGGTCGGCGCAACCGTATTCGGGCCCTGCGAGAACACGTCGGCCGTCTCGGTGGCCTCGGCGACAAACGTGTTGGTCGCCAGGTCCAGCGTCAGCTGGAAGCCGCCGGCGATCAGCGCGCCGCCATTTGGCAGAGGAGCGAGCGCGGCGCCGGCGCGACCTACCTGCATACCGGGCACGCTTGCGAACGTGCCGAAGAAGCCGGGCGTAAAGACGAGGCAGTCGTCGCGGGTGGCGACGACGATGTCCTGGATGTTGCCAGACTGCAGGAACGCGGTCAGGTCGAGGCTTAGGCCACCGCACAGCAGCACGCGGCCGTTGTCGAGTGCCGTGGCCGAATGCAGCAGGCGCGCGCCCGGGAAGAAGCTCGGCAGGCCAAAGCTGTTGTTGTTCGGGTTGAACAGATAGGCCGTCGACGACACGGTCGGGATGTTGACGATGGGCAGCAGCGTGACGCCGCCGGCAATCAGCACGCGGCCATCGGTCAGCGTCGTCGATGTGTGCAGGGCCCGCGCTTCGAGCATGTTGGGACCGGCCACGAACGTGTCGGTGGTCGGGTCGAAGATCTCGGTCGTGTTCTGGATGCCCGTCAGCAGCGACAGCGGGTTGTTGATGTCGAAGGCAAGCAGGCCGCCGCTGACCAGCACGCGGCCGTTGCCGAGCAGCGAGGAGCCGTGGCCGGCTCGGGCACTCGACATGGTCAGCTGCGTCGTCACCTGCGTGGCGGGGTCGTAGATCGCGGCGGCATCGGTGGGCTGTCCCGTTGCCAGGTCGAGCCCGCCGGTAAACAGCACGCGGCCGTCATCGAGAACGGTCGACTGGGACAGCAGCCCCACGCCGAACGTGGCGCCGGCAAGCTCCCATTCTTCGGTGCGCGACAGGTAGCGCTGTGCCGCCGGGCCGGAGCCGCCCACAAACAAGAACTCGGCATTGTCCTGCGCCACGACGCCGCCGCCGGCGATCGGCACAGCGGGTGCGTTGAGAGCCGGGACGAACGACCCGCCGCTCTGCAGCGTCACGCGCACGAGGTTGGACACGCGCCAAGCGCCGGTGCTGCCACCGATCGCTTGGAACGACAGCACAAAGTCGCTGAGGAACGGCAGGTTGGGCACGACGATGCCGGGCGTTGCGTCGCCGTTTGCATCGGTGCTGCCAAGCCAGCCTGGAGCACCCTGCGTGAACCACGCAAACTGGTCGCTGATATCGAGCGTGATGCCGAGCTGCGGCAGGGCCGTCGGCGTTTCCTGGATGTCGAAGAGCAGCGCGTAGGCTTCGTTCGGCTGGCCCTGGATGGGCAGCGTCAGGTTCGCGCCGAGCGCTCCACCGACCTTGTCGAGGTCGAGGTTTTGGGCGATGCCGGTGGCGGCCGTCATCGCGACGGCAAGCGTCGCGGTCAGCAGGGGGCGGCGTGGTGAGGTGCGGACGGAGGGAAGTGGGTGGCGGCGCATGGGTGTTGACGACATGGAAACGACTGCGCCGGAGTCAGCCCCAGCACACCGCCACAGTATGGCCGATCTTGCCCCAAAAGCGCGGCGCAGAACGCGTTCCGCCGGCGCCGCGCACCGCTTTGGCCCGCGCTACGGCGTAATCGTCAGCACGATCGAGTTGCTCAAGAACTGGCGGTAGGCATCGCCGCCCCACGATTGGGCGGCGAGCGTGCCGATTGCTGCCGGCGAGTTGGGCACGGCGAACGGCTGGGCAAACGAGCCCATGGCATCGGAAACGCCAAAGCCAAGCGCGACCACTTGGCTGGCGTCGATTTCGACCTGGCCAAACGGCGCCAGCGGCACCGGACCGGCCGTGCCAACGGACAGGAAGACCGCCGCGAGCTCGAGCGGCTTGCTGGTCTGCACCCTGAACGATGCGGTCTGGCCAATGGCGATCGTTGGGGGACTCGCGATCAGCAGCGGCGCCCGCAAGAATGCGGCGCCGCGCGGCCGCACCGACGGGTTGGCGGCCAGCGTGTCGTCGTATATTTCGATGGCCTCGCCCAAATCCATCGCGTCGCCGTCGCTGTTGAGGTCCTGGAGCAGCGTGACCCGGTCCGTGGTCTGGTCTTCGCAGAGCAGCAGGGCACCGTCATCGCGCACGACGATGTCCCACCACGTGCTGCCGCCGGTCGTGTAAAATACGCTCTGCTCGCCCGGCTCAATGGTGCCGTTGGCGTTGGCGTCAAAGGCGCGCAGGACGCTCTCGTTGCTGCCGTGGTCGCTGAGGTACCAAGCGCCGGCCTGGTCGGTGGCGAGGCCAAAGAAGAACTCATTGTTCAGGCTCTGCGGCAGCCAAAACGGTGAACGCTCGCCGGCATCCTCGCAGTCGCCGTCGAAGTTGAGGTCGGCAAGCCGGTAGACGCCTTTGACGATGGAGCCGTTGACGCCGATGTCGTTGTAGTAGAGCGCGAGGTCCCGGCCGGCGGCGACATCGGTGGGGATCGAGTGGGACGTCGATGCCGCGGCGTTGGGAACACTGTGGTAGTTGCTCGACTCGCCGAGGTCGTTGGCATCGCCGTCGCCGTTGAGGTCTTCGAGCAAGAAGATCACGTCGACACCGGTCGAACCGCTGTTGGCGACCGAAGCGAAAACGCGGCCAAAGGCGTCGACCATGATGCCGCCGATCGACGCCATCACCAGGCCCTCGGCGTTGGTGTTGTCGAAGAAGATGCGGTGCTCGCCGCTATCGTTGGCGTCGCCGTCGCCGTTGTCGTCGCGCAGCGCCAGCACGATGTCGACGTTCGCATCGCCGACGTAGGCGGTGCCGTCAAACGAAGTGGCGATGCAGGTCGGTGTGCCGAGCGCGATCGTGCCCACGTTTTCGTCGTAGTAGGCGGCCGCTTCGCCGGGGTCGAGGTAGTCGCCGTCCTGGTTCCAGTCGACCATGCGCCAGATGCCGTCAAAGCTCGAATCGCAGATCAGCAGATCGAGCGTGCGCTGGTAGGGCAAGATCGCAGGCGTTTGGGCGCGCGCCGAGGCGAGGGCCAGCGCGACGGCGGCCGCCGCCACAGCTACGGGGCGGGCCGTCAGGCGGGTGATGGCACTATTGAGATACATTCTCAAAGGCTGCGCGGTCGGCCAGGGCTTGGCAAGTCCCTAGTGTCGTGCATCTGGTAGACGGGGTCGGATCCGGGATGCGAGGGCGTTCTTCGCAAGGCGCTGCGCCGAATGCATGTTCCCTCTTCCTGCGGAGAAGCCTTCCTGCCTAGCAGCCTTCCTGCCGAGGAGCAGCAACGCCGTGACGAGCGTCTTCGCGCCCGCAGATGGCGCGGACCGCCCTCGATTCGCCGACCTGCGGACGGGGTCCGGTCCGTCGCCTCCCGTCGGCTGGTCCGATTTGGCCGGTTGCGGCTACCGGGCGCACCGGCGCGCGGGGCCCAGCTTCGCAAAGACCGTTTTGGCAAGCGTTTGGTATCCGGGCGCGCGCCCGTAGAATCGCGCGCCTGTCATGACTGCAACGAACGGGCCGCGATACCACTTGACGAGCTACGGCTGCCAGATGAATAAGCTGGACAGCGAACTCGTCGAAACCAAGTTACAGCAGCGAGGCTACGAGCCCGCGCCGGAAGAGGCACAGGCCGACGTCGTGCTGATCAATACCTGCTCGGTCCGGCAGCACGCCGAAGATCGCGTCTGGTCCAAGCTCGGCAAGCTGCGCATCCGCAAGCGCACCGAGCCGGAGCTGGTGGTCGGCGTGCTCGGCTGCATGGCGCAGGAGCACAAGCAGTACATGCTGGCGCGCATGCCGCATGTCGATCTCGTGGTCGGACCGTCGGCCTTCGGCGACATCGACGACACGGTCGAGACCGCGCGCAGCCGCAACCGCACGATTGCACGTGAACGCGTGCCGCGCGCCGACGGCCAGCAGCTTCGCAAGGAAGAGATCACCGGCGCCCAGGTGCTGAGCGTCGACGACGGCGTCAGCGGCGACGCGATCCGGCGCAACGTCAAGGTTCGCCCGCATCGCTCCCAGGCCTACGTCTCGATCATGCGCGGCTGCAATATGCCGTGTAGCTACTGCATCGTGCCGACCACGCGCGGCGACGAGGTCTCGCGTCCAATCGCCGACTTGCTCGACGAAGCGAACCGCCTGTGCGACGACGGCGTCACCGAGATCACGCTGCTCGGCCAGACCGTCAATGCCTACGGCCGCGACCTCAAGGGACAAAACGCAACGCTGGCGCGCCTGCTGCGCGAACTGCACGAGATCCCGGCGCTGCGTCGGCTGGCGTTCATCACGTCGCACCCGAACTTCCTCAACCAAGAGCTGACCGATGCGCTCGCCGAGCTGCCGAAGGTCGCCCGCTACCTGCACCTGCCGGCGCAGTCGGGCAGCAACCGCGTGCTCAAGGCGATGCGGCGCGGCTACACCGTCGAGCGCTACAAGAAGCGCATCGAGCAGCTGCGCGAAAAGGCACCCGACATCGAGCTGCACAGTGATTTCATCGTCGGCTACCCGGGCGAGACGGCCGAGGACTTTGACCAGACGGTCGCGTTCTTGAAAGAGGTCGGCTTTGCCCAGAGCTACATCTTCAAGTATTCGCCGCGTCCCGGAACGCTGTCGTCGGATCTCGAGGACGATGTGCCAACTGCCGAAAAAGAGCGTCGAAACCAGGTTTTGCTTGCCGCGCAGGAAGAGCTCACCGTCGCCAAGAACCTGGCCATGGTCGGCCAGACCGTCGAAGTCTTGGTCGAAGGGCACAGCAAGGTGGCGGGTCGCTTGACGGGCCGCACCGCGCATCACCGGCTGGTGCACTTCCCGTCGACGGACGAGCAGTTGTTCGGCCAGTATGTGCCGGTGCGCGTGGTCGAGGCGCTGGCGCATTCGTGCGTGGGCGAACTGCTGGCGCACGATGCGGCCGAGTCCAGTGCACACGACACGGCCGAGGTGCACGAGTCGTGAACGACGACGAGCTGATGCTGCGCGCGCTCGAATTGGCGGATCGCGGCCGCTTCGAGGTCGAGCCGAATCCGCGCGTTGGCTGCCTGCTGCTGCAGGATGGCGAAGTGGTCGCCGAAGGGTGGCACGAGTACTTTGGCGGTCGCCATGCGGAGGCGATGGCCATCGAGCTGGCGCGTGAGCGCGGCGCCAAGCCCGACACGGCGGTGGTGACGCTCGAGCCGTGTTCGTCGCACCAAGGTGTCGACGGCAAGAAGACGCCGCCGTGCGCCCAGGCGCTGGTCGAAGCCGGCGTGCGGCGGGTCGTTGTGGGAGCGGTCGATCCGGACCCGCGCCACCGTCGCGAGGGCATCGCCCTGCTGGAGGAGCACGGCATCGAGGTTCTCGACGGCGTCATGGCATCGCGCAGCGACGCCCTCTACGCACCGTTCCGCAAGGCGCTGCAGCTCGATCGGCCGTGGATGCTGTGCAAGTGGGCGATGACCCTCGACGGCAAGACCGCGGCACCGACCGGCGAAGCACGCTGGATCAGCGGCCCGGAAGCGCGCACCAAAACGCACGAACTGCGGGCCCACTGTGACGGCGTCATGGTCGGCTTCCGCACGGCGCAGATCGACGACCCCGAGCTGACGGTTCGCCACGTTGAGGGCAAGCAGCCGACCCGCATCGTCATCGATCCGCTCGGCGAAATTGACGACGACAGCAACTTGGTGCGCACGGCGCGGGAGATGCCGACCTGGCTGTTGGCCAGCGATGAGGTCGACCCGCGCCGCAGCGGCCACCTGCAGGATCTCGGCGTGCACGTTCTGCAGATCCCGACCGCCGAAGGGCCTCGGCGACTTCACCTAGGCCGCGCGTTCCAAGAACTACGCAGGCGCGGCTTGCGGCGCATTCTGGTGGAAGGCGGCGGTGGGCTGGTCGCACAGATGTTTGCCTGGAACTGCGTCGACCAGGTGCTCGCCTTCGTCGCGCCAAAGATCATCGGCGGCGCCGGCGCGCCGACGCCCGTCGGCGGCGACGGCCGGCCGTTCATGGCCGAGGCGTGGCAGCTGACGGACGTGCAGTACGAGCAGTATGGCCGCGACATGGCGATCGCGGGCCTCGTTCGCTGAGGCTGACCTCTTCTGAGTTCCTGATTTCGGCGTCTCTACTTGCGCCGCGGCAGCCACGGCAGCTCCGGCACGCTGGCGGCTCGCCGGTAGACACGTTGCCGCAGCGGTTGCGCCGTTCGCACGTGGTCATCCCGCAGGGCCTTGTAGCTGAAGTGCACGTGCCCGGGCGTGCGCCGGTCCTTCCGGCGCGTCATCTCGATCTCGTCGGCGAGCTCGGTGGCGCGAAGCTTGCCGCCGCCGTTGCGGATCTTCGACGTGTAGAGACCCGGCCAGATCGCGCGGTTCTTGGGATTGATCGAATGCCAGTAGTCCAGCAGCTTGGCAAACGCCTGCGGCTTTTGGTCGATGGGCCAGTAGAGCTGGGGCGATAGGTAGTCGAGCCAGCCGTTCTGCAGCCACTTCGGCACGTCCGCGTACAGCTCGCCGTATTGATCGAGCCCAGCCTGGATGCCCTCGGGAACGCCGGGGCGAGCGATGCCGAACGGGCTGATGCCGACCATGACCCAGGGCTTGTCTTCGTGCACGAGCCGGTACATCTGCTCGACGAAGCTGTCGATGTTCTGTCGGCGCCAGTCGTCGCGCGACAGCTTGGCGGCCGCGCCGACTCGATTTGCGTAGGCGGCGTAGCTTGCGGCATCGGGGAACTCGCGCTTGTTCTCCGGGTAGGGATAAAAGTAATCGTCGATGTGCACGCCGTCGATGTCGTAGCGCCTCACTACGTCTTGGATCACGGCCAGGGACCACTTGCGGGCCACAGGGTTGCCCGGATCCATCCACTGGTACTTGCCGTAGCGCACGGCGAGCTGCGGTGCTCGCTGGGTCACGTGGGACTTGTGGGCCGCGCCCTTGCCGGCCGGGTGCCAGCAGCGAAACGGGATGAACCATGCGTGCAGCTGAAGGCCGGCGCGGGGGCTGCGCTCGATCCCGTAGGCCAGGGGATCAAGGTTG
>JBGCDH010000060.1:0-8270 GCA_045105235.1 Planctomycetota bacterium | reverse complement strand
TCGTGGTTACATACAAAACCTGCCTACCTCTCTGCATTCACAGCCCGTGGCGCGCGACCTAAACACGACGATGTACAACCGCGCGTCTCCCGGCGATTCCTTCGACTTCACGATCGCCGGTCCACCCAACGGCTACGGCATTCTGGTGCTCGGCGCCCACGCGGCCTCGGGACTACCGAGCCCACTCGGCGATGTTTGGCTCGATCCGCAGGCACTGTCGCAGGTGACGTGCCAGGCGCTGGATGGGCAAGGCTTCTACGATGGCGTGCTGGCAGTGCCGGCTGGCATCGGCTCGCCGTTTGTCTACGGCCTGCAGTCCTTGCTGGTCAGCCCCAACGGGAGCCTGGAAGTGAGTCGTGCGACCCCGTTTTTGCTTGGATGGCAGACCAACCTGGCTCCTTACTGACGAACATGATCATGGCGAGGCGGTTCGTTTGGGTTTGGCTGTTTGCCTGCGCGGCGCTTGGCGCGCAGTAGGCGTGGCTCGGTGCGCGATTCCATTCGTTCGCCGATGGTTTCGCGCCCAAATCGCTGGCCGTGCGCACGATCGGTTCGTCGTCGGCTCCGGCCACTTTGCCGGACAATCTTGGCTGTGCGGCTGCACGGCTGCACGCTGGGATGGGCAGCGCGACGGCGCTCGAGGTGCTGAATCCGGCGGCCGCCCAGAGAGCGGGCATGCGGCCTTTCGACACCGACTGGCACGTGCCCGCCGCTGGCTTGAATGGGATGAGCTGCCGCCGGCTCCGCGCCTCAGCGTTTGCGCAGCACGAGTTCGACTTCTTCGGTGGTGGCTTCGAGGTCAACCGACGTCGACGTGCCAACGTTGTTCGACCACGCTTGCAGCGTGTTGTTTCCCGGCGGCGGCGGCACGAACGGCAGCAGAATCCGGCCGTCTTTGTCGGCGCGATGCCGATCGCGCAGCCGGTGATTGAGTTGCGAAGCCAGGCGGCGGATGTGCTTTTGTTCGGGCGTGTCCGCGCTGCTGCTCGACGTGCCGGTGTTCATCGCCATCATCGCGCCCTCGACCGGCTTGCCCAGAGTGTCGACGACGCGAAACTGCATGTGCGGCATGTCGGTTAGCGGCAGATCTACAGTGTTCGCTGTTGCGTCGGCAGGGAGTTCGAGAAAGCCGTACTCGGCGTCCGTGAAGACGAACGCAAGCGTGCGGCCAAACGCGCGGATCGTGGCGCGGCCGCCCCTGTCGCAGTGGACGGGCTCGAGCCATTCGCCGGGCGGCTTGGAATCGAGCGGCAGCGCGATCACCGTGGCTCCCTGCGCGGGAGTGCCGCGGGCCGAACGGGCGACGATGTTGCTGGTGGTGAGCTGCGCGAGGTCGACGTCGGTGGGCCCGTCTTCGACAAGGTCGATGGTCGGCAGCAGGGTGGGGGCAGCATCCTTGTTGGGAATGGCGAGCAGCAGACGACGGCTCGCGGCTCCGGCTGGAATGGCGGCGAAGCTGCAGGAACCGCTCGCATCGGTCGAGCCGTAGAACTGCCGTTGGAAGTCTTGGTATCGCCTCTTGTGCCTCACGCCCCACAGCCCCGCGACGGCGCAGCGCACGCCGGCTAGCGGCTGGCCGTCGGTGTGAACGCGAACGGTGCTCTTTCCCGGTGCGGTGAGCGAGAACTGCAGGACGTTGGGGGCTGCCGCATCCACTGCGTCAATGCGCAGGTTCTGCATGGTTTGTCCGGCGTGTGCACCTGCGAAGTCCGCGTGAACGGCCGCGAGCAAGGATGTGCGACTGGGTTGCAGAGGGTGGTGCACGAGCGGCAACCGCATGTGGACCTTGCCCGATGCGTCGGAAGTGCCGACTTGCCGCCAGGCATGCACTGTCGGTCGCGTCAGCAACGCGTCGGGGGTGGTTGTGTTTTCCGGTCGATCCCTGCGAAGAATGCGTGCATCTGCAACGGGCTTGTCATTCTCGTCATGCACAACCGCGTCGACGGCAAGAGGGGGCGGGACGGTCACCGTGTGGTTGGCGTTGCGCAACCACTCGCTAGTGCTCGACCAGACGCGGCCATTCGCGTCGATCAGCTCGAGGATCACGCTGCCACGCGGAACGGGTGGCAAGGTGATCGTGGCCGAATCATCGAGCGGCCGTTCGAACGTGCCGACACCGTGTCGCCTCATATGGCCGCGCACGGTGAACGGACGGAGTTCGGGCCACGCGTCCAGGCCTTGGTAGCGAACCCGGGCTTCGGCAGGGATGGGCCGTCCAGCTAGTTCGACGACGCCACCGACGAAGCCGCGCGCCGAACGCGTCGCGATGCGCATGCCGTCATCGCGCGCTGGTCCGACGCCCCGCACCGAGTAGGCCATCGTAGGCCACAGCTTGAGGCGGAAGCGTCCCGATGCGTTGGTTGTGGTTGTCACGACGTCGCGCGGTACGAACTCCGGGCCGGCGACCGAAGTCCACACCGCGGTGACGGTGGCGTTCGCGACGGGCTTGCCTTTGTCGTCCAGGAATTGGCCGGGAACGACACGCCGATCCTGGGCGGTGAGTGTCGTGATCACCAAGAACATCATCGCAAGCGCACGCATGCATGACAGCATAGGGCGGCAGACGATCGCGAATCGCGCGCCTTGCGCCGGGTTCGACTCGAAATAGCGCAGTGTTGCCCGCGCCAACTGCTCGCCCGGCAGCTCGCGTTTGAGCTCGTAGTTCTATCGTCGCTTGCGCTTGCGCTTTCGCGCAAGCACTGGCCGTGCTGGCCCGACCCGCCACTGTGTCCTGCCGCGCTGGCTATACTTGTCCGCGGACCTCGTGCTGGCGCTCGCATGAGCAAGAATTTCTCCGGCCATCGGCCGGGAAACGACGCCATTCCTGCGCCCCCGAGGGGCTTCGAATCATGACGTACTACACGCAGCGCGCTATCGCGGCGATCCTCGCCACTTCATCTCTCGCTCTGTCCCAATGGTCCCAGCGCAGCCCGGCGACTTCGCCGTCGGCGCGCGTCGGCGCCGCGATGGCCTTTGTTCCTCAAAACAACGGCCTGTTGCTGTTCGGTGGCAGCACGCCGCTCAACAGCAATCAGACCTGGGTCTACGACGGTGTGGACTGGCTCCAGCTCGCGCCGGCGTCGTCTCCTTCGGCGCGCTTTGGCCACTCATTTGTCTATGACGTTGCGCGCGGCGTCGGCGTTCTCTACGGCGGCCTCGCAACGTTCATCAGCATCCCACCTCCGACGGACGAGACCTGGGAATGGGACGGTACGACCTGGACCCAGGTAGCGCCGGCGACCAACCTGGGGCCGCGCTATCGCCAGGGCGCGTGCTTCGATTCGATCCGCGGCCGCACCGTGCTCTACGGCGGTGCTTCGACGCAGCTGCTCGGCCCGCCCAACAACGACACGTGGGAGTATGACGGCACGGCCTGGACCCAGGTCGCGACGACCGGCAACCCCGGCCCGATCGAGCGCCCGGCCATGTGCTACTACCAGGGGATCGCTCGGGCGGTGCTGTTCGGCGGCGGCACCGGCAACGGCGTGTCCGACGAGACCTGGCTTTACGACGGCTTCGCGGCAACGTGGACGCAGGTCGCGATAACCGGACCGCAGCCGTCGGCGCGCAGTTCGGCGACGATGGTCTACGACGCGACCCACGACCTGTGCGTGCTGACCGGTGGCCAGGACGCGAGCGGTGCGCTGTCGGACACCTGGGTGTTCGATGGAGCCAATTGGATCGAACAGCCGACGACGACGCAGGCAGTGCGGGATCACGTCTTTGCCTACCTGCCGACGACGGCGCAGGCGGTCAAGTTTGGCGGCTTCGTCGCCGCGCCGAACACGCTCTCAAGCGAGACGTGGGAGGTCGGCTCCGGTGCCTTCGGCAGCGGCTGCGCTGGAGCAGCCGGTGTGCCGGCGGCTTCGGCCGCGAGCGCGCCGCAAATCGGCCAGTCGTGGACTCTCGACGTCACGGGCCTTGCGCCGACGTCGTCGCTCGCCGTCGTCGCGCTGGGGCTGACCAAGGCACCCGGCGTCGATCTCAGCTTTCTCGGCATGACCGGCTGTCGCGCCTTCACGTCGCCGGACGTGCTGCTCAGCGTGACCGCCGGCGGCGGCAGCGCGTCGTGGACCTGGACCTCGGTGGCGGGTCCCGCCGGCGCCGGGTTCTACGCGCAGGTGCTGTGCCTCGATCCGGCGGCCAACGCGTTTGGCTTTACGGCGTCCAACGCCCTCTATGCGACGCTGGTGAACTGACGACTGCGTGCGCCGGACGTGTTCGCGTGAAACGCGGGAGGCAACCGCACCGAATGCTCACGGCGACCGCAGCAAATAGCCCACACCGTGCACGGTGTGGAGCAGCTGTGGATCGGAAGGGTTGTCTTCGAGCTTTTTGCGCAGCTGGAATACGTGCGTATCCACCGTGCGCGTAGTCGGGGCCGCGTCGTGCCCCCAAACCGCACGCAGCAGCTCCTCGCGGCTTTGGGCGCGGCCGCGATGCCGAAGCAGATGCGCGAGCAGTTCGGCTTCCTTGGGCAGCAGCCGAATCGTTTCGTCGTCGCGTCGCACGGTGTGGCCATCCAGATCGACGACCGCATTGCCCAGCTGCACCGATTGCGCCGGTCGATCGCTGCGGCGCTGCACGGCTTCGATGCGTGCTGCAAGTTCATGCAAGCTGTATGGCTTGACCACGTAGTCGTCGGCGCCGAGCTTGAGCCCGAGCACGCGCTGGTCGACCTCGCCGCGCGCCGTCAGCACGATGACCGGCGTGCGATCGCCGCGCCGTCGCATGTCGCGCAATAGGTCGATCCCGTCGCCGTCGGGCAGGCGCAAGTCGAGCAGCACCATGTCGAAGGATCGCTCGCTCAGCGCGCGTTGCGCCGCTGTGAGATCGGCCGCCGCGTGTACGAGCCATTCGCGATCGGTGAAGTAGTCGACCAGGCTCTCACGAATGCTCGCGTCGTCCTCTACTACCAGCAGCTGGTTCATGCGCTTGCTCCACGGGCTTCTTCGTCGCGGTGGGCATCTGCTGCAACGGGCAGATGGATGGTGAATACGGCGCCGCCGCCGCTGCGCTCGGCGACCTCGATGCGTCCGCCGTGCTCCTCTGCCGCCGCCGCAACCAGCGCGAGCCCGAGGCCGCTGCCGGGCACGCCTGATGGGGCTTCGCTTCCGCGCACAAACGGCTGAAAGATGCTGTGACGATCTCCGGGGGATACGCCCGGCCCTCGATCGGCCACTTCGAGGGTCAGTTCACGCCCATTGGCGTAGGCCCGCACCGTCACCGTCGAGCGCGGCGGCGCATACTTGGCCGTGTTTTCGAGCAGGTTTCGGATCGCGCGGCCCAAAACTTCGAGGTCGCCGACGATCGTCGGCAGCTGACGCGGTACGTCGACATGCACGCGCTGCTCTACCAGGCGCAGCGCCGGCCGCCCCTCGCGCAAGCCCCTGGCGAGCAGCGATCGGCCCGGCACGCGGTCACGGCGCAGCGCGCCATGTTTTTGCAGGCGGCCGAAGTCGAGCACGCGCTCGACCTGATCGCTGAGCCGCTGCACGTCGCGTTGCAGGCCGTGCAGATAGTGTTGCCTACGCCTCTCTGGGACGTCGCCGGCAGCCAGCATTTCGGTCTTGAGCGACAGCGCGGTCAGCGGCGTGCGCAGCTCGTGACTGACCACATCGACAAAGTCCGCGCGCATCCTCACGAGCTGTGCTTCGCGTCGCGTAAGTCGCCACAAAAGTAGATTGCCGATTACGAAGGTGGCCAGCGCAAGGACCAGAGATCCGGTCGCGACCATGACCAGCAAGCTGCTCGTCGACAGGGCACCTGGAACGCGGCGGACCGACCACGTTTCGCCAAGACCGTCGAGCCGCTGGGTCGGCAGGCCCTCGGTGCTCGGGCCGACGGCCAGCGAAAGCGTCGGTTCCAACGTGTTTGCGAGCTGGAACTCCTCGGCACGCAAGCCATCGGCGCGCGCGGATCGCACGGCGAACGCACGGCGAGCGCGCCGGTCGGATATCACCACGGTACCGTCGCGGCAACGCGCCTCGCCGTCGGGCAGTGGCCCGTTGGCAAACTCACGACGCACGGCAGCCGCCGCCCGCAGCGCGTCGGCGCGAGTGTCGTCAAGCCCAACGGGTGAAGCCTCCAGGTCGTCGAGCAAAGCCGGCGCAACATGAGGCGATACAGCGACAACCAGCCGACAAAACGCGTCTCTTTGCGGCGTGACGTCGGAGCCGGGCTCGGTCCAGCGTGCTGCTACAAGAAGTGCCGCGAGCTCGAACGGCAGCGAGCCGCACCAGGTGGTGGCGTGCATATCGCACGCGCGGTTGAGGATGCGTCGCGCCCCGTCCAGATCGCCGCTCGCGTTCGCAGCCTCGGCGTGCGCGATCCATCCTTCCGGCGTGAGACCACCACGTTGGGCTGCATGCTCGAAGAACGGCAAAGCTTCTGCCGGCCGACCCCCTGCGACGTGCGAAAACGCAGCCTGCTCGGCCACGCCCGGGACGAGGGCTTCGGGCGGCGCATCGTCACGAAGTTCGTCTGCGCGCGCCGCTTCGAGTTGGCGGAATGGGGCCACGGCGCGACCATCTGGATCAACCTCCAGTACGAAGCCTGCCACCATTCCGGCGACCTCGAGAGCCCGTCGATAGCGCGCGACGGTCTGCCGCAGCAGCTGGGTCATGACCTGGTGCTCGCTCGCACGTGTACGCTCGACGACTCCGCCCGGCTGCAGCCACAGCCACACACCGGCAAACGCGCACGGAAGTGCCAGCGTCAGAGCAAACCATGGGCCGATGCGCGTCGAAGATCTCACCACGTTGCCGATGCTAGGGTTCTGGGCATGGATCGCGTCATGGGGTTGTCAAACCTGCTAGGCGGCAGCGAATCGGGCGCGCGGTTTCACAGGCCCATGACACCTCGGCGACAACAAAACCCGTCAATGCCTCCATGAGCAAGACAACGATACTGGCAGTTTCGCTAGCCGCGTGGTCCTCGATCGGTCAAGCCACCGCGCAGGATCGGCCCTCGGCTGGCACCTCGATCGCCTCGACGCTGGCAACCGCAAAGCTCACGGAGGTACGCGGCGACCTGGCCTTGGCGCAGTCCCAACTCGAAGCCGCGATCCACGGCGCTTCGGCCGAGGAACGGGCTCAGCTGCGCGCCGTGCTCCTACAGCTTCGCCAGCGCTCCGGCGCCGATACCGTGGAGTCGACTTCGATTTCAGCGGCTGCTGCGCAGGGGCAGGAGCCGGGCAAGGCAGACCCCGTCATGCGTTTGGTTCGCAAACTGGACGAAGGCACCACGGCCAACAAAGATGTCGAGTTCGCCGTGACCGAACTGCGTTCGCTCGGGCGGTTGATCGACACAGCCCTGATCGCCGAATTGCCCAAGCTTGGCCCGTTTGGCTTGGACAACGCGATGACGCTGCTCAACGGCAGCGAGCATCCGACCCTGCTGCCAACGCTCGAATCGATGCTGGCGAAGGGCGATCCCGCGGTTGCGCAGGCATTGGCCCTGAGGCACGTCAAGATGCGTTCCTCCATTGCAATCCCCCTCGCGCGTCGGTTTGCCGGCCAAGAGTACTCCGCACAGACTCGCTTCTATGCGCTCGCAGTGCTGCTGCGACACACGGACGTAGACCAGGGAACGCTCGCGTTGCTGGCCGAACTCGCGGAGGACAAGAGTGTCCGCAAAGACCTGTTGGATCTTGCCGAGCGCGACCGCGGCCGCGATCGCGTCCGTGCCGCGGCGCGCAACGCCTTGCTCGAACAACTCGCGCGCACCCCAGATCGGGCCGGCTTCCGGGCACGATCGCTTTTGCTGGTCGCAGAGCAAAACCTTGAAGAGGCACAGGCGGTAGAGCAACTCATGCTGTTGCCAGACGATCTGCGCGGCCGTATCGCTCGGCAGCTTGCCATGAAGCACACGGCCTGGGTCGAGGTGGCAGCCATGGCCATTGGGGTCGAGGACCAATCGCTTGACGAATGGTGGGTGAGCAAAGTCGAGTGGTCGCGGCAGCCGGACGTCGCCATGCGAGCCTTGCTTCGCCGACCCGACCTTGCGATGGCGAACCAGTTGCCGATCTCCATCGCGTCGTTGGTGGAGAACGGGTGGACCCTGTCCGAGGAGCTTGAAGCGCCCTTCCTGCGCTACATCGAACGGTCAAACGGCTGGTGGACCCTGGTCGGCGCGCTGCCGATCGCCCCGCCCTCGGCTCCGGCCCTTCTCGCCGGCGTAGCATCCGCGATTGCTTCCGCCGCGAACCTGCACGGTGACGCGCGGCACCTGGAGCTTGCGCTCGCGATCTGTCGTATCCCTCACTCGAA
>JBGCDH010000059.1:0-142730 GCA_045105235.1 Planctomycetota bacterium | reverse complement strand
TGCGATCTCACCGCACATGGCACCGATCGGGCCAAAGCCGATCACGGCAACCGTGCAGTCTTTGACCGGAACCTTGAGCGTTGTGTGTACGGCGTTGCCGAGCGGATCGAGGATCGCAGCGACCTGCAGCGGCAGGTCCTTTGGCAGCTTGATGACGTTTGTTGCGGAGACGACGACGTATTCGGCGAATGCGCCGTCGAGGTTGATGCCGCGAATGCGCGCCGTGGCGCAGGCGTGAAAGGCATCGGCACGGCAGGCCGGGCAGGTGCCGCAGATCTCGTGCATCTCCGCGCTGACGAATGTGCCGAGCGGCATCTTCGCCTCGTCGACGCCATCGCCGAGCTTGTCGATGTGCCCACAGAACTCGTGACCGAGGGTCACGGGCGGAGCGATCAAACCATCCATCGATGGATCGCCGCTGCAGATGTGCACATCGGTGCCGCAAATGCCGGCAGCTGCGACACGGATCCGGACCTGGCCCGGTTCGGGCTCCGGGACGGTCAGGTCTGTGCGCAGGCGATATTGCCCGGGGGAGGAGAGCTGAACACCTTTCATCGACGTCATCTGTTGCGGGGGCCCACCCTTGGCGGGCGCGGTATTCTGCGGATACAACGAGCACGGCGCCACCAAGGAGATCCCGATCACGCGAACTGCTGCATCTGTTGTGACCTACCTCGCTGTCTGCGGGGCCCTGTTTTCCGGCTGCGAAACCCCCAAGTCCGAGCCGCCCGACTACGCGCCGCGGCCCGTCGTCGAGCTGCGGCGTTGGACCGTGCACGAAGCGGATGAGCGCATTGGCGAGGTTGTCGAGCTCGAAATCCGCGATCCCAAGGGGCCCCTGCGATTCTTTCGGGTGCTCGACCGGGCCGGGCGGTGGCTCGGGCACGCTTCGGACAAGGGCCGATTCTCGCGCCGCGTGCCGTTTGAAGCCGAAGAACAGGACCTCGGGGTCTGGCCGATGGATCGTGGCCTGCGCGAATTGTTTGAGGCCTCGGCGCCAGTGGAGATGCGCCCGGTTGTGCGCGAAGCAGACTTTTCTGGTGGGGGCGAACGCCGGCCACGCTGAGCGGAGGGGTGAGCGCGTCGGCGCCGCCGGCTGTTCCACCTTGGCTCGGCGCCCATGCGGCCTACCATTCTCGCCCGATGACCGAATCCGCCCAGCGAACTGTTGCCCAAAGCCGCGTCGAAATGACGCAGATCGTGATGCCGAACGACGCCAATCCGCTCGGCAACGCCATGGGTGGCCAGGTCATGCACTGGCTGGACGTCTGCGCCGCGGTCTCCGCCGGCCGCCACGCGCGCACGCCCGTCGTGACCGCAAGCGTCGACAAGATCGACTTTCTCAACCCGGTCCCGGTCGGCGGCGTGATCGTGCTGTTGGCATCCGTCAACTACACCGGCCGCACGTCGATGGAAGTCGGCGTTAAGGTCTGGCACGAGGAGCGCCCCACGGGAGATCGCCGGCACGTGGTTTCGGCCTACCTGACGTTTGTGTCGCTCGATCCGGAGACCGGCAAGCCGCGCCGCGTCCAGCCGATCGTGGCGGAGACCGAGGCCCAAAAGCGTCGCTTCGAAGCTGCGCAGAAGCGCCGCGACTGGCGGTTGAAGATGCGCGAATCCGAGCTGGAGTCGTAGGCGCGGCCGGCGGCGGCGGCGCTTCACTTGGCGCCGCGACAGGCTCGCAGGACTGCTTCGGCGGCCCTCCGGTCGATGCGGCCGGACTGCCAGGCGCGCGTCAGGCGGTCGGATACTGCTTCGAGCGTGCTTTCCCGTTGGTTTGGCGGCATGCGCTGCAGGAAGCGTCGTGCGCCGGTCGTGCGGATTTCGCGGAGGAGCTCTGCGAGCGGCCACATCGGCTCGGTTGCCGACGCCGGGGAGGCGTCGTCGGCGTTCGCGAGAGCTGCGATCAAGCTCGTGGCCAGATCCCCTGCGTAGGCTGCGCAGATCGCCAGGGCACTGCGCGCCGCCGCTGCTTGTCCCGGGCGGGCTTGCTTCGCGGACGCGTCGTTTGCTGTGGCCAAAACTCTGCGGGCGCGTTCGACGGCTTTGGCGGAGGCCAGCTTCAGTTCGGACTTGCCGAGGTTGGCGGCGTTGCCGCCATGCTCTAGCTGCTGCGCAATGCACGACGCCACGGTTTGCGCGTAGCAGAGCAGCGGCTCGGCTGCCGAATAGACCGCGGCGCGATCGAGTGCTGCGGCAGCGGCTGGCCAGTTGCCTAGCTCGAGCTCGCACTGCGCGCTGACAAGCAGCGCATCGGCACAGAATGCTTCGGGAAGGTCGCGGCGCACCAGGTCGCAGGCTAGTCGATTGCTCGTTTTGGCCAGCGTCGTGAGCGCCGCTGACTGCTTGCTTTCGTCGAGGGAGCCGCGATCGAGCGCGTCGGCGAGCATGGCCCATTCGATCTGGCAGCCAACCGCTTCGAGGATGCCGCGCTGCAGCGAGTCTGGGCTGCACGTTAGGCCGGTCTCGATGTGGCTGCGCGCGCGGCGCAGCTCCGCAGTCGTCGCGCCTTCGTCAGCCGCGACATAGGCGGCCAGACGCCAGTAGTGCGGCAGCTCGCGGCAGCGATCAGGAGGGTTTCGCCAGAGCTTTTCGAACGCGTTCGTATCGAGCTCCGACAGCACGTTGAGTGCCGATGGGTAGACCACTTCTCGCAACAGCGCGTCTGTTCCCATGCCCTGGCGCTCGGCCGAGGCGCGATGTTTCGCAGCGCGCGCCGGATCGCCGAGCGTCGCGGCCAGTCGGGCGCACTGCCAGTGGGCAAGCAGCCCCACAATTGGGTGATCTGTGATCGGGGCGATGGCCTCGTAGGCTTCGCGGTAGCGCCCTTGCGCCTCCAATGAAATGGCAAGCGAATGCGTGAGCAGGGGCGAGCGGTCCGCCAGTGGGCGCAGCCGCAGCTCCTGTTCAATCGCCGTTTCGGGCAAGCCGGCCCGACGCATGATCGCAGCGGCCAACACGTGGTCGAGCTCGGCCGACGATTGCTTTGCCGGGATCTTTAGAAGGCGTGCCGCAACGAGTTTCGCGTCGTTCCGGCCGCGAATCGCCGCGCAGCAGCGCGGGTAGAGTTCTGCCACCTGATCGCTCGGCGGTTGACGCTGTGATTTGTCGGCGACCGCTAGCACCACTTTGCACTTGTTCGAGCGCTGTCCTAGCGGTTGTTGAGCGACCACGCGCTGCACCAGTGCTTGGCGGTGTCCAGGAAGATGACATGCCAGCGGATTCCCGAGTGCGTCGACGAGCAGCTGCAGATCGCGTTCGTTCTGTAGGTCTATAGAGAGTTCGCGACGAATTGCCTCGGTGTTGTCCAGATGCGCCAGGTCTTCTATGTGAGCTGCTGCCTGCGTAAGTTCGCCCGCCGCGATCGCTGTGGCTGTGCGGAGGGCGTGTTGCTCGCGAAGGTCGCGGGCATGGCTCGCGCGGGCCACCGTTTGGGCTGAAAGGAGAGCCATCAGCAGCAACGCCGCGGCCGTCAGCAGGGAGGTCAGCGGGTGCTTGGTGATGCGGCGTAGCAGCCTGGTTGGTAGGTGCGGCGGTCGCGTCTTGATGGCGTCGCCGGCGAGATACCGCTGCAGGTCCTCGCCGAACTCTTCGGCACTTGCGAAGCGTCGTTGCGGTGACTTTTCGAGGGCGCGCATCACGAGGGTCTCGAGGTCGCGATCGCGTCCTCGGAGGCCGAGTGTGGGGGGCTGCGCGGTAAGGATCTGCTGCAGCGCCCGCACCGGGTTTTCGTCGTCGAAGGGCGGTCGCCCGGCCAGGACCTCGTACAGCGTCGCGCCGAGTCCGTAGATGTCGGCGCGCGCGTCGAGGCCGCTGCTGCTTCTGGTTGCGACTTCGGGTGGCAGGTAGAGCAGCGTTCCAGGCGTTGCGTTCGACTGCGTCAAGATGCTCGTGCGATCGGCGAACGCGGCGAGGCCAAAGTCGACGACGTAGGCGCGGCCGTGTTCGAGCACAACGTTGGCCGGCTTGATGTCGCGGTGCACGACGCCGACTGCGTGTGCCGCCGCCAGGGCTGAAGCGATCTCGATGCCGATTCGCGCGACCTGTGCGGGCTTCAGGGTGCTGGGCTGCCGGTCTAGCGATCGCCCGCGCAGCAGTTTCATGGCCAGGTATGCGCGCGGCCCGTCCTCGCCCGCGTCGTAGACCGGCACGATGTTCGGGTGGTCGAGCGACGAAGTGATGGTTGCCTCGCGAACGAAGCGAAGTTTGGCCGTCGTGCTGGACTTGCCGTCGTTTCGCATCACCTTCAGGGCGACTTCGCGATCGAGCGACTCTTGGCGGGCGCGGTAGACGTGGCTCGTTCCGCCGATTCCGATCGGCTCGAGGATCGTGAAGTCGGCAATGCGCTTGGGGGTCGTTGCCTCTGCCCAGATCGATGGTGGCTTTGCCGCGGAGGCGCCGGCGCAGGCATCGACAAGCTGGCGCTCTTGCGCGAGCATTCGTTCGACGCGCGTCCGCAGCTCCGGGTCCCCGACGCATAGTGCGTCGAGGTCCGGCTCGTTGCCTTCGCAGATGACCTCGTAGCAGCGTTCGAGGATCTCTGCCAGGCGATCGCTGTCGCTGGCTGACGCCACGGTTCCGAGAGGCTAGTTGCCCGACGGCGTGTAGCGGAAGATGCGCGCCTTGCCACCACCAGTCGCGCCGACAGGGGCAACGACAACGGTCGGTGCCAGGATGCTCCGAAACTCGATGGCCCCAGGACCGATGTCACTCGGCACTTCAAACGCCGCCATTTCCGGGGCGACGACTTCGCCGTTCTCAATCGGATTCGGCGTCTGGTGCAGGATGCGTGGGCCACTGGCGGTTTGGATCAGGGCTCGCATGGGCTTGCGGTTGGTGAGCGAGCTCACCGCCGTCGGAAACTCGATGTGCATTTGGCTGCCGCGTGGCGCGAGGTAGACGCGCTGGGTCGCGTCGGCCATGTAGGGGATCCAGCGATCGGGCCCGCGGAGCGCCTCCCATGGGCCTTCGTTTCCATGAAGGCTGACGCGACGGATCCTGGTGAAGCGTCGGAAGCGAATCTCTGGCCCGACTTGGTTGCCGGTTGGCAGCTTGACCGAGATGGGCTGGACGAAGACGTCAAAGCCATACTTGGTGCTCGCTGCGCTGATGAACGCATCGACGGCATCGAGGTCGACGGTGTGCGATGGGTTCACCTGCCCGAAGCGTTGTGTCATTTGCAGGACCGACTGCTGTGCTAGGTACAACGTGTAGAACGATCCGCCCCACAGGTAGCTGTTCTGCCAAATGCTCGACTTCCATACCGAACGTTCGTCGCTACCCGTCGCCGCAGCAACCATGTGGTTTGCCGCGTAGTTTGTTGTGCTGACAATTGGCCCCCCGATGGGGTGGTAGTAGGCATAGCCTGAGGCGGGCGTGTTGCTGCCGGTTTCGGTCGGTGCCAGAAACGCCTGGATGTGTGCGGCGATTCGAGCTGGCGGAATCACCGGTTCTTCGCCCACGAACGAGTAGTTCTTCGACGTTGCCAACGCCTGAAGTGCCGGGTCTTGCTTGGTCCACTGTGCATCGAGTGGTGAGGCCATGTACGGCAGCGCGCTGGTGATTCCCTCAAAGAGGATGCTGCCCGCGATGCTCTTGTCGATGGTCGTATGCACCATCAAGAACGTGTATTCGCCTGGGTCCGATCCCCAGCGGATCGCTGCCGAGTCCGCTTCGGAGACTTCCTGGCTCCAGCTCGTCGTTGGCCATTCCGTCATGGAAGTGACCTCGGGCAGCTGTTGCGCTGTCGCGGCTGCGGAGGTTCCCGCGACCGCAAGCGAAGCGAGCGTCAGCAAGGGGGATAGCAGAGTCTTGGCGTGCATGATGATGTTGTGGTTTCCGTTGGATCGATGGGGGGGGGGGCTGTTGGCCGCACAAGGATCAACTGGTTGCCGCCGTCACTGGTTGTGACGAGAAATCTTGGTCTGTCTCACAAATCTGATGCGTGCGTCTCTGGTGCGTATGCCGACAACAGGGGGCGGTTGCGCATCTGCTGTCTTGGGCCTTCGATGCCGAAGACATGCAACATCCTGAAGAAGAGCCAGCCGGTCGAGATTCGGTCGTCAGAGAAGACGCCGAGGCATTTGCTTCGGTGCTGCGGCGCGCTCAGTCCGGCGAAGCAGAGGCGATCGATCGCCTGCTCGTCGCGACCGAAGAACGTCTGCGCCGCGTCGTCGATAGCCGCCTCGGCGCGAAGCTGCGCGTATCGCTCCGTCGCTCCGATGTGCTGCAGAACAGCTATCTGGCGATGCTCGATGCCCTGCCGCGATTTGAAGGCTCGAGCGAAGATGAGTTCGTCGCCTGGGTCGCGGGCATCATCGAGAACGACATCCGCCGGCAGAACCGCTGGTTCGGTGCGCAGAAGCGCCGGGCTCCTTCGCGGACCTCGCAGCGCAATCTGTTGGCCGGGATTCTGATGCCATCAACGCCAACGCCGAGCGCAGAGGTCGCGGCGACCGAAGAGCAGGCTCGGCTCTACGCGGCCCTCGAGCGACTGGAGCCCGACCAGGCGGAGATCATCCAGATGTCGGTTTTCGACCAGCTGCCGTATGCCGAGATCGCGACTCGACTGGCCCGCAGCGAAGGCGCGTGCCGGATGTTGATGCTGCGAGCCCGCACGGCGCTGGCCCTCGAGCTCGAAGAGATGAACGAGGGCCAGGCTTGAGTCTCGGTTGAGCTGCGGGAGCGCGCTTTGGCCACTCCCGCAGGCAATCAGTTGATGATCTGCAGGTTGCGGGCGTTCGCCGCCGACACCAGGCTTGGAATACCGGTCGGGTTGAGGACGAAGCCGGCCGAGATGTCGTAGCTGTTGCCGATCAGTGCCGTCGACGTCGGCAGGCCGAAGCTCAGCGTGCCAAAGGCGCGAGTGCCGGCGGTGCCGGGCATGGTCACGGTGCCGAGCTGGACGTAGTTGGTCAGCAGGATCTGCGGCTGGCCACAGGGAAGCCCCGAGGCGATGCCCGCCGCGACAACTGCGATCGAGCCGCCGTCGCCGTAGAGGTTGGTTGCGACGGTGCTGCCGAGCGACGCGGCGCTGCCGCCGGGCAGGTAGATGTCGCTGTCAAAGCTCTCGTCGATGCCAATGTCGCCGGCGTTCGCGCAGCCTTGGTTGCGGTCGTCGCCATCAAAGTCGGTGTCGAGGGAGGCCAGAATAGCATCGCGCGCTGGACTGCCCGGCAGGATGTGGAAATCGCCGTTGGCGGCGTCAACCCAAAGCGGGTCGCCGGTCAGGTTGCCTGGAAGAGCTACGAGCGGGGCCGACTGCACGATGCAGTCGCCGACGCTATACGTGTTCGGGTCGTAGCCGGGCAGCTCGGCTGCGTTGCCGAAGAACGCACAGGCGCCCACGGTACAGGTCGTCGGTGCACCGATGACATGGTCGATGACGCCGCCGATGACGATTGGGCCGGACGGAATGAACGCCGGCAGTCCGTTGTCGGAGAACGCGCAGTGGTTCATCGCCAAGAACTGGTTGGTCTGCCCAAGCTGGCGGACTTCGAACGCCTTAGACTTCTCGTAGATGGCGGTGTTGTTGGTGACGAACTCGATCTCGCCATCGCCGTTGCTTTCGAAGCGAACGGCCGTGCCCGACGGCAGTGCAGCAGCGCCCTCGGCCAAGAACGTGCTCGAGTTCATCGTGCCGTAGATGTTGCCAAAGCCAGACGTGCGCAGCCACAGGCCGATCTGGCGATCTGTGGAAGTGGCGCCGTCGATGTTGCAGAGGACATTGCCTTCGTCGCATACGACCGTCAGGCCGATGCCAGCGTTTTGCGATGTCGGGCCAACCATGCGGGTGGTCACGTTTTCGACGTTGAACGTGCTGGTGTCGTTGCTGTTCGAGCGCACGCGCACGGCCTTCTGGTTGCCGCCGAATGCGAGGTTGCGCATCGTGCAGCTGCCGCCATCGGAACCGTATTCGACGCGAAGCGCCGCGGTTGCCGCGCCGACAAGCGGGTTGGCGAGCTGGTGGCGGATGCGCGCGCCGCGACGTAGAACGCCTTCGACTGTCACGTTTGCCGGCAGGTCCAGCGGGAAGGACTCGCCGTTGGCGGCGGAGTAGACGCCCGGCTGGAGGCGTAGCGTCAGCGACTGGCTCGGCACGCTCAGCGAGACCGCAAACGTCATGGTCTGGAACGGGCTGGCGGCAGTGCCATTGCCGGTCGCGTTGCTGCCGTTGACTTGGTCAACGTAGAAGACGGCTTGGGCGGCGGCGGTCGATGCGAGTGCGACGCAGGCGGCCGCAGCAAGAGAGATAGACTTCATCGGAGTTCCTCGAAGGGATGGTTCGTCCCGACTCGCGGCGAGCGCGGGTCCGAGGCAGCGTGCCTCGTGGACACGGCCGTCAGGACTTCCATCTCGAACGCGTCACGTGACGCGTGAGAAAATTCGATGCGTGCCTCGCGTGCCGACCACGCGACGAGGTTCCGATCAGCGCGAGCTCAGAACCATTCCGGAACCTGCTCCGGATCCAAGCCCATCGCCTGCAGGATCAGCTGCTGCACATACTCCGGATCGATCGAGAACTCCTTGAGCGTCTCGTAGCAAGAGCCGGACTTGATCGACAGCACGGCGAGCGCCATGTGCTCCGGCTGGACCGTCTTGCTACCGAGCTCGTTGGACGCATCCTTGGCGCGTTCGAACACCGTGTGGCAGTGCCGGTTGAACGGGCCGTTGGGCACCTCGGGTTCGCGCGGCAGGCTTTGCACGTAACCCGAGAACATGTCTGGGTCGACGTTGAGGTCCTGAAAGATGTGGTGCAGGCAGACGCTTTGATCCACGGTCAGTCCGTAGATCAGATGGCCCGTCGCGACGGATTCATCCTGCAGCTGCTGCGCCAGTTCTTCGGCCTTCTTGATGGCCAGAGTCGATTTGTCGCCGAAGTCGTCGAACATGTGGGGCGAAGAAGGTAGCCAGCCGAGTGGATTTTGGCCAGCGCGGCGGGCAGGTCCCGTGGACTTCGGCATCGGCGCCCTGGAGCGGGGCAGGTCCCTCCAGGACAGGAATTGGCGTCTGGGCGCGGTTGGGAGCCGGTAATGCGGTATTTGAGCCATGCCATTCGGACGGAATCGGCCTGACGCAACTTGGCCCATCAGGGTCCGACAGGCCATGACCCACGCCGCCCTAGCTCTCGCGTTCTCGTCTATGGCTCCCCTGCTCGCCCAGCAGCAGGCCCCCGAAGTCCAGGATCTCCTGACTTCTGCGACATCCGCTAGCCGCGGGCTGGCACCGCAGCTGCGGGTGGTCCGTCCGCTGCTGCGCCGGCAGCAGGAGTGGCTGCGGCATGCGATTGCCGGCGAGGGATACCTGCTTGCCCGCACGCGGCGTGATGATTTTAGCCTTCAGCAAACGCCGCTGTTTTCGGAAGACACGCTCATCCGCACGCTGGTCGAGCTGCGCGGAGTCGACGATGGCAACATCGACCTGATGCGTTTGGGCGAGCGGGTGTCGCTGGAGTCGAACACGCCAGAGCTGGTGCAGGCTGCTGTAGCGGAGCTGCGCAGCGCATTGCCGCGGCAGGCACGCTGCCGTGTCAAGCTCGAACGGATCATGGATGGCGAAACGACCGTGCTGCTTTCGGGCACCGAGAACTTCGTCAATGGAGAGACGCTGGTGCTTGGCGAAGTAGAGCGTGCTTCGCTGGTCACGGACGTCGATGTGGAGATCGCGCAGGCGTCGTCGATGGGGAACCCGGTTGTGACCGACGTTACCTACGGGGCCTCGGCGGCGCTGCGCGTGCGTCCGGTGCGCGGCAGCGACGATGCGCTGGTCGAAGTCGTCGTTCGCACCACCAGTCCATTCCGAGGGCAGCCGTTGCCGCCGACGCTTTCCATCGGCCGCTTCGATCGACTTGCCCACGAGATCGACGAGGCTGGCTTTGTCTTTCGCGTCGGTGGGGTCGACGACAAAGTGCAGGAATGGACGGCCGACGATGGATCGCTCCTGCGGCTGAGCTGCGGTGTAGACCTAGCGGGGGCAGCCAACGAAACGTCGAACGTCATCATGTCGCCGCTCATGCAGGCACCGGTCGTGGGCTTTCGCAGTTCGCGCTACGGGGAGCTGGAAGACCTGCAGGAAGTCCTGCCGGTGGCGAAGCTCGTCGCTGCGCGCGTCCAGGCCGCCGGCGATGGCGGCATGGGCTCGCTGCGCCCGATCGGTGACATTGGAGCCGAAGGCAGCCTCCTCTACGCCAAAGGCGATGCAGCGCGCGATGCAGCCCAGAGGATCTTCCGTCGAGTGGACGAGATGCTTCAGTCGGTCGCGATCGAGCTGGAAGTCCTGAGCGTTCCTGTCGGCAGCGACGTTGCTTGGCAACGCGACCTGCCGGCGGGAGCCAAGATCCTCCATCGCATGTCGGTTTACGGCGTGATGGGGCTGCCGGTCTGCTGCTCGAGCGGTCACGAACGCACGTTCCTGCGCGACTGGAACTGCGAAGTCGCACAAGCTGCGCGCATCGCGGATCCCGTGACGGGTCTCTGCGAAGACGGTTGGTTCGTCACGGCGAAGCCGATGGCGGACAGCAGCGGTGCCCTGACAAAGCTGGATCTCGCTCTAGAAATCGTCGACTTTGTCGGCCTCGAAGCTCTTGAGCTGCCGATTGCTTCCCGCAAGCACGCTTCGACGGCAGACAACGAAGTCGTTCTCGAACGCGAAGTGGTGGCGGTGGAGCGGGCGCGGACCCGTTCGCTGGAGATCTACAGTGGCCTGACGCTCGATGATCAAGGCTGTGCCGTCGTTCGCCGTTCCGCCCGGCGCCTGCTCGGCGATGGCCGCGAGCTGGTCGTGCGGTTGTGCGCCAGCAAGCAGTAGTGTGCGCCTACAAGCCGTCGCGATGGTGGCGGCCGTCGGTCACGCCGCAACGCTGTCCTGTCCGGGGGCTCGGATGCTAGTGTCGTGCATCTGATACCGGGTGCATTCTGCGCATCCCGGATATTACCCCGTCTACTAGCTGCGCGACACTAGGATGCGCCCTTGTCCGAGGCACCGCGCACAATCCTGCACGCCGACATGGACGCGTTCTACGCGGCCATCGAGCAGCGCGACCGGCCGGAGTTGCGCGGCAAGCCGGTGATCATCGGCGGCCATGGGCCTCGTCAGGTCGTCAGCACGGCCAGCTACGAGGCGCGTGAATACGGCGTGCATTCGGCGATGCCGGGTCGCCGCGCCCGACAGCTGTGTCCGCACGGCATCTTTGTACGGCCCCGCATGGAGGTCTATGCCGAGTGCTCCGAGCAGGTGCGCGCCGTCTTGGATCAGTATACGGACTTGGTGGAGCCACTGTCGCTCGACGAAGCGTTCTTGGACGTCACCGGAAGTCGCGCGCTGTTCGGCGATGGACCGACGATTGCTGCGCGCATCCGGCGTGAGGTCCAAGAACGCACGGGCTTGACCGTGTCGGTGGGCGTGGCCACCTCCAAGTATGTCGCCAAAGTTGCAAGCGACGTCCACAAGCCGGATGGCATGACGATCGTGCCACCTGGCAGCGAACGCGCATTCCTGGCCGAGCTGCCGCTGTCGCGGCTTTGGGGCGTCGGCCCGGCGACGCGCTCAAGCCTCGAGCGCGCGGGCCTGCGCACGATCGCCGACGTGCAGTCACGCAGCCGCGAACAGCTCCTCGAGGGCTTTGGCGAAAACCTCGGCGAGCACCTGTTTGTGCTCGCCAATGGGCTCGACGTGCGGCCGGTTGTGGCCGAGCGCGCCGCCAAGTCCATTGGCCACGAGATGACGTTCACTGAAGACCTGGTCGAACCCGGCGACGTGCACGCGCTGCTGCTGCAGCTGTGCGAAATGGTCGGGCGCCGACTGCGCCGTGCCGGCCAGCGGGCTCGTGTGGTTCGGCTCAAGCTGCGGCATCCGCCCTTCGAGACCAAGCAGCGGCAAAAGAAGCTGCCGCAGCCAACGGACGACGATCTCGCGCTCCACGCGACGGCGCGCGAGCTGCTTGCTCTGGCTTGGGATGCGCGCCGGCCGGTGCGGTTGCTCGGGGTTACCGGAGCCAGCCTTGGGGATGCCGACGAGCGCGATCTGGAGCCGAAGCCGCTGCAGCAAAGCCTCTTTGGCGAAGCCTCGCCGGTGGCCGAAGGAGCCGCTTCGGAACCGAATGCAAAGCAGCGCGACAAGCTGCTGCGCGCGATGGATGCAATCCGCGACCGACACGGTGAAGACGCGGTGCATCACGCCGGCGGCCAGAAAGCGGGCAGCCGCGGCGGCATCAACCCGTGGGGGCCTGATCAAGCCGGCCGCGGCCGCGATGGCGAGCCGCGCAGACGGTGATCGGCTGTTTCCACACGGGCTGCCGTCCCTGCAGTATCGTCTGCGTTCGTGCCAGAGCTCATCGGGAGCTCTTCGCAGATCTTGTCCTGGAGCCTATGCCATGACCACGATGCACGTTCTCAGCCAGCCGACCCTCGTGCTAAACCGTTCTTGGGTTGCCATCGATACGACGTCGGCCGGCGAAGCCATCCGGCTGCTTTTCAAAGGAGCCGCGAAGGTTGTGCGGCCCGAGACCTACGAGGCGCATGAGTTTGACACGTGGACGGATTTGGCGGTCGCCCCCGACGAGCCGTGCATCCGCACGCCGACGCTGCGGATCCGCATTCCCGAAGTCATCACGCTGACCAACTACGACAAGGTTCCGCAGCGCTCGGTTGCGTTCACACGTCGCCACTTGTTTGAGCGGGATCGCCGTACGTGCCAATACTGCGGCAAGCGTCCGGGTACAGCCGAACTGACGATTGACCACGTCGTGCCGCGTTCGCACGGCGGCAAGTCGACCTGGCAAAACTGTGTGCTTGCCTGCATCGCGTGCAACCGGCGCAAAGCCGATCGCACGCCGAGCGAAGCGCACATGCGCCTGCGCCGAGAAGCGAAAGCGCCGCGCTGGCGACCGACCATCAACGTGCCGTTCGCGCGGATGCGGCAGTCCTGGCAGCAGTTCGTCAGCGACCGCTACTGGAACGTGCCGCTCGAGCCGTAGGCGTTTTCGCCGCCGCCCGAACGTCTTTGGCTCAGATTGCCGCGAGGACCTGGTCGGGGTGCTCCGCCGGCTTCACGTCCGGATAGACCGAGTGCACCGTTTGATCCGGGCCGATAACGACCGTGATCCGCTTGGGGTGCCCGGCGCTGGCATCGGCTGCCGCGCCGCACGCGATCGCAAGCTGCTTGTCGGGGTCGCTCAGCAGCGGAAACGTAAAGTCGAACTTTTCGCGGAAGGCGTGCTGATCGGCGACGGTGTCAAACGACACGCCGCAGATCTCGGCATTCTTGGCGTCAAACTTGGGCTTCAAATCACGGAAGCCTTTGCCTTCAACCGTTCAACCAGGGGTATCGGCTTTGGGGTAAAACCACAGGACGAGCGTCTTGCCGGCGTAGTCGGCGAGGGTGCGCGTTTTGCCTTGGTCGTCGGATAGCGAAAAGTCGGGGGCGGGGGAGCCTGGTTCGAGCATTTTGCCACGATAGGACATCGCGCCTAGCGCCGGCTACAAGTTCAGCCGCGTATCGCTTGGAGCCAGCCATAGCCGAAGCGCTCATCCGGCTCGAGATAGTGGCCCTCGCTCCATTCGTTCAGCGACGCAACGAGCACGAGTGGATCGTCGCAGCCAGCTGATGCCGAGCGAAAGCGGCGGGCGCGGGCCAGAGCTTCGGCAAACAGGTCGGGGTGGTCGCCGACGATGACCGGGGACCACGGGTAGCGATCGGGGCGCTCCGGCCCAAAGTCGGCGCCGCGCGGACTGGCGTCCCAGCCGGGCGAAACGGATGGCATGTAGGGCAGATGGGCGCGCTCGGCGAAGGCCTGCCACTCGGTCGCACGCTGCTCGGAGTAGGCGCGGTAGTCCTGCTCAAGTGGGCCTTTCCAGTCCGGCAGCAGCACGTAGTGCGTGACGCTGTCGAAACCAACGGAGCGCACGGAGCCAATCACGTCGCTGTTGGGTTCGATCGCGGCCAGGTGGAGGTCGCGGTGGCCGTTTGCCTCGAGCCATCGGCGCGCCGCTGCGATGGCACGCCGCGCACCTTCTAGCCCGAGTTCTTTGAGAAAGAACGTCGAGTCGAAGATCGACAGGTAGCTGCGTCCTTCCACGGTGACGTAGTTGGGGCGATGGAAATAGCTGTCGGCGAGCATCGCAACGAACCGAACGAAGTCGTCGACGTCGCTTGGGACCTGCCGGTCCGGATCGAGCACCGGCACGTCGGCGCGGCGCACGGGCAGCACGCGGCGGGGCATGCGGTTGGCCCACATGCAGGCAAACGGCGCGGTGCTGCCGTGCTCCGAACGCAGAAAGCCATCGTCGAGGCCGCGTTCGAAGACGCGTTTGCCGCGACACCAAAACACGCCGAACACAAAGGCATCGATGCCGTGCGCGCGGGCGATGCCGATGCGCTGGCCCACGGCGGCTGGGTCCGTGTCGTCATACTCCCCGAGCAGCGGGACCTTGGGCTGCGCGTGATTGGCGAAGCGCGGTCGGCAGCTGCGCACGAGCTCCCATTCGGTGAAGCCAGGGGAAAACGCTTCATCGCGCTCTGGGATCGGGTGCCAGCCGGTGTAGACGTAGGCTGCGGTGCGCACGCCGGTCATGCTCGCACTGGCGGTGGCGTCAAATCAAGCGGACTCGGCCGGTGTGCGGCCGGAAACTTGTCGCTCATGCTGCGCGGCGATGCTCGCGTCGGGCAAGGCTGCGACGATTTGTGACCAGTTCCCAATATCGGCCGCGTCTCTGGCGCGGTGCAGCACTTCGGCGTGTCCGTCGGTGAGGCGGACGGCGCCGCCGAGCTGGAAGCCGTCGCCTTCGAGCCCGCCAACCCAGTGTCCTCGCAGCACGCCAGCGACGAAGCCGCGCCACCAGATGCGGGGGCCAAACATCTGGCGCATGCCGCCGCGCGGTAGGTCGAGCGCGCGGTAGAGTTCGCGCTTGGGATCGGCCACCATGTGCGTCTCGCGCAGGCCGTAGCGCGCCGCAATCACGGCGCCGCTGGCTTCGTCACCCATGTGTACGACGGCGAGCTGGAAGCCCTGCGCTGCGATGTCCGGTTCCCGCTGTCCCAGTTCCGCGAGCGTCTCACGACAAAACGTGCAGCCGCGGTGCCGAACCAGGGCGACGAGCCAGCGGCCGCTTCGAAGCTCGCTCGGCAGCACGCTCTCGAGTCTGGGGCGCTCGGCCTCGAGGGTCAGGACGTGGCTTCGCAGCCAGCCGAGCAGGGCCGCACCCAGCAGCGGCAGCAGCAGCAGTTCGGCGACGAGCCATGTCTGAACCGGCCACGCGAGGCTGTCCATGCCGAGCAGCACGGTCGCTGCGGCCAACGGGCGTGCGAGGGCCGTCAGCAGCACGGCGGCCCAGTTGTGGGGCGGCCGAAAGCTCGCGATCCAAAGGCTGGGCGCGCATGCCAGTGCCGCGAGGCCGGCAATGCGCAGGCCGAGGGCGCCGCCATCAGCGGGCCAAAACAGCGGTAGCCAGCACGATAGCAGCGACCAGCTGGCGGCGATCTGCAGCGTCAGCTTGCCGCGATACGGCATTGGCTCTCCAGCCATGTGGCGACGTCTTCGGTGTGGGTCATTGGGATCAGGTGGCCGGCACCGGCCAAAACGGTGGTACGTTCGTCGCGTTCGCCGAGCGGGATGACGCTGTCTTCGGAACCGTGGATGCGGTGAACCTGGCTGCGAAGGGCTGTCGCGTTCTCGTCGCCGTTGTGCGGCCACTGCCAGTCGGCTGCTGCTTGGCAAGCCCAGCGGAAAAACGACAGCGGGGCCGTATCCGCCATAGCCAGAAGCGTCTTGCGCTGGTCTTTCTGCAGCTGCTCGCGGCGCGCGATGGCCGGCATGCCGATGCGGCGCAGGCCAAAGCGCAGCGCCAGATCCGGAATCCAGCGCAGCTTGCCAACCTGTCGCCGGAAGCGTGGCGTCAGCTCGTCGCTGCACGGGTGGCTGGAGATCAGGGCGACGGATTCGGGCTCCAGCAGCCGTGCGGCTTCTAGCGCCACCTGGCCACCGAACGACATGCCGCCGAGAACCCGCGGCCGGCCGGCTTGGCCAAAGTCGTCGGGGCGCTCGCGCACCCAGCGCGCGACCCAGCCGCGCAGGCTTTCGCCGGGCTTGGGGGCCAGCCAAGCGGGGGTGTCGAACGAAACGCCGCGCCGCCTAAGGTCGGCAAAAAGGCGCGCGTCGGCCCCTAGACCGGGCAGCAGCACGAGTTGGACGGCAGATGACGACACGATCGTATGTGGGGCACCGGTCGGTCCGACGCAAGCGGTATGCCGGGGTCTGCTGTCAGGCCCGGTCTGCCGCGGCCACGAATCGCAAAATTGTCGCCGCGGGCTGTCCCGGACGCGGCTGCTGCTGACAATGGATGACCGTGTCGCCTCGTGACCTTTTTGAGATCCTGACCCGTGAGCACATCGACTCGGTGCGCGCGTTCTTGCTGGCCTCCGTGCGGGACCCGCTGGCAGCGGAGGATCTGGTCCAGGAGACTTTCTTGACGGCCTGGAAGATCCTCGATCGCTACGATCGCAAGCTGCCGTTCGGACCGTGGGTTCGCGGCATTGCTGCCAAGCTCGTGCTAAGCCATCGGCGCCGGTTGGGGCGCAGCCGCCTGCACTACTGCGACGAGGAGTTCCTCGGCCACATCGAAGGCGGCGTCGCCAACTTCCAGAAGCTCGTCGGCGACACGTTCGACGAAAAGCTCGATGCCCTGCGGAGCTGCCTGGAAGGCCTGACATCCGCCCAGCGTGATGCGATCCGGCTTCACTATGAGCACGGCATGCACTGCAAGGAAATCGCGCAGCGCCTCGAGATCGGGTTTGAAGCCGTCAAGAAACACCTGCAGCGTGGGCGGGCCAAGCTGCAGCGCTGCTTGACCAGCAAGCTGCCGTCGGCGCCGCAGATCGGTGGTGTGGGAGGTTCGACGTGAGCGGCTCTGCTGGAGATCGTCCGAACGAAGGCCCTGCATACGAAGGCCCTGCACACGAAGGCCCTGCACACGAAGCTCCTGGCCGCGAAGACCGGCTACGCGCCCAGTTCGGTGATCTCGACGACACGCTGGCGGACGGGCCGGCGCCGGCGGAGATGCCGGCGGACGCCAAGCTGTGGCTTGCCGACCAGCGCGTGCTGCATGGTCTGCTCCGTGCGCTGCACTCGGCCGATCCGGCGGCGCGCGAAGGGCGCGTGGCCGCCATTCTTGAGGGGCTGGACGCCAAGCCGGGTCGTTCGTCCGGTTCGACGGGCTATGGGCGTCGGCACTGGCCGCTGGTTGCCGCCGCGGCGCTGCTGCTCGGATCGCTCGGCATTTGGCTGTCGCTGCCGCCGTCACTGCCGACCGCAGAAGCCGCTATGGCGCGGGCCGTCGACGAGTTGGCGCGACCGCTCGACCGGAAGTTCCACATCCGGATCAGCCGGATCGGCCGCGACGGCGCCCAATCGGTTCGGCAGGACTTTGACCTGACGACGCGACCGGGCATGCGGTTTTTGATCGAGGGCCGCTTTGGGCTGGCCGGCGTGCGCGTCGGCGATGGACGCATCGGCTGCGACGGCGAAACGCTGTGGGTTGAGCCCGCGATCGCCAGGTTCCGCCGTTCGGCCCCGCTGGCCGAAAGCGAACAGTTGCTCGCCGGCCTCGGCGATTTGCTCGACGTCGGCTACCTGGACGTGCACGCGATGGTGCAGCGTATGCCGGGCGCAAGCCGGCTGCGGGTGGTCGAGCGAACGGTCGATGACGCGGGCGTTGCGACGCTGCGCATCCTGGCGCGCAATCGTCGCTTGACCGACGGTGGTGTTCTCGGCGGCGCGGTGGGAAATCGCGCGATGGTCCCCGCAGCGCGGCCGGTGCGACTGCGCCAGGCAGAGCTGCTCGTCGAGGAAACGAGCGGCATGGTGCTGCGGGTGGACGCCGAGCTGGTGATACGCGGGGCCGGGCGCCGGCGCTTGGAGATCGACTACCGGGGGGCTGGCGCTGAGGGCACGATCGACTACGCCCGGCCCTGGTAGGGCGAGCGTCTCTTTTCGCCAGGCGCAGCGCTGCGTCGGCAGCAATTCGGGCCGAAGAGGCAAGAAGACGAAGCACGGCAGTGCCGATCTACGTGCGGATGTCGGTAACATTCCGCGCCCGTGTGATTCGCAAAATGGCCGTCCGCAGGCCCTGCTGACGATCCCCCGATATCAGATGCACGACACTAGAAATCTCGCGGCTCCTACCAACGCATACGCGCTGCATGACGCCGACTGATACGACCGCCGAACTCCCTGTGCTGCGTGCGCTCCTGCACGACACGCCGGCGGACCCCGCGGAGACGGCGCGCGCCTTGCTCGACGAGCGTACGCGCCTGTCGGTCGGCAGCGGTATCGAGGCGGAGATCTTGGGGCGCGAGCAGCGTTGGCTCGAGGCGTTCCACAGCACGCGCTCGGAAGCGCTGCGCGACGACCTGGTTGAGGTGCGGCGTGACTGGTTGGCCCTGCGCGTCCGCCACCTGGTGGCCGCGAAGCCCGAGCCGGCGGTTCTGCTCGACCTGGCCGAGGCGCAGGCGGCCGCCGCGGCGGCCAATGAGTTTGAGCTGCGCCGGCAGTGCAAGCAGGCGATCGAAGACGGGCTCGAGCAGTTCACGACCGAGACGATCCTTGGCAACGATGTCTCGGAGCGTTTTGCGCTGCTGACGACGGCGATCGACGATCTGTCCATCGAAGAACAGATCGAGCTGCTCCGCTGCTCGGGCGTGCTGCTGGTGCGCATGTCGCAAAAGGTTCAGTCGCGGCGCTGCCGTCGCTTGGGTCGTCGGCTGCTGCGTGCCGCCGATGACCGCGTGCTCGCCAAGCGGCTCGAACGCCGGATCGGCCGGCGCGGCGTCGCGATCGTCGAGACGACCAACTTCGTTTTGCTGCTGGTCGTGTTGGTCACCCTGGTGATCGAGCAGGCCGTGGATCTGACGGACGGGCAGAAGCTGATCTTTCACTGGATCGACGCGATCGCGTGCCTGTTCTTCATCGCGGATTTCTGCTTCGAGCTGGTCCTGCACCCCTCGCGCATGTCGTGGTTCTGGCGCAATGCGCTGACCGACCTGCTGCCGGCGATCCCGTCGGTGATCTTCTTGTTCTCGGCAAGCGGGGCGGCGGGCGACAGCGTGCTGATGGTTCGCGCGCTGCGCCTGATGCGGGTGGCCTGGGCGGCTCGCTACGTGCAGGCGCTGCGTCCGCTGCTGCGCTCGGCGCGGCTGCTGCTGTTCTTGGTGCGCGGTCTCGATGGGCTGGCGTCGCGCTTTGCACGCTACCTCAATCGCGAGTTTGTGTTTGTGCCCGCGGCCGTTGAAGTCGAGCGCCCGGTTGAAGAAGAGGATTTGCGCGACCTGCTGTTCCAGTCGCTGCGGCGTGAGCACGAGCTGGTGCGCCTGCTGCCGCGCGAACAGCGTCGTGAAGTGCTCCACCAGCGGATCCTCGCAGCGCGCACGGCCATGGAAGCCCTGCAGCCGGCGGCGTTGGCGGTGCCGAAGCAGCAGACGGCGGGTCGCGATATTGCGATCGGCGACGCGATTGAATTCCTCTATGCGCTGCGCACGCAGGATATCGGCCGCTACCTCAAAAAGGGCGACGTGCAGGCGCTCGATCGCGTCGTGCGCATCGTGTCGGCCGTGCCGGTGCGCTGGCTGCCGCTGATTCGCCGGCTGGCCGTCTATCCGCTGCCGATCTCACCCGAAGAACGCATTGTGGCGCTCGCCCGGCGGTCGGCGGACTGGCTGGAGTCCTGGCACGGGCGACTGCTGTTCTTCGCCGACCTGCACGGGATTGTCACGGGCCCGCAGATTCTCGATCGGGTCGCGTCGGCGATGGTCAAGGCGACGCAGCGACCGGCGGTCCGGCTCTTGCTGTTCGGCGGTCTGTTCTTGCTGCTGGACCGGCTGATTGGGGTCGTCGATCTGCAAAAGTACGTTGGCTGGCCACTGGTGCTGCTCGGCGGGTTTTGCATCGTCGGTCTCGCGATCGGCCACTGGATGAAGCGTCTCGCCGGCCAGGCTGCCGAGGCCTACCGACTGACGAGTGAAGCCCACTTCATCTCGCAGCTTGAGCGCGTGCAGTCGCGCTACGAGCAGGAAGACCTCGACTTCCTCGTGCAGCGTGTTTTCAACGATCCGCGCAACCAGCGGCACGCGCGCGCGATCCTCGCCGAGCAGCTCAACAGCGCCCGCACCGGTGTGCCGATTGCCGCGGACGACGTGCCCAACCACGTTTGCCTCGAGAGCAACCGAACGGCGCTGCTCTACCTGCACTTTCTCGACGGTGCGCCGCTGCACATCAGCGACGTCAAGACGACCGAACAGCTGCTGGCCAACCAGTCGCTCGAGAACCTGCGGCAGGAGTTTCTTCACGTCGACAACCGCGAGCGTCGCCGGCTGCGCAAGCTCAAGCTCGATGACGGTTCGCTCTTTAGCGGGCCCTACCTGTGGTTCCGCTTCATCACCGAGAGCATCGCGGTCGAATCCGCCAAGCGTATCGCCGGCTACAACAGCTATTGCGTGCCGCTTTCCCAGCGCGACTACGTCGATGTCGGCGTGCTCGACAAGATGCGCGTTTGGCTTGAGCGGCGGCGTGACCCGCGCGGGGGGCGCACGCCCAAGGATGAAGAGGTTCACGAGGTCGGCGCCAACTATCCGACGACGGAGTTTACGGCGCTGGACTTTCTCGGCGGTGACGCCGAGCGCGATCGCCACCTGGCCGCTGTGTTCGGCGAGGACGTGCTCGAAGTCGTGCGCTTCGACCGGCGCACGATGATCCGTGAAATCTTCGGCACGCGCCCGGTCAACCATCTGCCCAAGCAAGACCGCAGCTTCAATCCGCTGCGCTTCTATGAGACCCGCTTGTCGCACGGTCGCGTGCTGCTCGCCCCGCTGATGCTGGTCTGGCGCTTTGTTCGCACGATCGGCTGGGTTGTTGGCAAGGTGCGTCAGATCGTGCGCGAGGTGCTCGATTCCGAAGTCGCGATGCAGCGGCGCGATATTGGCGAAGCGCCGTTTTCGGTCGCCCTGCGCAAGATCCATCGCATGAAGGCTCCGGGCCTGCTCGAAGCGGTGCGCCTGCGGCTGAGCATCGACCCGACGTATTCGGGGGCGCCGGCAGGCTGGTCGCGTGAGTCCTACGAAGACGAGCGCCCCGAGATCGAACGCGACCTGCGGTTCTTGCACATGCGTGAGCGCGAGGCCGTCTCGCTGCGCGAAAAGGCCGAGGGCGTGCGGCGCGAAGTCGCGGCCCTGCACGCATCGACGCCGTCGTGGCCGGTGCTGCACGATATGCGCCTTGGCGAGCCGGATGAGGAGCGCCGCCGGGCCGGCGAGCTTGCGGTGACCTGCGCGTGGATCGCCGATAAGGACGATGCTCGCACGCTGATGCGGTGCGAGCGCTGGCGCACCGAGGTGTTGCCGGAGCTGCTGGCGAGCGAGGAGCGTCTGCCGTGGCTGAGTCGAGCATGGTGGTGGGTGCGCGGACTGTTCGTCTCGCACCCGGTCGATCGCTGGATCGAGCGCAACGGCAAGGAGCTGCCGCCGGAAGCACGAAGCTGCCTGCGGGTTGGCTACGAGCAAAACACGGACCACACCCGCACCGTGCTCGATGCGTGGCACAAGGTGCCTGCCGATCGCAAGCCGCGCGAGCATGCGCTCGAGACGTTCTCGCGGGTCTACCAAGCGGGGCCGGGAGTGCGCCGCGACGTGCTGGCGCTGCGCTCGGTGCAGTCGCTGGCGGTGCTCGATGTGCGCAACTACCGCGATCTCGTGTTCCGTATCGGCGACTACGTCAGCGATGGCGAAGACCCGGTTCTGGGGCGGTCGCTGCCGTAGCCTCGATGCTCCGCAGTCCGTCGGCCGTCATCGAGGGATTCGCGCGAGGACGCGGTCCACCATCTTTTCGATCGGCCAGACCCGCGGCTCGTTGGTGGGCTCATAGCGCGCGACCAGTTGCCCGAAAGACCGCGCCTTGACGCGCAGACGCTCGCGGCCTTCGCCTGCCCAAATCAACTTGCGCTTGGCGCGATCGAATACCTGCACGGTCAGGATGCCCTCCTCGAACTGCTCGCTGGCGTAGGTCGCATACGTGCGGTCGGTGCTCTCCGTCCCGGTTTCGACGGCGAGGGTGGCACTGACGACGATGTGGGCGCGCTTCTTGGGCACGAGGCGGATGCCGCGCGCGTCGAGCTGCCGCTCGATGCGATTCTCGAGTGTGCGCAGGTGGTCGAGTTCGCCGGTTGCCGCTCCGGCGGCGTAGCGCGGAGCTGCCCTCCAGGCGAATGTCGTGACGTCTCCGAACGCGTAGTTCGGGTCCTGCTCAAGGACGACGCTGCTGCAGCCGCCGACGAGTCCTAGCCCGAACGCGAACGCGAAGGATGCGGTTCTGGCCAGGGAAAGCCGCGAAGGCCCGTGCTTGGTGGGATTCATGTCTTGTAGCTGAGACGCGATTCGACCGTTGCGAGACGGTTTCCGGCCGCGAGGATGTGTAGACGATGCGAAGAGGTCGACTCGAGGCGTTCAGCGACGGTGTACTGGCGATCGTCATCACAATCATGGTTCTCGAGATGAAGATTCCGCGTGCCGGCGCAGAGTGGAGCGCTTTGGTGCCGGTGCTGCCGTTGTTCGGCAGCTACGTGCTGAGTTTTGTCTATCTGGCGATCTACTGGAACAACCACCACCATCTGATGCACTCCGTCGAGCGCGTTTCAGCGGGCATCCTATGGACCAACATGCACCTGTTGTTCTGGCTGTCGCTGGTGCCGTTTGCGACTGCATGGGTTGGTGCCAATCGCTTCGCCTCGGCTCCAACTGTTCTTTACGGCGGTGTGCTGCTGATGGCGGGTGTCGCCTATCGACTTCTTCAGCGCGCCATCGTGCGAGCTCATGGTGCTGATTCGCTGTTGGCCGTAGCGCTGGGGCGAGACGTCAAGGGCACGGCTTCCCTCGTTGTCTACTTGCTTGCGTTGCCGTTGGCCTTCGCGGTGCCGTGGCTTGCAGACGTGCTCTACGTGCTCGTGGCATGCATGTGGCTGCTGCCGGATCGGCGCATCGAGAAGGCCCTGCGGGCACCGGGCTCGCCGGACTCGCCATAGCCGTCGGGTCGCGCGTGCGGTCTCCGCGGTAGCGGCTTAGGATCGGTAGACCCCACTGGCGCGCGGAGTCTCGCGTTCCGACTCGTTGCAGGTTCGATTTCGAAGCAATGCACGCAGGCCGTCACTACTCCTTTCTCGAGGTGTTCCGCTGGACCTGGCGCCAGACGCTGGTCTACCTCGCCATTGCGTCGCTGCCGGCGTCGCTGTGTATGGTGGGCGTGCCTCTGCCGTCGTTGCCGTGGCAGCCGGTCGCGGTGATGGGCACGGCCGTTGCGTTCATGACGGGCTTCCGCAGCAATGCGGCCTACGGACGACTGTGGGAGGCGCGCCAGATTTGGGGCGGTATTCTCAACGTCAGCCGCGCGTTTGCGATCCATCTGCGTGAGTTTGCCGGCCCGGCACAAGCGGCGCGGGTTCGTGCAAGCGTGCTGCGTCACGTCGCGTGGCTGACGGCTTTGCGCTACCAGCTACGCCAAAAGCGCGATTGGGAGAGCGCTGTGGTTGCGGCCGACAGGCGCTACCGCGAGGCCTTCTACCAGATCCCGGAAGACGGGCTCGATGTCGAAGGCGAACTCAAGCAGCGGCTCGATGAGACCGAGTGGCAGAGTGTGCAGCAGTGCCGGAATCGCACGGTGGTTCTGCTTTCGCTGCATGCCGCCGAGCTACAGCGGCTTGCCGACCTTGGCGTGATCGATGCGTACCGACACGTCGAACTGGCGCGCTTGGTTACCGAAATGGTCAACTTGCAGGGCAAGGCCGAGCGCATCAAGAACTTCCCCTATCCCCGCCAGTTCGCGACGATGAACCGGGTTTTCGTCTGGCTCTTCATCGCGCTGCTACCGTTCGCGATTGCTGCCGAGATGCAGCGAAGCGCGCCGGAGTGGATTCTGATGACGATTCCGCTGGCGACGATGATCGCCTGGGTGTTTCACACGATGGATCGCATCGGCACGACTTCGGAAAACCCATTTGAAGGCAGCCCGAACGACGTTCCCATCAGTGCCATGTGTCGCACGATCGAAATCGACATGCTCGAACTCATCGGCGACGTGGACTTGCCGGCGCCGATCGGGCCCCGGCGCCAGATTTTGATGTGACCACTCAGGGGCACAGCGTTACGCGGTAGCCGCGCGACATGGCCAAGTTGCCGGGCGCAGCAGCATCGAAGACCAGTGCCTGTGCAAACAGCTCAAAGCCGGCCAGCGCTGGGTTGGCGGGGATCGCGAATGGGCTCAGGCCGCTGCCGACGCCGGCTGCACCTGCTGTGCCGCTGAGCAGCGCGGAGGCGACCGTGCCGACGGCCGTTGGATCGATCCAAAGGACTCCTCCGAGCGCCGGAATGCCGGGTGCCGGCGCGAGCGCTATCGGCAGCGCGGCGAAGGCGCCGCCAAGACCATTCTCGATCGCGAACGCAAACGATGCGTTGCCTAGCGTTGGGAAGGTGCGCATGCCAAGCAGCGGCTCGATGCCTCCCGTGCCAGCCGTTGCGGTGCCGATGGGATTGGACACGGAGCAAAGTCGCGCGGCGAACAGCTGGCTTGAGTCGGTCGAAGCAGTCGAGCCGAGCAGGTAGCGTCCCGACGCGGAAACCCGCGCTGCGGTGCCGGAATCCAGCGCCGCAAGCGTGAGCTCACCGCTGCTTGGTAGCAGCGTTGCCGCGCCGGTGTTCGGCGTGATCGGGTTGGACTGCAGTCCCTGTGGGCGGCTGTCGACGGCGACGCCATCAGCAGCCCAGGTGCCGATGCTGGGGCTGTTTTCGGTGAAGTCGAGCGAGCCAGACAGCGTGCGCGAACGAGGTGTGAAGGCGCTCGTGTCGAGATCAAAGCCGTTGCTGATCATGCCGAAGCGGCCGGCGATGTCGCCAAGTGTGTTGCTTGTGTCGATGCGGATCGCAATGACCATGCCAACCCTGCCGCTCGATCCCGTGAGCACGGCGAACAGCAGCTCGCCGTCGGCCGTGACCGCGCCCTGGTCGCCGCCGATCGAAACGCTGCCGTCGGATGCGACCGAATAGGTCTCGGTTCCAGTCGCGGCCGGCGATGTGGTGGTCGCAGTTGGCGTCACCAGCGTCGTTGTCTGCGAGATGTTGGCGCCTCCTGCACCGTCAAAGACGACCGTTCCGAACGAGCGCTGGACGTTCCAGACGCCGCCGACAAACTCGATAGTCTGCCGCTCGAATGCGTAGGTGCCGCTGAGCGTGGCGTTGCCGAGGCCGGTGCTCGTTTCGATCGCGAGGATCGTCTGCGCCTGGCTATTCGATGTTCCGGTCGCCGTGTAGATCAGGTTGCCGCTGGGCGTGATCCAAAACGGTGCCGTATCGGTTCCTGGATTGCTCGGATCGACGTCCAGAACCGCGATGCCGTCGCCGCGCACCGTGTAGGTGCCGCCGACCGGGTCGGCGAGGTTGGCGATCGTGCCGGTGACGAGGTTCGTCTCGTAGTTGTCGATCAAGCCGGCGAAGGTGCCGTTGGGCTGAAACGTGAGCTCGCCGATGGTTGCCGCCAGCTCCTGCTCCGAACTCGTGGCGTCGGTGCGGCCGCTGTAGGCGCCGACGTGGTAGCTCTTCGCCAGCGGCAGCACGTTGGGCTCCTGGCCTGTTGCGGTGGCCGTCGCGAGCAGCAGCAGTCCCGGTATTGCGGCGGAGAAGATCTTTGGTAGGCGTCGGTTGTTCATGCGCAGGTTCTGCCTACGGGAGTGCTGCGCGCGGCCAATCCTCTCGCGGCTATCGCGCATTTTTTCGCATCTTTGCCGGACGCGTCAGCGGCGATCGCGGGCCACGGCGATGACGCCAAGCACGATCAGGGCACCACCGGCCCACTGCCATGGGCCGAGCGAGTCGCCTTGAAACAGCCAGCCGCTGAGCGCGGCAAACAGCGGCTGCATGGCGAACAGCAGCGCCACGTGGGTCGGCGGGATCTTGGGCTGTACGGTCGCCTGCACGCCGATGGCGACGCCGGTTGCCAGCACGCCAAGATACGCGAGCACCAGCACGAGCCCAAAGTCGACCGTCAGCGTTTCGACGCCGTCGGCTGCGACGCCGCCGAGCAGCCAGGTGGCCGCCGATGCGAGCACGGCGGTGAACGCGAGCTGCCAGAACGTGAACGGCGCGATCGCAAGTCGGTTGCCGTAGTGCGACAGCAGCAGGATGTGGGCGGCAAACCCGAACGCGGATCCGACCTGCAGCAGCACGCCGCGCAGCGTGTTTTGCTGAACGCCGCCCGGGGCGCTTTCGACGGCCAGGCACAGCACGACGATGCCGGTGACCCCGAGCAGCAGGCCAAACAGCGCGCGCGGCCCGAGGCGTTCGTGGAAGAACAGCGCGCCGCCGGCTGCGACCAAGATCACGATCAGGCCGGTCATGAAGCCGCCAACCGACGCGGTCGTTTCGCGCACCCCATACATCTGCAGGAAGTATGGGATCGCAAGCACGAGGCCGGCGAGCACTGCGGGGCCGAACGTGCCTCGGCGCTGTTCGCGCGTCGTGCGCAGAAAGAACGGCAGCACGCACAGCGCTCCGATCACGAAGCGCGACGCGACCAGGGCAAACGGCGTCACCGTTTCGAGTCCGACCTTGGCGACCACGAAGCTGCCGCCCCAGATCGCGACCAGCATGGTCAGCAGGAGGTGGGGGACAAGCGACTTCGACTGGTCTGCAGGTTGGGGCACGCGCCAAGGCACGATAGCGAAAAGCGCCGCGAGTTCTCGCTTCTCTGTCGCAGGATGCGTAAGCAGCGACCATGCAACTGTGGCGCTGGATGGGCTTGGAGACCGCAACGTCGGCCGAACGTCGAGCGACCTTCTGGGTGGCGGCGATGTTCTTTTTCTCTCTTTGCGGCACGTTTGTGCTCCGGCCGCTCCGCGACCAGCTCGGCGTGGACCGCGGCGTGGCGCAGTTGCCCTACCTCTACAGCTTGACGCTGCTGGCGACTGTGATCGTCGTGCTGCCGTTTTGGTGGCTCGCCAACCGCATGCCGAGCCGCCGGTTTGTGCCGGCCATGCTGCATGTCTTCACTGGCAGTCTGGTGCTGCTGGCCATCGGCCTGTCGCTGGTTGGCGACTACGCGTGGCGCGAGATGCCGTGGCTTGGCGAAGTGTTTTGGGGCGGCTTCAGTGCCCTCAACGTGGCGGTCCCGGCGCTGGTCTGGATCCACGCCGTCGAGCACTTTGGCCGGGGACAGGCGCGGCGCTTGTTTGGCCTCGTCGCGGTTGGTGGAACCGGTGGGGCACTAGCCGGCTCGTGGCTGTCGGGGCTGCTGTCGGACCAGCCGGTCTGGATTGCGGGCGTCGGCTCCGCGGTGTTCTTGCAGCTGGCGCGGATTTCATTTCAGCGGTCCGGGCCGCACTGCCAGCAGCTCGAAGGCGGCGATGCCAGCAGCCGGCGATTCGAGCGCGGTGGCTTGCTCGAGGGGCTGCGGCTCTTGAAGAACGATCGGCGCACCTGGTGGATCGCGTTCTACATGATGCTGTTCGGCCTCGTGGCGACGGCGTTCTATGCGGCGCAGACCGAGCTGCTCGCGGACTTTGACCGGGCCGAGGAGCAGCACCGCTGGCTCGCCGACACCGAGTTCTACGCGCAGGCGCTGGTGCTCGGTCTCCAGCTGTTTGCGACCGGCCGCTTGATGTCGCGTCTGCCGGCGGTGTTGCTGCTGGTCTCGCTGCCGGTGGTGTCGATCGTCGGTCTGTCCGTTTGGTGGATCGCGCCGACGGCCGCGGCGATCTTCTTTGTGCAGATCGCGCGGCGTGGCGCCCGCTTTGCGCTCGAGAAGCCAGCGCGTGAAGTGCTCTACACGCCGTTTGATCTGGCGACCAAGCACAAGGTCAAGTTCTTGCTCGACACCTTCGCCTATCGGCTCGGCGACCTGCTCGGCGCGTTTTTGCAGGTCGGGCTGCGCAAGATGGAGCTGTCGACGGGCGCGATCGTTTTGGTGACCATCGCGTTTGCGCTGGTCGCGGTCGCCGTGGCGCTCGCGATTGCGCGCGGTCAGCGCGATGCGTCTCCGGAGTCGATCGCGTAGCGCAGCCAGCGGCACTCGATCGGGCCGTTGTTGACCGGAAACCGGCGCGCCGCACGCAGGCCGAGGTATTGCGTCAGCTCAGGGCTGCCGCAAAGCACGTGCGCCATGGCGCCTTCGCACTTGCGATGCAGGAAGACGCCGAGATCCTGCCAGCTCTCGGTTAGCTCGGCCTCGTCGGGCTGCAGGCGTTCGCCGTAGGGTGGGTTGGTGACCACCATCGCCGGTGCGAACGGCGGCTTGTAGTCGCGCACTTCGCTGTGCGTCAGTTCGATCGGACCGTTGACGCGCGCCGCGCGCAGCGCCTGCTCGGCAAGTGCGATCGAGCCGGGGTGGCGGTCGTTGCCTGCAATCGGCGGGCAGCGCTCGGCGCCTCTGGTGGCGCGCTCTTCCGCTTCGTCAAAGGCGCTCTGCCAGGCGTCCTGGTCGGTGTCGCGCCAGCGCTCAAAGGCGAAGGCGCGGCCGAGCCCCGGCGCCCGGTCCGTGGCGAGAAACGCCGCTTCGATCAGCAGCGTCGCCGAGCCGCACATCGGGTCGACCAGCGGCGCTTCGCGATCCCATTCGCTGAGCAGCAGCAGCCCCGCAGCGAGCGCTTCGTTGAGCGGGCTCTTGTGCTGCACCTCGCGGTAGCCGCGCTTGTGCAGCGGCTCACCGCCAAGGTCCCGGTAGAGGATCGCCTCGTCGCCGCGCAGGACCAGCTTGAGCGGCAGGTCGGGGCGGTCGCGCTCGACGTTGGGGCGTTCGCCGTCGAAGTGGCGAAACTGGTCGCAGATCGCGTCCTTGACGACCAGGATCGGAAAGCGCGTGTCGTTGGCAAAGCTGTCGCGCACGGCGCCGTCGATGGCGAGCGTGCCGTTGCTCGTCATGAACAGCGACCAGTCGACCGACGACGTCAAATCGTAGAGGTCTTCGCGCCCGTCGACGCGCCCGCGCACGATCTCTTCCTGCACGCGGACGGCAGAGCGCAGCCACAGGCAGGCGCGGTAGGCGGTCGGCGCATCGGACTCAAATGCCACGGCGCCGCGCTGCCGCCGCATATTGCCACAGCCGAGTTCCCGCAGCTCCTGCTCGAGCACCTCTTCGAGGCCGAGCGCGCAGTTGGCGTAGTAGTGGCCGATCTTGCGGTTGGGTGTCACTTGTCTTCTCCGCTCGCCGATCCCGGTCCCGAGGAACCCGGTCCCGAGGAACCCGGTCCCGCAGCTTTGGCGAAATCCTCGGCGAAGACGCGCACGGCGCTGAGCACCGGTGCGGCCGCCATTTCGATCAGCGAGCAGAAGCCCTTGCGCCGCGTGAAAGCCGCGAGCTTCGTCATCTTGTCGTCGTAGCCGGGGCCCTTGCCGGCCTGCACGGCCTTGAGGATGTGCACAAACTGGTTGGTCTCCATCCGGCACGGCGCGCACTGGCCGCACTGTTCGTTCATGAAGAACTCGGCGATCTCGATCGTCAGGGCAACGACGTCGGTTGCCTCCGTAACGAGCCGCACGCCGCCGCAGCCGGGCGACGTCTGGTGCTGCTTGAGGCCCTCGTAGCAGATCGGCGCGTCGATGTGCTCGGCTGCCAGGAACGACGCCGACATGGCCGGCAGGATGGCGCGCAGCTTGTGGCCGTCGCGCAGGCCGCCGCCGCACTGCTCGATGAGTTCGCGGTAGGTGGTGCCAAACGGCATCTCGTAGACGCCCGGGCGCTCGACTTCTTCGCCCAGCGTGAACAGCAGCGTGCCCTTGGAGTGCTCGGTGCCGATGGCGGCAAACGCGGCGCTGCCTTGGCGCGCGATCCACGCGACGTGGGCGAGCGTCTCGACGTTGTTGACCGTCGTGGGCTTGCCGAACAGCCCTTCTTGGCCAGGATACGGCGGCTTCTTGCGCGGCTTGGCTTCCTTGCCTTCGATGGCGTTGAGCGCCGCGGTCTCTTCGCCGGCAACATAGGTGGTCGGGCCGCAGTGGATCTCGATCGGGAACGGCAGCAGGCCGGCCTCGTTGGCCTCGGCCAGCGCTCGTTCGGCGCTCGCCTTGGGGCCGTGCATATCCTCGATCAGGTAGACGTAGCCCTTGCTTGCCCCCGTCGCCAAGCCGGCGAGCGCGAGGCCCTCGAGCACGGCGTGGGGGTGGTTCTCGACGAGATGGCAGTCCTTGCGGCTGCCGGGCTCGTGTTCGCCGCCGTTGGCGACGACGTATTTTTCCGCTTCGTCGACGCCGGCAGCGAGGCGCCATTTCTGGATGGTTGGAAACGCCGCGCCACCCCGGCCGCGCAGGCCGGATTTCTCTACCTCGGCGAGCAGCGAATCGGGCGTGGCTTGGGCGAGCCCGTCGTAGCCGCCGCGCTGGCGGTATTCGGCGAGGGACTCGGGTCGGCCTTGAGGGCGTGGGGGTAGAAGCAGCGCAGGATTGGACACGGGCGCGATGCTAGCCCGGTTGCGGGACCAGCAACACGCTCGAGAGCGCTCGAATCGTGTAGGTTGGTTGCGGGAAAGGCTCTGCGCACATGAACGATGCAAACAAGAGAAGTCGCGCGACGTACGCGTGGGGGGCGGCGCTCGCGGCGATTGCCGTGCTGCTTGGCTATTGGGCGATTGCCTCGACGGGGCCGGATGCCTTGCCGGCGCCCAGCCCGTCTGGTTTGAGCCGTAGCGCCACCAGTCAGAGCGCCGTAAATCCGAGCGTCGCAGTCGAGGCCGCGGACTCTGGGGATGCGGCGCCTGTCCCGTCGACGCGACCGTCCGGCTCGGCCGTGTCGTACGGCGCCGCCGCTGCCGCAGGCCGAAGCGTGCGAGGAGTCGTGTATCTCGGTCACCGAAATGCGCTGCCGGGGGCGCGGATCATCGTGGCGCGACCTGGCGCGATGGCCGGCGGCTTTCTCGGGGAGGTCGCCAGCGACGCGGCGGGGCGCTTTGAGCTGGCATGGGGCAGCAACTGGCCGGCACGGGTCGACGTCACGGTCTCGTGCGAAAGCTGCGTCCGCGTTGTGCTGTCGGACGTCGACGGGCTCACTTCGCTCGAGGCAAGACTATCAGGCAACGTTTCCTTGCACGGTCTCGTGCGCGCGCGGGAAGGTGGGCGCGCGCTCCCCGGTGTCGTCGTCGAGTGCTCTGGTGCGAGTGCGACCACGGACGAGCACGGTCGCTACGAGATGCGGGGAGTGACCGGCGGAAGAGGGCTGGTTGTTGCGAGCTGTGATGGCTGGTCGAAAGAGGAACAGTTCGTCAAGCTGGACGCGGATGGTCGCTTTGTGGCGGACTTTCTGCTCGAGCAAGAGCAGACGTTTTCGGTCCAGGTCGTCGACGCCATGACCGGCGCGTCGGTCGCCGACGTTCGTGCGGCGCAGCAGCCGGCCATCAAGGCGCGTCGCGGCGAGCTTGGTGACAAGCGCGGCATCGTTGTGCTGCACGGTCGCGGCCAACCGCCGCTGCGGTTTCGTTTCCGCGCCGCTGGGTATTGCGAGACCCACTGGGTCTACGGCCAGGGTGTGGCTGCGGGCGAAACGCTACGCGTGCCGATGCTTGCGGCCGCTTCGGTGGTGGGGACGGTTCGCGGCAAGGGCGGCGAGATCCTGCCCGCGGCGACGGTGCGCATCGTCGACGGAGGCGAGTGGCAGGCGCGACTTCGCGATGTTGTGCCTTCGGCAGATCGCTTTGACGGGGAGTCTGAGTTTCGAGCGCCGCTTGCCGCGGCCTACACCAAGCCGGATGGCTCGTATCAGCTCTTTGCGCCTGCTGGCGGCGAGCCGATCCGTCTCCTCGCGAGTTCGACTGGGCGTGTGCGCCGCGTCAGCGATCCGATTGCGACGCTTGTCGCCGGCGGCTCGGCGCGCATCGATTTCGAACTCGACCGCGCCTACGTCTTGCGCGGCAAGGCTCTGTGCAACGAGTCGCCGTGGAAGGGCAGCGTGCAGTGGCGCGTTGCTGGGACGGATGACTGGAGCGATCGCATCAAGCTCTCCGCGGCCGGTGCCTTTGCGTTTGGGTTTGTGCCGGCGGGCCGCGTCGATATCCGCGCCCTCGATCCGAGTAGTCGAGGCGAAGTGGCCCGAAGGACGGTGCAGGTGCCGTGGCCGGAGAGCGCGGGCCCCCTCGAACTGAAGTGGTCGACGCAGTCGGCGCAGGTTGCTGGTGTCGTGCGCTACGCGGATGGTTCGCCCTGCATCGGCGTGACGGTGCGCGGTGGGGCGGCCAAAGCCGTGACGGACGCTGCCGGCAACTTTCAGCTGCCGGTGCGATCGGGGCGGCGCACGATCTTGCGAATCGCAAGGGGCGCGTTGCATGCGGATCGTGAAGTCGTCGCCGGCGAGACCGGCGTGGTGATCACGCTACCGGCTGCGGGGGTCGTGCGGTTGCGGTTGGTGGATGCCGCCACGGGCCGGGCGCCGCTACTCGGGTTTCGTGGCTACGAAGTATCTTGGCGAAAGGCTGGGGAAGCTCGTGCTCCCGACAGAGGGCCGTACCGCAGGATTGCGGTTGGAACGTTCGCCGATGGCGTTCTGGAGCTGACGTGTCCGTTGGGCGATGCCGATCTGCGGTTGATCTTTCCCGATAGCGACTACCAGCCAGTGCATCTTGGGCCGGTCGCTGTGATGCCGGCAGCCGCCGCGCCCGCCGCCGACTTGCCAGTCATTCGCGTCGAACTCGTGCCGGGTCACACGCTATGGCTGCGACTGGATCCGGAGCGTCCCATGGCCAAGGAGCTTCGTGCCGGTCATCGGTTCTTTCTACTGCGGGCAGACGAGCGCGCGGCGCTTGACGCCATCGAGGATTCGAATCGCGCGGGTCGCCGCGAGCGAGCGCTTCGTCCGGATTTGGGGCTTCGGCATCGCAGGCTCACGTTCGACGGCCGTCCACAGGTCTTGAAGGGGCTCGCTCCCGGCACCTACAGCATCTGCGCGTTTCCGGACGACATCGTCTTTGAGCCCGAGATCGTCACGGTTCCCGATAAAAGCGGTGCGGAGCTGCGTTGGAGTCGTCGGTAGAAGTCTGCTTCCCGCCACTAGATTCCTGCCCCCGGTCGGCAAGGCGGACAGTGGTGGGCGCCTGACTGCTGCTGCTGCTGCTGCTGCTGCTGCTGCTGCTGCTGCTCCGTCATGGGCTGGGCGCGGTTTTGAGAACCCGCTCCCTGTGCGCGCTCGCGACGGTTGGCCTGACGCGCGCGCTGCATCTCTTCGACAAACGCGCCGCCGAGCAGGCCCGCCGGCAGCGCAAACATGCCGATGCCCAGGATGGCGACGACCGAGCCAAGCAGGCGGCCTTCGACGGTGACGGGCGCCATGTCGCCGTAGCCAATCGTCGTCAGCGTCACGATGCCCCACCACATGGTCGCGGGGATGCTCGAAAACAGCTTGGGCTGCGCGTCGTGCTCGAGGTGAAACATCAGGGCCGAGCTAAAGACCAGCAGGATCATCAGCACGAACGACAGCGAGATCAAATCCGGCAGGCGCGCGAACATCACGTGGCGCAGCGTGCGCAGCGCGAGCGAGTAGCGGCCGAGCTTGGCGATGCGGATCAGCCGGGCGAGGCGCACGATGCGCACGAGGCGAAGGTCGACGAGCAGCAGGGCAGGAAGGATCGCCGCCAGGTCGACCAACGCGCCGGGCGTTACGATCCATCGCAGGCGGCCGACGGCGCCCTGGTAGTGGGCGTGCTCCGCGCACGACCAGAGCCGGAGCAGATACTCGACGCCGAAGACAAACAGGGAAAACGCCTCGAATGCACGCAGCGCCGCGCCGTATTCGATTTCGATCTCCGGCACGGTTTCGATCACGACGGCAACGACGTTGGCGACCACCAGCCCTGCCAAGAACCAGCGCACAGGGACTGACAGCGGGTCGTGGTGTCCTTCGAGGATCTGGTGGAATCGGTGCCTGAGACTCACCGCCGCATGTTACGCGGGCTCATGTCAATGGCGTAACAGGAACGGTGTCTGGCCGGCGCCCGGTTGCGAGTCGTGGCGCGAGGGGGGAAGCTAGCCGGCCCTACTTACCTCCTCTTCCGGGAGACACCCAACTCATGAAGACTCTTCCCGTATTGGCGGGTTTGCTTCTGTTCGGCACGGTTGCCGCGCAGGACCCCGCCACCACTGAGCCTGCCAAGGTCCAAAGCGCTTCGGAGCGCATGGACGAGCTGCAGGAAATGCAGCAAAAGGCCATCAAGGAATGGCGAGATGCGCGCAAAAACGCGCAAGCGCCGACCGACGGCAAGCCCATGCCGGCGATCCGGATGCGTCCGGACTTTGGCCCGATCGCCGACAAGGCGCTTGCCCACGCGAAGGACTTCGCCGGCAAGGACGAGGCCATCGACTTCCTGATGATGGTCGTCAACCTCGACCAGAAGAAGGCAAAGGGCGCCATCGAGACGCTCGTCAGCGCGCACGTCGACAGTCCAAAGCTGTCCGACATGGGCCCGATGATGCCCTACCTCGATCGCATCGTGGACGCGGACTTCGCCGAAATGGCGATGGGCAAGCTTATGAAGAGCAAGGCTCCTGCCGTTCGCGGTTGGGCCCTCTTCACCAAGCACGCTTCCGTGATCGAGTCGGCTGACCGTGAAGGCGACGAATACAAGGACGCCCGCAGCAAGCTGATGGCGGTTGCCGAAGAAGCTGGCGACGACGCCCTCGCTTCGCAAATCCGCGGCGCAATCGACGAGCGCGAGAAGCTCGGTGTTGGCTGCGAAGCCCCCGACATCGCCGGCGTCGACCTCGACGGCGTTGCGTTCAAGCTGTCCGACTACAAGGGCAAGGTCATCTTCCTCGACTTCTGGGGTGACTGGTGAGGCCCTTGCCGGGCCCTGTACCCACACGAGCGGTCGCTCGTGGAAGAGATGAAGGACAAGCCTTTCGCACTCATCGGCGTCAACAGTGACGACGTCCCGCGTGCTAAGAAGGCCATCGCAGAAAACAAGCTCAACTGGCGCAGCTTCCAGAACCAGGAGAAAGGCCGTCCGGCCGCGATCTCCAAGGACTGGGCGGTCAAGGGCTGGCCGACGATCGTCGTGCTCGATGGTGACTTCAAGGTCGCCTACCGAGGCCACAGCGGCGAAGAAGCTTCTGAGATCGCGAAGAAGCTCGTCGAGAAGATGTCTAAGGGCGACGAGTAGTCGTTATTAGCTGTCGCGGCTGAACTTGCATAGTTCGCCGCTAGAAGCGGCAGCGTCTGGAGCGATCCAGGCGCGGCCGCTTTTGGTTTCCCGGCCACGCGGTCCGAGGGGCTAAGATGTTCGCCCCGATCTCACACCGAGACGGCTCGGACGTAGACAAGCCCAAATGCAATTCCATTCCGCGATCCCGTTCGCCCTCGCCGCCCTGGCGTTCGGCACGAGCTTCCCAACTTCCATGGCTCTGCCCGACGAGGGCATGTGGCCCTTCGACGCACTGCCGCTCGAAAAGCTGAAGGCCGAGTACAACTTCGAGCCCACCAAGGAGTGGCTCGACCACGTGCGTCTTGGCTCGGTTCGTTTTGATACCGGCGGTTCGGGCTCTTTCGTGTCGCCCAACGGCCTGGTGATGACCAACCACCACGTCGCGCTCGAGACGATCCAGAAGATCTCGACGCCGGAAAAGGACTGGGTTGAGCCCGGCTTCAGCTCGCGCCTCTACGGCAGCGAAGTGCCCGGCACGGACCTGACCGTTCGCCAGCTCGTGGACGTCAAGGACGTCACCGAGGAGGTCATGAAGCTCAAGGCGGATGGCGAAGTCACGGAGGAGCAGCTGGCGGAACTCGCCGCGACGATGTCGAACGAAGACGAGCATCTCGTCGGCGACATGGTCACGCTCTACGACGGCAACCAGTACCGCATCTACGTCTACCACGTCTACGACGACGTGCGCCTCGTGTTTGCGCCGGCCAAGCAGGTCGCGTTCTACGGCGGCGACTTCGACAACTTCACCTACCCGCGCTGGTGCCTCGACTGCGCGTTCTTCCGCGTCTACGAAGACGACAAGCCGGTCGACTCGTCGAAGTGGTTCTTCGAGTTTGAGCCGGCCGGTGCCGCACGCGGCGATCTCGTGTTTGTCTCGGGTCACCCGGGCGGCACCGAGCGCGCGCTGACCTACGAAGAGATGGTCATGCACCGCGAGCTGTGGACGCCGCAGGTCGTCGCTTTGCTCGAGAACAACGTGCGCGTCATCAAGGCCCGCATGGAGCAGAGCGAAGAGGAAGCGTTCCGCATGCGCGACACCTACTTCGGCCAGATGAACAGCCTGAAGGCCTACAGCGGCCACCTGGCCGGCCTGCTCGACGACGAGTGGATGGCCAAGATCAAGGCGCGCGACGAAGAGCTGCGCGAGAAGGCCGGTAGCGACGAGCTGACGGCTGCGTTTGCCGCTATCAAGGAAGCGATGGACACGCTCAAGGCCAAGCACGCTGGCGAGCGCATCAACTTCGGTGCAATGCAGCGCGACATGGCCGAGACGATGAAGTCCGTGGCCGACCACAAGTCGCTGATCAACAAGGCACGCTTTGAGACCTACGGCAACGCCAACTACCCGGACGCGACGTTCTCGCTGCGTTTGGCCTACGGCACCGTCAAGGGCTACGAAGCCGGCACGACCAAGGTGCCCTACAAGACGACCGTGCACGGTCTGTTTGAGCGCAACACGTCGTTCGACAACCAGGCTCCGTTTGATCTGCCCAAGCAGTGGCTGGACGCAAAGGACAAGCTCGACATGAGCACGCCCTACAACTTTGTCAGCACCTGCGACATCATCGGCGGCAACTCGGGCAGCCCGATCCTCGACCGTAACGCCAAGGTCGTCGGCCTCGTCTTCGACGGCAACATCGAGTCGTTGCCGGGCAACTACTGGTTTGACCCAGTGGTCAACCGCTGCGTCGGCGTGCACACCGGCATCATGGTCGAGGCGCTCGGCAAGGTGTACGAAGAGAAAGACCTGCTGAAGGAACTGCTCGGCGGCAAGTAGCGATACTTCCGCCCTCTCGCGCTCAGGCTGCCCGGCCGTCTGCCGGGGCCCGTGGCGCTGGTTGCGCTACTTGCGCTCGCGCGCCCCTCGCAGTACTCACGAACGCTGAGTCATGACGACGCTCGTTCCTGGTGTTGCTGTCGAGGCCGAGTCCAAGGCGCCCGCATTTCTGCACAGCCGGTTTTGGGACCGGTGGTTTGTGGCGGGCGGCGCCTGGCTGGTCCTGATCCCGGTGCTGGCGTTCTACCTGTTTCGCAGCCTGGGTGCGGGCGTCTCGGCGGCCGAAGACCTGGTCACGCTGCTCGTGATGGTGCCGCTCGGCGGCCCGCACGTCTTTGCGACCTATACCCGCACCTACCTGAACCCGGGCTTTCGCCGGCAGGAGCCGGTGCTGTGGTGGCTCGGGCTGTGCGTGCCGGCGATCGTGATCAGCGCCGCCGTCACCAGCGCGTTCTTCGACGTGACGATCGCGGGCTCGCCGCCGATCCGCTACCTGCTGACGTTCTTCTTCTTTTGGGCCGGCGTGCACATCGTGCACCAGCACATCTTTGTGGCGCGTGCCTACGAGCCGGTCCGTGCGGGCGCGGCCGACGCGGAAGGTGCCGGCAAGAACGCGTCGCAGGTGTGGGGCCTCGTCGACATCGCGGTGATTGCGCTGGCCATGTATCCGGCGTCGTTCTTTCGGATGTCGATGGTGCATCCGAGCAACCCCAGCGGCCATGCGGCCAATCCCGATGCGCTGGCAACAGAGATCGTGACGGCCGTGACCGGCAGCGCGGCGATGGCCGACGACTACGTCTTTCGAATCGGGCGGGTGGCGCCGCTGCTACCGGACTTCTTGACGCATTCGGCTCTGTGGATCGTCATCACGGCGGCGTTCGTGGTCAGCCTCGTGCTGTTTGCGGTCAAGTCCCTGCGCGAGCGCCGCGCCGGCACGCTGGTGCCGCAGCGCTTTCGGCTGGTGGTGGCGATGGCGTTTTTCGGCTCAGCCATTCCGATGCTGCCCAACCTCGACAGCGCCTTTCAGGGGCTAAACGCCTGGCACAGCTTTCAGTACCTTGGCCTCGCCTGGCTGATGAATCGTCGCAGCCACGACAAGGGCGAGATCGAGAGCGGGTTCTTTGCGCGCAACATGGGGGCGGGCGGGCACTGGCGCTTCTATCGCGCCGCCATCGTTGCGACCCTTGGCGCGGTGGCCGTGCTGCTCGGCTTTGCCTGGCTGCTGCAGTATGCCAGCGACGGCAAGTTCGTCCTGTTTGGCCACGATGTGCCGCCGGTCGACGCGGACGGCAATCGCCTCTACCGGCCGGGCTCGATCCTGCTGGCCTACTACCTGGTTGCGTTCTCGGCGCTGCTCGTGCACTACCTGCACGATGGCTTCTTCTTTTGCCGCAAACGCTACCTGCGCGACTGAGGTCGTCTGGCTCGGCTCAGCATATGGACCGCTGGCCGCCGCAATCGGCAGTCCTCAAGGACTGGCAGGGGGCTGCCACGCGACGGAAAACGGTGATGGCCGGCTCATCCCCGGCCATCACCATACTCTCTGCCTCTCTTTCTTCTCCACCCGAGCTCTTTCGAGACCGGGCGTTCCAAGAGTCAGAACGATGAATGGGGGCGGCGTCCGTATCGAAATGTGAAAAATCTCGAGCGGGCGCCTGCCGACGCCGTCGACGGAACGCTCCCTCGGGGCGCAGTCGCTGAGGATCCGGCCGTGACGTGCCTTCGACCCAAGAAATAAATGGTGGTGGCCAGCTCATTCTTGGCCACCACCGACTCTCTGCCTCTCCACCTTCCCCTGGCCCGGCTCCTCAGGAGCCGATCATTTTCCCGCAGAACAGAGATGTGCCCTTCGGCCAGCGTTCGACTGGGCAGAGCCCTGCTGTGGCTGTGCTGGATACGTGCGCTGCTGTCCTCAATGGCGAATGCCCACGGCCTTAGCAGGGAACGCGATTTTTTGGCGGATCGATGGTGTGCTGGATTCGGCCGTCCGGTTCGAGCGCCAATCTTCGTTTTGGTGCTACAAGGGTGGGCTCTAACCAGTGAGTCGATGCGGCCTATCCGCCTGGCTGTCTTCTTGCATCGCGCACTCTTGGCTCCGTGAAGCCCACTGACGACCAGATCCTGGCGAAAATGGCCTCGGGGGACGATTCCGCCGTGGGCGATCTCCTTCGTGAGCATGGGCCTCGAGTCATGGGCATGCTGCGCAAGTCGTGCCCGTTTGTGCGTGACAGTCACGTTTTTGAAAGCGCTCTGCACGATGGAGCGCTTGCCGTCTGGAAGGCTGCCAAGCGGCTTCCAACGCCCCTGAGTCTGGGGGCTTACTACTGTAAGGTGTGTTATCGTAAAGTTTTACGGCTGTCGAATAGGGAGCCTGCTTTGAACGTCATTCCTTCCGCTTGGCTTGAATCGGTGCCGGCGCCAGCCGAAGGGCGGGATGGGACGCGATCCGAGCAAGCGTCATCGCAGCAGGTCATGATGAATACCCGCGTCGCAAAGGCGTTGGCGGATCTGTCGCCGCTGCAGCAGGCAGTCTTGGCCGCCGACCGCGTCTCAAACTTCCGCGCGAAGACGGCAGAGATCGCCGCTGCACTGGGCACGAGCCAAGGCACGGTCGCCAACGCCCGCAATCGCATTCGGGCAAAGCTGCAGCACCTGATGCGGCCCGGACGTGATGCACTGGCCCTACCCAAAGAGGCGAATGATGGTTAGCCCGAACGGCAGAACCGTCGGTGTGGACGAAACGCCCTACGGCCGCGAGGCGCATCGTGCGCTGCGTGAGCTTTGTCCCGAGGAGCCCTTGTCCGAGGCCTTCATTGCGTCGGTCGAGAGCGATGCTTCAAGGCAGCGCCAGGCTGCTCCGAGGCGGCGGCGATGGGGAGCTCTCTACGCCAAGCGATGGATCGCGGCATCGACAATCTTGCTGGCTGCAGCCAGCATTTGGAGGTGGTCGGGTACCAACACCAATGATCTGGACTTCTTGAGCACGCTGCTGGTTCTTGAGCGTCCGGCAATCTACGACGAAGAAAGAGTGATGGCTGCGGTTTGCAAGCTCGACCGCGAGGTTGTCAAGCTGCTCGCGTCGATCCAGCAGCAGGCCAGCTGGTCGCCGCAGCTTCTGGCGCGTGGCCATGCCGCGTTCGATGGCGAAATCGCCCGGCCCCGAGCGAGTTCCCAGGCTCTGGATTTGGCGCCTCTGTATGCCCAGCGCGGTCCTCTGCGGGCGCAAGGTGAGCGCCGAATCTTGTCGGTTCTTTCCGCCTCTGGGGTCGCGCTGCAGATGGCGGCGCAGAGAAGTCCGAGATGCGAGCGCTACGCGAACATAGCGCGGGACAGCATTGCCCAGCAGCTCGAGGGCATGATCCATTCGCGCGACTGAGTCGCTTTTCGCTGAGTCGCTTTTCGCTGGGGCGCTGTCTGGTGAGTTGCTGTGTGGTGTGAATCGGTGCGGGGCGTCATCGAGCCGAGTCCCCGCAGCGGCGTGGCGTCTGCGTAGCCACAGCTGCCAAGTGGCGGGCGTGCGACGGCGCGGGGGCGACAGGGGACGGAGGCCCGGCTGCCTGCTCGGCGTTGTCTCTTCGCCTAGGTTTGCACTCAGCCCGTCGCCGTGCCAAGGCCGCGCGGGGCCACTAGGCCGAGGCGCTGCGGGAGATGTAGCGGGCTACTTCCGGGCACCCGGGGGTGTTGAAGCGAGCCTGCGTCCACCCCGCCGGCGGAGCCCACTTCACGCTGCCTCCCGCCGGAACAACGATGGTTGCGGTCGCGCCCGACTGGCTGGTGATCGTCACCGTTTTGGGTGCGTCGCCGTCGTGGCTGATGGTGGCTTTTCCGTTGGGATCGATGACATCTGGTGTGACGGTAATCATGACGTGTGCGCGTAAAAAAATGCGTATCCGTCATGGTATGCGTGCGCTCGTAGCAACAAGCTTGCTCGGCTGGCCAGATTTCCGCGCGCCCGGCATTTCGGGGCGGCGCCAGCGTGCGCACGATGCGCGCGCGAGGTCGAAGTCGAGTCAGGCCCAGATCTAGTTCGAGGAGAGCTCGTGCTAGTAGGGCCAGATCTAGTTCGAGCAGAGCTCGTGCTAGTAGGGACTGTCGAGCATGTCCCAGATGATCTGCTCGACGTCCGGCTCGCACTTGCCGGTCAGGCGCTCGACCGGCTCGGCCTCGCCCTTGATGTGTGCAACGATCTCGCCCAGGTCTTCCTCGGTCACGGTGCTGTAGAAGACCTTGTCGGGGAAGAGGGTTACGTTGATGCCCTGTTCGCAGGCGCCAAAGCACGGGTAGCGCCGGATCTTGATGCGCTCTTCGTCCGGATCGAACTCCTTGACGAGGTCGCGCAGCTTGTCAAATAGATCGCCGCTGCCCTTCTCGGTGCAGTCGCCGCCTTCACAGACGTAACAGAGTCGGTTGCTCATGAGCAGGCATCCCTATCTCTCAAGGGATTGGGTTGTGTTGTGCTTGGGTTCAGCCTCGCTGCCGGGCGGCATCAAGCCGCAGCCGGCAGCATCATTCGATCGTCGAGCCTACTTGACCTTGACGTATTCGAAGTCGACCGGCTGGTTGTTCGGGCCGGTCTTTGGTGGCGCGATGTAGTTCGCGAACTTGCCCGGCTCGGTGACCTTGACCATGCACGAGTCGACGTAGTCGCGGTCGTCCTGGGTCGGCAGCCACGTGGCCTGCTGGCTGTTCCAGGCTGCCTCATCGATGATCTCGCCGGCCGGGTTGAACCGGTAGCCGGCGTAGACGCCCTGGTGGCGGTTGAACTTGCGGTTCGGCAGCGACACCGTCTGGTCGATTCCAAGCTTCTTGAGGTCGCGGTTCCAGCGCTGCAGGATGCGCGTGCAGTCGGCGATGTAGGCGTCGAGCAGCACGGCGTTCATGGCGCGGCGAAGCGGGATGTCCTTCTCCTCGAGCTTGCCGTTGTCGTTGGGCACTTCGAGCTTGTAGATCGCCTCGAGCGCCTTCGGGTCCTTGTAGATGCCATCGCTTTCGCGGTAGCGACCCTTGAGGCCCATCGCAAACGACTCCGCCGCGTTGGTCGAATCTTCGCCGCCGAACAGGTCCATCGACCCGGTGAACCAGAAGTTGATGTAGCGCTGGATGACGTCGAGCGGGATCGCGCCTTCCTTCCGCGGATCCTTGCCCTCGGCCATGATCTCACCGGTGCGCTTGATGATGCGGCCGACGCCGTTTTCACCGGTCTGGAGGTGGTAGGCCTCTTCGGCGAGCATGAATTGCGTCGTGCGCGCCAGCGGGTCGAAGCTCGACTCGGCGAGCGAAGACAGCTGGTACTTGCCGTCACGGTCCATGAAGGTCGTGAAGCAGAAGAAGTCCAGCCAGTTGGTGACCGGGTAGTTGAACGCCTCGAGAATGCGCGGGTTGTCTTCGTCGCCGCTGTTGCGCTCGAGCAGCGCTTCGGCTTCGTCGCGACCGTCGGCGCCGAAGTAGGTCTGCAGCAGGTAGACCATCGCCCACAGGTGGCGGCCTTCCTCGACGTTGACCTGGAACAGCGAACGCAGGTCGTAGAGCGACGGGCAGCTGTGGCCGAGCAGGCGCTGCTGCTCCACGGATGCCGGCTCGGTGTCGCCCTGCGTCACAATCAAGCGGCGCAAGCGGTTGCGGAACTCGCCTGGGACCGTCGGCCAGGCGTCGGCGCCGAGGTTGTCGCCGAAGTGGATCTTGCGATCTTCCGGGCCGTCCGCGAGGAAGATGCCCCAGCGGTAGTCCGGCATCTTGACGTAGTCAAAGTGCGCCCAGCCACCCTTGCCGACGCCGACTGCCGTGCGCAGGTAGACTTCGTTTTCATTGAAGTCCGTGGGCCCGACGGTCTTCCACCAGTCGAGGAACTTCGGCTGCCACTTTTCGAGCGCCATCATCAGGCGCTTGTTGTCGCGCAGGCCGACGTTGTTCGGGATCTTCGCTTCGAGGTCGACGATGCTCATAGGTGTCGTTCCGTTCGGTTCGGGTCAGTGGTTGTTTGCCGGCGGGTGTGGCTGCTGGCAGTTGACTGAGAGTGTTTGCGGTGTCGGCGCATAGACGGCGCCGGCGTCTTGGCGCTCTACGTGCGTCGCCAATCAAACTGGGCGCCTTCCGGCGCGCCATAGCGCGTCAAGGCGCCGGCATCGCCGGTCGCGTTGGGCCGCGTAAAGATCCAGTTTTGCCAGGCGCTGAGGCGGCCGAAGATCTTGCTGTCGCAGTTCTCGGCGCCACCAAAGCGGAGCGAAGCTTCCATGCCGGTAAGGGCGTCGGGCGACATCGTGACGCGCTCTTCAAGCGCGATGCGCACGTCGTCTTCCCAGTCGACCGGGTCGAGCAAGAACGTCACGAGGCCCTCTTCGTCGGCTTCGGGCGCGATCAGGGTCGGCTGCTCCTTGGCGAGCTTGGCGCCCTGTTCGGGCGTCGCCAAAAAGCGGTTGTGCAGTCGCGTAATGCCGTGGCTCATCGGCAGGCTGCCGTCGCTCAGTGGACCGACGACAAAGTCGACGCCGTCTTCGTCCAAAGCGTAGATGCGATCGCACGCCATCGTCAGCTCCAGGAACGCGCCTGCGGCGCACGCCTTCTGGTCGACAAGCGCGTAGGTCGAGCGCGCCATCAGGTCAAAGCGACGGCAGACCCGCGCCATGTGCAGCAGGATCTCGTGGCAGAGCCAGTTGTCGCGGTTTGCGAGCAGGTCCTTTTCGACCTGGATCAGAGCCGCACGGTCGCCGCGCGTCTCGAGCACGACCAGGCCGACTTCTTCGTAGTCAAAGCGAAGCTGCAGCAGCGCATCGTCGAGCTCGCGCCATGCCTTGAGCGCCCACGAGTCACAGCCTGCAGCGACATAGGCAGCGCCGTCCTTCGGTTGCTCCCCTGATGGCCCCTGCACGGCGATTGTCGCCAGCCGCTTGGCGGGCTCGATGACAACCTGCACGTGCTCCCACTTGAGCGTCGTCTGGCCGTCTTCTGCAAGCGTTTCAAAGCGCACCGGCTTGAGCTCGATGCCCTTGCTCGCGCCCTTGTCCTTGGCGGCCGCCGCCAGCTCGTTGGCGCGTTCGCCGACCTTGTCGTGAAACTTTGACTTGGGCCAGATGGCGTCGACGAAGTCCCACTTGAGAGCCTTCTTGCCGCGCAGGCCTTCGGCCATCGTGCAAAACACGTCGGCGCGGTCCCGGCGGATCTTGCGCTTGTCAACGAGTCGCGTCAGACCGCCGGTGCCGGGCAAAACGCCGAGCAGCGGCACTTCTGGTAGCGACACGGCCGAATTGTTGTCGTTGACGAGGTGGATCTCGTCGCAGGCCAGCGCCAGCTCGTAGCCGCCGCCCGCACACGCGGCATTGATCGCGCAGATCGACTTGACGCCCGACTGCTCGCTGTAGTCTTCCAAGCTCAGCCGCGTCTCGTTGGTGAACTTACAGAAGTTCACTTTGAACGGGTGCGAGCTGCTCTTCAGCATCAGGATGTTTGCACCTGCGCAAAACGCGCGCTCCTGGCCACTGCCGACGACCAACGCTTTGACGTTGGGGTGCTCAAAGCGCAGGCGCCGAATGGCGTCTGCAAGCTCCATGTCCACCGACAGGTCGTAGCTATTGAGCTTGAGATCGTAGCCCTCCGCAAACGGATGCTCGGGGTCGACGTTCATGCGCAAGTGCGCGACGTCGCCGTCGAACTCTAGCTGCCAGTGGTGATAGGAGTCGGGATGTCGGTTGAAGTCGGTCATGCCGAGAGGATCAAAGGGCCTCGGGAGCGGTCGGAACAGGGTGCGATCATCGCCGGGCGATACGCTCCAGGTGCCAAGCAGCATATCGCAGGCCGATTCGGTCGGATGCTGCAATATGCTGCACGATGCGTTTGCCGCGGTAGGCGGTTGCGGCACAGTCATTTTGGCCCGAAGCTGCGCTCGCTTGACCCTCCGAGGGCCTCCGGATCGGCTAGGTGTCATGTTCCGAGCCGCGCTGGCGATCTTCGTTTTCTATGGCGTTGCGCTTGGGGGCCTTGCCTCTGGAGGCGCTGCCCTTGGGCAGGGTCAGCCGGCGACGGTGCCAGCCAGAGCATCTGGGGCGTTCGAGCTTCGCGACGGCGTCTACCTCGTGGCTCCGAGAGAACTCGCCGAGCACGCGCAGGTGCTGCGCGAGGAGCTTGAGATTCTCGCGGGGATCACGGCGACGGTGGCCGACGCAGCCCCGGCCGATCAGCCCGCCATCGTGCTGCGCATCGATGCGGCTCGGTCAAAGGCTCGCGATGCGGCAGGTCTTGCGAGCGAGGCGTTCGAGCTAGAGGTCGGGCCGCAGCGCATTGTCGCAACCGCTGGATCTGCCGTCGGAGTCAGCTGGGCAACGTCATCGCTGCTGCAGTGCGTTGAGCCTTTGGATGGTCGCGGCGCGGACGGTGCGATGTGCGTTCGGCCGCAGGCGGTCGCGAACGAGCCGGTCGCGCCCTATCGCTCGGTGATGATCGACGTGGCCCGCCGTCCACATTCGCTCGATGTTTTGCGTGGTGTTGTGCGAGCTTGCCGGCTCTACCGCATCCGGTTTCTGCAGCTGCACCTGACCGACGATCAACATTTCACCTACCCGTTTGCGCCGGTCACCAGCCAGCTCCAGAACAGCCACAGCCACAGCCACAGCCACAGCCACAGCCACAGCCACAGCCACAACCACAGCCACAACCACAGCTACAGCCGCGAGCGCCTGCTGGAGTTTGTGCGCTACGCGGATGCGCGCGGCGTCACCGTCATCCCCGAGATCGATCTGCCGGGGCACTCCGCGCGCCTGCGTGAGTCGAAGTACCTGGATGGCGTTGAGAGCGACCGAGATGTCGCTGGCGAGGGTTGCTGGCCGGCGCTGCGCGTGCTGCTCGATGATGTGATCGACGTGTTCGCGAGCTCGCCGTACTTCCACATCGGCGGCGACGAATCGGGGGCGGGCAGCGCGTTGGTGCCGTTTCTGGCCAGGGTCAACAAGCATGTGCGCAGCCGCGGCAAGCGACTGATTGTCTGGGAGGGTTTTCACGGGCGCCCGACCGAAGCGCTGCCGGCGCAGGGCGAGGACCGCATCCTGGTGGCCGCGTGGGAGTCGTCCTACAACCCGCCTTGGAACCTGCTCGACGCCGGCTACGAGCTGATCAACGCAAGCTGGCGGCCGCTCTACATCGTCGGTGGGGGCAGCCGCATTCATCCTGGAAGCACCAGCGGTCGCAACTGGTCGCCGCTCGAACTGGCAAACTGGCACAAGGACCTGTTTCAGCACTGGGAGCCGGGGCGGCCGGTCTACGAAGATCGAGGCCCCGGCGATGATGTGCTCGGCGATCATCGTTGGGAGGTGCCCGAGGCCCAGCGCGCCGGCATCCTCGGTGGTCAAGTGTCGGTCTGGGAGCAGCGTGAGTCGTCGGTGCTCCGCTCGCTGCGGCGACGTTTGCCGGTTGTCGCCGACCGCCTGTGGTCGGGGCCGACGGACGAAAGCAGCGCCGATCTGCTGGCGCGTATCGATGCGGTAGATGCGCGCATGTGGGGCCTCGTGCAGCCGGTGGAGCTACTGCCGCTTTCGATGCGAAGCGATGAGAGTGCGCGTCAGCTGCAGGATGTGGCGACGTTCTATCGAGGCAAGAGAGCCAGCGTATCGATGCGCAATCGCACGATGGCGGATGGCGTCGTGCGCTACCAGATGGAGGCGTTTCGCGGCAGCTGGAGCTGGATCGATTGGCCGGTTCCGGCCGCTCCGATCGATGGTCGCGCGTGTGCGTCCGGCGGCCGCGTTCCCTTGCTTGCCGATGGTGCGGCCGTGCGCGCTGCGTTGTTCTCGGCGGACGGTAGGCAGATTGGCGCCGAAAGCTGGCTCAGATGCATTGATTGGCCCATGCGGGTCGAGGTCACGGAATACGACATGCCGCCGGCAGCGGACCTGGCCTTGCTGCCGAAGGGGCATGTGCCCGACATCGATGCCCTGGTCGCCAAGCAAGGCGAGGCCGCGGCGGCGCTGCGCTATCGCCTGCCGATGCTGCGCGGTCCTCTGCGGCACACGAGCCTCAAGCTGCAGCGGCTTGAGGCGTCGTTTCTGGCGCCGCGCGACGGTGTGTTTGAGATCGGGCTGAAGAGCCAGTCTGGTCATGCTTCGCTGTGGCTCGACCTCAACGGTGACGGTGCCTTTGGCGCCGACGAGAAGCTGATCGCCAACACTCCGAACACCGAAGAGCGCTTGGTGCAATCCGTGACGCTTGCGAAAGGCACGCGCTACCAGCTGCGGGTGGACCATCGCACGGGGCTGCCGCGGCCGGTGCTCGTCGTGACGCTGGATCGGCCAGGAACCAAGCGGCCGCGCGACATCAGCGAATGGCTCGAGCTGCTGCCGGGTGAGGTCGAACCGACAGAGGGACGCTAGTGTAGTGCATCTGATATCTGGAGCATTCTGCGGTCAGAAATCTAGCGCGCTTCGATCATGCTGAAGCCGACGATTGCGTTGCCGATTTCGCCGTTCTGGACGTCGCGGATCCGGACCTGAAAGCGCGACAGGCGCGTCTTCTTGGGCAGCGCTACGACTGTCTTGCGCATCGGGTCCGCGTCGATGCGGAAAGGCAGGATCTGGTCGCCGATGACGATCTCGCCGGTGGCGGGACGCGCTGCTGTGTGGCCGTCGCGGCGCGGCTCGCTGGGCGTGAGCACGATCTCTGTTGCGGTGCACTTCTGCCCGAGGTTGACGTCGATCCACGGCGTCTTGTCCGTGCGGCTACAGAGCCAGCCGCGCTGTGGTTGGCCATCGAAGCAGCGATCGGGGGTGTGCTCGCCGGTCACGGACGAGGCTTTGCCTTCGGGGTTGTGGGCGGCGATCAAATACCGGCTGCGATCGCCTGCGTACTCCAGGCTGTCCGCGGCGAACCACTCGTCGACGACGACGGTGAGTTCGGGAGACTTGATTGGGAACTCTTCGCCGTTCGCGCCGAGCCCGTCAAGGTGCAGTCGAACGCGCCATGCTCCGTTGCGGTTGGGGGCGATGCGCGCGGTGATGTCGGCGATCGCGGTGGGCTTGGATGGATCGAGCTCGCGGGTCGCAAACGGCACCTCCGGGTCAAACCCCGGTCCTTCACAAAACCACTGCGCGCGCCGCAGCCGAAGCGTTGCCTGTTGCGCGTTCGGGACGCGCGCGTTCGCTTCGCCGATGCCGAGCTGCTCAAAGGCATCTTTGCTGATGTGGTCGAGCCAAATCGTCGCAGCTTTGCCGCCGGCAGCATGCAAGAACAGGTTTGCGCTTTTGTCCGTGGTTTGAAACGGAGCCCCTTCGCTGCGAGGCTGTCGTCCAGTGATTGGCCCGGTTGTCGTCGCGCGCTTGAGAAACAAGAGCGCCAGGTGCGTGCGAACCGATGGACTTGCGGCCCACTCGCCCGTCGCCTTTTGGGCGCCTACCAGGTAGCGGGCACCGTCTGCATACCAGTCGCGTCGGCCGAGCACCGGCTGCTCGTCGAGGCTGCCGAGGCGCTCGATGCCCCACAGCCAGTAGTAGAGATGCTGTGGTGCCGAACGGTCGCGCTGCGGATTGGACTCGATGGCCATGTGCGCATCGAGCCAGGCCATGCCGCCTGCGTAGCCGCGTTCGATCTCCTGCCGTAGCTCGCGCGGCATGCGTTTGCCGGTCTGTTGTTTCGCGATCGACAGCACGCCGAGCCCTGCCACGGTCATCGAGCCATAGGGTGGCGCTCCCGGCGTGTAGCCGAAGCCCCGGGGTGGCGGCTTCGCCTTGCCGGTCCGCAAGCCGGCTTCGAGCGGCGCCAGCGCATACAGCGCGCCTTCGGCAAGCTGCGGCCAGATGTCGCGCGGCACCTTCACACCGATGTCCGCAGCGGCGCGCAGCGCGAGTGCCGTAAAGATCGAATTGGAAAGATCGGGCGCCATGTGGTGGTTCATGCCGTCGATCGAGTAGCGAACCAGGCCCTGCGGCGCGATGAGCTCGAGCACGGCCTGCACGAGCTCTTCGATCTCCGGCCGCCGTTGCTTGCCGAGCTCGGCGAGCGCCAGGATGTGCGCACAGAGCGCATAGTTGACGTCGGATCGATGCTGCGCCAGAAACGCCATGCCGCGTTGAATCGTCGGGTCGTCCTTGGGCAGGCCGCAGCGCAGCAGCGTGTAGAGCGTAAAGGCAGTGTGTCCGGGCTCTTCGTTATGGTGCCTTCGGTAGCCCCACGATCCGTCGAGGTACTGTTTGCTCTGCAGGTAGGCGACGCCGCCGTCGATCGCGTCGTTGATCTTGGCCTGGTCGACGCGCGGTGCTTCTGCGCAGCGGATGCGCCATGGGCCTTGCTGCTGCGTGCACTTGACGAGTAGGTGGTTTTCGCCTTTCTCGAGGCGCAGCGCGATGGCGACCGGTGGGCTGTCGTCGGCGCATGGCGTGGTGCTTTCGTAGACCCGCTCGCCGTTGCACCAGAGCCGCATGGCGCCGTCATGCTGCACGAGGTAGATCGCATCGCCGCTGTTGCCGGCATCGAGTTGAGCGTGAAAGAAGCACGTTGCCGCGTCTTGTTCGATGCCTTGTCGGTCGGCTGAGGTCGCCCGCAGATCGATGGCGTCGGTAGCGATTTTGGCTGCAAGCCAGCGGCGCTCGTTGCGGCCATCGCGGACCGGCCGGTCGAGGGCCACCTTGCTGCCGCGGCGTGCGGCTCGCTCGACCGGGTGCTGCGCACGCACGGCGGCCAACGAGGGGCCGGCGCGCAGAGGTCCGAGCCAGTGCCACGTGGCATCGGCACGCACGGATTGCGCCGGGGCCGCTACGAGCAGGCCAGGGCGCTCAGCGGCGCGAGGGAGCAGAGGCGAACAGCGGTGCGATTGCGCATGAGTCGCCATCGAAGCAGAACGCTGCGGCTGCGCCCAGCGGCAGACGGCTCGCTATGGCGTGAGTCGGGCCGTGTCGCCGACACGGAGTGTGCCGCCGCGCTGAATCGTTCCGAAAACGCCTGCGCGGCGGTTGGGCTTGAGCGTCTTGTAGAGCCCAACGCGACCAGCATCGTCGAGCAGCTCGCAGGGATGCGTTTCGCCGACAATGTCGACCAGAACGCCGTCTTCGCCGCCGATCTCGAGCGTGCGGCCGATGCTCTGGCGCAAGTCGACGCCCTCGAAGAACAGGTTGGCGCGGCGGGTCGCTGGATCGACGTCTTGGCCAAATTCGGCGCATGCTTCGCGCCAGGATTCTTGCGACAGCAGCGTTACCTGGCGCTTGCCGCCGACGGCGTGATCGCCGCGGAGGCCGGTATCGGCGACGGCCTCGGCTTCGCCTACGGAGCGTGTCGGAATGCGGGCGCCGGGGCGTAGGTAGATTGCGAGCAGCGTAGCCATGGGGTGAGTGTTGCCGAGTCGGGAATGAGAGTCGCTGATGTTCTGGCGAGCCGGACGGTGCTTTCACGTTGGCATTCTGCATCGCAACGGCAACGATCCGCGGATGGACCTCGGGTTGCGTGACCTTGTTGCCGTCGTGACGGGCGGGAGTTCTGGAATAGGCCGAGCGATTGTTGCGGCCTTACGAGCCGAGGGGGCGCAGTGTGTCGTGGCCGATCGGCAGGGCTGCGAGGACTTCGATCGAGACAGCGGCGTCGAGCTCGTGCGGGGCGAGCTGATGGAGCCCGGTTTCGTCGAGCAAGTCGTCGCGACCGCTGTGGAGCGATTCGGTCAGCTCGATCTGCTTGTGCACAACGCCGGTAGCAACGATGGGGTTGGGCTCGACGGAGGGCGCGCGGCCTTTGCGGCGTCACTCGAAAAGAACCTCATGCACGCCTATGCGCTGACCGCTGCCGCTCGAGCCCATCTCTGCGCGGCTCGCGGGGCCATCGTCAACATCGCGTCGAAGGTGGCGATGACCGGGCAAGGTGCAACGTCCGGCTATGCCGCCGCAAAGGGGGCGTTGCTGGCTTTGACGCGGGAGTGGGCGGTAGATCTGGCTGAGCATGGCGTGCGCGTCAACGCCGTAGCGCCCGCCGAAGTCTGGACGCCGCTCTACGAAGCGTGGCTCGCTGCGCGAGGCGACGCCAGCGCGGAGCGGGCCCGCATCGAAGGCTCGGTGCCGCTTGGACGTCGGTTTACGACGGTGCAAGAGATCGCCGACAGCGTTGTGTTCTTGCTATCGCCGCGGTCTTCGCACACGACCGGCCAGGTTCTCGTGGTCGATGGCGGCTACACGCACTTGGACCGTCGTATGACCCTCTAGCAAGGCCTTGTGGGAAGGGCGAGCAGAGCGACCCAGTAGAACCGCGCTGCAGAGCGACCCAGCAGCGCGGCGCGGCTGCTCCTACCGGCCGGCGGTTAGCAGCACGGCGTTCAGCAAGAACAGGTTGAGGCCATCGGCGAAGGCGCGCACGTTCGGGTCTTCGGCGAATGCGACCACGTGCCCGCGGCCTTTCGGCTGGTGCATCAGGTAGGCCTTGCGCGGCAGCTGCGCCAGGCTCGCCTCCCACACGAAGCCGGCCTGGACGAGTTCGGAGCGGATCGCATAGACGGCGACGTTGGTGCCGCGATCGAGCTTGACGGGCGTCATGATGTTGGCGCTGTCGTGCACGACGTTGGCTTTGCCTTTGGGATAGCCAAACCCGAGCCAGTGCTCGCGATCGACGTAGACGGACAGGATCGCGCCTGGCGTAGATGGCGGCGACTCTTTGTCGGGCTGCACGGCGCGCTCGTAGTCGAACGGCTTTTCGTCCCCCTCGTCTTTGGACTCGCCGGCGCTGGCCTTTTCGTCGTTCGCTTGCGCGGTTGGCTTGCGCTTTGCGGAGTCGCGGTCCTCGGCCTTGGTGGCGAGCAGTCCGACGTCCTTGCTGGTCAGCCAGCGCGTTGCGGAGCCGAGCGTAATCAGCACGCCGCCGCGTTCGACAAACCCAGTGACCGCTTTGCTGCCGCGGCTGCCGAGAACGCTCTGGTAGCCGTAGCCTTCGGGGAGAATCAGCACCGTGAAGCGATCCAGGTCGGCGCGGCCGATCTCGCGGGTCCGGATCGGCGTCACCGGCAAGCCGTAGCGCTGTTCGAGCAGGTAGCGCAGCCAGCCGGCGGAGTAGGTGTTGACGGGACGATCCCAGGCCATGGCGATGCGCGGCGCCTTGAGCGTTTGGCCGGTGTTGCTGCCAAAGTTGGGGCCGTCGTCGACCCATGACGAATCGGCGCAGAAGGGCGTGACGCCGTGGGTCTTCGCGAGTGCCGTCATCCGTTGGTGCAGCTCCGCGCGGTTGAGTTCGTCCGGCTGGTTGTGGACGCGAACGACAAACGAGCCGGCGGGGAACGTGCGCTCGCCCATGGCAAACGGCTCGTCGAGGCAGCGCGCACGCACGCCCATGCGGAGCAGCTCGGCCAGGAGCGCGGCGGCGCCGTTGCCGTCCCATGCGACCACGTAGGCGACGTCGGGTGCCTTTTCGCGCAGGGGCGGTGCGCCCGATGTCGCTTGCCCGGCTGCGAGCAGGCGTAGCTGTCCGGTCGGCGGGGCGGTTGCCTCGAAGCACTCGACGTCGAAGAGCAGCGGCAGCGACCAGGCCGTCAAATCGTAGAACTCGGTGCCGCGCCGTCGGCGCTCGCGTCGTTTCTGTTCGTCGAGAAACTCCTTTTGCATGTCGAAGTGCGGCTGCAGCAGCACGGTGGCGAGCGTGCTTGCGGGCTGCGCCATCGAGACGATCAGGGAGCCCGTCGGGAAGGCGCGTTCGGCCGCGCTGGCCTGCTTGTCGCCTAGCGCGCGGACGCTCGCGCGGAGCTCCGCGGTGGCCTCGTGGACTTCGACACCCTGCTGCATCAGCAGGTTGGCCAGCCGCGCCAGCCGCGTGCGGTCGCCGCTTGGCGGGAACACGTAGGCACGTGTGTCGCCGGACTGGCCGCGGGCGACGCCTGCCCGGCGATGCTGCAGAAACGAGCGCTGCGCTTCGAGGCGGTTGTTGGCGAGTGTTTCCAGTGTCGCCATCGATGCCACGAAATGTCGCTGCACGCCGTCGCGGTAGCGCAGCAGCATCTCGTCGCGGCGGCGATACATCAGTCCGCGCGCACTCGCCATTTCAAAGGTCATGCCGACGCTGCCTTGAAACGTCGGCCAGCTCTCGCCGTAGCCGGGGTAAAACGAGTCGTAGGCTTCGCGCGTGAAGTAGTCGAAGCCGAAGCGGTCAAACCATCGCGCGTTGTTTTTGCCGTAGCGCTGCAGCCACGAGCGCTGTGTTGGGGTGATTTCTTCGTGAATCGGCTGCGCCGGCGGCGGGAAGTAGTAGGACGAGTTGCCGCCCATTTCGTGAAGGTCGACGTAGACGAGCGGATACCACTCCAAGAACGCACGGATGCGGGCTTCGGACTCCGGCTGTGAAATCGCGAACCAGTCGCGGTTCATGTCGAACATCGCGTGGTTGGTGCGGCCACTTGGCCAAGGCTGGCTGTGCTCGGCGGCGGTTGGTTCGGCGTCGGGCCAGCGACCGCGTGCGCCGCGCGTGTAAAATACAAAGCGATCGCGGCCATCGGGGTTTTGCAGAGGGTCAATCAGTACGACGCACTCGTCGAGCACCTTGTCGACGATCGCGTCACCTTGCGCCGCCAGCAGGTGGTAGAGCACAAACAGCGCGGCGTCTGTGCCGGATGGCTCGTCGCCGTGCACGCAGTTGGCTAGCCAGCCCACGGCGGGCAGGTCCTTGAGCAAGGCGTCGGCCGCTGCTTCGTCCAGCTTGCGGGGGTCGGCCAGCTGCTGCATGTCGCGCTGGATGGAGTCGATGCGGCGGAGATTGTCGGGGCGTGCGACAACGACGTAGTAGAGCTTGCGGCCTTGCCAGCTTTCGCCAAACTCGACCAGCCGCACGCGGTCCGGAGCGGCGGTCGCCAGTGCCTGCAGGTAGCGTTCGACCTCGCTGTGCGAAGAAATGCGCTCGCCGGGAGCGTGACCGATAACGGCGTCGAGTTTTGGAATGGCCGGGTCGTAGGTCGTCCCCGGCAGCATTTCGAACGCTTCCGCAGCGCCGGCTTGCGTGCCGGCTTGCTGCGCCCGCAGGAACCCGGCGGGCCAGCCGGTGCAAAGCAAAAACGTCGTGAGGAGGAGCGTGCGGCGAAGCAAGTCAGCAGAGCGCATGCAGGCGACGATAGCCCGTCGGCCATTCGAGCGGCTAGCGAATCAGCCAAGCCTTGCTCGCTTCGGCTGCTATCGTTGTTCGCCCCCCGCAATGACCGAAGCTCCGATGCCCAAGCCGAACCACCGTTCTCTTCTCCGACTGCTCGCCTGTTTTGGCGTTCTAGGCATGCTCGCTGGCGCAGCCGTAGCGCAGGCGGACGCCCGCCGGGCCGATATCGACAAGGCCATGGCCAAGAACATGGTCGGGCTTGCGCGGCGCGCGTCGGTGCAGAAGGCCCATTCGCTGGCGCGCGAGATCGCGCAGCGAGTCATCGACAACTACGCCGCTGACCATCCCCAGGCGCGACGTTTGCTTGGACAGCGCAAGATGCGCGGCGCGTGGCAGAGCGACGGCAAGCCCGTGCCGAAAGACGCCGCCAAAGGCAAGCGTCTGCTGGCGCTCAAAGAGCAGTGGCAGCTGGTGCAAAAGCACGCCGGCAAGCTTCACAAGGAGTATGCACTCGCGCTCGCTGCCGAAGGCGCGGACAAGGCAGTCCAGACGAGCGAACTCGAGCTTGCTCTCAGCTATTTGCCCAATGACGAGAGCCTTCACAAAGAACTCGGCCACAAGCAGGTTGGCGGGGCTTGGGTGCAGCAAAACGCGGCAGGCTTTGTCTCGCGGATGCGCGACATCTTTGGCCGGGCGGTGGAGCTGCGCGGTTTCGCGGTCGAATGCCAAGCCGTGGCGGACACAGAAGTGCCGGTCGAGCTCAAGAACATGGGCATCCCAATGTTTGGGGCGCGCAGTGCTCGCTATACGTATTTTTCGAGCGACTCCTATGAGGCCGCGCAGGACTTGTGCACGTGGTCCGAACGCAGCCACGAGCTGCTCGAATATCTGCTAGGTCCTGAAAAAGCAGCCGTTCGCAGTGAAGCCTGGAAGTGGCACTGTGTGTTGCGGACACCGGAAGAGCGCGATTCGCTGCTGTCGAAGAGCCCGAATACACGCGGCCCGTTTACCGTGGCGCAGGCGCAGCTCTTTGTAGGTATTGGCTTTCGCTGCGAGTCGGGCGGGCGTGCGTCGGCGACCTGGCAGCCACAGGGGCTCGATCGAGATCACGCGGTTGCCAACGTTACCAAACGTCACTTTCTCGATCAGCGCAACGAAGGCCTAGGCGAAGGTTTGATGCACGTGACGACGTGGCTTTTGTGTGGCTCGACGCACACGTACTTCGCCGATTTGCCAAAGACATCCGTCGACGGTGTGCTGATGCCCCGCGATACGGACAAGTGGCGGGAGCGCCTTTGGACGGAGATCGCGCAGGGCAAAGACATGCCGCTGGCTGTCGTGCCGCGCGAGCGTGCCGAGAGCTTCCGGGACAGCACGCGGATCAAGTCGTGGGGCTTTATGCTGTGGATGCTCGCTCGATACCCCGACAAGTGGCTGCCGCTGATCAACGCCTGTGGCGCGCCAAAGCTCACGCCCGAAGGCGTCGACCTGGCGTTTGAAGAGGTGCTCGGAAAGTCGCCTGTTGAGGTCGAGCAAGACTGGCGCAAATGGGCTCGGCGCGATTCAGCGATCGGCGAGGCGACAGGGTGGGCCGATCACAAGTGATGGTGCTCGCGGGGAGGCTGCCGAAGACGAACTCCAAGGGTGCCGACGGCTAGGATAGATCCGGTAGCTTGCCGCGGATCAGGAACTCCTGGCGCGAGAATGCGAGGGACCGAGGCTTGGGCGGCAGACGCCAAAACGTCACCAGCTCGGCGCGCGTCATGCATCGCCAGGTCTGAAACGACTCGGCTGTCGGCTCGCGTGCGGCGAACGCGCGTGCCGAAAACGCGGCGACGTTGTCTCTTGCGTTGGCGTCCTTTGCGTCTGCGTCTCTTGCCTTGCCGCGCGTCGCTGGGGCGCGAGCAGAAGGAAACAACAGCAGGTCAATCGATGCGTCGCGCAGGCCGTCGCCAAAGGCGCGGCCGGCGATATGCGACGTGGGGTCTAGCAGATCGTTCCTGACGCTGTGGAAATAGGGGCGCGAAAGGTCGACGGCGCGGGCAGACTTCAGCGGCACCGAGTAGGCGGTGTGGGTTGTCTCAACTGGGCCTAGCTTGGCCTTCGTGCCGGCGAGGAAGAGCAGTCGATAAAACGCGACCTCCGCCAAGACCGTGTCGAGTTGGCGCGCGCCATACCAAATGCCGCGGTGGTGCGCTGAGCCAAAGCGTGAGCCGTGTCGCAGCGGCGGGTAGCGAAACGGTCCGGCGAGGAGGTAGTGGAGGCCGGTTGCTCTCAAGGAAGGCGACTTTGGGGCTGATGGTTTAGCCGCATCGATCATCCTTTCGAGCAGTTCCTGCTCCTCGGCATTGTCGACAAGTTTGGCCGTCGCCAGAACGTGCTGCGCCTCGACCATGCGCCATGCCGTCAGCTGGCGGCGCACGATCTCCGAGCTTGCCAGTCTCTCCGAGCTTGCCAGTCTCTCCGAGCTTGCCAGTCTCTCCGAAGTTGCCAATCTCTCCGAGCGTGCCCGTCTCTCCGAGGACGAACTCAGTTCCGTCCCCGCATCGCGTCGAGATACTGGACGGTTGCAACGAGGCCGGCGACGGATCGCACCAGCAGTCTGGGGGCGCCGCCGAGATGTTGGTTCTCGGCGCCGAACCACTCGCGTGCCTGGTCGGTGTTGCCGCCAACCATGGCGTCAAGGCTGCGATAGGCGCGCAAGAACAGGAGGGCGAGTTCGCCTTCTTTGGAGACCGGGTCGAGGGAACGTTGCTTGCCGAGTCGGCTAATCGATGCCTCGCTCGAGCCAAGGACGGCCGCGAGATCGCGCTGATTTAGCCCCAAGAAAGCAGCCGCGCGCTGCACGGCCTTGGTCAGGACGGTGCGCGGATTCGCACTTGCAACGATTCGCGGTGTTCCCATCAATTGAAACACTACCGACCAAGTGTTGCAGGTGCAAGTCGGGCTGTTTCAGCCTCCCACGTGCGCTTGCAGTCCGTTCGACGCCGCGAAGCTGCCGAAGAGCGGCCCATTGGCGCTGACTACTGCCCATTGAAAGAACAGCGATTGGCCGCTGAGTGCCGGGTTTGCGGGAATGGGAAGCGGCGCAGTTGCTGCGCCAAGAGCGTTGGTGAACTGGCTCGGCAAAAACACGAGGGGCGCGTCGAGCAGCAGGTTGCAGCCGTTGCCGAGCGCGATCGTATTGGGGCGATCGCTGCCGACGGGCAGTGCGAGTGCGTTGGCGGGGGCCTGCGAGACCGACACCGCAAACTGCGCGTTGCCGATCTGCGGTAGGCCTACGGCCGAGATCTCCGGCGTTGCGGCGCCGCCTGCGCATCCTGCACCGAACGGCATCGCAAACGGCACGCTGGTGCCCTGCGGGTCGTAGAGCCACGGTTCGTTGCCGCTGACGCCATCGTGGCAAGCGAAGAAGGTGGCCGTTCCGCTGGTCAACAGCTCGTCGATCGCGACGGCGCCTACGCCGCTGCCGCCGCCGCCGCCAAAGATGGTAACTGGCTGCGTGTTGCCAAGCGTGCTGTCCGAACGCCAGAGCTGCAGACCGCGCTGGAAGTCGTGGGCCGCGAATACAAGCTGGGTCGATCCGAGCGCGGCACGCAAGCTGCCGGGTAGGGGGCCATCGGAGGCGCCTTCGCCGATGTTGCGCACGAGCTGCGTCGAAGCCAGGGACCCGTTTGTGTGCCAGAGTTCGCGACCCATGCCGCTGCCGTCGTCATGAAGGAAGTAGAGGCTCGCACTTGCCGGCGTGAGATCTGTAAACGACGTTCCGGAACTCGTGCCGGATGCCGTGACGGCGAAGGTGCCGGCGGCAGTGCCGTCGCTCGCAAAGACCTCGTAGGTCGAGCCGCTTCGGGCCGTGAAGTAGACCAGCGTGGTTGCGGCCGCGAGTTCTTCCGGGTTGCTGGAGCCGGTGCCGGGGCGGACGTCGGCGACGAGCAGCGTGCCGCTCGCGGTGCCGTCGGTGCGCCAGACTTCGCGCCCCTGGGAAGGCGTTGTCGCAGTATACCAAAGCTCGTTGCCGCTCGCCGTCAGCTTGGTCGGAAGCGCCGATGCCGTGCCCGGATTCAGGTCCACTACCAGTGTCGTGCCGACCGCAGTTCCGTCCGTTTGCCAAAGTTCTTGTCCGACGAGCCCGTCGTCCGCGACGAAGAAGGATCGGTTGCCGACGGTCACGAACGTGGACGAGCTAAACAGGGAGCTCGCGCTGCCTGAGCGGATGTCGAGCAGCCGTGTTGTGCCGGTGGGCGTTCCATCGCTGATCCAAGGCTCACGGCCGCCGGCGCCGTCCGCGCCCGAGAACACAATGCTGGAGCCGAGCACGGCGAAGTTGCGCGGCGCGATACCGCCGGTCGTTAGCTGTTGTGTGCCCGCTGGCGTGCCATCGCTGACGAATAGTTCATCGCCGGAAGGCGTCGAGGCATCGAAGAAGGCCAGGCCACCGGCACCTGCCGCAAACTCGCTGTTGCTGCTGTTGGGCCCAGTGGCAATGTCTGCGATCAGGCTGGTGCCGCTGAGTGTGCCGTCGGTCTGGTGCGGCTCGCGGCCAACACCGTCTGCCGTGGCGACAAACACCACGCCGTTGCCAAAGGGGGCGAATGCGGTGGGGTTGGAGTTGGCAGGCGCTGGCTGTACGTCTTTGAGGAGCAGCGTCGTAGCCACGGTCCCTTGCGTTGCGCAGGGCTCGCGCACACCGGCTCCGCCGAACGAGCCGCGAAACAGGAGCTGATTGCCAAGTGGGGCTAGGTCGGTCGGTCCCGAGCTTGCGCTGCCTGGCACAAGGTTGGCTGCCAGGACGGTGCCGGCCGGCGTTCCGTCCGTTCGCCAGAGTTCGCGGCCCACGCCAATTGCCGATGCGGAGAACCAAACAGAGCCCTGGTAGGTGGTCAGGTCCGACGGGCTTGAGCCTGAGCCGCCGTTGAACAAGTCCACGACGAGGCCGGTGCCGGCGGCGGTGCCGTCGGTGCGCCAGAGCTCGCGGCCGTTGATGCCGTCGTCGGCGGAAAACAGCAGCGCGCCCTGGTAGGCGAGCATCTCGGCAACGTTGCTCGATGCCGCGCCGACGCGGATGTCGCGCAGCAGCGACGTGCCGTTCGGGGTGCCGTCGGTTATGTAGAGCTCGCGGCCGAGCCCGCCAGCGTCGGCGGTGAATGCCGCGCGACCGGCCGCGATACGAACGAAGTCGCGTGGCAGAGATCCGCTGCTGCCGGCGGCAAGGTCGGCGAGCGGAAACGTGCCGGCGGCCGTGCCATCGCTGATGCCCGGTTCTCTACCGGCGCCGAAGTCTGCTTGGAAGAGAACGCGGTTGTCGAACGCCGCCAAGTTGGCGAACGACGTGCCGCCTGGTCCGGAGGTCACATCGGCTACGAGCTGCGGGGCTCCGTTGGCCGAGCCGATGCGGTGCAGTTCGCTGCCGAAGCCTGGGGCGGCGGCAACGAAGAACAGCCCCGCTGCGGTCACGGTCAATTCTTCGGGGGCGGATCCGCCGGCGCCTGGCACGAGTTCCGCGTAGAGAACGGTGCCGCTGGCGGTGCCGTCACTGCGCCAGAGCTCGCTGCCATTGCTGCCATCGTCGGCCGCGAACCAGCAGAAGCCGCCAAAGGCGATCAGCTCGTCGAGGCGCGAGGTGCTTTCGCCGGGCTGAATGTCCTTCACGAGCACCGTGCCGGCCGTTGTGCCGTCCGTCTTCCAGAGCTCTCGTCCGATACCGGGGGTGTCCGCGGTAAAGAGAACTTCGTTGCCCAAGACGCACAGCTGTTGGGGAGCCGCGTCCGCCATCGGCGCGATGTCCCGCAGCAGGCGTGTGCCGACCGCGGTTCCGTCCGTTGCGTAGAGCTCGCGGCCGTAGGGGCCACGTCCCACAAACACAGCCCGCGTGCCGATGGCAACGAACGCGCCGTCGCCGCTGCTGCCCTGGCTTGCCGTTGGCGTGGCAACCAGGTTGGCAACGAGGTTCTGCGCTGTTGCGGCACGGGGCGTAGCCAGCCACGTGAGGGCCGCTACGAGCAGCAGTCCCGTGGCGCGCGGCCGCAAAGGGGGCGTGGGTCGTAGTTTGGTATTCATCGGAGGCCCGCATGAGCGAGCTTCCGATGCACGGATCACGCGCTTCCCGAAAAAGAATCGGGAAGCTCTTGCCGTCGCTAGTAATAGGCCGCGGCGGTGTCCGTTCGGTAGCCCCATTGGGTGACCGAGTAGTCCGTGACGAGCTCGACGGTGATCGAGCTCCCGTCAACGATTGCCCAGCCATCGCTGCGGCCAAAGGCCGATCCCGATCCGCCGGTGACCACGTTGCCCGAGACGGTCCAGAGCGTGGTGCCGGAGCTGTCCTTGATCCGTAGGAAGTCGTAGTTCGACTCGGTCGTGATCCGGTCGAAGTGGATCGCAACACGCGAGGCACCCGGATAGCTGTAGGTGTGCGTGTAGGTCTGGTTGTTGGCGTAGTTGTGCGGCGTGTTGCGCGCCCAAGATACCGAGTTCCACTGTTCGCTGCCGCCGCCGCTCGAGCCGACGGTCCAGGTTGCTCGGATTGTGCCGGATGCGGCGCTATAGCCGTGCACAAGCACGTTCCATGTTGCGGCTGCCGGTGCGGCAAAGGAGACGCTCTCGGCGCTGCCGCCGATGTATTGAGCCTGGAACTCCGCTTCGTTGTGTGCGCCCTGATCCGACGGCCAGTTGATCGCAGCGCGTTTGACGTAGAGGTCCGCGTCGCCGCTCCCGGTTGTCGTGACAACGAGGTTGCTGGCGTTGGCTGGAACAACGATCTGGTAGGAGGTCGTGGCGCCGGAACCGACGCTGTAGTTGTAGGTCGTGCCGTTGGCGAGCTGTGTGGCTCCGCCTCCGCCGCCGCCTGCCGAGCCGATCGCCGCGGTCAGATTGACGCGCCGTTTGGACGTGTCGCCGATCACGCTGGCGCCGGTGCTCTGATACAGCGAGACCAAGCCGCTGCGATTGCCGGCGTAGCTTGGAACCGCCTGCAGGAACTGGGCCGTCAAGCCGGCTGCCGCAGGACACGCAGAGGATGTGCCGCCGAGGGCGAACGTTCCGCCGCCGCAGCGCGCGCAGATGACTTCTTCAGACGGACAGTAGATGTCGAGGAATGCCGCGGTGTCGCTGTAGCACGTGCGTTCGTCGACCTGCCGGCTGCTGTCGTTGCAGTAGGCGGGTGGGAACGCGGAGTAGTTGGCACCGTTTTGATCCCACGTAGCACCGACCGAAATGCAGTTCGTCGATGCCGCGGGCGATCCCATGGAGTTGGTCCAGCCGTCGTTGCCAGATGCGGCGAATACGAGGATGTCGTTCGCCAATGCCGTGCCGCAGGCCGTATGCATGGTGCCCGACGTGATCGCTGAGTAGTGGCGGCCGCCGCCAAGCGACATGCTGATCACGCGGATGGGGGCGCCGCCACCCGTGCCGTTCTTGTTGGTTACGCACCAGTTGACCGCGTTGGCGATCACGCTGTCGTAAGCGTTTGGAAACACAACCAGCGTGTAGAGGTCGCAGGCCGGGGCATAGCGGCGCACGATCGAGGCCGTGCCCGTGCCGTGGTAGCAGTCCCCGAAGTTCTGCGAGTGGATTGCCGAACCGGGCGTGCTGTAGTTGTAGCCACCCTTGACGATGCTGTTGGGTAGCGAGGTGGACCCGCCGAGCTCGGGGTGGAGCAGGTCAAAGTTGCTGTCGATCACCGCGACACCGACGCCGGCGCCGGTGTTGCCGGCCGCCGCTTGTGCAGCCGAGCCGGTGATGTTTCGGCCTTCGTTGGTAAGCAGCTTGTTGAGGTTGTCACGCCATATGTATTTTACATCGGGCAGCTTGGCGACTGCGCGCAGCGTCGCGAGGTCGGCGATTTCGCAGCAGACCATGTACTGCAGCTCGAGTGGAAACAGAACGTTGACCCCGGCGCGCTCCATGGGCGTCAGCAGGCCCTGAACACCGTCGAGGAAGAGAGACTGTCGGTTGATGACCGAGGCCTGCACGTCCGGCAGGGGGTTGCGGGCGGTGCTATTTTCGAAAGTAACGTCGCCGGCTTGGCGGACGATTTCGATGACGACGCGTAGGTTGGCGCGAACGCGGTCCTGTTCGCGAACGAAGCCAAAGGCCTCGAGCTGACGCGCGTCGCGCAGCAGCAGGGGGTCAATTCGGCCGTCGGCCAGCTGGTCTGCCTGACCGTTTGGCTGCGCGGCGGCTTGTGAAAGGTCAGGCTGCTGCTCGGCGGCTGTGAGGGCCGTCGAGAAAGCGGGGAGACAGAACGTGAACGCAATAGCGGCGGCGACTTGGCCGCAGCGGGAACGCACGAGCATGAGGGCTCCTAATGGTTGAGACGAAGTGAGGCGGCCGCGGCGCATTTGCGCTGCGGCCATGCGCATCATTGCCAATGAGCGGCGTACCTACAACGGGTCGAAATGCGGATGCCGCGCCGCCTCTTAAGTGCCCTTGATACGGGCTCTTTCCGGGTGCTTCGCAAGAGTCCTATGCCTGCTAGGGATTCTCCCGAATTGGAACGGCATATGCGCTCCGGCTACAAGCCATGACTCTTCGTCGTAACCTTTGTGATGGAGACGTCCTGGTCAATTCGTCCAGGTCGAATGACTCAATATTCGCTGACACAACCATGATTCGTTCCGCAGCCCTCGCACTTTGTCTCACGGCACCGGCCGTCGCCCAATCTCCTATCGCTTGCTTTGAGTTCGACGGCGCATCGCTCGCTTCGACCGGCACACCGCTCGCTTCGGTCTCCGATCTCGTCATTTCGAATCCGTTCATGTTTGGTGGCCCCGGCGGCAACTCGTGGCTTTGTCTCACGACCGCTTGGAACGGCGTTGGCGGCACGATTTCTTTCACGGTCACTCCCGCGGCGAACGAGCTGTTGGATTTCTCAAGCCTTGAGTGGCAGGCGGTTACCAACAACGCTTCCGTCACCGACTCGGTGCGGGCCGTGACGATCTTTGCGAACGGCAGCGCTCTCGGCACGATCGATCCACTGACTCACCTGACCAACGAGACCCTCGATGTCAGCGGTGTTGCCGGCCTTCAAGGCGTGGGCAGTCCCGTGACGTTCGTGCTCGACTTTGTCGGCAACCCGACCGGGCAGTCGGCCTACGAAGTGGATTCGATCAAGCTGTTCGCCAGCGCCTGCGAACCGTCCATCGGCGGCGTCTCCCCGGCGTCTCTGCCCACCGTGCCCGAAGGCTGTTTCACGCTGACGGGCGAGTGCTTCGCGGACGTTACCGAGGTGCGTTTCGGCGGCGACGTGCTGCCGGTTTGCGATCCCTCAAACTTTGGCAAGGGGTGCTACGAAATCGTCGATGGCAACACGATCAAGGTCTGCCCGCCGCTGTGCGAGAGCCCGGATGCGTTTGCGATCGAGCTGCTGCGCGCCAACGGCGAAACCGCGTCGGCCAACGTGTCGACCGTGCTGTCCGTGGATGGTGCTCTGGCTTGTCCGAGCACGCACCCGGCCGGCACCGAGATGTGCGTCTACGTCAGCAGTGGTGAGCTACCGCAGCCCAGCGCGATCTTCATCATCATCTCGCCGAGCAACTCGCCATCGGTGATCCCCGGAGTCGTTTCGATGGGGCTCGGCGACATGCTGCAAAACTACGTTTGTGGTCCTGGCTACCTCTCGGCGTGCGTTGAGGAGTGCTACATGATTCCCCCGGCACTCGCTGGCCAGACCTACTACTTCCAGTCGATCGTGCTGAATGCGATGCAGATGACGTTCCCGCTGCCGGTCACGAACCTCTGCAGCACGACCTTCCAGTAGCCGGTCAGGCGCTGCTGCTGCCTCGCCCTCGTTCTTGCGAACGTTCTATGCGGCGGCAGCAACGTGAGGCTCCCCTCTCGGTCGCTTGCCCGCTACCGTTCTCATGGTGGCTGGGCGCCTGAGAATTGAACTGAAGCACGAGCCGCGGCTCTGCTACGCGATGCAGCAGAGCGCTGTGCCGTGGCTGCGCGAGTTCCGCGTGCGCAACGACTCGGCGGATGCTCTGCACGAACTCACGATCCGCGTCGAGCTCGTGGGCTTCTCGGAACCCGCAGAGGTCGCGGTCGATGCGCTGCAGCCGGGCGAGTCCGTGCAGCTGCCGCCGCCGGATCTGGTTCTTCGTGGCGAAGCCTTTGCGGCGCTCGATGAACGGGTGCGAACCGAGCTCCGCGTCGAGGCGTTTGCCGGCAGTGTGATCGCTGCAGGAGAAGAGGAGCAAGATCCGGAGTTCCCTTCGGAGCCCTTGGCAGAGGATGCGCGTGCCGTTGAGGAGCGCGAAGACGCGTCTCCGGCCCAGCCGGTCGAGTCCCTAGAGCCAGCCGGGCCAGCCGAGCCAGCCGAGCCAGCCGAGCCGGCCGAGCCCGCCGAGCCAGCCGGGCCCGCCGAGCCGGCGGCGATTGAGGTGGCGACGCGTGGCGTCGACGTGTTGGCCTACAATGAATGGCCGGGATACCATGCGCTGCCGGCGTTGCTGGCGTCCTTCGTGCTGCCGAACCATCCGGCGTTGACGCCGTTGCTGCACGTCGCCGGAGAGCAGCTGCGGCGGCATACGGGCAATGGCGGTCTCGACGGCTACCAGAGTGCGGACCCCGATCGTGTGCGGGCCATGTTTGCGAGCTGCTACGACGCGATTGCGTCGCTCGGCGTTCGCTACGTCAGCGTTCCGCCGAGTTTCGAACAAGTTGGGCAAAAGGTTCGGCTGCCGGAGCAGGTTGTTGGCGATCGCTTGGGCACGTGCCTCGATCTAAGCCTGCTGTTCGCGGCGCTGCTTGAGCATTGCGGCCTGTGCCCGTTTCTCGTGGTCTTGCGCGAACACGCCATGGTTGGCGTTTGGCTGTCGGCAGATTCTGCGACCGAGCCGACGTTCGGCTCCGCTGTCGAACTTCGCAAGGGCATTGCTGCTGGAACGCTGCAGGTCTGCGAGGCGACCGTTGCCTGTGTGCAGCCCCCGCAGCCGCATGAGCGTGCGCTGGATGCTGGTCGGCAGCGCTTGTCTGCCGACGAAGACTTTCTCCTGGCGGTGGATGTCGCGGCTGCTCGCCGGGCCGGCTTCTTGCCGTTGCCCATGCGCAGTTCCGGGTTCGTTGCTACGGACGCGCCGCCTGCGGTGCCAACTGAAGCCGCCGATTCGGCGGCGGTCGCGTCTTCCGCAGAACCTTCGGCAAGCGCGGATGTTGCCGTTCCGATGCCCGCCATGGTTGAGTCGGGGCCGCGCGACAGGCTCGAGCACTGGCAGCAGAAGTTGCTCGACCTGTCGATGTTCAATCGACTGCTCAATTTCGTCGAAACCAAGAAGACGGTGCCGCTTTGCGCGCACGACATCGGCGCGCTCGAAGATCGCATGCAGAGTGGAGCGCGATTCCGGGTCTATGCGCGCCCCGAGCTGCAGAGCGCCGATGGTGCGCAGCGCGACTTGGAGCTGCATGAGCAGCGATCCGGCCAAGATGTGATCGGCGACTACCTGGCCGAAGAGCTGCGGCGCGGACGGCTGCGGGCAGATCTCGAGGACGAGCTGCTCGACGTGCGGCTCACCGAGATCTTCCGCCACGCCCGTACGTCGCTAGAAGAGTCGGGAGCCAACACGCTCTACCTCGCCGTTGGCTTCCTGCGCTGGTTTGAATCCGAGCATTCGGAAAAGCCGCGCCGCGCGCCGTTGCTCCTGCTGCCCGTCGTCGTCGAGCGGCTATCCGTGCAGGAAGGCTATCGCTTCGTCATGGATGACGCCGAGGTGCGCATCAATACGACACTGCTGCAGATGCTGTCGCACGACTTTGACGTGCGCGTGGCGATTGGCGACCAGCTGCCGGAAGACGAGCGCGGCGTCGACGTCGAGGCGGTGCTGCAGGCCTTCCGCGAGGCGACGCTGCCGCTGGCTCGCTGGGAGGTGGAGCCATGCGCCCATCTCGGCTTCTTCTCGTTCACGAAGTACTTGATGTGGCGCGACCTGCAGCAGCGAGAAGCGCTGCTGCAGAGCCCCGTTCTTCGTCATCTCGTCGAGGCGCCTGGCTCCGCTCTTGAGCAGGATGTCCCCGAGGTTCCGCGCGACGAGCTCGACGATCTGGACCCCGCCGAAGTCTTCTGCCCCAAAGATGCTGACAGCTCGCAGCTGGCGGCAGTTCTAGCCGGTGCCGCCGGGCGTTCGTTTGTGCTGGAGGGGCCGCCCGGAACCGGCAAGTCGCAGACGATCACCAACTTGATCGCTCAGGGTTTGGCGAGCGGCAAGCGCGTGCTGTTTGTCGCGGAAAAGCGCGCCGCGCTCGAGGTTGTTCACCGTCGCCTTACCGATGTTGGCATGTCGGCGTTCTGCTTGGAGCTGCACTCGCAAAAGAGCGGCCCGAAAGCCGTGCTGGAGCAGCTGCGTCAGACGCTTGAGCTCGGGCAGCGACGTTCCCCCCGTGAGTGGCAGCAGGTTGCCGAAGACCTGCAGCGCGAACGTTCGGAACTCAACGCGTTTGTGTTGTCGCTGCATCGCCGCCGCGAACACGGCTGGTCCGTGCATCAGGCGATGGCGGCGTTGATCGACTTGCGTGACGTAGAGCGAGTAGAGCTGCCGGAGTTGCTCGAGGCGAGCGCTGCCGAGATGGAGGTAGCGCGCGAGTCGCTTGAGCAATTCGTAGTGGCGTCGGGGCCGATCGGTGTGCCGTCCGAGTCGCCGTGGTGGGGCGTCCAGATCACGGCGTGGACGCCGGCCGTGACGCGCGACCTGACGCCGTTGCTGACTCGTCAGCAGCGTGCAGCAGAGGCCGTGCGCATGGCCCTCGTTCCCGTTGTCGATGCTCTGCAGTTGGCGGGGGCGTTCGGTGCCGGGCCGACGCGACGTCAATACCTCGAGCTGCTGCAGCTGCTCAAGTGCCTGCGCTCGCCGAAGGGGCCGCCTTCGCATTGGCTGCGTCTCGCGAATTGGCGCGCGTTCGAAGAGGACCTGGAGCGCGCTTGCGCGATCGGTCAGCGGCGCGATGCGCTGTGGCAAGACTTGGCCGCTCGCTGGCGGCGCGATCTGTTGGACTTGGATCTTGGCGCACTCGCGGCGACGTATCGTCAGCACGCGGAGTCGTGGTTTCTGTGGCGCTGGTGGCGGCTGCGCGCAGCGCGCACCACGTTGGCCAGCGTGGCGATGGGGCTGCCCGGCAAGCCGACCGCCGTGCGCGAGGATCTCGACGCGGCGCTGCGGGTGCGCGACGAGCAGCGCGACCTGCTGGCGTGCACGGTTGTGCAAGAAGTCCTTGGGGCCGGCTTCCGCAACGGGGAGCTCGACTGGCAGGAGCATGCGCATTGGCTCGAGCGCGTGCAAACGCTGCGGCTGCACGTGCTGCGGCTGCATCCGGGCTCGCTCCAGCCGCCCGAAAACGTGCTGTCCAGCGTTGCGGATTGGCTTGATGCCCAGCTGCAGTCCGGCGATGGCAATCCTGAGCTGGGCGCCGCGTGCAGCGCGCTGCAAGCGGCGCACGACGAGTTTGCTGCGGCCAGCGAACGGGTTCGGGACTACCTTCAGCTGGAGGAATCCGAGGCCTTTGGTCCGGACGAGGAACCGGACCATCTCGGCGCGGTCGCGGCTTGGGCCGACCGGGGCTTGCGCGAGTCGGCAACGCTGCGCGATCACTGCGCATGGCTACGGGCGGCACAGCTGGCAAAGCAGCATCATCTCGAGCCGTTGGTCGCACGACACGCAATCGGTGCGTTGCCTCTGCATCAACTGCGGCCGGTCTTCGATCGTTCGGTCTACGAAGGCTGGCTCGATCGCCTGCATCGGCAGGAGCCGCGCTTGGCGCGTTTCCGTGGTCGTGACCACGAGGCTGCGATCCAGCGCTTTGCGGACCTGGATCAGCAGGCGATCCGCCTTGGTGCGCGGGTGGTCGTCGCCCGTTTGGCCGCGGGCCTCCCCCAGCTTCGCGGCACGTCGATTGCGAGCAGCGAGCTCGGCGTGCTCGAACGCGAACTCAAGAAGCAGCGCCGGCACAAGCCAGTTCGCCGACTGCTGCATGAAATCCGGGGGCTCTGGCCACGCTTGTCGCCGTGCGTGTTGATGAGCCCGTTGTCCGTGGCCCAATACCTAGGCAGCGAGGCGCGCCGCTTCGACATGGTGGTGTTTGACGAGGCGTCGCAGATTCCGATGTGGGACGCCGTCGGCGCCATTGGCCGAGGCGATTCGCTGATTGTCGTCGGCGACAGTCGGCAGCTGCCGCCGACAAGCTTCTTTCAGCGCGTTGCCGACGAGGATGGAGACGACAACGAACACGGCATCCCGGAAGATCTGGAGAGCGTGCTCGACGAGTGCGGCGCGGCGGGCCTGCCGCGCATGCACCTGGATTGGCACTATCGCAGCCGCCATGAGTCGCTCATCGCCTTCAGCAACGAGCGCTACTACCACAACCGGCTGCTGACGTTCCCGTCGCCGCAGCAGGCAACCGATGGCTACGGCGTGCGTCTGCATCGCGTCGATGGCGTCTACGACCGGGCCGGCTCGCAGCAAAATCGAGTCGAAGCGGAGGCGCTCGTGGCGGAGGTCGTGCGTCGTTTGCGTATGCCGGCCACGCCGGTGCGCAGCATCGGCATCGTCACCTTCAGCCGCTCACAGCAGGGCTTGATCGAAGACCTGCTCGATTCCGAGCGCCGAGCGGATCCGTCTTTGGACGCAGCGCTGATGGCTTCGGACGAAGAGCTGTTCGTCAAGAACCTCGAAAACGTGCAGGGCGACGAACGTGACGTCATCCTGTTTTCGATCTGCTATGGGCCGGATGCCGCGGGCAAGATCTACGAGAACTACGGTCCTCTCAATCTGCAGGGCGGCGAACGTCGGCTCAACGTGGCGGTCACTCGGGCGCGTTTTGAGCTGGTCGTGTTTGCGTCGATTGGTCCGGAGCATGTTGCCAACCGGAGCCGGGCGGTTGGCGCGCGCCATCTCAAACTGTTCTTGGACTATGCGCAGCGCGGTCCCGTCGCGTTGGCAGCTGCATCGGAGGGGGATTCTGGCGGAGCGGTCGAATCGCCATTCGAAGAGGGTGTGCGCAATGCTCTCGTAGCACGTGGATTCGAGGTCCACACGCAGGTCGGCTGCAGTGGCTACCGGATCGACCTCGCGGTGGTCGACGCCGAGCTTCCCGGGCGCTACCTGCTAGGCATTGAGTGCGACGGTGCGACCTATCATCGCGCCGCGACGGCTCGCGATCGAGATCGACTGCGCGCCTCGGTGCTGCGCGGCCTTGGTTGGCAATTGGTGCGCGTGTGGTCGACGGATTATTGGCAGGATCCTGACGGCGAGATCGACCGGCTCGAAGCGGCGATTGACGAAGCGCGTGCGGTTTGGGCAAGGCGGGATCTGGCAGGCTCGGAGCGGTCGACGGTTGCGGAAGAGCAGGCGAAAGAAGCTGTGGATGTCGCGGCAAGCGATCCCTCGGCTGCGTCCTCGTTGTCGCAAGCAAGCGAATCCGCGTCCCATGCCGCGCCGCCGGACGATGCCCGGCTTGCGTCTGGTGTGACGCCGGCGGATCTAGCAAGCGAGTCAGACGACGGCGCCGCAGGTAGGCAGGATGCTGAACTCGAAGAAGACGTCGCGCACGACCCTGACGGACCCAGAAGCTATGCGGTCTGGCAGCCGGCCGAGGAGTTGCCAGAAGACTCGACCGCCGCTGGCGAGCTGTTGGCGTTCGAGGGGCCGATTGCGTTCGCGCGCTTCGCCCGTCTACTCGCCGGTGCGTGGGGGACTTCGCGTCTGACCGATCGCGTTCGCGCGAGGGTTCGCGCCGCGTTGCCGAGTGATGCACTCGAATGCGACGGCCTGCTATGGCGCGATGCAGCTCAGCAAGAGGCGTTCGAGGGCTTTCGCGTTCCGGTCGACGGGCGCGGGGAGCGCGATGCCGCGGATCTGCCGTGCATCGAAGTTGCGCACGCCATGCGCTGGCTGCTACGGCAGCACCACGCGATTGCAGAAGACGACTTGATGCGCGAGGCTGCGCGTTGCTTCGGGCTGCAGCGGCTCGGCAGCGTCGTGCGGGATGTCGCTTCGCGTGCCGTGGACGTGGTGATCGCCGAAGGTTGGGGCCGCCGTGTCGAGGGCCGGATCGAGTCGGCCTGAGCTGCGGGGGAGCCTCCGTCGCACCGGCCGCATCACGCTTCGGCCGCATCACGCACCGGCCGCATCACCCGTCGGCCGCATCATGCACCGTCGTGCTCCGCGTTTTCGCGCGTGCTGGCGGGCGCCTCGCCGACCGCGGGGGTTTTCTGCGCGGCAAGGTGTGGGGCGAGGCGCCCGGTTGCTGCGAGCCAAAACATGCGCCACTCCGCCCGCAGCGACCACCACGGGTGCGTCCACGTAGCCGGTCGGTTCTTCTCAAAAACGAGGTGCCCAAACCAGGCGATCCCGTACGCAAATACGGGAGCTAGCAGCATGAGCCACCAGCAGCTCATGCAAAGCGTTGCGGTCAAGATCCCAAGCACCGCGGTCGCCGCAACGTAGTGCACAAACCGGCAGCGAGGGCAGCGATGCTCCTGCAGGTAGGCGGGCCAGAAGGCCGTGAAGGTCGCGTAGCGTTTCACTGCTCTGCGCCCCGTTCTTGCTGCTTGTCCTGCGTGTCGAGAGAAGGCGTGGGCGGCGACAGCGTTTGCTCACACTCTGGTTGGAACAGGCCAGGCTTGGGGATGTCGGCCGGTAGCCCGACCCGGCGCCGCCATTCGGTGAGCGGAACGTCCCACCCCTGCTCCCACTTCTGCGCCAGAAACGGCTTTGCATGGCGGCCGAGCTGGTAGCCGTGGCTGATGTGGGCCATGGCATCGCCGAGCTGGTCGGGATCCTTCAGCAGGTAGCGCATCATGCCGCCGCTGGTGATGACCGCGGCAAGTGGGCGCCACGTCTGGGCCAGCTCAAATGCCTTGACCGCGATCTCGCCGAGCCGGCTCGTGTCGATGCCGGTCACGACGTGCCAGATGTCGTGCGTTTGTCGCATGCGCAACATGACCCAGTCGAGGTCCGTTTCGACCGGCAGCTTGCGGTAGTAGTCGGGGTCGAAGCCGTGTTCTTGGATGTGGTGCGCGAAGTGAGCGCCGAGCGTTCCCCGCGGCAGGCGCTGAAGTGTTTCGATGTCGACGGGCTCGGCCAGATAGCGCTGCCGCATGCAGGCTGCGACTTCGGGGCTCTGCAGGACCTTCGTGACGACGCCGGCCGCGGCGCGCGTGTCCTTCAGGCCGTCTTCGATATCGAAGACCGCTTCGGTGCCTTCGGGGTTTCGCAGCATGCCGAGCACGCCACGCAGGGTCGTGATGTAGTGGATGTGGTCGCGCTGGTGTTCGTGGCTATTGGGGGAGCCCGCGGCGCGGCCCTTACGACGGAGCAGATCGAAGGGAAACATGGAGCTGGATGATACGAGCTCGGGCGAGGTCTGTTTCGGAGCAGTTTCGTCCGCTGTGCCCGGTGCCGTGGATGGCATACTGCGGCGGTGAAACCCCGCGAGTTGGTCGCTACCGCTGCTGTGCCCGGGCACAGCTCCGAGCTGCATTGCTACCGCCACGACGGCGATTTTGAGGTTTGGGTCGGCCATACCGAGCTGATGAGCAGCCGAGTCCATGGCTCCGAAGAGCAGCTGGTCGAGCTGGCTTTCGAGCGCATGGGGCCTCGCAAGGCTCCGCGCATTTTGATTGGCGGGCTCGGCATGGGCTTCACGCTGGCGCGCACGCTGCAGCTCGCGTCCGAGCGTGGCCGCGTCGAAGTCGCCGAACTCGTGCCCGAGATCGTCAAGTGGAACCAAGAGCTGTTCGGCGAATGCGCGGGTCACCCGCTCAAGGATGCTCGCGTCGAACTCTCGGTGGTCGATGTGCGGGAGCCAATCGCCGCGGCCGAGAACGCCTACGACATGATCCTGCTCGATGTCGACAATGGGCCGGAGGGCCTGTCGCGACCGGGCAATGACGGTCTCTACAACAAGCCGGGGCTCAAGGCGCTGCGCCGGGCGCTGCGCCACGGCGGCGTGCTCGGTGTCTGGAGCGCTGCCGACCATGCGGCGTTTGATTCACGCATTCGGCGCGATCGCTTCCAGGTCAAGACGCACCACGTGCGCGCTCGCCGCACCAAGGGGCCGCGGCGCACGATCTGGATCGCGCTGGCGACGTGATCGATCACGACCGCCACGCGTTCGGTTCTTCTAGAAGGTGAAGATCGTTTCGAAGAAGAAGTAGTGCGTGTCCGGACGGCGGCCGGCAGCCGACGTCTCGCGGAAGCGGCCGCCCGCGAGGTAGGCTGCGCCGGTTTCGAAGCGCACGTTGCGCTTGCACATGTCCCAGCGCAGGCGGCACTCCGTTTGGCTGCCGACGCGTCGGCCCTGGCCGGTGCTATCGCCGGCTTCGACCCACGAGTCTTGGCCCGACTCGAGGCGAAGATCGCGGTAGGCGACCATGATCCAGGTATCGTCGGTGGGGCGGATCGAGAAGCGAATCTCGGGCGAGATGATGTTGCGGCGGCCGATGGCGCCGTAGATCCCGGTCGGGCCGTATTCGAAGCGACGTGCGCCAAAGAGCGTGTTGAAGCGGGTGTAGTCGCCGCTTTCGCCATCGTTGCCGGTCGCCAGGTCAAAGGCCACGCGGACCGAGGGCTGCAGGTCGCCTTCGCCGGTGTAGCCGACCGAGGCGTGCAGGAAGTGGGCTTCGACGTCTTGGGAACCGCGATCGCCGATCTGGTAGGCGGCTTCGAGTTCGCCGAAGACCTGGCCGGGCTGCGATGGGCGGTAGTAGCGCAAGCCGGCCGTCCAGAGCTGCTGGTCGGCGCCGCGGTCATCGTCGAGGCCGAGCAGGTAGACCTGCAGCGTGGCGTTTTCGTCGATGTTGGTGGTCGCGTGCGCCCCGAAGAACTGCAGATCGATGGTCTGCGTATCGAAGTCGTGCTCGTTGTCGACGAGCATCGCCCGGTTCGACGGACGGCGCAGCGTTGGCATGTTCCAGAACGCGCCGGCCTTGTAGCCGCTGTCGTCGTTCTTGTAGTCCCAACGCACACCGTTGAACGAGTTGATCGTGTTGCGGTACTTGTTGCGCGCGCTTAGTCGGCGGCTACCGATGTCCATCGTGTAGCGACCCACGGTAACCTTGTGGCCGTCGCCGAACGCGTAGCTGGCGTTGGCCTGCAAAAGGTCCAGCGTGTTGACCGTGGTCGTGTTCGCAAATGAGTTGTCCTTCGTGTTGAACGCGCGAGCATCGATGCCCTCGACGGTGCCGCCGAATTCAGAGCGGCTGTAGTCGACGCGAAGGATGCTGCGGTTGAACAGCTGGTCTTCGTTGTTGCGAAGCGCGGTGTTGTTGCGGAACTGTCCGTTGAGCGACTCATAGCGGGTGCGGTGGGAGCCGGACACTTTGAGGTAGTCCGGGGTGCCCAGCCACCTGTCGAGGCGCAGTGGTTCGCGCGCGGGTTCCTGCGCGAGTGCTGTGCCTGTAAGCGTTACGAGCGAGAGGATGCTGGCGACGGCGAGGCGCCTGGGGGCCGGGAGCGCGTGTTCGGTCACGTGTCGGGGGTGTGGGTTGGGACGTAGAGTGAGAATGCGAAGCTAGGCAGTTGCGGGGGTAGACCTGCCGCCTAGGCAGGCCTTCGCGTGACTAGACAGAAGGGGCCGGGAACGTTGCACTGCTGTGCTCCCGGATGGCTGGCAACAGCTCGCAGGTAGCGCGCGCGACCGATGCATAGAAGGCGCGGTCGGGCTCCGCTATCGCGGGCTGCAGGGCGGCTTCCGCCCATTCGGTATGCTGCTCGGCGAGCAGCCGGGCCAGATCCGGGCGCTGCTCGGTGAGCTCGGCCCATAGGACCAAGATGCTGCCGATGTGGTCGGGGGCAGCGTTGCGCGCGCCGGCGGCCTGCTCGAGGCCAGCCGTGCTGGCGATGCCGCGCACGGCGGCCGCGGCGTCGCCGTCGTAGCTACCGTGGCGATACAGCGAGTGCACCGGCGGCGTCATGCTCTCCGGGTGGAGAAAGCACGACAGCCAGTCGTGCGCGAGCTCGTCGAGCTGCTCAGCCTGCGGCACATCGATGCCGACCTCGGCAAGGGCGTTGCGCACGTCGGATTGCTGCAGCTCTTCGAGCGTCTGCGCGTCGAGTTCGCGCACCAGCAAGCGCCCGAATAGTCGGGCGGTTGCGGCAAGCGTTTCGGTGCTGCTGTCGTGGCTCACGTTGGATTGCGACACGCTTAGGTGACCTTGGTGATGCGGACGACGGTGCTGTTGAACGCCTGTTGACCCGAGATCGGGTCGGGACTCAGCGGCAGAACTTGGTTCTGCGCCCAGCCGTTGCCGGTGTTCTTCTGCCACTTCGCGGGATCACCGCCGGACTTGTCTTCCCACCACATGTTGCGCTCCCAGTCGGGGTCGCGCATGCGGTCTTCGCCGTAGCCAGGCTGCTCGCCGTCGAGGTCGCGCTTGGTCTTGGCCTGCGCCACGGACGTGTAGGCGAAGTGACCGAGCGAGTTGCTGATCGCGATGGCGCGCGGGTGCACGGCCTTGGTGATGTAGACGGGCAGCGAAAGTTCGCCGTCCACTTCGCCTTGGCCGAGCCCGATCTTGGGCGCCATGTTGTCGATGTGCTTGCTGCGGTAGGACTTCAGCTTGACGAAGTCGCCGTCCTTCAGGCCGAAGCGAGCCGCGGTGTCCGGATGGAGCCACGCGGGGTTGCTGTGCACGATCTCGCTGCACCATTTGAGGTTGGCGGTGCGTCCGTGGTTGTGAACGTTCCACTTGAACGACGTCATCACCAGCTGGTCTTCCTCCAGGCCGACGTGCTCCTCGATCTGCGTCCAGGTTGGCCATGCCGGCAGGTCGTACTCGTGACCTTTGTGGTAGTCCGGGCGGTTCTTGCCCTTGCTGTTGGCGAGCGCCGCCAGCTTGCTGACGTCCTCGTTGCGGCCAAGCATCGGCACGAAGTCACTCTTGACCTCGAGCTTGCGCGACGGCGTCTTGAAGCCGCGCACGACACGATCACCATGTCGGATGCCGATGCCCTTGCCGTTCTTGGTGACGATGCCGGTGGCTTCGTCCGTCTCGCTGCCGTCGAGTTCTTCGGCCGACAGCGGCTCCATGTAGGGCTCGTAGTACGGCTTTTGCTCCGGGTCCTCGTAGGCGCCTTCGGCTTCGAGAAAGGCCATTGGCGAGTCGTACTTCGACTTGTCGTAGGGGACGTTGGCGACGTGCTCCGCCATGTAGCCGCGAATGTTCTCCTTGTCGGGATACCACTGCGCCATGTCGGGGCCGACGCGATGCGCGATCTCGGCGAAGATCTCGCGCACGTCCTTGGCTTCGCCGAGTGCGTCGATCATTGGCCGGCGCATCGAGAGGTAGGGCTTCAGGTTGTAGGCGCCGCGCGCGTCGACGTCCCAACGCTCCATGTAGGTCGCCCAAGGCAGGACCATGTCGGCGAAGGTCGCGGTCTCGTTGAGGAACGGGTTGACGCAAACGTGGAAGCCAATCTTGCTCTCATCGAGCAAGACGTTTTTCGTCATCTTGGTCTCGGGCCACGTCAGCGGCGAGTCCAGGTTGTAGGTCATGTAGACCTGGATGTGCGCGCGGTCCTGGGCGAGGTAGTGGTAGACGATCTCGCCGACTTTCATCTTGTTCCAGACGTTCGACAGCACGAACTCTGGCGGGTCGGCGAGCAGCGAACCGACCTTGGGTGCCGGCGGCATCTTGGGCGTCGGGAAGCGCTTCTTGTCGTAGCCGCCCGTCCACATCCAGCACATGCCGCCCTTCTTGCCGACGGAGCCGACTAGGACGTTGAGCAGGATGATGCAGCGGTCGTTGGTGTAGCCGTTGACGTGCGCGCTCGAGCCGCGGTTGCACATCGTTGTGGCGGCCGGGGCGGCAGCCGCAAACTCACGCGCGATGCGGCGGATGGTCTCGGCCGGGATCGACGACGTCTCTTCAGCCCACTCGGGCGTGTACTGGCTGATCTGCTCCCAAAGCTCGTCCATGGAGCAATTGGCCCATTCGTCAAAGAAGCGCGAATCGTAGAGCTTCTCTTTGATGATGGTGTGGGCCATGCCGAGGGCCACGGCGCCATCGGTGCCGGGCGACGGCATATAGAACTCGTCGCTGTTGCCAGCCGTGTTCGACATACGCACGTCGAACGTCACCAGCTTGGCGCCGTTCTCGAAGCGCCCGCGCTGGATGCGCTGCGCCCCGGCGACGTGGCCCTGGTGCGCTTCGAACATGTTGGAGCCGAAGTTCAGGATGTACTTCGAGTTTTCGTAGTCCCCGAGGTCCCAGTCGCTCTCAAAGAGATAGGTAAGCGCGGCGGCGCGGCGCGATGCCGAGCACAGTCCACGGTGGTTGAGGTGCGTGTTGGTGCCAAAGGCGCGAAGAAAGCGACTGACGGCGTCCTTGCTGCGGTTGCGCCCTTGGTGAAACGCAAACTCTTCCGGCTTGCCTGACTCGCGCACGCCCTTGAGACGCTCGGCGAGCTCGTCGTACGCTTCGTCCCACGTAATCCGGCGCCACTTGCCACCACCGCGCGGGCCCACGCGCTTGAGCGGGTAGAGCAGGCGCTCGGGGTGATATTGGTGGTTGAGTGCGGCTTGGCCACGTGCGCAGAGCTTGCCGCGCGAGTTGGGGTCCTTTGGGTTGCCGTCAATCTTGAGGATGCGGCCGTCCTTGACGTGCCCGGTGATGCCGCAGACGGTCGAGCACAGTTGGCACATGCCGTGAACCTGCGTCGTGCCGCGGTACTTGTCCGGGTCCGGGAAGCGAACCATCTTGTTCGGGCCAGGCAGCCGACAGACGCCGGGGATTGGGCCATCGCCGGCGTAGGGGGTGCCGCGGCCCTTTTCCCAGACGCGCAGGCTGTCGGACTTGCTGACGGGTTCCAGTCCGCCGCCGCCTTGACCTTGGCCGCCCTTGCTCGGACCGCCGGCGCATGCCGCGGCCGTTGAGCCGGCGGCCAAGATTGCGCCGAGCTTGAGGAAGCCGCGGCGCGAGTTGGGGTTTTGAGGCGTGCTCATTCCGCACCTCCGTTCTTCCACTCGTAGACGCTGTAGGCGTCGTTCTTGTAGCTCTCGCCTTCGCGCGGGACCTTGGGCTCAAACTCTTCGATGGGCCGGTCCTCGTTGTGGCCGAAGTACATGCGCGGCTTGGTGCCCTTTTCTGGGCGCAGTTGGCCGATCTGGTTTTCGGACTCGAGCCGCGCCTTCATCTTGCTGACCGAAGACTCGGGGTCGTTGAGGTCGCCAAAGTAGAGCGCCTCACTCGGGCACGTCTCGACGCAGGCGGGGTCCATGCCGACGTCGACGCGGTGCGTGCAGTTGTGGCACTTGATCGCTTGGTTGGCGACGGGGTCGATGTAGATCGCGCCGTAGGGGCAGGCTTCCTTGCAGGCGCCGTGGCCGGAGCACGAGTCGTAGTCGACCTGAACGGATCCGCCGGATCCCTTGTGCATGGCGCCGCAGGGGCAGGCTTTGATGCACGGGGCGTCCTCGCAGTGCTGGCAAGCCATCGGCACCATGATGCGGGCCAGGCCACCGGACTGCTTTTCGTAGTCGTGGTAGATCGTCTGGCGGATGTAGTTGCCAAGCGGCACGTCGTTCTCGGACTTGCACGCCACTTCGCAGCCGTGGCAGCCAAAGCACCGGCGCACGTCGACGACCCAGCCATACTTCTTGCCGTCGTCGGGCGCCTGCATGCGGTCCCGCCAGTGCTCCTCCTTGAGGAACAGGTCGCTGCGCACCTGGGACTTCGGGTCCTGGGCACTGGCAGTGCCAGCGGCGAGGGCTCCGGCAGCGGCCCCGGTCAGGAGCGTCCGCCGGTCGACACCCGAGCTGCCGCTACCGGCTGCTGCAGATGTTTCGGCGGTGGGCGAAGGCTTGGAGCAGGAGCACGCGGCTCCTTTGCTACATGCTTGAGGATCTTGCATGAGTGGCGTCTACGAAGAAATCGATCGACGACGCCGCGCAACTTCATGCACGAATGCAGCACGACCGCGCCGCCGCCGAATCGGCTGGGTGCGGTCAGGTGAAGCGCTCGGTGACGATGCAGGGCACGCGGCAGTTGCGCACTAGCTGGTTGCATCGGTCGGGCGTGTTCACAGGCCAAACCCTAGAAGTCGACAGCCGTTCGTCCAGTGGCAAACATGTAAGCTTGTTGGATCGAACGAACGCCCGCTTTGCGTGTCGTCATTCGTGTTTCGTGCGTGTTCGAGGCATGAGTGCTGCACTCCGACCTAGCAGGTGTGTCGCTTGCTGGCGCCGCAAGTAGGGAGTCGCCAAGATGCGTCGATGCGTTTGATTCGTGCAACTGCACTCGTCCTGGCTGTTTGCTTCGCCGCAGCATGTTCGGATTCGTCGGCCGACTCGTCCCTGCGATTCTCGGTCCTCCCCGACTGGAACAAAGGCAAGCTGGCGGAGAGCGCTGCGGTGCTAGCCGAGCTTCTCGGTGAACGATTGGGGGAGACGGTCCGTTACGTGCCGTGCAACGACTACCCGGCGTGCGTCAACGCGCTCGCGGCCAACAAGATCGACTTTGTTTGGCTTGGTGGCAAAACCACGGTCGACGCGATCGATGTTGGGGAAGGCCACGTGCACGTGTTCGCTACGCGTGACATCGACTTGAAGTTCAAGAGCTACTTCATTGGCAATGCCGACGCCGTGGCCGCCGGCAAGCTTGCGCCAGTTGAAGATTTGGCCGAATGGAATGGCAAGGCCAAGGCTTTGCGGTTCGCTTTTGGTTCGAAGAGCTCGACCAGCGGTCACTTGATGCCGCGCTACTTCCTCGGCCAAGCAAATCCGCAGGAGACGCCCGAACAGGCATTCGCTTCGGTGGGATTTCAAGGCTCGCACGCGGGCACGCTCGAGGCGGTGGCTAGCGGTGCCGTCGATTTGGGCGCACTCAACTACGCGTGGTACGACCAGGCTCCCGAGGAAAAGCGCAAGGCGGCTCCCATTCTCTATACAACCCCCGAATATGTTGACTATGCGTGGGTTGCCCACGATCGGATAGGGGCCGAGCGTCTGGCCAAGCTTCGCGAAATCATGCTTGGCCTCGACCCCGAAAAGCCGGCAGAGCGGAGCATTCTGGATGCCTGGGCCGCCGGGTCATTTGTGGCTGCTCAAGACGCGCAGTGGGATGCGATTCGCAACGTGCGCGACGCTCTCGATAAGGACTTCCTACGCAAATGACCGCTGCGGCGCGAATGCCTGCACTCGAGTTGGACAGCGTGACGCAACGCGTCGGCTCCAAGGTGCTGCTGGACGGAGTGTCGCTGCGGATAGAGGCAGGCGAGCGCGTGGCATTGATTGGTCCTTCGGGGGCGGGCAAGACGACACTCTTGCGCCTTGCTGCGGGGGGACTCCTCTGGCCGACGGAGGGGCGCGTGCTGGCACTGGGCGTCGACGCGGCGAGTTTGCGCGGCCGCTCTTTGCTGCGTTTGCGCAAACGAGTTGGCTTCCTGCACCAGCAGGACAACCTGGTGCCGCAACTGCGTGTGGCTCACAACGTCTTGATGGGACGCCTTGGCAGCTGGTCGACCTGGAAAGCGCTTTGGTCGCTGCTGCGGCCGCAAGAGCTTGAGCGCGCGCATGCGGCGCTGCAGCGGGTCGAACTCGGCGATCGCCTGTGGGCTTTGCCGGACGAGCTTTCCGGGGGCGAACAGCAGCGCGTCGCGATCGCGCGTCTGCTGCTGCAGGAGCCCGAACTGGTGCTTGCAGATGAACCGGTGAGCGCCCTGGACGTTCGCTTGGGGCGCGACGTGGTTCAGCAATTGCTTGAGCTATCGGGCCAGTCGCGCGCGCTCGTCGTCAGTCTGCATTCGCTCGCGCTGCTGGATCTGGGCTTCGATCGCATCGTGGCGCTTCGCGACGGCCGCGTGGTTCACGATGGACCGCCCGAGGCTTTCGACAAGGCGCGACTTGCAGATCTATACGGTGCCGATTTTGACGCGATGCAGGAGTTGGTGGGATGACGCCGGCAGCGGCAGCGGCGGCTGGGCGCGCAACGCTGCCGGCCAAGCCAGGTGGCGGCTTTTGGCGCCTGCCGGTCACTCTTGCGGTTCTCGTGGCGCTGGCCGTGTTGGTGCTGCCCCTCGACCTATCTGCGCTGTCGTCGGTGGACGAACTCGGCTTGTCGTGGCAGCGACTTTGGCGCTACTTGGCGGCGTTTGGCTCGCCGGACTTGTCGGCCGGCATGCTGGCGCGATGCGGTCGGCTGGCGGTGGATACCGTCTCCGTCGCGCTTCTGGGGACGGCGATTGGCATTGTGCTCGCCTATCCGCTGGCGCTCGGCGCAAGTCGAGCCGTCATGCTGCCCGCTACGGATCGCTTTCACGGTTGGCGCGCCACGATTGCGAGTCTGCCGCTGCGGCTCTTCGTCGAGCTCTGTCGCCTGATCCTCGATGGTCTGCGCGGCGTTCCAGATTTTGTCTGGGCGGTGCTGTTTGCCAACGTGTTGGGCACGAGCCCGATTACGGGCATGGTCGCGATCGCGGTCAGCGTCGCCGGCATCTTTGGCAAGGTGCTGAGCGAGCAGTGGGACCAGGTGCCGGAGGAGCGCTACCGTGCGGTGCGCTCGACGGGGGGCGGGCGGCTTGCAACGTTTGCCTACGGGCTGCAGCCGCTCGCGGCGCGCACCACGCTTTCGTTTGTGCTGATGCGCACCGAGTGCGCGGTGCGTAACGCGTCGGTGATCGGTGTTGTCGGTGGCGGTGGGCTCGGCGCGGCGCTCTGGGACGAATATACCGATGGGCGCTACGCGGGCGTTGCGACGGTATTGCTCGCCTTGCTTGCCGTGACCGCGCTGGCCGATCTCGGCGCCAACCTGGTGCGGCGTCGTCTGCGCATCGATCCCAACCATCCGCGGGCGGGCAGTCGGTCTGTAGGCGTTGCGGCGGCCAAGCGACGGCGTCGGCAGGTGCTGCTGGCTGTTGGTCTGTTGCTGGCTGGCTGCTTGGCTTGGCTGCTGCCGGAGTTGCGGCTGGTTCTAGGGGAGCTTCGCCGCATCGAATGGGGCTTTGTCGAGCCCTACACGCTTGGGCTGTTCCGGCCCGACCTGTCGCTGCAAAGCGTGACAGACGTCGGCCGCGCTGCGCTTGTGCCCCTGGCGATCGGCGTGCTGGCGACGGTGGCGGGCGCGCTGTTGGCGGCGGCACTGGTGTATCCGGCCTCCATCGCGTTTCAGCTTGATGCCAGTCGCTTTACAGGCGAGCGCATCTCCTCAGGTGTCCGCGCGCTTCGCGTGGTGGCCTTCGCCGTGGCGCGTGCGCTTGCCTTGGTCCTCCGCGGGGTGCCGGAGGTTGCGTGGCTGGTGGTGCTCGCAGTGGTGCTGCGGCAGGGAGTCGCTCCATGCATCGTCGCAATCTCGCTGCACACGGCCGGCGTGCTGCACCGCGTGTTTACCGAATCGGTTGATGACGTTCGCTACCAGGCTTTGGAGCGGGTCGATGCAGGTGCGAGCCGCATCCAGCGCTTTGCGGTTGGCGCGCTGCCCCGCGTTTGGCCGACCTGGCGGGCCTATGCCTTCTTCCAGTTTGAGGTCAATGTGCGCGCCGGCGCCGCTCTTGGTCTGGTGGGGGCTGGCGGTCTTGGGCACCTGTTTCAGGCCAATCTCGCCTTTCGCGAACACGATCGAGCCGCGGCGTTCTTGTGGGGGATGATCGTGCTGACGATTGCGATCGACCGGGTGTCACGCTGGCTGCAGGTGCGTCGTCTGAAGTGCTGACAGCGTTTTTCGAACTTGTTGCCACGCCGGCCGGGGGGTGTTCGTTGTCTGCTTGTTCGATTTTGCGACTTGCTGCCGCTGTCAAATTGCCTGAGCTGCAATCGAGTCGGAAAGTCGGCGCTGTTCCCGTCTCCGCCACCATTTCAGCCGTGACGTTTCCCTCATGAAATTGCCTCCGACCCCACCCGGATTCACTCCGGCTTCCCCGGTTCTGCTGACGAGCGCTAGCCTCGTACTGCTGCTGTTTGCTGGCTGCGCGACGCAGCGTTTGCCAGATCGCGGCATCGATGGAGCGCGACTGGCCCGCGGATCCGCCGCTGCTAGCTACGCTCAGGATGTAGATGTCGCGGCGCCGTCGGAATCGATGAGCGATTCGTTTCGGGAGGCGATGTCTCTGCCGGTCGTGTCTCTGCCGGGCGTGTCTTTGCCGGTTGGGCCTCGTTTTCAGGAGGCCATTCCGAGCATGGACCAAGAGCATCCGCGCACCATGGCGACGTTCTCTGTTGGCCTGGGCCAGCAGACCAACGAGCTGAATACCGGCAATCTGATCAACCAGATCGCGACCTCTTCGACGTCGTCGCAGCGACTGCGGCTGCGTGGTGAGCACTTCTTTGAGTCGGGATTTGGCGCGTTCTTCGAAGGCTATGTGGGCTTCGCGGACGACATCCAAAACGACCTCGCCGCAGTCGATTCGTCGTCGCAGGATACGGCGGGGTTCTTTCTCGCCGCGTCCTACCGCGCGACGCTCAACAATGACTTCCGGATGCCCGTGCGCTTTGGTCCGTTCTTGCACCAGACCAAGACCGAGAACAACGTCTCGACGTTTGGCGAGCTCGAGCGCAGCACGTGGGGCGTGCGTCTGTCGGCTGAGCCGGAATACATCGTCTTTCAGAAGAACAACGGCGGCAAAATCAGCGAGCTGTCTGTCTTCGGCGAGATCGCAGCCGGTGCGGGGCCGACCAATGTGCAGGACAACGCCGACAAAGAAGACGCCTACGCCTTCACGCTCAACTACGAGATCGGCGTGCGCTACCGCTTTGAGTCAGGTTTGCTGGCGAGCCTTTCCTACATGGCGAGCAAGTACCACGTCGGCACGAGCGAGAGCTACAACAACGCGGTCTTCTTTGGCATCGACGACGATTGGAATGGCGTCATGCTGACCGCCGGCTGGCGCTTCTGAGCGTAGCTTGCACTAGCGAAGCCGCAGCACTACGCGGAAGCCGCGGTATGGGCTGCTCGTGTTGCGTCGCGCCGTCGCGGAGGGGTTGCCGTCTTTGGCGATTGGCCAGTTCGACGAACTGGTGGTAGCTGGAGCGAGCCATTCGCGGTAGCCACTGCTGGTCCGGCGCACGTCCGCGCGACCCGCGCCTGCGATGGCCTGCCATTCGGCGGCCGTCGGCAGCGAAAGCCCCTTGCGGCCTGCTTGCAGCAGCCCGTTGAACACTTCGACGCCGGTTACATTGCGAAGCGCCTCGGTCGAGCCGCTGCCGCGCCACTGCTTTTCGGTGACCATGTCGACCGCGGCGTAGAGCGACGGCCCCTTGCGGGTCTTGCCGATCGCCGCCAGCAAGATCCCGGTCGCTCGGTGTTCGAGCTGGTCGGGGAAGCCGTTGGCATCGAGCGCGCCAATCGGGCGAAACAGCGCCTTGTCGATCGTGGCTGCCAGCTTCGCTGCGGGTGACGTCACTGCCGGCGCGGGTTTGGCGCTGTTGGCCGGCGCGGCGCCGCGGTCTACCTGGAGTTCGAACTCCTCGCGTCGCTCGTTGCCGGCGCGGTCGGTCGCGACGACCGTCACGGTCTCGTTGCGGCGGCGCAGCTTGATCTGCGCGACCCAGCGACCGCCGGACAGCATCGTTGTGGGAATGCGCGTGCTCCTGCGCTCGATGACGACATTGGCGACGCCGCTGCCACCTGGGTCCGCCACCGATCCCTCAAGTTGGATCAGCGTGTTGGCCTTGGCCGGGGCCTGCGGCGAAACGGTCACGGTCGGCTTGCTTTGGTCGAGCACGAAAGTGCGCTTCCAGGGCGGCGTCGCGCCGAGCTCGCTACGAACCAGCAGCTCGACGTTGAGCGGTTTGCGTTCGCGAAGTTCCGCGAGACGAAACCTGGTTGGGCGGGTGGCGCCGTTGCAGATCAGCTCGGCGTTGGTGCCGCCGTATTCCACGCGGAGAGTTGGGATCTCCCTCACGAATACGGTGCTGTTGCCGGATGTTAGCGGCTCCGTGCGCTCGTTGAGGCGGACGCCAATCAGCTTTGGCTTGACGCTCTTGCAGGTGATGAACAGAGTCGACTTGGTCGAACCTGCTTGGTTCGCCGCGCGCACCTCGAAGATGTTGTTGCCTTGCTTGAGCAGGCACGGCTCCGGCGTGCGCCAGCGGTTCGTTTGCGCAACGCGCTCCATGGCGATCGCCTCGCGACCTCTGGGAGTCAGTTCGACGGCCGTCGCGGTGGCGCTTGCTTCGACTTCGAAGGCCAGGCTGGGATCGCCGGTATTGAGCGTGGTCGAGGCCGGCGAAACCATCGTGAACGTCGGCGCCTCGGTGATGCGCACGACATCAACCGCCGCCGACGGAGCTTTGTTTTCGCCCGCGCTGATGGTCAGCCTGTTGGCGCCTTCGTTGGGCAACTCAACATCAAACGAAAAGCTGCCGTCGCTCGTGGACCGTGCGCCGTCGACGGCTTTGCCGTTTACGAATAGCGAAACGCCTGGGCGGTTGAGGCGACCTTGGATCGTGACGGTCGCAGTCGTTACGGCGCCGTCGATTGGCGGAGGCTCGATGGCTGGCGGTTGTGCAAACGCGAGCGGTGCGCCCGGGTTTGTGGCTGGGTTTGTGGCTGCCGGGGGCGCCGGGCGCTCGGCGGCGAACTCGATTTGCCATGGCGATAGCTGCACCGTGTCGCCGCTTGTCAATTCGACTTCGACCGCAATGCGGCCGCTGCTGTCGGGCGTGCGCTGCACGTCGAAACGGCCGTCGGCACGGCGTGAGACCGCCTCGCCGCCAATGCGCAAAGCGGCCACCATTGGTGCGTCGGAGGCTCCTGGATCACGCAGTGAGCCGCGCAGCCGGGCGGCGTTGCCCTTTTCGGTTTTGGCTCCGGCAGGGAAGCGCTTCAGCTCGGCGTTGAACAGTTTGGTAGCGGCCGCGCGCAGCCGCTGCAGGCGTGCTTGCTGGCCCTCGAGCTCTGGGTTGTCGCGGTAGACGCGCTTCGTTGCGGCGAACGCCTGGGCGAAGGCACGTCGGGTCTCCAGCTGGTCGAGCTCGATCAGCGGGTCTGGTCGGCGGGGCGGCTGCGGATCGGGCGCCGAGACCTCTTGCGCGGAGCCGTCTCCATCGGACGTCGCGACGCTCGGCTTCGTCGGCTGGTCCGCGTCCGGGTTCGGTGTGACTTGGGCCGGACCTTCTTTGCCGGGTGTTGGACCGTCTTTGGCTACGGGGCTTTCGCGGCGCGGCTCGCCGCGTTTGGGCGTTTCGGAAGTTAGCGCCTGCCAGGCAAACGCGCCGCCGACGCCAACCGCAAGGGCGGCGCCAATCGCGACCGGCAGCTTGGAGCGCTTGCTCGGCTTGCCTTGCGTGCGGCCACCGTCGCCTTTGCTGACCATCGTCGCGCCGAGCTCTTCATCGCTCGGCTTCGGCGTCGACCCTGGAGTGGGCGTGGCGTTCTCGCGCAAGAACTCCTTGATCGCCTCGATCTGCGGCATCGGCGCCGGCGACAGCATCGTGCGCAGCTCGGTGGTGCCGGCGTCGGTGTCGCGCAGCGTGATGCGGTGCTCCTGCAGCTCGGCAATCGCTTCAGCCAGTTCGCTGCCGTCCAAAAAGCGCTCGCCAGGATCCTTGGCGGTCGTCTTCGTCAGCAGTGCTGCGACCTTGTCCGTGACCTCGGAACGCACCTTGCGCACGTCCGGGAACGGCTGCAGCACGATCTTGGACATGATGTTGGCGACGTTTTCGCCCTGGATCGCCTCCTCGCCCGTCAGCAGAAAGAACAGGGTCGCGCCCAGAGCCCAGACGTCGGCGGCGCCGCTGATGCGCTCGCCGTTCCATTGCTCGGGCGGCATGTAGGGCGGTGTGCCCATGACCTGGCCGGCCATCGACAGCGCCGACGTTTCGCCGCCGAGCGTTGGTTTCGCGAGGCCGAGGTCTGCGACCTTGACCTGGCCGCGCGTCGAGATCAGCAGGTTGTCGGGTTTGACGTCGCGGTGGACGATGCCGAGGCGGTGCGCTTCGTGTAGGCCGAGCGCCGCCTCATAGATGATTTGCAGAGCTTCGGCGACGTCGAGCGGACCCTTGCGGTCGACACGCTGGCGCGCCGTCTCGCCCTGCACATACTCCATGATGAGGTAGTGCAAGCCGAACGACTCGGCGACATCGAAGACGCGGATGACGTTTTGATGCGTGATTCGGGCTGCGGATCGGCCTTCGCGACGGAAGCGCTCGATGAAGGTCGGATCGTCTTGGACGAGGCTCGGCTTCAAGCACTTGATCGCCACCTCAATGTCGAGGTTGAGGTGGTGGCCGCGATAGACAGCACCCATGCCGCCTTGGCCGATGCGTGCATACACCACGCAAGGCGGCAGGACTTTATAGCCCTGAACCTCCGTCGTATTTGCCAGCAGGGGGTCGTCGCGCAGATCGTTCATCTCAGCGAATGATCATGCCACGTCTCGGCTGGAAGATGGGGTAGATCCCGGTATCGCCGGTTTGCGCCCGCTGCTACTGGCCGCGCGGCAGGGCTTCGCCAGCGCTGTCCTTGTAGAAGTCCTTGATGATCTGCCAGCACTCCTGTGCCGTTTCGGCATAGGTGATCAGGTCGAGGTCCTTGGGCGAAATCGTGCCCTCTTCGACAAACAGATCCCAGTTGACGAGGCGGCTCCAGTAGTCACGGCCAAACAGCACGACCGGGATCGGCTGCATGCGCTTGGTTTGGATCAACGTCAGCGTTTCGAACAGCTCGTCCATCGTGCCGAAGCCGCCGGGGAATGCGACCATGGCCTTCGCGCGCATCAGGAAGTGCATCTTGCGAATGGCGAAGTATTTGAACTCGAAGCACAGCGCCGGCGTGATGTAGCTGTTTGGCTCCTGCTCAAATGGCAGCGTGATGTTGAGCCCAATCGATTTGGCCCCGACATCAAATGCGCCGCGGTTGGCGGCCTCCATGATGCCTGGGCCGCCGCCGGTGCAGATCACGTAGTCGCAGGTCCGGTCAATCTGGCAGCTGCCCGAGACGATGCGCGCGAACTCGCGCGCCTCGTCGTAGTAGCCCGACTTCTTGAGGATGTTCTCCGCGATGCGGACGGCACGCTGCGCGTCGGCGTCATCGGGCTTCTTCTTGAGGTCGGCTTTGGCCGCCTCGAGGCGAGCTTCGGCGTCTTTGCGCTCGACCACTCGCGTGCCGCCGAATGCGACAACCGTGGAGCGCACTCCTTCTTCTTCTTGGATCAGCTCAGGCTTCAGCAGCTCGAGCTGGAGGCGGACAGGCCGCAGCTCCTTGCGCGCCATGAAGTCGGCGTCGGTATGCGCCTGCCGATACGAGGTCGAGCCGCGGATCGCTTGGATGCGATAGCTCTTGGCCTGGTCGTCGTTCTGCGTGTGATTCTTCTGATTGTCGTTCATCGCTACGGGTCCGTCTCGGACGGCTGGTCGTCATCGGCTTTTGCGATGGATCGACTGGGGTCGAAACAACGCTGTCATGGAGCTGTCAAGGGAGCGGCTTCGCGTAGCAGCAGATCCGATGCCGAGGAGGGGTGCAACCGGTGGCTTTTGATGCGTCGCTCAGCCTTCCGTGACAAAGGCTTATGATCAATGGCGACTGCGTTCGGTGGTGTCGTGCTTTGGTCCGGTGGTGCCGGATGCACGTGTTAGATGGCGCGGATCGTTGGATTATGACTCCAGTTTCGGTCGTCAGTTGCCGTATAGGTGAAGCTTCGTCTCAGTGCCCGCATTCCGCGGGCCAACAAAGCCAAACCAACAGATATGCAGATTCGAATTGTTATGGGGCTCGCGGCACTGGCCGCTCTGGCCGGTTGCGACATGCTTCAGAACATGAACCCGATGGGCGGCGGCGGCAACGCCATGATCGACGCCATAAAGGATCAGCCCGCGATGTATTCCGTCCAGCTGCCACCAAACGCCGCTGTCGGCACCTGGTGGGAGATGGACATGAGCGGCATGAAGCAGAAGACCTGCGTCGTCGCGGAAAAGGACGGCAAGTTCGTCGTCGAGCAAATCTCCGACATGGGCGGCACGATGCTCGTGCAGGCGTTCCTGGTCGATCCTACGGTGGACCTGGCACAGGTGCCCGTAGCCGGCGAAGAGATGGCCAACAACGTCTCGGCCGCTTGGGTCGGTGCCGAAGGTGACGAGCCGATCGAGCGCAAGGTCATGGCGCCGATGAAGGTGCCGGAAGCCACGGGCGGTACCGCCGAGCCTGTCGACATGGAGTCGGGCAAGGAAACGGTCACGCTCGCCGGCAACTCGTTCGACACCGAGTGGACGGAAGTCGCTGGCTCGAAGACCTGGATGATCGAGGGCACGTTGTTCCTCCTGAAGTCCGTCAGCGGCGGCAACACCACGATGGAGATCTCCGGCTGGGGCAACGACGCCAAGCCGGCTCTGAAGTGGGACGGCGACAAGGAAGAGTAGTCTTCCTGGGGTAGTGTCCTTTGGCGGATGCGCCGCGGCTTGTTCGCGTGCGCTCCGATACAGGACCTGCCCCGCCGAGCGACCGGCGTAGAGCGACCACAAACACGTAGGTCGCGCGCCTTGCGCCGCGCCCGCCGATGGTCTGAGATCACGGCATGCGCGCTCCCGTTCGCTTGACCTATTGCTCGAATGTGCATGCAGCGCCCGATCTCGCGGCGCAGCTCACATCTCTGCAGCAGCACCTCGCACCGATTGCCGCTTCTGCGCGCAGTTCTGGGCGCGAGCTGGGTCTCGGGGGCTGGTGGCCCATGCCGTTGGCCGATGGTCTGGCTCAGAGTCCGTCGGACCGCGATCGTCTGAAGGCCGCAATGGACTCGGTTGGCGTGCCGCTGTGGACGTTGAACGTATTTCCGTTTGGCGACTTCCACCAAGACGTCGTCAAGACCGCCGTCTATTCGCCGGATTGGGGCAGCGAAGAGCGCCTGCTCTATACCCGTCATTGCGCATCCGTGGGGGCCGAGCTCGTGCGGGGCGGGGCTCCAGACGAGCGGGTGCTCTCCCTGTCGACGCTTCCGCTTGGCTACCGAGGCCCCGGCGATCCAGCGCCAGACCTGCGGGTGATGGCGCGCAATCTGGCGCGCTGTGCCAGCGCCTTCGCCGCGATCGAGCAAGACACTGGGGTTCGCTGCGTGCTGGCGCTCGAGCCCGAGCCCGATTGCCTGCTCGAAACGGTGGCGGACACGGCGAGCTTTCTGGAGCAGTGGCTCTTCGAAGAAGGCGCGTGGGCGACGATTCCGCCGGATGTTCTGCGTCGGCACCTCGGCGTCTGCGTGGATTTGTGCCATCTCGCGGTTGTCGGCGAAGACCCGGTCGCGGCGATTCGTGACTTGGTGCGACGCGGGATCGCGCTGCCCAAGATCCAGGTCTCTTCGTGTCTGGAAGTGCGTGAGCCGTCTGGGTTGGATCGCCTGCTGACGTTCGCCGAGCCTCGCTACCTGCACCAAACGGCAGCAGCCAGCGGCATCCGTTCGCTGGATCTAGACGACGTTGCGGCCCGGCGTGCGGCCTACGAAGACGCCGGCCGGATTCGCACCCACTACCACGTGCCGCTGGACTGGGACGAGTCCGGGGCGTTCGGCTCGACGCAGGCGGAGGTTCGGTGCGTGCTGCGAGCTCTGTCGGAATCGGGTGACCTGACCGCGGCTTTCGATGCTGCCGGCGTAGAGCTGCCGCTGCTCGAGGTCGAAACCTATACGTGGTCGGTGCTTGGCGCGCGCTTCGGTGCCGAGCCGTTGGCGAAACGAATTGGCAAGGAGCTCGAATGGGTTGCTACTGAGCTTCGGGCCGGTGGCGCCGCGCCGCCCGGTGCGGAAACGACGCACGGAATCCGCTGACGTTCGGCGATTCGGTTCGTATGGTGCGTCGCTCCGCGGCGCCACTCAGGCTCCGTGGGACAGACCCCAGCACCCGATGATCCATCTTCGCCAGGTTCGCAAGAGCTATTCCCGCGGTGAGCAGTCCGTGCTCGCGTGCGCGGTCGACCGTCTCGAGATTTCGGCGGGTGAACAGGTCGCGCTGGTCGGCCGTTCCGGGACCGGCAAAACGACGTTGCTGCACATCCTCGCCGGCATCCTGCGGCCCGATGAAGGTGAGGTCGAGGTGGCAGGGGAGCGCATCGATCAGATGGGCGAGTCGGCGCGCGATCGCCATCGCGGCAAGAACATCGGCATGGTCTACCAGACGTTCAATCTGCTGCAGCCGTTCACGGCGCTGGAGAACGTGCTGATGGGGGCTCTGTTTGGTCGTGGCTCAGGCGGTGATGCCAAGCTGCGGGCCGCAGGCCTGTTGGAAAAGGTCGGCCTCGGCGAACGCCTTCACCATCGCCCTTCCGAGCTCTCGGTCGGCCAGGTGCAACGCGTCGCGATCTGCCGCGCCTTGGTCAATGATCCACAGCTGATCCTGATGGACGAGCCGCTCGGCAACCAGGACAAGACGACCGGCGGCCAGGTGCTCGACCTGCTTTTGCAGATGGCGAGCGATGCTGGCAAGACCGTCGTGATGGTGACCCACGATCCAGAGAGTGCGACCCGCATGCAGCGAACCGTGGACCTGTCGACGCTTCGCGATGACCTGTCGGTGCCGGCGGGCGCGGCTGCTGCAGCAGCTGAGGGGGCCAGCCGATGAAGCTCGTTTCCATCAGCTTGCGCAATCTGCGCATTCGACTTGTCGCGACGATCCTGACGGTCACGTCGATCGTCGTCGCAACCGCGCTCTACGCCGCCATCCTGGTGATGGCCGAGCAAACGGAAGCGCGCTACCAGGGCAGTATCGGCGGCTTTCAGGCCATTGCTGGGCCCAATGGTGCAAGCGAGCTGGAGCTTGTGCTCAACGTCATCTTCAACGTCGGCGAGTCGCCCGGGCTGATCCCGCTTGAGGTCTGCCAGAAAATGCGTCAGGGGCGCGGCATCAGCCGGCGCAGCCGCGTTCGCTACGCAATCCCGCAGGCGCGCGGCGACAGCGTGAGCGCCTACAACTTTCCGGTCGTCGCGACGCTCGACGAGATGTTCTCGAAGTTTGAGTGGCAGCGTGAGCCGCTCAAGTTCGCCGCGGGCGGGCCGTTTGAATACTCGTGGGAGCAGCTGCTCGCGCTCGGCAAAGATCTTGTCGCGCACGAAAACGGTATGCGGGCTGGCGACGAAGAGCCACCGAAGCGGCCGTTGCTGCAGAAGGCTTGGCGCAAGTGCGTGATCGGATCGCGCGTCGCACGCACGCTGGAGCTGGGCCTGGGTGGCGTCATTACGCCGGTGCACGGCAAGTTTGGTGAGTTTGGCACGCACGAACATCCGGAGGCCGCGTGCGAAATCGTCGGCGTGCTGGCGCCAACCAACTCACCGATCGACTCGACGATCTACCTGCCGCTCGGCGTGCACCTGCTGGTCGACGGCCACGAAGGCGGGGCTTTCGTAAATCCAATGGTGGCGGGCAAGTCGCCGGACGCGGTGGCGGAGATGCCGACCACCGTTGGCCGCCTCGGCCTGACCGCGATCATCCTCGATCCCCTCGACCACATGGGGCCGCGTCTGCTGCGGCGTGAGTTTGGCTCGCACCCCGAGGTGCAGGTCGCATGGCCGCAGGGCGTCATCCCGAAGTTCTTGCAGCAGATTGGCGACGCCGCCAAGGCGCTCGAGATCATCGCCTGGCTGGTGCTGCTTGTGGCTTCCGTGTCGATCACGGTTGCCATCTACAACACCATGAACGAGCGCCGCCGCGAGATCGCGATCATGCGATCCCTCGGCGCGCGTCGGACCCAGATCCTGACGATCATCACCGGCGAAGCCGCATTGCTCTCGTTCTTTGGCGCGATGTTGGGGGTGCTGACCTGCCACCTCGCAGCCTTCGTCCTGCAGGGGACCGTCGAAGACATGACCGGCGTCTACCTCGACTGGTCGGCCGTCCGCCTCTGGGAGCTCTGGCTCATCCTTGGTGTGACCGCCATCGGCGCGCTCGCAGGCCTACTCCCAGCGGTGAAGGGATCGATGACCCAGGTCGCCGACAACCTCGGCCAGAGCTACTAGCCCGCGGACCATCAGACGCTCGCGAAAGCCGTCGAACCACCCCGCCGACGTTGGCCCGTCCCGCCGTGCCGCAAAGACCTTGCCCTTGCGTCCCCAGAGCTTGTTGAGCGCCCGAGCCGCGCGGATCAAAAGCCCCTGCATGCCGCTCCGAAAGGCATCGCGTCCCCCCTCCGCAGGGGCGGAAAAGGCTCATCCGCCGTGGAAAACGGTTGGGGGCGCCTGCTCGGCGGATTTCGTCGTATACGATGCACCCTTCCGGCTCCGCCCGGACACCAGACGCCATGAAGCAACTTCTCGCAGCCGTAACGATCTCTTGCCTGCTGGGCACGGCGATCGCCCAGGATCCAAAGCCAGCTCCGGCACCCAAGCCGACCCCGAGCGTTGAGAAGCCCGTGCCCGGGACGCAGGATCCGGCAGGGGAGGCCAAGAAGAATAAGCAGGGCGAGAAGAAGCCCGGCCAAAAGCCTCAGGCTGGGGACCCCAAGAAGGATCGGAAGAAGGAGCCCAAGATCGAGCGCCCGGCCGAGAGCGATCCGATCCCCACGGGCACGGACCCGGCGGACATTGCCGCGATGAAGAGTGCCGAGGACATGCTCAAGGCGGAGAAGCGCCTTCGCGAGCAGATCAAGGCGGGCAAGATCACCGGGCTCGACAAGATCCTGCCGTTCGATGAGCTGACCTCGTGGCCCTACGAGGACGGGCTCAAGGGCATGCCCAAGCGCGTCAAGGAACTCTCGGGCAAGAAGGTCCTGATGACTGGCTTCATGCTGCCGATCGACGAAGTGCAGAACATCAAGGAGTTCCTGCTTGTCGAGTCGCTGTGGTCCTGCTGCTACGGCCAGCCGCCCGACATCCATGGCATCGTGCGCGTCGTCATGCCGAAGAAGAAGACGACCGACTACTTCTTCGACCCGCTCAAGATCGTCGGGACCTTCAAGGTCGAAGCGACGGTCATGGACGGCTACTGCGTAGATATCTACCAGCTCCACGTCGAGAGCCTCGAGGCGCTTAAGTTTCGCTAGTGTAGTGCATCCGATATCGGGGGCATTCTGCGGGCACGAAGACGCCCGTCGCGGCGTTGCTGCTCCTCGGCAGACAGGCTCGCCGGCAGACAGTCTGGAACATGCATTCGTCGCAGCTGCCTTGCGACGAACGCCCTCGCATCCCGGATAATACCCCGTCTACCAGATGCACCACACTAGCGCCGGCGCCCTGCCGCTCTAGGGAGGCGCGGGCGGCCAGAGTTGGGGTTTCTCCGCGCAAAGTTCTCCCGCGCGAAATGGGGTCTTGGCGCAGCGCGTCGACGGACCCCCCAAGTCCTCCCGTCGAACGGTCGATAACCGTTCGATGGCTCCCCGAATCGAACGCCGCGGTCGTGGCTGGTCGCTAACCCGACGACTTGTTGTCGCGTTGTCGGTTGGCTCGTTGTTCGTGGCGGTCCTGCTTGGCTTTTTGGGAGCGGATCGCGATATGCAGCGCCGGGCCGCTGCTCGCGCGGAGTCGGAGCAGCAGGCCGTCATGTCTCTTGCCGAGCGAGCTTCCCCGCTGCTCGAACGCAAGGATCTGATGCGGCTATCGGTGCTTGCTGCCGTCGGCCGCGATCAAGTGGACGGTCGCGTCTTGATCCTCGATGCCGGCGGGCACGTTGTGATCGACACCGCGCTTGTCGCCGGTTCTCGAACCAAGGCGCTGCGTGCTTCTGCTGGCGTGGAGCAGCGAGTGATCGAGCGCGAGTCGGGCGAAGCCGTTCGTGAGAGCTCGGCCGCCGTGCGGTTTGGCGGCGAAGTGATCGGTGAATTGCGCCTGCAGCGCTCTCTGCACGGATCGGAGGGGCTGGTGGCGAGCTTCGACGTGACCTGGTTCGGCCTGGTCTTGCTTAGCTGCCTGACGCTGGTCGCGGCAGCGGCGATGCTCGGGCACTACTGGTCGACTCGGGTTCGCGGCGCGACCGACGCGCTGATGCGGCTGGCTGCTGGCGAAGTCCCCAGCGAAGCGGCCAGTGCGGAAGTTGGCGGCGAAGACGCAGAGCTGCGCGACCTCAATTCCGTCATGCGCGAGCTGGAGCGTGGCCTCAACGACGGTTTGGCCCGCGTTGGCGAAACCTGTGTTGCGATGGCGCTGCAGATCGTCGACGGGCTGGAAAAGCGCCGTCTCGTGCCTTCCGGCCACGGCGAGCGCACGTCTCGCTATGCGATGAGGATGGCCGGCAAGCTCAACCTGTTGGATGGCGACCAAGGCGAACTCGAAATCGCCTGCCGACTCGTCGATCTTGGCAAGGCCAGCTTGCGGGAGAGCCTGCTGATCCCGGATGGCCCGCTCTCGGGCGAGGATCAGCGATCGTTTCAAAGCCATCCGGTGCGCGCCGCAGAACAGCTCGAGTCTGTTCGGCCGCTGCGGCGAATCGGCAAGATCTTGCGCCACCAGCTAGAGCGCTACGACGGACGTGGCACACCCGACGGTCTTCGGGGGGACCGGCTGCCGTTGGGGTCGCGCATTCTCGCCATCGCGTCCGCCTTCGACTTGCTGACGGCGAGCGCTTCGGAGCAGGCGCTCGACTGGGAGCAGGCGCTCGCGGAAATTGAACGACGTAAGGGCGAGGTCTTCGATCCGTGGCTTGTCGATGTGCTCGTCGACGAGATCCGCCGCGAGCCGCCAGTCGAAGACGATCGGGAGGTGGCCATTGTGCCGGCTGGTGCGATGCCCTGGAGCCTTGTGGACGGCGAAAACGACGAAGACGACGTGGTCTCGGAGGGAGATTTGGAGCTTCTGCGTGAGGACTTTCCGTTTGAGGATCCCTCGTGAGAATCGCTCTGGCAGCCGCGTGCATTGTGTTGGCAGGGTGCCAGCTTCCGCCGATGGATCCATTTGGGCGCGCGGAGCGAGCGCTACAGCGCGATGATCTGCTAACGGCCCTACGCGCCTACGACGCTGTTCCTGTGGATGATGAGCAGTATCCGCAGGCTCGCGCGGGTGCCGTCGAAGTCGAACTTCGCATGCGGCGCAGCCACGAGATGCTCGTGGAAGCACTGCAGTTGCGCTCTGAGTGGCGTGACGAAGAAGCGCTGGCGCAGCTCGAACTCGCTCGCGCCGCGTGGTCCAAGCTGCCTGGTCTCGAAGACTGGTTGGCGGCGACGCGCCAGCGTATCGAGCTGTTTGCGGGTAGCGATGCGCGCCCTGCGGCAGCGGGGTCGGGCTCCGATGGGCCGCAAGAGGTCATCATGGTGGATCCGTCGGGCTGGATGCCGGCTGCTCCGATGGGAGAATCCGCTCCTGAAGCGCAGCCGGGCGTGATTGTGCTCTCGCCGGCCAACCCCGCCGCATCCAAGCCGTCTACGAGTGAGCCGTCTCTGTTGCCCGCGAGTCGCGTCGGCGGCTCGTCCGACGGCGAAGCGAGCGGTAGGGCTGCCGCTGTGGGGCCGCAGGAAGTGCCGACCGAGCCTTCGGGCCCGCACGCTGTCGACCCTGCGCAGGCGGCCGTTCCTCTTCCTCTCAGCGAATCCCGGCCTGATGCGTCGTTTGATGCCTCGTCTGATGCGGAGCTGTCGACACCGTCGACGCCGCCTCAATTGGCTGCGTCGATGCGCGTCGTGGTTCAGCCGGAGGAGATCGCCTCCGTAGAAAACCCGGCGCACCGGCTGCCGAACGGGGACGACTCGATTGCGCAGGGGCTTGTCCAGGTGGAGATGCGGCTCGGGCGCGGAGAGTTCGAAGGCGCCGTGCAGGATCTCGTGAAGATGGCCGAGCGTTGCCCGGACGACATGCGTTTGCGCCGTCGTCTCGGGCAAGTGCTGCACCAGCGCGCTCTTTTGCGCTACGGCCTTGGTGAACTCGCGTTGGCGGTTGACGACTGGCGCGAAGTCCTCGAAATCGACCCGAGCAATGCGAATGTTCGGGACCTGCTCGACCGCGCCGTGCGGGAGCTGGGGCCAGCGAAACAGCCTCGTTGACGACGGCGAAAAAGTTCGCCGATCGAGGAACTGCTGCGCTTGCCGCGAGTTTCTCGCCCGCAACCGAAAGCGGGGAGAAAAGGAGCCGGGGGTTAAACTTCGGGAAAAAGGGGAAGAAGGAGAGTCAAGTTTTTACGTCCGTCGCGGACAACCCCCGGCTGATGTGTCAGTTGCTTCGCAGGACCGTCCGTTGCGGAAGTCCCGATCGGCGTATGTCATTTCGGTTTCACTGAGCACGCCCTCTCTGGGCCCATGCTCCGCAATCGTGTGCTGTATGAAACAGCACGCAGTTCAACTTCTCCAGAGATACGACCACAGATGCGAGACGTATCGGGATTGTTTGGCAAGTCCAAGCGAGTGGGCGAGTCCAAACGGTTTGGCGAGTCCCGAGTGTCTTCGAAGCAGGCATGCTGCTTGGTCTCCACCCGGGGAAGCGTCAAAAGATAGCTCACGTTGCAGAGATGGTCAAACCACTTTGCTTGGACGTTTGCTGCCCTTCAAGGCGATCTACGCCATCTCCACGTTATTCCCCACTACGTCCCCGTGTTTGTCAAGAGTTCGGCAATCTGCCAGAACTTGTCGGATCCAGCGGTTGGTCCCGTAGCCGCGATGACATCGCAGGGACTAGACGGCTGCCATGCGGAGTCCAAACTGCGAGAAGGTTGCGGCGCAGCCCCTGGGAATCAGCGTTGTGCCGGTCGCCTCCTCGACAATCGCGGGCCCTGAAATCGATGCGGGGGCTCCGGATGCGCGCCTGTAGACGGTGATGGGTGGGCCACCGATCGGACGCTTTCGGTGGCTGCGGGTGGACTCGGCTGGGGCCGCCTGGCTTGGCGGAAGCACGTGCGCCGGCCGTTCGCAGCGGGCACGAATCTGCACAACCTCGATGGGAGCGTCCATATCAAAGCCGTAGCGTCGGTGGTGTTCGGCTCGAAACATCTCGGCGAGTTGCGCCCGTAGCGGTATCGCCAAGCCCGCGCCCTGGCCCCGGTAGCGCACTGTGGCCTCCATCCGGCGGCGAAGTCGAGGGCTCCGGCCGGCGGCCGGTGCGGCCCGTAGCTCGTCTTCGGCGCTGGCCAGCAGCTTTTTGCCGACAGCGAGCAGCTTACGCAGCGTCTTGGCGTCGAGCGTGTCGTTGCATGCACAGGCGCGTTCGGTGGCATCGCCGGCAAGCGCGATACCGACCGCGCTAAAGGCGCCAGGGTGTGCCGGCACGATCGCGCTCGGCATTCCGAGGGTGCGCATCAGCGTCGCGGCGTGTAGCCCGCCGGCGCCGCCGTAGGCGACGAGCGGCACGTGTGCTGGATCGATCGCGCGCTCCGCCGTGATGACGAGCACGGCGCGCGCCATCGTCGCGTCGGCAACCGTGAGGATGCCCTCGGCCGCGGCGCGCGTGCGCATGCCGAGTCGCTTGGCCAGCCGCTCGATTGCGGCAACGGACGCGTCGACGTCGATGGGAAAGCCGCCGTCGAGCAGCGTGTCTGCGCCCAGGTGACCGAGTGCGACATGTGCGTCGGTGACCGTTGCGTCGCCGCCGGCTCCGTAGCACGCCGGGCCCGGATCGGCGCCGGCGCTCTCCGGGCCAACACGTAGCGAGCCTCCTGCATCGGCAAAAGCGATGCTGCCGCCGCCCGCCGCGACCGTGTGCACGGGGACGCTGCGGCACGGCAGCGGCAAGCCCGCGATGCAGCCATCGGTTGCCATCGTGACGTCGCGTTCGACCAGGCATACGTCGGCTGATGTGCCGCCCATATCAAACGCTGCGCAGCGTTGGAGGCCGAGGCGGTCGATCAGCTGGCCGGCCGCGAGCACGCCGCCGGCGGGCCCAGAGAACATGGCCCTTGCCGGATACAGGCGCGCCTCGGCGGGCGGCAGGATCCCGAGGCTCGAACGCAGCAGTCGCAGCGTGCCGTTGCCAATGCCTTGCTCGACGCGTCCGGTGTAGCGGCCCACAGCTGGCGCAATCGACGCGTTGAGAATGGCGGCCGTGAAGCGTTCATACTCGCCGAAGGCAGGCAGCAGGTCGGCACTGCACGTGATCGGCACGTCCTTGACGGCATTGGCGAGAGCCTTGGCCAACGCATGCTCGTCGGCAAGGTTGCGAGGCGAGTGCAGCAGGCCGATCGCGATCGCCTCGGGACGCAGCGCGCGGACCTGTTTGCATATGCGGGCGACCTCCTGGCGGGTCAGGTGCTGGACGACCTCGCCGTTTGCGTCTCGGCGGCAAGCCACTCCGACGCGCAGCTTGCGTGGTACGGGCGGCGCGGGGCGGCTGGGAGCGAGGGCGTAGAGGTCGACGCGCTGTTGGCGGCCGATCTCGATCAGGTCCTCGCAGCCGTGGTTGGTGACAAAAACCGTCCGGGCGAGCTTGCCGGTGAGGACGGCGTTGAGGCCGACGGTCGTGCCGTGCACCAGATCGACGGGCTCTTCGTCGCCAGACCGAACGGCGGCGAGACCGGCCAATACCGCGCGCGACGGATCCTCCGGAGTGGAACGGACCTTGTGCACGCTCAGGCCGTTGCGGTCGGCACGCACGACGTCCGTAAAAGTGCCTCCTGTGTCGATTCCGATCCGTGTAGCCACGCGGCCCAGACGTTAGCGAGCGGGCGCGCTGCTCGGCAAGCGTCGCGTTCGGCGCATCGGTTCGCTACGGTTCTGATGTGCTGGCTTCGCTTGAACCCGCTTTCCTGTTCCTACGCCTCTCCGTGGCTTTCACGCTCGGGGCCGTGCCCTTTGCGTGGCTGATTGTGCGCCTGCTCAAAGGCGTCGATGTGCGCACGGTCGGCAGCGGCAACGTTGGGGCAACCAACGCGAGTCGGGCCTTCGAGGGCAAGAGGACCCAGATCGCGGTGTTTGTCCTGGTCTACCTGCTGGATGCCGCCAAGGGCTACCTCGCGGTCTCGATCGGGTTTGCGACGGGCTCGCTGCTCGCTGCGGTGCTGTGTGCGGCGGCCGCGATCCTGGGCCACGTGTTTACGCCGATGCTGGGCGGACGCGGGGGCAAGGGCGTCGCAACGGCCACGGGCGCACTGCTTCGACTGGACCCGCGCATTACGCTGATCGCCATCGGCGTGTTCTTCATCGTTCGGTTTGCGACCCGCCAGGTCTTCTTCGGCAGCCTGGCGCTCGGCCTTGGTTTGGCGGTCGCGGCCATCGTCGTCGACCCGGCCAACGCGTTCGCCGGTCGCCTGCCGCTGACGCTGCTCTGCATTGGCATTGCGGCGTTTCTCTTTTGGACGCACCGCAGCAATCTGCAGAGCTTCTTTGCGACGAGGCAGGCATGAGGATCGCGATTCTCGGCAACGGTGGGTTTGGCACGGCGATGGCGCTGACTCTGGAGCGGCGCGGTCATGCCGTTTCGCTTTGGGGCCACGATGCTGCCTACACGGCTTCGATCGCGGCGTCGCGCGAAAACCCCCGCTATCTGAGTGGCGTGCGGCTGCCGGATGCGATCCGTGTGAGTAGCGATGCGTCGGCGGTGCTCGATCGGGCGGGATGCGTACTGGTCGCGGTGCCGACGCAGCATGTGCGCGGCGTTTTCGGCGAGCTGCGCGACCGCCTGCCTGCGACAGCGCCGGTGGTCTCGCTTGCCAAAGGCTTGGAGCAGAGCACCGGCGCAAGACCGTCCGAGATTCTTGCCGAGCTCCTCGGTAGCGACGAACGCGTTTTCGTGCTCAGCGGCCCGTCCCATGCTGAGGAAATTGCGCACGGTCAGCCGACCACTGTCGTCGTCGCGGGGCGCGATGATGAGGTGCTCAGCAGTCTTCAGGGTGAGCTGCAGACGGACCGCTTTCGGGTCTATCGCAACCAGGACCTGCTTGGCGTCGAGCTTTGCGGTGCGCTGAAGAACGTCATGGCGCTGGCAGCCGGCATCGCCGACGGGCTTGGCTACGGCGACAACGCCAAGGCTGCCATCCTCTCGCGCGGTCTGGTCGAGATGCAGCGCTACGGGCTCGCCTGCGGGGCCGATCCGCACACGTTTTTTGGCCTCGCCGGCGTCGGCGATCTTGCCGTGACCGCGTTCAGCAAGCATGGCCGGAACCGGGCGTTTGGCGAGCGCCTGGGCAAGGGCGAGACCCTCGAGCAGGCGCTTCAGTCTTCGCCGAAGGTTGCCGAAGGCGTCTGGACGGCGCGTGTTGTTGCCGCCGCCGCTGCGAAGCGAAGCTGTGAAATGCCCATTGCTACGGCCGTTGCGCGGGTGCTCTACGAGGGCCTTGCCCCCGAACACGCCGTCCGCGAACTGATGGAACGCGACCCCAAGGCGGAGGGGTAATGACGAGATCGGCCTCCTGCCGCCGCGATGCCGCGTCGGCACGGTAGCATCCTGAGACTCCTCCCGTGGTTTTCGCGTCGTTCGTCTTTCTGTTTTGGTTCCTGCCGCTGTTTGTGCCGCTCTATTTCGCGGCGCCGACGCGCTGGCGAAACCTTGCGCTGACGCTCGGTAGCTTCGTGTTCTACGGCTGGTGGCGGCCGCAGTATGTGCTGCTGATGCTCGGTAGCGTCACGATTGACTACCTGGCCGCTCGCCTGATGGGCGAGCGCCATGCGGCAGCAAAGGACGCGGGCGAGCCTGGCGGCGGCGACGATGGCGCGGAGTTGGGCGGACGACTCAGCTGCAGCCGACGCAGCCGCGGACGCAAGCTGTATCTGCTCTTGTCGGTCGGTGCGAACCTCGCGCTGCTCGGTTGGTTCAAATACGCGAACCTGTTCGTCGAGACGTGGAACGACGTGGCGCCCTGGCCCGTCGAATGGGAGAAGGTGCTGTTGCCGGTAGGCATCTCGTTTTTCACGTTCCAGTCGATGAGCTACACCATCGACGTCTACCGCGGCGACGTGAAGCCCACGCGCTCGTTCTTCGATCTGCTGTGCTACGTGTCGATGTTTCCGCAGCTGGTCGCGGGCCCGATCGTGCGCTACCGCGACATCGAGAAGTCGCTGAAAAAGCGCGCGGTCGATCTGCGCATGGCGAGCGATGGCGTGCTGCTATTTGCGCTCGGCTTCAGCAAGAAGGTGTTGATCGCGGACTCCGTTGGACCGCTGGTCGATCAGGTCTACGCGGCCGACGCGCCGGGGATGCTGGCCGCCTGGCTGGCGGCCTTCGGCTACTCGATCCAGATCTACTTCGACTTCTCCGGCTATAGCGATATGGCCATTGGCCTTGGCCTGCTGTTGGGCTTTCGGTTCCCGGAGAACTTCCGGTCGCCCTATCGATCCCAGAGCATCACCGAGCTTTGGCGCCGCTGGCACATCAGTCTCAGCACCTGGCTGCGCGACTACCTCTACGTCACGCTCGGCGGCAATCGAAAGGGAGAATTGCGCGCGCAGATCAACGTGGCCGTCACGATGCTGCTCGGCGGGCTTTGGCACGGTGCGTCTTGGACCTACATGCTCTGGGGCGGGTGGCACGGTCTCTTCTTGGTGCTGGAGAGACGGCTTGGCAAGGTGTCGCCGTATGGCGGTTTGCCACGCTCTGGGCAGGTGTTTTGCACGTTCTTGATCTGGACGCTCGGGCTGGTGATCTTCCGCTGCCAAACGCTGACCGAACTGCGCGATACCGGCCTTGGTTTGGTTGGCGCAAACGGCGTGGGCGGCGTGCCGCAGCTTGGCCAGCAGCAGCCGTTCTTGTACGGCGGTTTTGTCCTTGGCCTGCTGATCGTGTTCGCGATGCCGCGCAGCGAACAGCTGGTGCGTCGGTGCCATCCGCTTGTGATGCTCGGTGCGCTGCTGGTGTTTGCGCTCGCCGTTTGCCATCTGCTAGCAGCCGACTTCGTGCCGTTCATCTACTACCAGTTCTAGGCCGATCGCGAGATGTCCGCACCGAATCCAACGCCAGAGGAAATGCCGCCCGAGCAAAGCCCAGGCCCGCAAGCCTCCGCACAGTGGGCCGTGCGCTGGTTTGCGATCGTGTTTGTTGCGCTGCTTTGTGCGAGTGTGCCGCTCGTGCACTTGATTTGGCATGGCTTGCTCGGTCGCGACGAGCCGGCGATCCGGACGCGCGCCCAGAAGGTCGCGCCGGTCGCGACCGTTACCAACGTTCAGTCGGGCGATTGGATGCTGAAGAAGCAGCGGGAGCTGCAGGAGGCCTCGCCGATCACTTGGTGGTTGCGGGGTCACTACAACGAACTGCGCTACCGGCTCGATGTTCCGCAGTCAGCGCGGGTGCACTTTGGCGCCGGTGAAGGCGGCGGCGATGAGGACTGGTTCTTCATCAAGACGTCGATTCGTCCCAACAATCGCGGCTTCGCGCGTGCGACCAAGGCCCGGCGCAAGTTCCTCGCGGGCGTGCGCGACGTGGTGCGGGCGGCTGGTGCCGAGTTTTTGATGGTGGTCATTCCGGACAAGGCGCGCGTCTATGCCGACGTTGCGTTTGCGGACGGCGCGCTGCCCGCCAACAAGAAGGGCAACTACGGGCGTATCCTCGCCGAGCTCCAAGGGCTTGGCATCGACACGATGGACATGGCAACGCCGATGCGTGCGGCACGCGCAGCCGTCCCGTCCGACGAGCCGGGCGATCAGCTCTTTTATGCGCGCGACACGCACTGGCGGCCGGCCGGGGCTCTCGTCGGCGGCCAGCTGATCGCCGGTGAGATCGAGCGGCGCTACGGCAAGCTGTTGGGGCCGCGTCGCGTGGCGCGCCTCAACGGTCCGACCAAGCTGCGCGCGGTCGGGGACCTGACGGCGATGCTGGGCATCCTGTCGATCGTGCAGCCCGATCCCGTCACGGGGCAGCGCACGGTGGCCCTCAGTTTGCTTAGCGATCAGCTGGCGGAAGAGCGCAACTACTTTGGCGTCGACTTGGTCGATGGCGCGGCTTCGGTGCCGATGTATGGCGACGATCCGAACGCCGAAGTCCTGCTGATCGGCACCAGCTTTTCGGAAGAGAACGGCATGTCGGCGATTTCGTTCACGCTCGGTCGGGCGATCCGGGGCCATATCATTCGTGGCGCCCAGGGGATGAAGCCGCTGCAGGCGGCGCTGCGCGACCTGCGCGCGGCGGCGGCGGACGGCGCGGCGCCGAAGCCCAAGCTGGTGGTCTGGGAGATGGTGGAGCGCGGTTGGTTTGAGGGGGCCTGGCTCGATCCGAAGCTGCCGTAACGTAGGCCGCACTGCACTGCACTGCGCTGCGCTGCGCTGGGCTGGGCTGGGCTGGGCTGCGCTGGGCTGCGCTGCGCTGGATCTTGACGCACTACGGAGAACCACTTGGGCGCTAGTCCCTATACGGAAACGAGCCATGCGCGCCGATAGGCCCATGCGATGCTGGTTTCGATCTACATGACGCGTGACCCGGTCTGTGTTGCTCCGGACGACGACGTCGTTGAGGCGGTGGCCCGGATGACCGAAGTCGGCGTTCGCTGTCTCCCGGTTGTCGATGCGGGCGCCCTACGTGGCATCGTGTCGCGCTCCGATGTCCTGCGCACCGCGCCGCCCAATCGGCATCCGTTTGCTCCGGAGGAGCGTGCGCGGGAGTCGCTCGGGATCCGGATCGAGGACATCATGGTCGGCCAGGTTGTGACGGTCGCGCCGGACGACTCGATCGAGAGTGCGGTGCGGCTGCTCGATCTGAACAAGCTTCACTGTGTGCCGGTCCTGCGCGGCTCGCGCGTGGTGGGCTTGCTCAGTCGATCCGATATCTTGCGCGCCTTCCGCGAAATCGTCTTCGTGCCGACGGCTGTGCTTTTGTCCCTGGTGGCGCCGGCAGACGCCGATGTCGTTGAGCACTTCCTCGGCTCGGGACGCTCGGAGGTGCTGCGGCTGCGCGCCTACCTCGAGCAGCGACGCGGCGACGAGCGACTCATTGAGCTGGCGCTCGAAGGCGACGAAGCGGCGAGCGAAGCGGGACTGTCCCTGGCGCAAAAGGCCGGCGTGCGGCTGTTGACGCGGCGTCAGCCGGTGCCGGGGTCAGATTCGCCGACGGCTGCGGTCTGAGCAACGCGCGGCGAAGTCGCTTCCGCGTTCCGCGTTCCGCGAGGCGCGATGGAGCGCCTGGCCGGCTCGTGTCCTGCATCGGATATAGAGTGCCTTCTGCGGGCGCGAAGACGCCTGTCACGGCGTTGCAGCTCCTCGGCAGGAGGTCGGAAGCATGGAGGATGCGTTCGTCGCAGTGCCTTGCGACGAACGCCCTCGCATCCCGGATAATGCCCCGTCTACCAGATGCACTACACTAGCATCCGGGCATGAATCTCCTTGCCGTTCGACCGGTAGCCGGATGCATGAGTCTGCTGGCGCCGCTGTTTGCCGTCCCTGCTGTTGCGCAGCAGAAGCTCCAGCCGATCGACATGTTTCGGCTCGACTATCTCATGAGCATGGGCGGCGAAGACCCGGTCGCCTGGCTCGACAAGGACAGCTACCTGGTCTTTGACAGCGGCGGCAAGCCAGGGCCGTCCAACTGGTCGAAGGTCGTGGCGCGCACGGGCGATCGCGAGCGCTATGTCGACAAGAAGGCGCTGCTTGCTTCGCTCGGCGATGGCGCAGATGCCGCTGCGCTCGAAGACGATGGCAGCTGGACCTGGAACGACGACCACACGCGATTCGTGCTCGCTGTAGGCGGGGACCTTTATGCCGCGGGCTGTGATGGCGCGGCGGTGCGCTTGACGAACACTCCCGACGAAGAAGAGGTTGGCGTTCGGTTCTCGCCGGATGGCAGCAACGTTGCGTTTGTCGCGAACTACAACCTGCACGTCGTAGCCGCCGCAGGCGGTGCCAAGCCGCGGGCGCTGACGACGGAGGGGCACGCGGATTTGTTCTACGGGCGCCTCGACTGGGTCTATCAAGAAGAGCTCTACGGCCGGGGCAACTTTCAGGGCTATTGGTGGGCTCCAGACGGCAAGAGCATTGCGCTGCTCAAGCTCGATGAGTCGCCGGTCGAGGAGTTCGTTTTGGTCAGTGATGTGCCGGCGCGCCCCACTGTGGAGCGCACCAATTACCCAAAGGTCGGTGAGCCCAACCCGATCGTCGACATCGGCGTGATCGATGTTGCGACGGGCGAGGCCAAGTGGTTCGACGTCTCGGACTACCCCGCCGAGGATCGTCTGGTCGTGCGCGTGACGTGGGCGCCGGACAGCAGCGAAGTGCTGTTTCAGGTCCAAAACCGCGAGCAGACGTGGCTCGACATGCGGGCCGGTAGCGTCGCGACCGGGCGCGCGCGGCTGCTGTGGCGCGAGACCAGCGACTGCTGGGTTGAAGCCGGGCCGGAGCCGGAGTGGCTCGAGAGCGGGCGCTCATTCTTGTGGCTCAGCGAGCGCGACGGCTACAAGCATCTCTATCGGTTTGCGCGCAGCGGCGAAGCGCAGGGGCGCCTCACCGAGGGTGCATGGCAGGTCAAAGAACTGGTCTCCGTCGACGAAGAGAATGGCTTTGCCTACGTGCTGTCGGACAAGGATAGCAAGGTGCAGACGCATCTCTATCGAGTGCCTTTGGCCGGCGGCGAACCGCAGCGCATTACCGGGGGGCGCGGCACGCATGATGTCCAGATGGCGCCAGGTCACGGCGCGTTTGTGACGCACTGGAGCGATGCCGACACGCCGCCGTGCACCTACCTGCGCGACATGGATGACAAGGAGCTGCGCGTATTGGCCCAGTCCAAGCCCGAGATGATGAAGGCGTTCGGCGTGCAGACGCCGGAGTTCGTCAAGGTGGCGACGCGCGACGGCTTCGAGATGGAGGCGATGGTGCTGAAGCCGGCTGGCTTTGACCCCAACAAAAAGTATCCGGTCGTGCAGCACACCTACTCGGGCCCGCACACCCCGCGCGTTCGCGATCGTTGGGGTGGCCGCGACTTCCTCTGGCACAACCTGCTGCTGCAGCGCGGCTACGTTGTATTCGTTTGCGACAACCGTTCGGCGAGCGGCAAGGGGCGGAAGTTTGCCAAGGCCTGCTGGCGGCGGCTGGGCCAAGGCGAGCTGCTCGATCTCGAAGACGGCATCGACTGGCTCGTCGGCCAGGGCTACGCCGACCCCGAGCGCGTCGCGATTTGGGGCTGGAGCTACGGTGGCTACCAGACGCTCTTCAACTTGACGCACAGCAAGAAATGGGCGGCAGGGGTTGCCGTAAATCCGGTGACGGACTGGCGCCTCTACGACACGATCTACACCGAGCGCTACGGCGGGCTGCCGTCCAACAACAAGGAAGGCTACGAGGCCGGCAGCGTCACCAACGCCGCCAAGAACCTGCACGGTAAGCTGATGCTGATCTGCGGCGCCATGGACGACAACGTGCACATGCAGAACAGCCTGCAGTTTTTGCACGCGATGCAAAAGGCCGGCAAGGACTGCGACTTCATGGTCTACCCGCGCGTGCGCCACGGCATCGGCGACCTGCAGCAGCAGCTGCACCTGTTTGGGCGCTTTGAGCGCTTTCTGAAGGAGAACCTGTAGTTGGTGCGGGCTCTGGCAGGACCGCTGTCGCACTGGTTTGCCAAGGGCGATCCGGCGGAAGCCGATCGCCTCGTGGCCGGCGTGGAGCAGTGGCGAAAGGACCTGCGCAGCAGCGTCGCCGAAAAGGTCGGCGAGCAGCTGGTCTGGGATGAGCGCAGTGGGACGACGTTTGCGGCCGATCTGGACGAAGCGGGCCATGTGGCGCTGCGGCTGTTTGCCTTCTACGCGGAGCGCAGTGATCTTGAGTGGCCGGATACCTGTCCTGCCCTGTGCGAGCTCGATGCCGCCTGGCGTGAAGGCGCCGAGCAAAAGTTCGCCAAGTCGCTCTACGGGCAGATTCTCGCCTGCGACATGTGGTTGCCCGGTGAGTTTCCGGTGACGGTGCGCGCGCCGCGGCCCGATGGCCAGGCCGTCGAGATCGGCTCGCTGCAGGTCTTGTTGGATCAGCTCAACTGGCTCAATCAACGCACGTTTCAGGCTGACGAAGCCGAAGTCGTAGCCTGGCAGAGCGAGCGTGCTGCGGCCGGTATCGCGTTTGTTGCGGCGGCGCGCCGCGGCTTTGCGTCGCTGCTGCAGGCGTGCAAGGTCGCGCGCGATGCGGCGCTGCCGCTGATGCTCGAGATGCCCGAAGGCGCCCCCGATCCAGGGCCGGGTGCTGCCGCGCTGTGAACTCGAAGAGGTCGTGGGCGCGCGCGTTTGCCGGCCGCGAGCTGGCCATCGCCACGATGCATGGCAAGGAGCGGGTGCTCGCCCCTTTGCTGGAAGAGACGCTCGGGGTGCGCTGTTGCCTGCCGGGCCAGGGTGGGCGGGCGCCGCTCGATACCGACGCATTCGGCACGTTTCGAGGCGATGTGCCGCGCCAAGGCACGCCGCGCGAAGCCGCCCGCCGCAAAGCGATCGCGGCGATGGCATGCGCCAGCGTCGATTTGGCCGTCGCGAGCGAGGGCACGTTTGCGCCACACCCCGATGTGCCCATGCTCACGATTGGCCGTGAGCTGGTGCTGCTCGTTGACCGTGGCCGCGAGCTGGAGATCGAAGGCCACGACGTCACCGACCAGACCAACCACACGAGCCGCATGTGCGGTGACGTGGACGCGGCGTTCGCGGTCGCGAATCGAGTGGGCTTTCCGGACCACAACGTCATCCTGACGGTGGGGACGCCGCCGCAGCTTGTCGGGCAGGATCTGCGCGACCACGAATCCCTGGCCGCCGCTTTCGATGCCGCGCTGGCTTCGATTGCTGCGGACGAAGAACGCGCGGTGCGCGTTGCGTCGGATATGCGAGCGGACCGCAACCCAACGCGCATGAAGGCGATCGACCGCGCGGCGCGCGACCTTCTCAAGCGGGCGGCCACGCCGTGCCCAGAGTGTGCGGCGCCGGGCTTTGGTCGGGTAGATGTTCTGCGCGGGCTGCCGTGCGAACTCTGTGGGCTGCCGACCGAATGGGTGCGCGCCGAGCTTCACGCCTGTTTTTGCTGCGAAGCCAAACGTGAGATGCCGCGCCGCGATGGGCGCAGCACGGTCGACCCCGGCAGCTGCCGGGGCTGCAATCCCTAGTGTAGTGCATCGATATGGGGTGCATTCCGCGGGCGCGAAGACGCCCGCATGCCCCGTCTACCAGATGCACGACACGAGCCGCGAGCCAGACGATTAGTTCTGCACCGTCGCGAAGCCTGCGTTCGACGACACGATGTTGAGCACGTTGACGGTCGGGTCCCAGATCAGCCACTGGTGGAAGACCTCGAGGCCGACCAGGCTGCCGGTGCTCGGCACGGTGATCGGCGACTGGGCGTTGCCGTTGGCATCGGTGATCGCGAGATCGAGCACGTCGGCTGCCACAAGCAAATCGCAGCCCGGAGCGTTGGGCAGCGCGAGCGGCAGCGGCGAGCCTTGGAAGATCTGGTCGTCTAGGCCCGAAGCGAGCACGGCGAACGTGACGGGCAGCGCATCGCTCACGGCCGGCTCGTAGGTCGCACCGAGGTTCGGCGTGCCAACGAAGCTTATAGCGGGCGTCAGCGTGCTCGTTGGACCCTGGCACGAGATGCGCCACGACGGGTTTTGCACGAGTCCCGACTGCGTCCAATTGTTTGGGCCGTTGACGAGGTCGCGGTAGAAACCGACGCCCGAGTTGCCCGACTGCAGCGTGCTGATGTAGATCGTCTCCGCCGACGTGTCGAAGCCGACGTAGAAGTCGCCGGTGACGCTGACAGGGGTGCTGAAGGTCGCGGTGTAGAACGCTTCGGCGGTGTCGACCAAGACGCTGGTGCTGGCCAGCGCGGTCGGGCTCGGCGAGCCGTTGACGTCCTCGTAGATATGAGCTGTCACGGTGACGGCGCTGCCGCCGATCGCGGCCGTCCAGATGTCAAAGCTCTGGACCGTCAGCGGATCGCTTTGCGTGACGCGGAAGCAGTACTCGTTGTCGCGCTGCTGCTGGTTGAGCGCGCCGCCAGCTGGGTTGAGTTCGGGGCACGGCTGCGGGGCCGCTGGGACCGAACCCGGGCAGCCTTGGCCGAACGTCGCATAGGCATCAGGCACGAGCACGATGTCTTGCACGATGGGCGTGTCGTAGCTGGTGACGTTGACCGGCACCGTCGTGCTGATATAGCCAGGAGCGGAGAACGTTACGTTCCAGCTGCCGAGCGGTAGCCACATGCCGTAGCGGCCGTCGCGGGCGCGGCTCTTGTTGGCTTCGCCAAGCTGAAAGACGTTCGGCGTGTAGGTGATGTCGGCCGCGAGTGGCGAGCCGCCCGCGGTCGACGAAGTGACGTGGCCGCGAACGGCGGGGCGCCAGCTGGTCAGCGCGTGCTCGACGCCGGGCCAGACGCGGGCTTCTTCGGCGATCGTTAGCGAGAAGTCCGGCTGGAACGAGGTGCCGATTTCGATCAGGTAGGACAGCGTGCCGCCCGACGCCCAGTGGTCTTCGGGGGCTTCGCCGGATGCGGATGGATCCCGTTTGGCGAAGTTCATCGGCGCGCGCAGGTCGTCGGCGTAGCGCTCGATCAGGCCGGCAACCATCGGCGAGGTGGTGGCGCACGGCGCATACGTGCGCAGGACTTCTTGGCCGGAGCTATGAAAGTCGATGTAGATCTCCGGGCGCAGGCGCTCGATCAGGTTGCGCATGCTGACGGTCTCGGGCTCGCTGGCGGCCGATGGCCCGCGGTAGGTGCCCGAGGTTGGGCTCGTCGACGAGCCGCACTGACCGTAGAGGAACGGGTAGTTGCGGTTGAGATCGACGCCAAAGGTGCCGCCGCCGTTGTCGCGTCGGTTCTTGCGCCAAAACTCGTCGGCGTTCCAGACGTAGTCGACGCCATCGGGGTTGACCATCGGCACAAACCAGACTTCGTAGTCGTCAACGACTGCTTGCAGCGCCGGGTCGGTCGCGTAGGCGGCCAGCAGACGCTGCATCGCGCCGATGACCATATGCGGCGAGTTGAGCTCGCGGGCGTGGTGTTGCGCGATCACGACGATGGCCGGTTCGTCTTCGTCGGCCGAAACGTTGTCGCTGACCTTTAGGGCGTAGATCGGCCGGCCTTCGTGCGTCTGCATGCCGCCGGGCAGGGAGCTGATGTCGACCTTTTGCGCCAGCGCCGGGTAGAGCGCGACCTCATTGTCGATGGCCGCTTCGATCTCCGCGACCGTGTAGTAGGCGGTCGGCGGAACGTCGATGCCCGACGCCGCGAGCATCTGGCTGTAGGTCTCTTGGAACGACTGCGCGTCGCGCTTGTAGGTGGCGTTCGGCAGCAGGCTGTGCGCGAGAGCGCTCTGACCAGGCTCCACCAGGAAGGCGGCCTTCGCCGGCGGGATGGCCGTCGGGTGGCATGTGTCGAGCGTGTCGAAGTGCTGCTGGATCTGCAGCCACTGCCCCGGAGTCGGGTTGTCGAGCGTGTAGACCGCGCGCGCGGGAGCAGGCGGCGTGGCTTGGGCGAGTGAGGTTGCAGCGGCCAGTAGGGCCGCGGCGACGGTGCGAGGTGCCTTCATGAGCGATCGAGCCGGACCAGGCGTGGGGCGACGCCGTCGGGCAGCAGAAGAAGCGTGTGGCTACGCCAAAGCATAGCCCTCATGCGGGCGGATGAGGGCCTGGCGTGAGGCTTGTGCTGCCGTCGTCTCTTGTGCCGTTGCTATGGGCTGCGGTATCGGCGGCGGCATCTGATGCGGCCGTCCGCATCTTCAGGTCGCGCTACTGCAGTCCGACGTGCAGCTTTTGGACGTCGTCGTGGTCGTCGAGCTTCTCGAGGAACTTCTCGACCTCTTCGCGGGCTTCGCCCTCGAGATCGATGGGGTCCTTGGCGTGGTAGCCAAGCTCCGCGCTGGCGACGCTCCAGCCTTCTGCCCGCAGCGCGTCGGCGACGGTGTAGAGATCGGCAACCTCGGTCAAAAAGCGGCCGCCGGCCTGCTCTTCGGAGGTGCTTTCCAGCGCCTCGACGTCCTGCGCACCGCATTCGATGGCGGCTTCTTCTGGGTCCTTGCCGCCGTCGTCGTGGGTGGCCTCGATCATGCCGACGTGGTCGAACAAGAACGTCACCTTGCTGCCGAACTGACCGCCCTTAAACAGCGATTTGACGTCCGGTCCGGTGCGGTTGCGGTTTTCGGTCAGGCACTCGACGATCAGCGGCACGTTGTGCGGCGCCATGCCCTCGTAGAGGATCGTCTCGTAGTCGGCGCTGTCGCCGCCCTCGCCCGAGCCTTTCTGGATCGCTCGCTTGATGACGTCGTTGCTGACCGACTGCTTGCGCGCGGCCTCGACGGCCATCGCGAGCCGGGGGTTCATGTCCGGATCCGCCGCGCCCATCTTGGTCGCGATCGTGATTTCACGGACGAGTTTGGAGGTGATCTTGGCCCGCTTGTTGGCGGTGATCTCCTTGTTCTTCTGCAGCCACTGACGGCCCATGGTTTTCGGTGCTCCTTAGGGCCGAAGAGGATGGCGGGCGAAGGCGGGTCAGGCAAGGCCGTAGCGGGGGAACCGCTCTTGGGCACGTGGATTGCTGGGTCGGCGCCGCAGCGTCCGGAGCGACTCGCCGTCAGGACGTATGTCCCGTAATCGCGTTCGGTCTGGTCGCCGGACGTCACTTGGGTAGCCTTCCCGTCCCTCTCGACTTCTTCACCGGAGACTCTGCTTGACCGACGCCAGCGCCGTGCCCGCCTCTAAGGGCCATCCTCCCGGCCTCTACATGATGTTCTTCGCGGAGCTGTGGGAGCGATTCTGCTACTACGGCATGCGCGCTCTGCTGGCGTTCTACGTCGTGCAGCAGTTCGGCAAGCCTCAGGACGAAGCGTCACTGTCGTACGGCGCGTTCACTGCGCTGATTTACGCCACTGGCATCTTCGGCGGATACGTCGCGGACCGGGTACTCGGTTATCGGCGGGCGATCATCCTGGGTGGCTTGATAATGGCGGCCGGAGAGTTCGTGCTGCTGATTCCGAACGAGACGGCGTTCCTGATGGGGCTTGCAGGCATCGTCGTTGGCAACGGCATGTTCAAGCCGAACATTTCGACGCTGGTCGGCAAACTCTACGAGCCCGGCGACCCACGCCGCGATGGCGGCTTCACGATCTTCTACATGGGCATCAATGTTGGCGCGTTGCTGGCGCCGATTGCGTGCATCTGGATCGCGAACGTGATGGGCACCCCGGTGATGGCCGCCGACGGCATCACGCCGCTGCTTGATGCAGACGGCGCCGCGGTCGTTACGCCGGATTACCGCTACGGGTTCATGTTGGCAGGCGGCGGCATGTTGCTTGGCGTGATCACGTTCGTGATTGGCAAGAACCTGCTGCGTGGCGAAGGCGGCGCACCAGCGGGCCGCGAAGGCATGGGCCCGACGTTCGCCGTTCTGGTCGGCTGCATGGTGCTGACGCCAGGCGTCTACTTCTTGCTCGCTGAGAATGATTATGCGAGCTATCTGCTGCAGGGGCTGTCGGTCTTGATCCTCGTTTACCTGATCGGCACAGGCGTCAAGATGGGTTCGGTCGTGCTGCAGCGGATGTTTGCGCTGATCATCCTGTTGTTCGCCAACTCGACGTTTTGGGCGTGCTTCGAGCAGGCAGGTAACTCGCTGAACTTCTTCGCGAAAGATCACATCGGTCCGCATGGGGCATTTGATCCGGTGGTGTTCCAGTCGGTCAATCCGCTCTACATCATCCTGCTCGGTCCGGTGTTCGCGTGGCTCTGGGTTTGGCTGGATCGGCGCCGCAAGAACCCGTCGATCCCACTCAAGTTTGGCCTCGGTCTGCTGCAGGTAGGGCTCGGCTTCGGGGTCTGTCTACTGGCAATCGGGTCCTTCGAATCCCGGTCGACCGGATTATTCCTGTCGCTGTTCTTGGTCTACCTGCTGCACACGACAGGTGAACTTTGCCTGTCACCAGTTGGTCTATCCATGGTGACCAAACTCGCGCCTCCGAACATGACCGGCATCGTCATGGGCGCGTGGTTCTTGTCGATCTCGATGGGCAACCTCGTGGCCGGTTGGTTCTCCGCGCTGGCGGGTGAATCGGCAGAGGCTGGTGAAGGGGCTCCCCTCTCCGGCTACGTCGACGCCTACACACCGATCACATATCTAGCGTGCGGTGCAGGCCTGGTTTTGATTGTGCTCAGCAAGCCCATCAACAAGCTCATGCACGGTGTGAAGTGATCACCATGTAGCGAGGCTTCTCATGCCGTATCTGCACGAAGCCTCCTCTCTGCCAAGGTCTCTTTTGAACTAGCGAGCCGCCTCACAATGACGGTTTGCGCTCCTTTCCCCCTCGCACTCCGACTCAAATGTTCACCGGCCATCCGAAAGGACTCTTCCGACTCTTCTTCATCGAGATGTGGGAACGCCTCGCCTTCTACACGATGGTGGGGGTCCTGCTGCTGTACGCGACCGACAGCGAGAGCGGGGGGCTCGCCTGGTCGAAGGATGTAGGCAACGAGATCTACGGTCTCTACCTCGCCTTCGTCTACTTCACGCCCTACGTCGGCGGCCTGCTCGCGGACCGTTTCCTCGGCTATCGAAAGTCGGTGCTGATTGGGGGGCTGCTGTTTGCGACCGGCTTCTTCATGCTCGCCACGGGCGAGAAGTGGGCGTTCCCAGCGGGGTTGGTGTTCCTCTGTGTAGGCAACGGCTTCTTCAAACCGACGATCTCGGCAATGGTCGGCAACCTCTATGAGAAGGGCGACCCCAAGCGTGACGCTGGGTTCAACATCTTCTATATGGGGATCAACATCGGTGCCTTCATCGCCAACTTCCTGGCGGCGATCATGCGCAACGTTTGGTTCTGGGAAGCGATCTTCGTCGCCGCTGGCATCGGCATGCTGATTTCGGTCGTGATCCTGCTGTCGAGCTGGAAGGTGCTTGAGAAGGCGGACCGCACGCCGGGCACCAATCCTGAAGACACGCCGTTTTCCGAGATCATGCAGAAGATCCTCGGGCCGGCGCTGTTCATCGGTGTCGCCGGCTGGGCTGTCGCGGCCTACGTGCTGCCTTCGAGCATGACCAAGCTCGTCAAGCCGACGGACTTTGGCTTCTTGCTTGGGGCCATCCCGATCCTGCTGTTCTTTGCGCGGCTGCCCAACAAGGCCAGCGAAGAGGAGAAGCCAGGACTCAAGGCGCTGCTGCCGATCTATCTGGCAGGCGGCACGTTCTTCATGGTGCTGCACCTCAACGGCTCGGCGATGACGACGTGGGCGAACGACAACACCCGTCGAGACCTCGCCCAGTCGGATCCAATCGTGATGATCGCAGGTGCGATCGAAGTGGGGGGAGCGACGCCCTTCGCGCAGGACGCCCTGCCTGGCTACTACAGCAATGCCCGCGACGACATGCCGCGCCCCAACAAGGCGACTCTGCTCGGGATCGCCACGAAGGAGCAAGCGACCATGTTCGGGCAGAAGAAGATGGATCCGGCCAGCCTCGCGGAGCTGACCAGCAAGCTGCCGGCGGGTGTTCGCGTGGAGGAGCTACCGAAGAAGGACCTCACCGACGAACAGAAGGCCTGGACGAAATACAGCGTCGATATCTTTGACAGTGTCACGATCGAGGAGGGCACGGACAGCCACGGCCTGCCGCAGATCTCGGCCAAGGTCGATGACGGAGTCAAGGCCCTGAAGCGCGTGGCGTTCGTTCGTGAAAACGGCGAGAGCGACTACGTCACGTATGTGACGACGCAGGAGAAGTTCGACTCGCTCTATCAGGAGGACTCCAACGAGGTCGAGCCCGGCAAGTTCGCGAAGCTCGCCAACGCCGAGCTTTACCAGTCGTGGAACGCGTTCTTCGTCGTGCTGATGACGCCGTTTGTGATGCTGTTCTTCGCGCGCCTGTCGCGCAAGAAGATCGACTTCAGCACGGCGCGCAAGATCCTGTTCGGCATGATCATTACGGCGATCGCAGCGGGCTTCATGGCGGTCGCAGGCTTCCTCAGCAACAACGGCGAGATGAAGGTCTCGGGGATGTGGCTGATGGGCTTCTACGGCATCATCACGATCGGCGAGCTGTTCTTGTCGCCAATGGCGCTGTCGCTGGTGACCAAGCTGTCGCCAAAGCGCTTTGTCGGCCTGACGATGGGTGGCTGGTTCTTTGCCACCGCGGTAGGCAACAAGTTCTCGGGCTTCCTCGGGGTGCTGCAGGGGTCGATGGAACCGTCGATGTTCTTCTTGGTCATCGTCGGAGCGGCCGGAGCCGTCGCGCTCTACATCCTCTCGGTCCTGCCCAAGCTCGACGCCGCGATCAAAAAATACGGCGCCTGACGCCCGCGGATCCGCTTCTACGCGCGACCCTCGCACGCCGCCTACCGGGCAGCGTGCGAGGGTTGTTGCATTTCTAGCGAGGGCCGCGACAACTGCCTTTGCATGAGTGCCCATCCGCAACAGCCCGACCGCATCGCCGAACTCGACGGCGTGCGCGGCATTGCGATCCTGTTCGTGCTTGCGATGCACGGCCTCTACATCGGCCCGCTGCTCGGGCTCGACGTCATGGCGCATCCGTATGCGCGCATCGCGTGGCTGGGCTGGGCCGGCGTCGATGTGTTCTTCGTGCTCAGCGGGTTTCTGATTACCGGGATCCTGCTGCGCAGCAAGGATGGCCCGCACCGCAACCGCTACTTCCGCAACTTCTACGTGCGGCGAGCCCTGCGGATCTTCCCGCTCTACTACCTGGTGATCGTGCTGCTGCTCTACGTGCTGCAGCGCCCCGAAGCCTCCGCCGACGCGAAGCTCTCCTACCTGCTCTACTACCAGAACATTCGCTATGCGCTGGTCGGCGAGCGGCTGATCGATCCGGCCCGGCTGATCACGTGGTCGCTTGCGATCGAAGAGCAGTTCTACCTCGTGTGGCCGGCCGTCGTCTGGTTCGCGTCGCGCCGCGCGCTGCGGATCGTCTGTCTGCTGATGATCGCAGGCGCGATCGCTTCACACCTGCTACTGCTGCAAAACGGCTTTGAGCACACGCACTTCCTGACCCCGTGCCGTATGGATGCCCTAGCGGCGGGCGCTCTGATCGCTGTGTTGCCAACGCCGCGCGCTGCGGTCGGTGCGCTCATTGGCTACGTGGCCACCCTGCTGGGCATCGCCGGCTTGGTCGCGACGGCCTATGCAACGGGCGCGTCCACACCAGAGTCGCTTGGCCAACAGCGCTGGGGCCTGTTTGCGGCTCTTTCACTCGGCGTCGGCTTTGTCCACCTGGCGCGTAGCCGCAACGTCCTGTCGCCCGTGTTCCGCTTCGATTCGCTGCGCGCATTCGGCAAGTACAGCTACTGCATCTACCTGACCCACATGCTCGTGGTGGAATGGCTGAGCTACCGGCTGCTGGCCACCGACCCGGAGACGGTCGTTATGTGGCGCGATCGTCTGACTCCGGTCGGGTGCGTGATCGTATTTACCGTGTTGGCGGCGCTAGGCAGCTTGCTGGTTGCCGCGGTCAGCTGGCACGTGTTCGAGAAGTGGTTCTTGCGGCTCAAGCGCTACTTCCCAAGCGTTACCTGAGGCGGTTTGGCGCTGCCCCAAACGGTATCGCAGCGCGCTTCGTGGTCGGCCGGGTCGCCGAGCATGTCGACCAGGATCGTCATACGGCCAGCGTCCGAGTCCCAGGCGAATACCAAGTGCGCCAAGCGGTCACCGCTGTGGAAGCGAAAGACGAAGTGCAGCTCATCTCGAGCCGCTTCGGGGTCTGCCATCATCGCTTCGACGGCGCCTCGAAACTCGCGGACGCTCGTGCAGGGGGCGACCTCGTCAAAGAAGTGGCGGCCAATCACCCGCTCGGCCTGCAGGCCTGCGGCGCGCGCTTCGGTTTCGTTGTAGCGACGCACAATGCCGTCGCGGTCGAGCTCGATGATGCCAATCGGGAGCTTGTCGATCTGGTCGCGGGACAGCGACAGGATGTCTTCCGTTGGTACAAGCCCCATGTCCTTGAAGCACGAAAAGCAGATGCCGTGCGACGCCGTATCCGCGTCGGCAGATGGCTCATTGCGAATCGTATGATTGCACCATGCGCACAGAACAAGGACCGACATGGGAGTTCCTTCGGTTGCAGGCGAAGCGATCTTTCGTCCTGATTCGAGAGATCACTGAGAAGGCGGCTCGTCGGTCTTGCGTCTCGCTCGTGGTGTCGATGGATCCGTGATTTCCGGTGCCGGAAGCCCGTGGGAGCGACGCCGCAAAGCGTCGCGCAAGATCCACTCGATTTGGCCGTTGATGCTGCGCATCTCCTGCTCGGACCAGCGCCGCAGTTCGTCAAACAGCGGCTGTGGAACGCGTAGGAGAAACCCCTTCTTGTCGCCTTTGGCGGTCAAAGCCACTACCCGTAGAGCGTGCCGGCGTTGACGACCGGCTGGGTGCCGCGCTCAGAGCAGAGCACCACCAGCAGGTTGCTGACCATCTGCGCTTTGCGTTCTTCGTCGAGTTCGACCACGGACTTGCGCTGGAGCTGCTCGAGCGCCATTTCGACCATGCTGCAGGCGCCGTCGACAATGCGCGTGCGGGCATCGATGATCGCCTCGGCCTGTTGACGCTGCAGCATCGCGCCGGCGATTTCCGGCGCATACGCGAGGTGGCTCAGGCGCGCTTCGAGAACGTCGATGCCGGCCCGTTGCAGGCGCTGTTCGAGCTCTTCCTGCAGCTCCTGGTTGATCGAGTCGCTGCTGCCACGCAGGGAGCTCTCGTGGTCGAGCGGCGTATCGTACGGGTGCTGCGAAGCTAGGTGCCGCACCGCGGATTCGGTTTGCACACGCACGTAGGAGACGTGGTCCTCGACATCGAAAGCAGCCTGCGCCGTATCGCGAACCCGCCACACCACGACGGCGCCGATCTCGATCGGGTTGCCGCGCTTGTCGTTGACCTTGAGGTGGTCGCTGTTGAAGTTGTGGGCGCGCAGGCTGACTTCGCGGCGCCGTGAAAACGGGTTGACCCAGTAGAAACCGGGCTCGCGCAGCGTGCCCTTGTAGATGCCAAACAGGATCACGACCTTGGTCTGGTTGGGATTGACCAGCGTCAGTCCGGCCAGGATCAAAGCGCCGACCGGGATGCCGATGAACGTCACCAGGCAAAGCAAGCCGGCCACGAGCATGGGGATGCCAGGACGCGGATTGGGGTGCGGGAATTCTTGCGAGGTCGTATCCATGGGGCTGCCTACGGGTGAGAAGTTCGGATATTGGAGTGATATCACTCTAATATCGAGCTGTCGATCCCGTCTCGGGCCTTGCCCCTACGTTTCCGGCTCGTAGTCGGCCGAAAACGGCAGCGCGCCGACAAAACGCTGTCCATACCGCTTGGTCCGGATCCTGGGGTCCATGACGACGACGGTGCCGCGGTCGTCCGAGCCGCGGATCAGTCGGCCGAATCCCTGGCGAAACTTCAGGACGGCCTCGGGGAGCGAGTGGTCTTGGAACGGGTCGCGGCCCCGCTCCTTCATGGCTTGCATTCGGGCCTGCGTAAGTGGGTGGCCCGGGCTGGCGAACGGCAGGCGCGTAACCACCAGCAGCGTCAGCGCCTCGCCACGAACGTCGATGCCTTCCCAAAGGCTGTCGGTGCCGAGCAGCACCGACGTCGGCACGTCGCGTTTGCGCTGCAGCAGCCGGGTCAGGGGTGCCTCCCCCTGGACCAGCAGCTCGATGCCGGCTTCGGCAAGCGGTGCCCGCAGCAGCTGCGCCAGGTTGCGGACGAAGTCCCAAGACGTGCACAGAATCAGGGCGCGGCCACCGTTGTCGAGCAGGTGGCGCAGCGTGCGCTCGGTGACCTCGCGGCGGTAGGTGTGCGCCTCGCGCGAGGGATCGGGCATCGCTTCTTCGAGCACCAGGCGAACCGAGCGGTCGTAGTCAAACGGCGAGCCGACCTGCAGCGCTTCGGCGCCATCGATGCCGAGCTGGCTGCGCAGCCATTCGAAGCCGTCCGGTCGGCGGCGTTCGTTTGCGCTGCCGGCTGCATCGGGATCGACGGGGGCGTGGGCGGCGGTGCCGGACGCCGCGGACGCCTCGGTCGTTGCCAGCGTGGCGCTCGTCAAAATCGCGGTGGCACCGCCTTCGAACAGGTGCTTTCTGAGCGTCTCTGATACGTCGAGCGGCGCGCCGCACAGCTGGGCCCCGTGCCGCGACGGTTCGAGCCATCGAACCAGCGGGGTCTCCGCGTCCGGGTTGGCCACGCACAGCGCCCGCAGCGTCGCGCACAGGCCTTCGAGGCCGTTGGCGCGGGCCTGGAGCTCCATCTGCACGTCGACCTTGTCGCTGCGCATGGCCGCACCCGCAAGCTCGCCGGCAAGGGCGCGCAGAATCGGCGACAGGCCTTCTTCGATGGTCTCTTCATGAAGGGCGATGCCGTCGCGGCTGCTGCCCCCTGGGGAGCCGCCCCCTGATGAACCAAAGCCGCCGGGGGAAGATCGGCGCTGCTGCAGGCGCTCCTGCAGCGAGTCGAACAGAGCCTCACCAACCAGGTGCGCTTCTTCCCACAGCAGCAGTGCCGCCTGCGTGCCGTGCTTGCGCAGCAGGGTCCGGTCGCCGCGGCGTTTGTGGATGCGGCGTAGGTGCCAGCCGAGCGTCGTGCGGCCGATGCGCAACCCGAGGCTTTGCGTGGCCGTCTGCGCCAGGTGGTGCGCTTCGTCAAAGACGACCACGCGGTGCGCAGGCAGATACGACGCGCCCGCCATGCGCAGCGCCAGGTCGGCGAAGTAGAGAGCGTGGTTGACGACCAGCACCTGTGCCGTCTGCATGCGGCGGCGCGCACGCTGCCAGTAGCACGGTTTGTAGTACTTGCAGGCGCGCTGCAGGCAGTTGCCGTGCTCGGCTTGGACTTCTTCCCAAACCTCGGGGCGAGGCTCGAACGCGAGCTCTTGCCGTGTGCCGTCGTCGGCCGACAGCGACCAGTCGACGATGCGCCGGAGCTGGTCGTGGCGCTCGGGGTCCTCAAACAGCTCCTGATTCGTCTCCGCCTGGTGCATGCGGCGCAGGCACAGGTAGTTGTTGCGCCCGATCGCGGTGACCGAAGACCACTCAAACGGCAGCACCGCGTGCAAAAACGGCAGGTCCTTGCTTTCGAGCTGCTCTTGCAGCGCGATGGTGCGCGTGCTGATCACGACCGGACCGTCGCCAACGTGCTGGTCCGCGTGCATCGCCGCCGGCAGCAAATAGGCGAACGACTTGCCCGTGCCCGTGCCCGCCTCGGCGATCAGGTGGCGACCCTCTTTGAGCGCGCGCGCAATCGCAACGCTTAGGTCCAGCTGCTGCTCGCGAACCTCGAAGTCCGGCAGCCTGCGCGCAATCGGCCCATCGGGGCCGAGCAGCTGGCGTACGTCGAGGGGCTCGTCAGACACGTTGGGTTGCCTTAAACACCGCTGGGAAGTTCGGGGTCGAGTGGTTCGGGTTGGTGCAGGAAGTCGTTGGCTAGCAGCATGCGGTTCCAATGAGGCAGACGCCGATCGTGAAGCACCGGTAGGGCGCTGCCAACGCCGCCGTCCCCGCTGTGTCGAAGCCGCGTGCCGAGGGAGCCGCGAGCGCGCACCCAGTGTCGATTCTGGCGCAGGCGAGCGCTGTGGTCACGAAACTCGTAGCGAACCTGCAGCATCTCCGGCAGCACCCATCGCACGGTTTGGGCGGAGAGCACGCGGCCCACGGTGACGTCGCCGTGCACCAATACCTGCCGAAGCTGAAACACGCCGGTGAGCCAGCTCAGCAGCAGCAGGGCTCCGGGCACCACCAGCACGACCAGCCAAAAGCGCGCGTAGAGCCACTGGCGGTAGATGTGCTTTACGCCCCCGACGATGCAGTGCACGTTTTTGTCTTCGAGCAGGACTTCGATCGGAACGGTGGCGCCGGCCGCATAGCGATCGCGCGGCACGTAGCACATGCCTTCTAGTGGTAGCGGGATGGGGGGGCGTGCCGTGCCGTTTTCGGGCTCGACATACTGCATCCACGTCAGCGAGTAGTGCGCTTCGTCCCAGTCGGTGTCGTCAAAGCGCGGCTGGCCGGAGATCTTGTCCAGCGTGCCTTCGACCACGCGCACGGGGCCTTCGGCGAGTCGTGGCCCAAACGAGAACTTGCCGCCGGACTGCAGGAACATGGCCCAGGCAATCAGTCCACCGATCGTGACCATGGTCCCGCCGATCATCAGCATCGGCCAGCGGTGCGCGAGCAGCGGCTGGATGCGCGCCCGGCGTGGGGCGGGTGGGATCTCACGAACCTCGGACTGCATGCTTGTGCGTTGGGCGGCGAGGGGCGGGTGGCGAGGGGCGGGCGGGACTTCGCGCCGGGGTTTCGACCGAGCGCTCCATCCGGTTGCGGCGCCGGCCGTTCAGGAGCCGTAAATCTGGTCGATCTCGGGCCGGGCCGTCGTCAGATCGTCGGGGGTCTTGATCGGCAGAAAACGCGACGCGGTGCCGTCGCGGGGCACTGCCAAGAAATTGGTCGTCAGGTGTGCCGTCAGCTCGCCAATCAGGTGCTCGATTTGCACCGCAGCGCGGCCTTCGACCTTCTTCTTGACGAAGTAGCGACCGAGCTCGCGTGGCTGCAGCAGCGCCTCGGCCGTAAACGTCATGGTGTTGGTGTTGAACACGTCAACGATGGACGCATCGAAGCCCGCCGGGAAGCGCAGTTGCTCGACCAGCTGAACGCGCTCGTCAAACAGGTAGGGCGCTCCGCCGACGTCGCCCGCGCGCTTCTTGGTTTGCTCGGCGGTCATCTGCTTGCCGCTTTGGATGTGGTGGCCGAGCACCGCCGGGCTGCCAAGAGCTCCGAGGTTGTCGACGTTGCGGACGAAGACATACTTGCCGCCGTCGTCGAGGAATCGCTGCAGGCAGCCCGATGCGCGGAAGGCGCTGTCGAAGTCGCCGTGCCCGGGGCCGTAGGGCGAAGGCTCGCCGTTGTCGAGTCGGAACAGCTCACCGTCCTCGGCCATGCGCAGCGCGACGAATTGCGTGAAGTGCTCGATGTCCGCTGCGGGATAGCCAAAATCCTTGTGCTCGGCGAAGTGCTGCTTGGTCGCATCATCGGTCGCGAAGCTGTTCATCAAAAACACGCGCACGCGGCCGCCGGAGCGCTTGCGCAGGTCGTTGGCGTTGTCGATGGCCATGCCCAGAAAGGAGCGGCCGTCGCGGACCTCGACGACGCCCTTGACGACGCCGCCGAAGCGCGTCGCCATGCCGCCGTTGAGCACGCAGACCGCGAACTCGCCGCGGGCCATGGCGTCGAGCCCGATTGCCTCGAGCTCTTTCCAGTCGTCGCTGCCGGGCTCGGGCAGGGAGTGCATGGAGCCTGCGGGCGGCGCAGAGAGCGGGCCTTGGACCAGGTTGTTGGCCTGGGCAAATACGCCGCTACGGACCTTCTCCTGCCATCGCGACTGCTGGTCGGAGTTGAAGCCATACGTCCGCAGGGAATCGGCTGTCCTAGGATCGAGATCGTTCACGCTCGGCAGGCTAGGCGGACGAGCGGCAAGTTCACCTGGAAAGTGAGTCTCTGCCGCTGGGGCGTGCCGTCGCTGGATCCTGCCGGCGCTTCGTGCCGATCTTGCCAAGCGGGCTTGCCAGTCGCCGTTTGGCTGGCAAGCGGCAGCGGGGAGTCCACATTCTGACCCGGCTCGCAGTGGTTCGCTCGACCGCCCCCGGGTAGAAACCCTGCCCTGAAACGGCGCCACCAGCGTCGCTTCGGCTCTCATCTCATCCGTTACAGCGGCGCTTCGGGCGCGGCCTTTTGCCGCCCCACGGCCGTAGCCGATGCTTGCATCGACGCGGAACGACCGCGCCAAGCTGTCACAACGAACTGTCTCATATGAAAATCGCTGTTGTCGGAACCGGCTACGTCGGCCTCGTCACCGGGTCCTGCCTCGCAGACGTTGGCATGGACGTCACCTGCGTCGATGTGGACGCCGAGAAGATCGCCAACCTGCACAAGGGCATTTTGCCGATCTACGAGCCGGGTCTCGAAGACATCGTCGAACGCAACACCAAGGCGGGGCGGCTGAAGTTCACGACCAAGCTGTCCGAGGCCGTGAAGGGCGCCGAGGCCGCGTTTATCGCGGTGGGCACGCCTCCCGGAGAAGACGGCAGCGCCGACCTGCGCTACGTGCTCGCGGTGGCCAAGGAGATCGGCGAGACGATGGACGACTACCTCGTCGTCGTGACCAAGAGCACGGTGCCGGTTGGCACGGCGGAAAAGGTCAGGAAGGAGCTCGGCGCAGCGCTCCAGGCGCGCAGCTCGGATCTTGCGTTTGATGTCGCAAGCAACCCGGAGTTCCTCAAGGAAGGCGCTGCGATCGAGGACTTCATGAAGCCCGACCGCATCGTCTGCGGTGTCGGCAGCGATCGCGCCCAGGAGGTGCTCGCGCGCCTCTACAAGCCGTTTACGCTGAATGGCCACCCGGTGTTCTTCATGGACGTGCCGTCCGCGGAGATGACCAAGTATGCGGCCAACGCGATGCTGGCGACCAAGATCTCGTTCATGAACGACATCGCCAATCTTTGCGAGCTGCTCGGCGCGGACGTCAACGCGGTTCGTCAGGGCATCGGCAGCGATCCACGGATCGGCAACCGCTTCATCTACCCAGGAATTGGCTACGGCGGCAGCTGCTTCCCGAAGGACGTCAAGGCGCTGGTGCGCACGGGTCGTGAGTCGGACTACCAGCTGCGAATCTTGCAGTCGGTCGAGGACGTCAACGAGTCGCAAAAGTCGGTGCTCTTCAACAAGGTCATGAAGCACTACGGCGGCGACGTGAAGGGCAAGCACTTCGCGATGTGGGGGCTGAGCTTCAAGCCGGAAACGGACGACATGCGTGAGGCGCCCGCGCTCGTGATCTGCGAGCAGCTGCTAGCGGCTGGGGCGACCGTGACCGCCTACGACCCGGTCTCGATGCCGGAAGCCAAGCACATGATCGGCGATAAGATCGGCTACTCCGAGGATGCTTACGGTGCGCTTGAGAACGCCGACGCCCTCTTGCTGGTTACCGAGTGGCGGGAGTTCCGCGTGCCGGATTGGAAGCGTGTTGGCAACACGATGAAGGGCAAAGCTGTCTTCGACGGCCGGAACATCTACAGTGGTCCCGAACTTGCCAAGATGGGCTACTTCTACAGCGGGATCGGCGTCGCGGACGTCGAGCCAACGAGCTGAGCCCAGCCAGGGCGCGCAGACATCTCTGCGCTCTGACCTCGGCTTGATGTGAAAACGACACCCGATTCATGCCACGCATCCTGATCACCGGCGCCGCCGGATTCCTTGGTTCGCACCTGTGCGACCGCTTCCTTGCCGAAGGCTACGAAGTCGTCGGCATGGACAATCTGATCACCGGCGATCTGCGCAACCTCGAGCATCTGTTCCCGAAGAAGGAGTTCACCTTCTACGACCACGATGTCAGCAACTTCATCCACGTTGCGGGAGAGCTCGATTTCATCCTGCACTTTGCGTCGCCTGCGAGCCCGATCGACTACCTGAAGATCCCGATCCAGACGCTCAAGGTCGGATCGCTCGGCACGCACAACTGTCTTGGCCTCGCCAAGGAGAAAGGCGCGCGCATCCTGGTGGCGTCGACGTCGGAGGTCTACGGCGATCCGACCGTGCACCCGCAGACCGAAGAGTATTGGGGCAACGTCAACCCGGTCGGGCCACGCGGCGTCTACGACGAGGCCAAGCGCTTCCAAGAAGCGATGACGATGGCCTACCACACCTACCACGGTGTGCAGACGCGCATCATCCGCATCTTCAACACGTATGGCCCGCGCATGCGTCTGAACGACGGCCGCGTGCTGCCGGCATTTATCGGTCAGGCCCTGCGCGGCGAAGACCTGACGGTATTCGGCGACGGCAGCCAGACGCGGTCGTTCTGCTATGTCGATGACCTGGTCGAAGGCATCTATCGTCTGCTGCACAGCGATTACCCCTACCCGGTCAACATCGGCAACCCCGATGAGATCACGATCGGCGAGTTTGCCGAGGAGATCATCAAGCTGACCGGGACGGACCAAAAGGTGATCTACAAGGATCTGCCGAAGGACGATCCGACGCAGCGTCAGCCGGATATCAGCAAGGCGCGCGAGATCCTTGGCTGGGAGCCAAAGGTGTCGCGGGCCGAAGGCCTCAAGATCACCTATCAGGCCTTCAAGGATCTGCCGCGGGATGCTCTCTACAAGCAAGAGCACCGCGACTTTGAAGGCTACGTGCGCAAGTAGAGGTAGGCAGATATGGCGAAGGTTCTCGTTACGGGTGGCCTCGGCTACATCGGCTCGCACACGGTTGTCGAATTGCTCGATCGCGGCCACGAGGTTGTGATCGCCGACAACCTTGCGAACACGCGTCCGGAGGTGCTGGACGGCATCGAGGCCATCAGCGGCCAGCGGCCGAAGTGGGTCAACGTCGACCTCGCCGACCGCGCCGCGTGCCGGATGTTCCTCGGGGACCATCCGGACCTGAACGGCATCATCCACTTCGCCGCCCACAAGGCTGTAGGGGAGTCGGTGGAGAAGCCGCTCGACTACTACCACAACAACCTCGGCTCGCTGTGCAACCTGCTCGACTACGTGCGCGAGCAGCCGAAGTGCGCGTTCATCTTCAGCTCGTCCTGCACGGTCTATGGCCAGGCGGATGAGCTGCCGATCCGCGAGAACGCGCCGATCAAGCCGGCGGAGTCGCCCTACGGCAACACCAAGCAGATCGGCGAAGAAGTGCTGCGCGACGCGGCGTCCGCACACGGCTTCCAGGTAATCGCGCTGCGCTACTTCAATCCCGTGGGCGCACATCCGTCGGGCAAGATCGGTGAACTGCCGTTGGGCGTGCCGCAAAACCTCGTGCCGTTCATCACGCAGAGTGCGGCCGGCCTGCGCGGCGCCCTCAAGGTGTTTGGCAAGGACTACGACACCCGCGACGGCACCTGCATCCGCGACTACATCCACGTCGTCGACGTCGCCAAGGCGCACATCCTGGCGATGGACCGTCTGCTGGCCGGCAAGTGCGAGCAGCCCGTCGAGGTATTCAACCTGGGCACCGGCACCGGCTCGACCGTGCTCGAAGTGCTCAAGGCTTTCGAAGGCGCGACCGGCGTCGAGCTCAAGTACGACTTCGCCGACCGCCGCCCCGGCGATGTCGTCGCAGCCTTCGCCGACACCGAAAACGCAGCCGAAGGCCTCGGCTGGCGCGCCGAACTGCCCATCGAGCGATCGATGGCCGATGCGTGGCGCTGGCAGCAGTCGCTAGGCGACAAGTAGGTTTTCCGTGAGCGATTCGACGCAGTCAGGCGTCAGCTACCTCGTTTGCACGACACAGCGCAGCGGCAGCAATCTGCTTTGCCAACTGCTGCGCGACAGCGGGATCGCTGGCTTTCCCGAAGAGTATTTCGCCGAGCGATTCTTCGACGGCTACGCGCGCAAGCTGTTCGAGCTGGACGGCTTTCCAGATCGCTTCGGCGACTACCTTGCTTGTGTGTTGGCGCGGCGCTCGCCCAACGGTGCGTTCGGGTCGGTGATGATGTGGTCCTATCTCGACGAGATCTGTGGCCGCATTCGATCTGACGATCGCATGTCGCGAGCGGCGAGTTCACACGATGTGCTAGTCGAGACGTTTGGGGCGCCGCGCTACATCTGGCTGCGACGCCGCAACAAGGTGCGTCAGGCGATTTCGATGGTGCGAGCCGAGATCAGCGATCAGTGGGTGTCGCGTGACCGCGAACGTCGGCCGACGCCGCGAGAACTGCCTCGTGATCGCTTCGACTATGACCGCATTGCGGGGGTTGCCAAGCACTTTGAGCAGAGCGATGCCGGTTGGCAGCGATTCTTCGAGGCCGCGGGCGTAGAGCCGATCGCCTTCGACTACGAGGACTTCGCCGCCGACACGGCTTCGGCCGTTCCCGCCGTGATCGAAGCGTTAGGCCTCGCGGTGCCCAAAGACATCGCGGTCGCTCCGCCAAAGCTGCAGCGTCAGGCGGATCAGCTGTCAGAAGAGTGGTACGAGCGCTTCGTGCACGGACGGCGCCAGCGCGAGCGAGGGTCGTGGTGGCTGCGTCGGCCGCGTTGACGGCGTCTTGCCTGCGGCTCAGCGTGGTGCGGAACCGGCGGTCGCGGTCGTCGTCGCGGCCACGTTGGCGAAACTTCTATTGCCACGGGACTAGGAACACAGGACTTGGTCGCCGGCCGCGTGGCCGGCGTCGAAAGTCGGTGCCTCGGGGAGGGGAAGTGACAGCTTCGAACTCGACTTCTCGAAGTCTCGGTGGAGAATCCCATGCAAACTCCGAACCACGAGCCATCTACCAAGCTGCTCGCACAGCAGCTCTTGGCGCGGCTCAACCAAGGCAACGTCCTCGAGAACGTGCTGCCTGGACTCGATGTTTTAGGTCGGCTTAGCGAGCGGTTGGGCGCGTTTCTTGCGGACGCGCCGAAGTATCGCTTTTCGATGCGGCGCTACCGCAATCTGCTCGACAGCTATTACACATCTCTGCCAATCAAGCCGTGCCTGCGGAACAGTACCGTTGTCGAGGTTGGCTGTGGTGTGACGAACCCGTGGGGTCTCAGCACACTCTTCCTGGCGCTGGGGGCGAAGAAGTGCCATGCCTTCGATCTGTTTCCCGTCGAGGACGCGCCGCGCGCCGCCTGTGCCATTGCCGAACTGATTCGGCATTTGCTCTCGGATCCGGCTCAGGTCTTGGGTAGCAGCGCATGGGCGCCTTGGGATCTTGCCAAGAACCTGTCCGGCTTCGATGTGGCGAAGCTCAACCGTGGGGATCCGTCGGGCGTCGACCGCAAACGCCTGCGCTATGCGGTGGCGCCCGGAAAGAGCCTGCCCCTCAAAGACGGCAAAGCCGACGTGGTTGTGTCGACTGCGGTTTTAGAGCACGTGGAGGACGTCGAGGAAGTCGTGGCAGAGCTCGCTCGCGTGACGCGTTCGGGCGGTTTCAACGTTCACGGTATCGATGCCACGGACCATCGGCGCTACCACGACAAGACGATTGACCAGCTCGACTACTTGACGATCGTGACGGACGAGCCGCACTTCTTTGTTGGGCTGCCGAATCAGCCAAGCGTTGGTGCCTGGATGAACAGGAAGCGGCCTGCCGAGTATCGTGCGATTCTTGCCAAGCACGGCTTCGACATCCTCGATGTCCAAGTTTGGTCGCGCGCCAACGTTACGCGCGAACGCCGCGCCCAGTTTGTCGAGCCCTATCGATCGATGGCAATCGAGGAACTCGAAGTTACGGGCGCGCGGGTGTTGCTGCGCAAGCGATAAGGCTAGCTCGCAGCTTGCTACTTCGTTCGCCATCCGCCCTGGAGCGGCTTGGCCGTCAGGGCTGCGTTCTAGGCGCATCTCGGCACCCGATGGCCTCGACGAATCAGCCGATTCGGCTGCGTTTTGGGGCACCGACATGTATTGAGAATTACGACCCTGACAACCAGTCCTTTCTTCAACGAGCTACTAGGCGTCGCCGATTCTCCAGTTCACGCCATTGCTGACGATGACGCCGCGAGTGTTCGCTCCCGGCGCGAATGCGTAGGCCTGCGTGTAGAACCGGAGGCCAATGATGTTCAGCGTGTTCGGAATCGAGACGGTCGCCTGCAGTTGGCCGGCCGCGACAGGTGTTGCTGGCAGTCCGGTGAGTTCTGACGAATGTAGAAGGCTGCAGCCGGACATGTTCAGGCCTGCAAGTGTTACAGGGAGTTGGAAGCCTAAGTAATCGGTGTTGCTCCAGCCAAGTGCGACCGCGCCAAGCGCCGTCGGAGCGTTGGTGATGCCCATCGTGCTGGTTTGGCCGAGGACCGGTCGATTGCTGGCCGTGACGGTGGATAGCAGTGGGGGCGTTCCGCAGCCATTTCCGTATGAGGTTGCCGATGCCAAGTCAGGGATCTGTGGGCTGTAGATCCAGGTTTCATCTACCTGGAGAGTGAAGGAATTGGCACGCCGGCCGCCAAAGGAAACCACTTCGCCACGCATGCTGTCGAAGGCCGCAGCATTGCGGACCATGGCGATGCTGGTCGGGCGGGGGGCCCTCCAGTCACCGCCGTACTCATAGACGGCTCGTCCGACTAATAGACTGGAAGTCATGCCACTGTGGACGATCGCCCGGTTTCGTAGTGTGTCGACCGAAGCGATGCGCCGGTCAGGACCCGGCAGTGGGCACCGCGCCCCAATTTCAGGCGAGTTTGATGACCCCAAGGGCAGGAGCTCGGTCCAGGCACCTTGTTGCCAGAGCCAAGTGTTGTCTGCTTGGACGCCTTGCGAAAATCCGGGCGCGACGTCTTGAACGCCGCCAAAGATCACGACGCCCTGCGTGCTGTGGTCGAAGAACATCGCGCTATTCGTACGCGCGGGCGGGGGTGACAACGCAAAGATCGGGAGCCAGGTGGTTCCGTCGAACTCCCAAAAGTCTCGTTTACGAGTGTTGTCCTCACCGCCGAACAAGAGCACGGTTTCGCGAATGGGGTGCCAAGCCATCGAGTGGCTCTGTCGTGCTGGGGGCTTGTGCGTTGGGAGTATGCGCGTCCAGTTCAGGCCGTCCCATTCCCAAGTGTCGTCGAGAATGCCCCCGTTCGGTCCTTGTCCCCCGAACAGTACGATGCGTTGACGAATCGGGTCGTAGACCATCTCGTGGTGGAAGCGCGCGACCGGCTGCTGTGCTGGAGTGCGAACAGACCAGTCGCTACCGTTCCAAGCGTAGGTTGAGTCGAGGGTTGTCCACGAGGTGGTGTTGGTCATCACGCGGCCACCGAAGAGCACGACCTCGTCGCGCGCTTCGTCGTAGGCCATCGCGTGGTTGATCCTTGCGCTTGGGCGATTGGAAGGCGTCGCCTGCATCCAGGAGCCTTGGCACGCGAGGGCACTGGCCAGTAGAAGAGTCGATGCCGGTCGAATAGCGAGGTGTGAGCGAGAATGCATGGCGACTGCGGTTCGAGACGTTGAGGTTTGTGGCGCCGAGGTTCTTGGCACGGTGGGCGCCGGCGGTGTTCTTTGGAGGCAGTGCTCCTGCGGTGTTCGCTGCTTTTGCGACGCTGGTGACGAGGCTTCTGAGTCAAAACGCCGGAGGCGTTTGGGATCGTGAGCCCCTGTTTCAGTCTTCTGGTGGTCGGAGATAAGGCCGGCGACGTCACGCAGCTTCTCTTCGAAGCGCGGGTCGTTGCTGACCTTGAATGTCCTGATCAGGTGCTGCTTCAGTCCGTTGGCCGTCAGGGCCGCGTAGATCCTGCCGGACTGTTAGGGCTGCCAAAGCACTCAGACGGTGTGGCCCCATCGGTATGCGCAACGCCGGCAGAACGGGCGGCGTCAGCGCCCAATCCTGTAGAGTGGCTGGGAACTGACGTCGCTGCCGATTGCCTCCGGCCAGCCGTCGCCGTCGCCGTCGAGGTCGCCGATCGCCGTGCCAAGGCGGTCCACTACAACGTTGTTGAACGGTGCAACGAACTGAAAGCGACCGAAGCTGTTGGTGAACTGGAAGGGCCGGACTTCATGTTCGAGTGCCAATACACCGATCGGATTCGGGTTGGACCGATCGAAGCCGAACGTCTGTGGTCGGCTCTCTTGTACAGCGGCGCGTCGAACGACAGCGGGAGCTGCGGCGGCTGATTGACGTTGGGGTTGCTGTTGATCTCGAAGCCAGCTTCATTGGGTAGCTGTCGCACCACGAACAGTCTCAAGTTGACGGCGCTGCGGTTGGCAGATAGCGCGTTTACTCGTGCCGTTCGCATCAGCACGATGAGGTATTCGAGGTCGTCGTCGTCGGTGTCGACGACAGCCAGGCCTTCTAGGCTGGTGTCAGGGGCCGCAGGTGAGAATGTGATGGTCGTCGGTTGGTAGGAATTGCTCGGGGCGAGCCACGTCACGTTGATGAGTGGTGCGACGCCCGGATACACGGCGGCAATGCCCTCGGGAACTGTGTTCCAGGCAGGATTGCGTTCGGGCCCGATGGCGCCTTCGCGATATACCGCCATGAACTGTAGGTCTTCCGGTAGCGACGTGACCTGAGATCGCTCGTAGCTGTCACTGGCGGCGACGTAGTCCGCTAGCCACAGTCCTCTATTGAGCGACGTACCGTCAAGCAGTAGGGCCAGACTGCGGTTGTCGGAGTTGGGGCGAAGGAACGGCTCAAATTCGAGTGTTGGCGTATTGCCATTGCTGATAGGAGTCGATGGGCTTCCTTCGAGCGTCGATGCGCTGCCTAGCGGCCATCCGTTGCCGATGCCATTGATGCGTGTCACGGCGGAGGAACCCGTGGACGCGCTGACTCGCACAACTTCGATGTGATCGCGTGGGCCGGTGACGTCGTGCATGCGCGCCACACTGTGCAGTGCGTTCTTGCCGCCGCCATAGCTCAGCGCGGCGCCGGGGATGCCAGGCTGTTGGGCTGGAACAAACGAGCTGTCGCCCTGCTGAACACGGATCGCGGTGTCTGAGACGATGTCGAGGAGGCCGTCTCCGTTGAAGTCGAAGATGGCAGCTCGTGCACTCGCCGCCGATGGGGCGATTTCGGTTGAGGTAGGTAATGGGAGCGACGGCAGCCGCTCCAATCGGCAGGTAGTCGAAGTTCGCTGGGCTCGTCTGTCGGTTAGATGGTTGAGGCGCGCGCGCTAGCTGTGTTCAGCGTTCTTCGCGCAGCGACTGCTTCAAAGCCGCTAGCTCATCAGCTTGTCGCTGTTGGTGGAAGCGTTCATACCAATCCTGCGAGAGGTCGTCGGACTGTCGCTCGTGCTTCGGCTGTGGCTGTTGGTAGCCGGCCGGTAGCTCAATGCCGAGTGCTTCAATGACGCCTGGAATCGCGGTTCCAAGCGCCGGCACCATGTCCTCGTAGTCGAGCGTGATCGGCTCCAGGCCGCCCTTTTCGAAGAACCGTTGCCATTCGCGATCGGCTTGGCTGTAGCCATCGACGAGCTTCTTCAGGCGGGCGTAGTCGAAGTGGTCTTTCGGCACGGCTGCCGCCGCAGGTCGCTTTTGGTCGTCACTCGAAATGTAGGAGTTGCGCAGCTGGGCGCGCACGATCGAGATCGCCTGGCGAACCTTGTTACGACGCTTCAGCCAGATGAACTTCAATCCCGGGAACGTCGCTTGCAGCAGCTTCAAGTTGTCGGCTTCGTTAGACATGCTCTTGTCGTCGCGCACGCGCGAGCAAAAGTCGCCGACGTAGTTGCGCATCATCTTGGCGCCGAACACGCCGTTGTGCGTCACGCGCTTGTCGGTGATGGCCGTCAGGTAGTCGCGAAACAAGTCCGGGAAGCTCGGCATCTCGAGCATGTCGGTGGCGTAGCCGTTGTAGAACTCGGGTGCGAAGTACTCTTCCGGGTAGCCGGCGACGTTGCTGAACTGCATCAGCTGGCAGAGCAGGTTGCTGCCGCTGCGTTGCGTCGAGCAGACGAGATAACTGAGCTTCGGTGTCATTGGATTCAGTGCCACGAACGCACGCGTTCGATCGCGTCTGTCCACGACTGTGCGTTGCTTGAGGGGGGCGGTGCGGAGCCCGTAGAAGGCTTCGCCGCAATGGCTGTGCACGCGAGCTCGGGCAGATCCTTTAGAGCGCCAAGGTGTGGCGATTGTGCTGGCTTGGCGAGGCCAAACAGCCACAGCAAGGACTCGGTGTGTGTGCCTGCAAACGGAGTCTGGGTTGCGATTGCGAGCGCGGCGCCGTCGGTCGCGCCGAAGTCTGCTCCGTCCGTTGCCGGATCGAGTATCAGCGCGGCCCGGCTTGCCAAGGTCCTGGCTGCTCCGGCGCCAATGCCATCGGAAAAGCGTGTCCGTTCGGCGAGGCCGTGCTCACTCAGGCGGTCGAGCAGCACCGTGCGCTGCTCGAGTTCGTCCGGTCCAGGAGTGGCAGCGGTGGCGATGTCGAGGCGGATGTTGTTGTGCCCTGCCTTGTGCAGGGCGAGCAGGCTCTGCACGAGTTCGGCCGGGTTGCGCTGCGCTGTGAGCGGCCCAAACATGGCGACGGTGGTGTCAGTTGACTCCGCTGGTGAGGCCGTGTTCTCTTCGGCCGGCGAGAGCACCAGGTACTCGGGTTTCGAGCGGAGCGACACCTGTTGGGCGGTGGCGGGGCTGTCACAGAGGAGCAGCTTGCTTGCCTCGAGGATCTGCAGCGACAGCGAGCGGTTTCGGTAGCCGAGCAGGTCCATGCCACGCACCCGTGTGACGACGTCCAGGCGGCAGAGGGATGCCGTCAGCGCCGCCAAAGCGCCCTGCTCTTGCAGGTCGAGTGCTAGTACTGCGGCCGGCGCCAGCGATTCGACTTCGCGTGCGATCGAGAAGGCCAAGGCATTGAGTCGGCAGGCCTTGAGGAGGGCCTGTTCCTTCTCGCCGGTCGCGTCCGCGAACGCTGCTTGGTCGCTCGCGGCGAGCCGCGACGAAACCGCCGCATACTTCGTCAGATCCTGGGTCCATTGCGACGCAGCGCGGTCGAGCGCTGGATCGCAAAAGGGGATCGCCAGAAAGCGAATCGCGAAGCCTGCCGCCGCGGCATGACGCAGGTCGTTGTCGATGACCGTGCGGTTTGCCCATGCGACATCTGCCGGCAATGGCACAACCAAAAGGTCCGGACTCTTAGGACGCACCTTACGGGCGACGAAGCGCGCTAGGCGCGTTGGGCCCGACAGCCGACCTTCGGTTGCGTCGCTGCCGGCTAGCATGTTGCGCAGCGCGGTGCCGCGCGCTCGGTCGATGCTGCGCGCCTGATCGATAGCGTCCGTGCGGGCACGGGCGAGGCGGCCGGCGCGGGCCTGCTGTGCTGTCTTCAGCTGGGCCTTCAGGGCGGCTGCGTGCTCAGCTGTCTGCTGGCCTTGGGCTCGGAGGGACTCGGCGCTGCGCTCTGCAGCCTCTTTTGCAACGCGCTCCTCATGAACGTGTATCTCGAGGGAACTCAGCTCTCGTCGAAGCTCGTCTTCGCGCTGCTTGGCCGCCTGCTGTTCCGTTTCGAGGTCTTGCTCGAGCTTGCCGGCACGCTGCTCGATGCTCTCCCGCTGGCGACCCGCGGCAGTCGTTTCGACTTGGAGCTCCGCGATGCGTTCCTCGAGTGCCTGTTGGCGTTTGAGGTAGGCGTTGAGGTCGTTTGAGCGGTTGCGCGCGTCGCGCAGCTGTGCCCGCAGGTGCTCGAGTTGCCGCTCAAGATTCTTTTGTTCGGGTAAGAGAGAAAATGCGAGGTGTTCGGTGGCTTCAAGGTGTGGGCTGCGTCGTAGCCGTTCTGCCAGCTGCCAGGCAGGCATGTCGAAGCTACCGACGGAGTCCTGCACCTCTCGACGTCTGGTCGCGGCGCCGGTCAATGCCTCGGCCGCCGAATCCGCGGAGTAGCCGAGCTCGAGTGGGCGGCCCGCGAGCAGCGACCATGCGATCGCGTTCGCATCGGCTTCGCCGTGAGCGCGCACTGGGCCGGTTAGCAAGCGCGCCAGTTCTTCGGCCGTTGTGGCTGGGGTGCTGGCTTGGGATTCGGCAGTCTCTGAATCGTTCCTCGCAACCTGCCTGTGGTTGGCAGCGAGCGTCTTCAGTGTCTCGGCGATGACGAAGTTTACCTCGTGCACGTAGTCGTGCCGCATTTCTCCTTCGAACCAAACCGTGTTGGAGTCGTGCAGTCGGTAGCCGAGCAGCGGTTCGGCGATGTAGGCGAGGGAGCCCTCAAGCGCGGCGTCCAAGAAGATGCGCCAATCGAGGCAGTAGCGCAGCGGCACGACGCGTTCGATGCGGTCGCGCAGCCAGCTCGTGCGGCAGACGATGTTCGAGCTGCTGACCAAGAAGTTCGCCGCCAGCAGTGCGTCGACCTGTTCGCTCGGCGGATCACCCGGCGTGAGTTCGACTCCGGCGCAGTAGCTTTCGTACCAGCGCAGCCACTGTAGCGCCCGAGGCCCGACGTCGGTGATGCATGCGGACTCGGCGGTTAGCGCGGCGTCGCTGGGATCCATCACCTGAAGCGCAGTCGCGGCGACTTCGGCCCCGTCGGTGGCAGTAAGGACCTCCAGGCAGCGCTCGAGGCGCTTGGGGTGAAACAAGTCGTCAGAATTGAGGATCGCGACGAACTCGGTGTCGATGGTGTCGAGTGCGGCTGCAATCGATCGTCCGAGTCCTAGGTTGTGTTCGTTGCGCTTGACGACAACGCGCGGGTCCTTGAGCGAGCTTGCCGTCGCGAAGGTGCCGTCGCTGCTGCCGTCGTCGGCGACCAGCACGCGGGTTGCCACCGTCTGCTCCAGTGCACTCTGCATCGCTGCCGCGATGTAGCGCTCGTGGTTGTATGAGGGAATCAGCACCGTCACCTCGGCAACCGAGGCTTCGTCGTTGTCGCCAGCCTTGCGTGCGTTGGCCTTCTTGCGACCGAATACCCGCGGTCGGCGCATGGGGGCGTGTAGGCCGAGTTCGGCGATGTCGCCGCGCAGGGCCTTGCCGAACGTTTCCGATTCAAAAGCCTGCTCGTCTGCGGTGAGGAGCGCGGTGCGGTGGGCCGGCGAACGGTAGAGCCAGCGAAGCGCGTCTAGGCCTTCCTTCGTTGCCTTGCGTCGGGTGCCGCGGATCAGCAGGTGGCGCGTCGCGATCGAGCGCAGTGCGCGTTCGCGAAAGGCGTCGTCTCCTGCACAGCGGGCGATCCACGCTGAGAACGTTGGGCTGGTCTCTACCCGCCAGGCCTCACTCGCCAAAGTACTGACAGCCTTGTCGCTATCAAACAGCACGTGGTTGGCGGCTGGGTAGACCAGCTCCTTGCGGTCGCGACTACGAGAATCCCTGCTGCGCGCTAGTGCCGTGTCGCGGTAGAGCTGATCGAGTTCCTTGATGAAGGCGGCGAAGCCGTCGTGGTCGCGGAACGCCGAAGACCAGAACGTGCGCGTCAGGGTGTGCTTGACGAACGCGAGCTCGTCGAGGCCCAGCTTGGCCAGGGGCGCGTCGCCAGCCGCATCGAACACGGTCGGAATCGAGCCGGTATTGCCGCCGGCGAGCCACCGGACGAAGAACCAGTTGGATTCAGTAATGGTCTGCTTGCCAGCGGAAGCCCGTACTGCCTCTTTCCCGGCGGTGTCGGCGGTGCCGCCGGATCGGCTGCTGCCGAGAACCCAGCTGTAGTAGTCGAGCGATCGCTCGGCCATGGTCACATCGGTGAAGCGGCTTTCGACGCGTTGCCGAGCCGAGCGGCCGAGGCGCTCGCGGAGGTTGCGGGCGGCAAGCAGCTTCTCAAGGCTGCGTTGGAATGAATCGGCCTGACCCGTTGCCGCTACCAACCCGTCGAGGCCGTGCCGCAGCATTTCCGGGATGCCGCCACAGTCGGAGGCGACGATCGCGCGCTCGGCGGCCATGGCTTCGAGCAGCGAATACGGCGCGTTTTCCCAAATGCTGGCAAGCAAGAAGATGTCCGTTTGCTTCAGGCACGCCCGCACTTCGGACTGGCTGATGCGGCCGATGGCGATGACCCGGCTGCGCAGCTCGTCGGAGTCGAGAGTCGCCTGCAGCTCGCGCTCAAACCAGCCGTCAAGGTCGGCACCCGCGAGCACGATGACCAGGTCTTCGAACTGCTTGAGCAGGGGAGCGCAGATTTCCTCGAGCACCTTGGTGCCCTTGCGCGGCTCAAGGCGGTTGGCGAAGAAGATCTTGGTGGCGTCGCGTGGGATGCCCCACTTCTCGCAGATGTCGATGCCTTCATCTGCGTCGAACGTCCGCAAGTCGAGCCCGTTGGGGATGACCTGAATCGGCTGCCGAATGCCGATCGTGTCGATGGCAGCTTTGGCGAGCCAGTGGGAACACGAAGTGACGGCGCGCGCGCCCGACAGCGCCATGCGCTCCATGGTCGCCGTCATCATGCGGTCGACCTGCCCCGTGTTGTATGTGGGCATGATCAGCTCGGCGGGCGAATGCAGCCGCACGACCGTTGGCAGGTCGAGCATCGTATTGACCAGAGCGCCTTCGGCTCCGCACTCGGGCATTTCGACGATGTCGAACTGGCCGGCTTCCAGCTCGCGACGCAGGCTGGCATACATGTTGACGGCGGTGTCGAGGCGGTTGTTGAACCAACCGAGCTCGTGCGTGCGCGAACTGGCGAGCGGCCCCAATCGTTGCTTCGTCCAATTGCGGATCACGGTGACGCTGCCGTCCGCGGCTCGAGATCTCAGTGGCCTTTTTGCGCCTGAGAAGACCGTGACTTCATGCCCCAGGCGCGTCAGAGCATGCGCCTGGTAATGCGTATAGGTGCCGATTCCACCGAACCCGGTTTCGGGAGGATACTCATAGGAAAGGAGGGCAATCCGCATACGTAGGCGAAGGCGTCACTTGGACCTGTTGGCGCCCGGTCCGATGAATCCCGAAGATTTCGAGCTTAGCCGTCGCATGGCGTTGAAGACGCCAGCTTTGCGAAGAACTCGCACCAGGCGGTGCGACTTCAGTTTCTCATGTTGGTTGCGAATCTCACGCAACTCTTCAAGTTCCTTGAGCATGCCGTGGTCGGCTACTCGGGTCGCCTTGCCCTCGATGATCCTGATTTGGCGGCTAAACATCGCCAGCACATGGTCTGGGATGAGTCCAAGCACCTGAAGCCAGCCAATGGCTAGGCCCTGTGTTTCTTCGTCGACGGTCGACATCGGACCGTAGTCGTCGCCTTCGAGCGCGCCCGTGTGCACGCATGCGGCATTGGCCTGCGCCGCGGAGGCGGCCATCAGTGCGACCATGCGTGAGCGGCTTGAGCCAAGTCCGGCCAGATCCGGGAAGCCCTTTAGCCGCTCTGCGTGCGTGCAAAACGCCGCCTGGACCGTTGACCCTTCGGCGAGTAGTTCGGCTACGCCAGAGTCTTGGGCGAACGGGAAGTGCTGGACGTTCTTGGTGCGAAGCCACGCAAAAGCGCCGCCATAGTCGGAGTGGTTGCGGGCGCTGTCGGCGAGATTGGCGAGGCCGTCGCGGTCGAAGCGCACACCAGCCCGCAGGAACGCAACGAGGGTCCCTTCGTCGGCACCCTGCCACGGCATGCGGGCGAGCGGGTGCAGGACCTGCCAGTCGTTGGGTATGCCGACGCTGATGTCCTCGTTGGCGATGACGTAGACGCGCCAGCCGTCTTGCCCCAGCAGCTGGTCCTGCACGCTGTCGGCGGTGGCCGTTAGCATGGTGCTGTTGGCGGTGCCAGCGTCGATGACGACCATGCCGGGACCGAGGTTTGCCTTGCGCGGTGCGCCCAATCCAGGAATGTTGATTGTCGGCGGCGCCGACGCCAGCGCGGCCTGCTCGGCCGCTGCGATCTTTTCGAAGAACTCGACCTTGATGCCAGTGACTCGGTCTGCGTTGGTCAAGAACGCGACGCGCTCCTTAGCGCCTTCGCCGTAGCGTTTCGCTAGCTGCGGATCCGAGAGTAGCTGGTCGAGAGCTTCGGCGTAGGCGTCGACGTCGCCAGCTGCCCGCACGATGCCGCTCTTGCCGTCTTCGACCATCTCGCCTTGCCCGCCGCTATCAGACACCAGGCACGTGGCGCCAACGGCCATAGCTTCGAGCACGGAGTTGGGGTAGTTGTCCCATGGCGCCGGGTGCGCGAACACGGCCGACTCCTGCACCGAACGCAGCACCTCCGCGCGGGCTCGGTTGCCCATGAACAGCAGGCGCTTTTGCTGTTCGTCGGTGAGCTCTTCGTCGACAAGGTCGGCGAACGATTCCCCTGCCCGCCATGCCTCGCGGCCAAAGTAGGCCAGCTGTACGTCGGGATACTTGTCCGTGATCTTGGCGAATGCGCGCAGGAGTACGTCAGAGCCCTTGCGCGGCTCGATGCGGCCGACGGCGCAGATGTAGCGCCGACCACGTAGCCTTGGGGGCAGTTCGTCCGCCGCTTCGGATACGTCGAGGTAGTAGGGGAGCACGAGCTTGTGCTCGGACAGAACTGCGCCGAACTGGTCGCGGTAGCGCTGCATCAAGCTTTCGCTCGGGGTCTGTAGCGCGTCGGCTGTGCGGATACAGTAATCCTCTCGCGACATCATCTCGCGCTGTCGCGTGCGGCCCAGTTCGTTGACTAGGCGGCTGACACTCAGCAGTTGGCGAGAACTTGTGTGGCCGATGATGCAGACGGGCGGGAACTCCGCGCGGCGCCCGGAGCGACGCTGGCGTTCAATGTAGAAGGCCTCGGCGAAGTATTCCGGCACTTCAAGAATATCGAGGCCGACCGTTTTGTGCAGCGATGCGACGTATTCGGCGATGTGCGCGGCCGCCAAGTTGGAGGCCGTAAACGGCCACATGGACTCGGGGCGGGGATACGATTTTGGATTGGTCTCAAGGAAGCGCCGCTGCGGCTGTGGCTTCTTGTCGCGGTTGAACAGCGCCAGCCGGTGCACGGTCAGGTTGCCGTCCTTCCATACCGGCACGTTGTGCTCGATGGCGTTTGAGCCATACGTGGCGCGATTGGTGATGACATGCACTTCGTGACCCCGCGCCGCAAGCTCTCGTGAAGCGGCGTCCGTGTAGGTGGCGATGCCGCCGCCGGGAAACGGTTCGTATTCGTGCGTGATCAGGCAGATGCGCATAGTTCGTGCTAGTTCTTTGCTGGCGTTCTTGAGCCGGAGACCGCAGCCTCCCATTCAAGCCAGGATTCGAGGTTGTTTCGCGTGTCCCGTGACCCGTAGGGCCGATGGGCTTCGAGCAGCAGCCGCTTAAGTCGCTCGGTCAGGTGGGTGGACGCGTAGTGCATGGGCATACGGTTCGTGTCGACCTTGCCCATCCGTGTCCTTAGCTGCTCGAACTGCTCTTCAGAGGATGCGCCAACGACTTGTTCGACTTCGGCTCGCAGTGGCGCCAGTGACCTCGTGTACCGAACGTGAGGTGGTGGGTGATAGCCGGGTGGAGCGCCATACGAATCCAGGGTCTCATGCGCACCAAGCAGGGACGAGCGCCGTTCGCCGCGCCAATACCCCGGCAAGACTTCTCCTTGGATGAAGTCGTGCTGCGCTTTGCCGTAGTCGACGTCAAATGTCTCGGCGAAGATCGTCGCGTTGCTGCCAGGATCGCGGTTGCCGAAGATTGTGTCGTGCGGGCAATGATAGACGTAGGCGCTCGGATCCGAGTGTACAACCGCTCCAAACTGCTCGGCACGCAACACAAACTCGTGGTCGTCGAAGCCGTAGCGGCCTTCGTAACTGCGATCGAAGCCGCCGAGCTGTCGCCAGAGCGTCTTGGTGAACGACATGTTTGCGCCGAACGGCACGATGTAGGTTGGGCGCCCGGCGTGGGCGAACTCAAGCGTGCTATACATGCTCGTGAACTCGCCAGACGTACCCTCAAGATACTCGAATCTCGTTCCGGTGCCGACAGCTAGAGGGTACTCCGCGTGAATGCGGGCATGTGCCTCGAGCGTGCGGGGCGCCAGGATGCAGTCTGAATCCGACAGCAAGATCGGGCCATCAAGTGCCTCCGCGATCGCCGCATTCCGCATGGTCTGCAAGCGATACAGGCCGACGCGTGGGTGGCGTAGAATGCGGTGCGGCAAGCCGGCGTCTTTGCACGCCTGTTCGGCGATGTCTGGGGTGCCGTCGTCGGATCCGTCGTCTGATACGACGACAAGGTCGGGGCGCACCGTCCCCGCGGCGGCTGAGCGAATCACCAGATCGATGACGTCCGCCTTGCAGTAGGAAACGAGAGCGAGGGTCGTCGGCATGTGAGCGAGGAGTTCGGCGGTTGGATCTACCGGACGACGATGCTGTAGTCAGGTCGCCGCACGCGGGGGACAGAGAGGGCGGAGAACGCTACCGGATGGACTGGTTGAAAGTCGGGTCGTTGCGACAGATTTCTGGCGCGCGAGGAAGCCGCTCTTGGCTGCTGGCACGCCAATACGACCTTCCCTATCGGTGTTCGCAACAGGTCCGCCGCTGGCCGATCCATGGCATCGGCGCCACGGGCGATCTAGGTCCTTTGGCGGTACATCGCATCGAACGTGTCGTAGTTTTCGGCAATCGACGGCGGGCTTGCTGGGGTGCGCTTGAGGATCTGGTCGGGGTCTTTGGCCAGCGCTTCGAGGAGCGCCTTTAGTGCGTGGGTATCACCTGCTTCGAATAGCCAGCCGTTGCTCTCGTTGATGAGTTCGCTGAGCCCGCCCAGGTCCGATGCCACGACTGGAACTCCCGCTGCGAACGCCTCGAGCACCACGAAAGGGGTGTTCTCGTACCAGACGCTGGGCACAACGAGGATGTCCGTCTGGTCAAAGACGTCTCCAATTTCTTCGCTGCCATAGGGGCCGGGAAACTGGATGTTCTCGTTGCCGTCCGCGGCTTCGACCATGTTGTCGATATAGCTTTGGAACATCGGCTCGTCCGTGCGGCCGTGCACAGTGAGCTTGAATGCTGCCGTGCTGGCACACACTGCGTCGACGAGCAGTCTGGGAGCTTTCCAAGGCGATAGCACTCCGCAGAATGAGATTCGAAGCGGGGTATTCGGGAGCTTTCTGTCGCGTCGCAGAATGCGGTCGCTGGGCAGCCCATACGGGACGATGGTCATTCTCTCTTGCGGCAGTCCGTTGCGTTCGAACATTTTGGCGAGGAAGCGCGATGGCGCGGCAATCGTGTCCGCTGCTTTAAGGTTGCGAAGCTGCCTCTCCGGGCGATCTAGTAGGGCTCGTAGTCGCGCTGGCTGCATTTCAGACAGCGGCGCAGGTCCTGGCGAGGGCTCGAACCCCTCAAGGCCGGGATACTCGCATGCGATGCAGCCTAGGCCGCCGTCTGGTGGCCCGTCGCACAGCGTATTGTCGCTGCGCAAGAGCGTAAATCTGGGGCACAGATACCAGAAATCCATCAGGTTCACGACGGTTCGCGCACCAAAGCGATTGGCGACGTGGATCAGGTTGCTCCCGATCTGGCGGAGGTGGAAAAAGTGCACGGCCTGCGGCTGTAGGTCTTCCATCACCTCTTGGAAGAATCCTTCTAGGTGGCGATTCTGGTAGTCGCGAAGGATGTCGTTGGGGTTGAGTTTGCGCCAGTGGTTGAGGCGTAGGACTCGGATGCCCTCAAAGCTCGTGGCAGCGACCTCGACGGGCGGCTTCTCCCGGTCGTGACGCCAATCAAGAGAGAGCACGGTGACGTCTGCGCCGCGTCGCTCGGCTTCGCGCGCAATGGCGAGGCAATACTGCTCGGTGCCCGAGTGGCAGTCGGGGAAGAACTGGTGCACGACGTAGAGCAGGCGCATCGTTGGGAAAGTAGCCGTCCGATCGGTCTATCACGAGGCGCCGCTGGCGTCTTGGGCGGCCGTTGGGCAACATCCGGCACCATGCGCACCTCTCTAGTCATGCCGACTTGGAACGCCGGGCCTCTCTTGGATGAGGTCTTGGCGGCGATATTGGCGCTCAAGGAAGCTCGCTTTGATGAGCTGATCGCGATCGATAGTGGGTCTACAGATGGCACGCAAGAGCGGCTTAGGGGCGCCGGCTTCGACGTTGAGGTGATCCCACAGTCTGAGTTCGACCACGGCAGTACGCGCGATCGAGGGATTCAAAAAGCTACTGGTGACATCTGCATACTGTTGGTGCAAGACGCGACTCTGGTGGGGTCGGATTGGCTCGCGAAGATGCTTGCGCCGTTCGTCGAAGACGAAGTGGCTGGTGCTTGGTGTAGGCAGGTGCCGCGAACAAATTGTCAGCCGATTCTGAAGCGGCGCATTCTAGGTTGGCCAGGGCGTGGTGAGGTCTTGAGCAAACGTCAGCTTGCCACTGGCTGCGACCTGTCTAGTCTGCCGCCGATGGAGCAACTGCTGACCTGCGCGTTCGACAATGTCGCGTCGGCGATCAGGCGAACGGTGTGGGAGCGTTTTCCGTTCGGCCCTCGTCGGTTCGGTGAAGACATCTTCTTCGGCAAGCGTGTCATCCAGGCGGGGTTCGCTATCGCGCATCAGGGCGAGGCCGAGGTTGTTCACAGTCACGATCGCTCAGCGTGGGCCGAGGGGAAGCGCACATTTTGTGATCACCGCAATTTGAGCCAGCTGTTCGGATTGGTTGGAATTCCTACGCGCCAGGCGCTCAAGAAGGGGATTGTCCAGTGCACGGAAGAGCACGTCACGTATGTGCGAGGGCTAAAGCTGTCGGATGAAGAGGAGGGCCAGGCAATCAAGTGGACGATCGACTACTGCAGATGGCAATGTTGGGGGCAATACCTTGGCGCCAGGGCGGGGTTGGCCCGCGGCCGTTTGCGAAGCGGGTTCTATCGGTGGCTTGGCAGGCGGCTTGAGCGAGGCGTTGGCTAGTGTAGTGCATCTGGTAGATGGGGTCTTATCCGG
>JBGCDH010000058.1:0-47337 GCA_045105235.1 Planctomycetota bacterium | reverse complement strand
CGTGCAGATACTTCTTCTGATCCTTCAGCTGCTGCGTCTGGTTCATGTAGACGTCGTCGAACATCGTCTCTGGGCCGACGGGAGGCATCGCTTCGGCGACCTTGACGGCCTTGGCAATTTCATCCCGGGCGCCCTCGACGCACTCCTTTTCGAAGTCTTCGTTCCACAGCTTCTTGTGCTTCAGGTAGCGCTGGAAGCGTTGGATGGGGTCCTTCTTCTGCCACTCCTCGAACTCCTTTTGGTCGCGGTAGCGGGCCGCGTCGTCGGAGCTGGAGTGCGAAGCAATGCGGTAGGTGACGGTCTCGACCAGCGTCGGGCCATCGCCGCGGCGGGCTCGCTCGACCGCTTCCTTGCAGACGCGGTAGACGGCGAGGATGTCGTTGCCATCGACGCGCACGCCGGGCATGCCGTAAGCGTCGGCCTTGATGGCCATCGACTCACTGGCGGTTTGCTTTTCGTTCGGGACCGAAATCGCCCAGCCGTTGTTTTCACAGACGAACACGACCGGCGCCTTGTAGACCGCCGCGAAGTTGAGGCCGCAGTGGAAGTCGTTGCTCGAGGTGCCGCCGTCGCCACAGAACGTCATAAATGCGGTGTCTTCGCCGCGCGCCTTGGCCGCCATGCCGGCGCCCGCCGCCTGGCTGAGCTGCGTGCCGATCGGTGAGCTGATCGAAACGAAGTTGGCCTGCCGGAAGCTGTAGTGAACAGGCATCTGGCGACCCTTGCTGGTGTCGCCCGAATTGCCGAACCACTCCGCGATGATCTTTTCGTACGGGACCTCGCGCAGCATCAGGATGCCAGGTTGCCGGTAGGCCGGGAACAGCCAGTCGCTTTGCTTGAGCGCATAGGCGGCACCGAGGTGAGAGGCCTCCTGGCCGGTCGACTGCAGGTAGAAGCCGATGCGGCCCTGGCGCTGCAGTGCCAGGCCCCGCTCGTCGAGCGCGCGGGTCGCGCACATCAGGCGGTAGAGCTTCTTGAGCTCTTCTGGCGGTAGGTTGGGCTCCTTGCCCTTCTGCGCCTTGCCATCGTCGGCGAGAATCGTCACTAGTTCGGCACTCATGATTGGTTCTCCTCGCTGGCACTAGCCAGCGAAGTGTCGGCGCGAGCCGCTTCGGCCTGCCGCTGTCGCAGGAGGCCCGCAATGTAGTATTCGGCGGCCTTGTAGCTGGATCGAACCAGCGGGCCGGACGCGACATACAGAAAGCCCTTGGTCATCGCGCGCTCCTGCAGCGCATCGAAGCGAGCCGGCGTCAGGTGTTCGCGCACCGGGAGGTGCTTCATCGTCGGTCGCAGGTACTGGCCAAAGGTCACGACGTCGACTTCGAACTCGCGTAGGTCGTCCATCGACTGCTCGATCTCCCGTTCGCTTTCGCCAAGACCGAGCATCAGCGACGACTTGGTGACAATGTCCGGAGCGATGCGCTTGGCCATGCGCAGCGTCTCGAGCGAGCCGAGGTAGCTGCAGCGATAGTCGCGAACGCGGGGCGTCAGCCGCAGCACGGTCTCGATGTTGTGTGCGTAGACGTCGGGCTTGGCCTCAAGAACTGTGGCAATGCTCGCTTCGCGCCGCGCCAGATCTTCGCGGGCTGTCTTGTCGGTTGGCAGCCAGTCGCCGACTAGAGCCTCTACCAGCATGTTTGGGTCGCGCTTCTTGATGGCACGGATCGTGTCCGCCACGTGGGCGGCGCCGCCATCGGCGAGGTCGTCGCGATCGACCATCGTCAGCACGACATACTTGAGGCCCATCGCGACCGACGCCTCGGCCACCTTGTCGGGCTCCTCAGCGTCGACGGGCACGCCTTGGCTGTGCGTCTTGACCGCGCAAAAGCGACAGCCCCGGGTGCACGTATCGCCGAGGACCATGAAGGTCGCGGTGCCGCCTGCCCAGCACTCGCCCATGTTGGGGCAGCGGGCCTCTTCGCAGACCGTGTGGAGCCCGCGATCACGCAGGGTCTTGGTCAGGCGGGCGACGGTCGGTCCACTCGGGATCGGAACCTTCAGCCAGCTAGGCTTTTCGCCCGGCGTGATGCGCTTGTTGTGAATCGAGGACATGGTGGCGTAGAGGACATGGTGGGGTAGTGGCCGCCGCCCGTCTGATGGATCGTCCGCGGAAACAGGGTGGGCCCGGGGTTGGGCCGGACTCGCTGCGGTCGACGGGAGGGAAAATAGGCAGCAACTGGTGGGGACGCCAGTTTCATACCCGGGAGTATGTAACGTTGGCTGGCACTTCTCCCCAAGGGGGCGGCTTCCGATTTACGGTGCGGCGGCCTTTTCAGCCGGTTCGCCAAGGCGGTTCGGGGAGCAAGAATGCTCTGGGCAACAAGCGAACGCGGGGGCAAGTCGGTAGCATGACGCGGCATCGACCTCGTCTGCGGCGGCGGAGGGGTTCCTTTCTAGGGCTGTAGGTCCTTACTTCGCAATGGTTTGCAGCTTAGTCTGCTTGTTTTCGCATACCCGTTGGACCGCTTGGCATGGTGACTTTGCACGCGCGCGGACTCTCCGCCGCCTACGGCAGCCGCGAGCTATTCGCTGGCCTGGATCTGGTCGTCGCGCCCGGCGACGTCGTTGGTCTGGTCGGGCCCAACGGCTCGGGCAAGTCCACTCTCCTGCGCATGCTGGCTGGGCTGCGTGAGCCGGATGGCGGGGGCACGGTCCGCGTGGCGCCGCCGACCGGAACGATTGGCTACCTCGCGCAAGAGCCGGAGCGCGTCGAGGGAGAGAGCGTGCGGGCGCTGATCGGCCGTCGCACCGGTGTCGCCGCTGCGGACCGCGAGATGCAGTCGACGGCCGAACAGCTGGGTGAGGGGGCCGAAGGCGCCGATGATCGCTATTCCGAGGCGCTCGAACGGTGGCTTTCTCTCGGCGGCGGGGACCTTGAAGAGCGCACCGCATCGGTCGTGGCCGAGCTTGGCCTCGATGTCGATCTCGACCTGCCGATGACGGCGCTCTCCGGTGGCCAGGCGGCTCGGGCTGGCCTCGCTGCGCTCTTGCTGTCACGCTACGACGTCTACTTGCTCGATGAGCCCACCAACGACCTCGATGTCGAGGGGCTTGAGCAGCTCGAACGCTTTGTTCAAGGGCTTCAGGTGCCGACCGTGCTGGTCAGCCATGACCGCGAGTTTCTCGATCAGACGGTCACCCGTGTCGTCGAAATCGACCGGAGCCTGCAGAAGGTCGCGAGCTACGGCGGGACCTATTCGGCCTATCTCGAGGAGCGATCGATTGCGCGCCGCCACGCCCACGAGGCTTTCGACAGCTACGCGAGCAAGAGGTCTGAGCTCGAGGCGCGGGCACGGCGCCAGCGCGCGTGGATGGCCAAAGGCGTCAAGAACGCTCGCCGGAAGGCTGGCGACAACGACAAGATCGGCCGCGCCTTCCGCGCGGACACCACCGAGAAGCAGGCCGCCAAGGCGCGTCAGACCGAGCGCCAGATCGAACGCCTCGAGCAGGTCGAGGCGCCGCGCAAGGAGTGGCGGCTGCAGTTTACGATCGCAGCGGCCGAGCGTCCCGGCAACGTCGTGGCGTCCCTACAGGCAGCGCAAACGCAGCGTGGTGAATTTGTGCTCGGGCCCGTCGACCTCCAGCTGATGCATCGCGATCGCGTTGCGATCACAGGGCCCAACGGCGGCGGCAAGAGCACGCTGTTGGCCATGCTGCTCGGGCGCCTGGAAGTGAACGCGGGCAAGGCCTCGCTTGGCTCTGGGGTTGTCGTTGGCGAGGTGGACCAGGCGCGCGTCGCATTCGTTGCGGACGAGCCGATGCTCGAGGTCTTTGGCAACTGCCTGCCGAATTGGAGCACGTCGGATGTGCGCACGCTGCTCGCCAAGTTTGGCTTGGCCAAGGGCTTTCTCGAGCGCTCCGCGGCGTCGCTATCCCCCGGCGAGCGCACCCGCGTGGCGATGGCTTTGCTGCAGGCGCGCGGCGTCAATCTGCTGGTGCTCGATGAGCCGACCAACCACCTGGACCTCGAGGCGATCGAGCAGCTCGAGCAGGCCCTCGATTCGTTTGACGGCACCCTTCTGCTCGTGACGCACGATCGCCGGATGCTGGACTCGGTGCGGCTGACGCGACGCTGGCACGTCGAGGGCGGCAAGCTCGCGGAGATCGCGGCGGACTGAGTTGCTCCGGACGGACCTGCGGAGGACGGACTTGCGGAGGACGGACTTGCGGAGGACCAAGATCGTCGCGGCGGCTTCGGAGCGAGGTGGCGGCCCTCGCTACGACATTCGCCAGGTGTTCAAGAACATCAGTACTCTTCGCTGCACCCAGCCGCCCAAAAGCTGGATGCGAGCAGGAAGGCGGACGCGCGCGGTCAGGCCAGAGCCGCGCGCCTCGATCGGGATCGAGTCGACCTCGAGCAATACGTGCAGGTAGGGCTTGTCGGCCTGCACGGTCGAGTTGCTGGTGGGGCGCACGTAGACGTCGCCGCCGCCGAGAATGGTCAAGGCCTCGGGCAGCTCGAATCGAGAAGCCGCCGAGCGGACTTCGCGCACGGTGCCGACAACCGGATGGGTGGGGTCGCACGTCCAGCGCACTTCTGCATTCGAGCCGACTTCAAGCCGACTGCGCGTGATTTCGTCTTCCGTCAGCAGGATGCGCAAGAAGCGGTGCCCCGAGTGGATTTGGAACATCTCTTCGCCTTGCTGCAAGAACCGGCCGGACAGGCTCTGCAGCTCTTGCGCGTCGATTGTGCCCGCAAGGTCTGCCGTGATGCTCATCGACGCGATGCGTTCGTCGAGTTCGGCGACGCTGGCGGCGAGGTATGCGATCCGTGCCTTGTGGATCGCCGCCTGGGTCGGGTCGTCCAGCTCGATCGCGTCGAGGCCCTCGCGTTCGGCGTTGAGCTCACCTGCGAGCCGCAGTCTCCGCATCTCAAGCTCAGGGTTTTGCAGCACGCAAAGCGTGGCCGACTGTTCGACTTGGTCGCCGCGCTCGACGTGCACTTCGCGCACAAAGCCACCGGCAGGTGCGCGAACCGAGCTTCTGGTGTGCGGGTCGAGAACGCCCGGTGCGGTGATGGTCCAAGAAATCGGCACCAGGCTGCCGAGCAGTGGCAGCAGGGTCACCAGGGTGAGCGCCACGAGTCGTGCCCTGGTTCGGAATGCGGCGGTTGCCTCGCCATTCCACAAATGGGTCAGCAGCGCGAGGGCAGGGCGGAGCAGCAGGGCCCACGAAAACAGTGCACCCAAAAACATGCCGGCCGCGGGCCATTGAGTTGCCATCAAGCCCGTCAATACGAACGCAAGCGTGATCCGATAGGCGAAAGCCGCCGGTCCATAGGTTCCGTAGATCAATCTCTCCGACCACGAGTAGCGATCCTTGAGACGCGGCTTGCCAAGGGCAATGCGGTTGCCCCAGCTGCTCAGGTAGCGCTGGGCTCGCTGTTGCAGATTGAAGACGCCGAGCAGGTCGCTGAAGAGATAGTAGCCGTCGTAGCGCATCAACGGATTGATGTTGAAGAGCAGCGTGACGACGCTGGCCAACGCCACCACGTTGAAGGCTAGGTCGTGCACAAAGCCTTCGGGTGTGCCGGCCCAAATCAGCGCCGCGAAGCCAGCCACAAACGACTCGATGTACATGCCGCCAAGGGCCACGACCATCCGCTGGCGGCTGTTGGGTAGCTTCCAAGAGGCGCCCGCATCCACGTAGGCGCACGGCGTCAGCATGATCAGCTGCAGCCCCATCTCGGGGACCGGCGCGCCGAATCTTCGGCACGCGTAGGCGTGACCAAATTCGTGCAGTGCCTTGAGCACGATGAGCGAAGCCCAAAGAGCCGGCAGGTTGGCGAGCGACAGCAGATTGGTGCTTTCCGCAAAGAGCTCGTCGAAGCGGCCGACGCACTTGTAGGCGACGACAGCCATCAGGCTCAACCAGAGAGCAACCCCGGGCCATGCGTAGAGCCAGCGAACGTAGCGTAGCGTTCGGCTCAGCACGGCGTCCGGATTGCCGAGCGGGATTCGATGGTTGAGCAACACGCGATACCACGGGCCTGCGCCCGCGGCCTGCTTTTCACGGAGTCGCTCGAATGCGGCTTCGCCACCCGTGATGGGTAGGTGCACCAACCCGATGCCGTGCAGCCACATGACAAACCGAAAGAAGCCCTGGCGGTCTTCGCCGGTGTCTTCGAGGACTTCGAGGTCGATCAGGTGGTTGAGTGTTTCGCCTAGAGTGCGGTGGCGAACGATCGCAGTCAGCACTCGGTAGTCACCCGTTTCGAATGCGTGATTTTGGAAACTGATCGGATCGTGCACAACGTAGCGAATGCCGCCACGGGTGCGCTGGCGGGTGACGTGTAAGTCGCTTCGTAGCCCGACCCGCAGCGGGCTGAGTACGCGTTCCGTCCTGCTCGTTTCGGGCATCTTCCGCTTGTCGTGCGTGGTGCGGCGTCAGAGCCAGAAGTTCAGGTGAAGCCAGTTGGTGATGCGGTGCGTAAGCACCCACCAAGCAGAGCGTGGGCCTGCGTCGACGTGCACCGTGCCTTCCATGCCGGGGGGCAGCACGCCGAGGTCGATTTCGACGGGTGCTTCGCCCAGGAAGACGTTGCGCTGGTCGACGATCGTGCTCGATGGCGCAACGCGTAGCACCCCCAGCGGGTGGCTGCGTTCCGGCTCGGCGGTCGGCGAAAACTCCGCGTCGATGCTGTCGCGCGTCGCGAGTACGAGCTGCTCTGGGATGCGTAGTTCGATTGCGGCGCGGTCGTAGCGTGCAAGTTGAAACAGCGGCACGCCGAGCTCGAGGCGGCTTCCCAGGCGTTCGCGCAGGTCGCCATCGAGAATGAGGCCATCGTGTGGTGCCCGGATCTGAGCCTGCGCGATGCTTGCGTCGACGATTGCAAGTTGGGCTTCGAGGCTGCGGCGCTTCGCTTCGTTGACACGCACTTGGCCCGCCTTGCGATCGGCGACCGCTTGATCGACCAGCGCCGCCAGGGACTCAATCTCGGCGTTGAGTTCGGCGCGCTGCAGAAAGTCGTCGCTAGCGTCGATGGCGGCCATCAGCTGGCCCTTCTGGACGCGGTCGCCGGGTCTGACAAACAGCTCGGCCAGCACGCCGGCGCGCGGGCATGCGATCGTGCGGCGATCGCTTGCCTTGACGATGCACGGGATGTTGAACGTGTGGTGCAGCTGGCCGAAAGCAAGCCATCCGATGGCCGCCGCGAACCCCGCTGCCAGCAGCGCTGCGCGCACGGGGCCACGTTGACGAACGCTGCGGACGCGTTTTGTGAGCATGTCCACCACGTGTTCGCGCAGGGAGCGGTTCGCTCGCAGCGAGAGGGGGACGAGTGCGGCGTAGCCCGAAAGCTCTTCTTGAATGAGCACCACCTGTTCGCGCGTCAGGCGTGTGCCGCCGCCCTGACTCATCGAGATGATGGCGACGGTCTCTTCCATGCAAATGAGCGGGAATGACGCCACCGGGTTGCCTTGGGACTGCTGCGACCACTGTGCGTGCAGGCGGAGATCGTCGAGCCCCTCCTGGTCTTGCTCGCGGCCGCGATAGGCAACCGCTTCGCCTCGGTCGAGGCACTCTTCCATAGCAGCCTTGACGAAAGCCACCCCCGGATTGGAGGTGCGAAGGTCATCGATGCCGCTGATCGCGGTGACGCGCAGCGTGCCGCGCTGGACAAAGCCCACTGCCGCGAGCTCGAGCCCGTAGCGCGCTTCGAGCTGCGAGAGGATTGCGTAGGCGAGGCGGACGGGGTGGTCGGCATCGTCGGATGCGCGCAGGTCCTGGCGCTCGGCGCTGCGCTTGCTGTGCTTGCTGCGACTGCCGGAGTTGTCAAACAGGAGCGAGACGTAGCCGAGCACGCCCTCTAGCTGCGCCATTATCTGAAGGACGCTCGAGCGATCGCAGCTCGGGACGACGACCGCAGCGCCTCCCGATGGCTCGGCTTCCTGGTCGTAGACGACGACTGTCAACAGCAGCAGGGAATTGTCGTCTTCGCGCAGCCGGACGCAGCGTGCCTCCTCGCTGGAGACGGACCCCCACAGGGCTTGATTGATGGTTTCGCGATCGTCGATGCCGATTTCGTCGCTGCTCGACCACTCCTCAGAAAGTACGTGCACTCCCAGCCGCGTGTGCACAACGGCATACATCGCGCCTAGGCGCGAACCGATCTTTTCCAGTGCTTCCGCTAGCGCACGGTTGCTCGGCCGGTCCGCAAACAGCGCGCGCAGCTCGCACTGCAGCGCGGTCAAGCTGGTCGCGCGTGCTGTGCCGCGCGTTGCTTCTTCCGTTGCTGTTGTGTCGGTGGCCACTGGCTTGATTGCAGGCTTGCTGTTGGCGGAGTTGCGGCGGATGCTGCTCGCGCCCTATGGAGTGCTGGTGAGTTCGAGCCTGGCTGGGAAGCGGAATCGGAGTTCGTAGGAGGTGTCTCCTAGCATCATGCAACGATCGCAGACGGCGAGCGTGGCGCCTCTAGGTGCGATGCTGGTAGGCAGCTGAACGCTGTAGACGCTGCCTACCATGATGGGGCGGTTGCTGATTCCCGATGCGCTGAGCTCGCTCAGGTTGCTCAGCACCATTTCGGCGAGCGGGCCGTTGCGGTCGCAGGCGTTGCCGGCAAGGATCTCGATCGACGCGGTGCGGAGCTGCTGTTCGGCGTTTCGGCTGCGCTCACGAACTTCGGCGACGTTGGTTTGGCAGCGGACTTCGAGCACGTCGAGCAAGGCCTCGCGATCGCTGTCCGCGAAGCTGTCGGCATCGGCGAAGTTGTAGTTGTCGTCCTTGGAGTTCATCTGGCTTGGTAGTTGGCTTTCGCGTCGGCGTTCGGGTTGTGTCGGGCTGCGGCTACTTGCCTGGCTTGCTAGGCGTCTGCTCCTCGCCCGGTTCGACGGTCATCTTCAGGCCCGATTTCCATGCCAAGCTGGCGTTGGGCAGCGAGGCTCGCACCATGTAGCTGTGGCTGGATGCGTTGGCCTTGGGCGAGACGAACGTGATCTTCGCCTGGCGCACGTCGTCTGGGCGCATTGCGGGAGCCACCCAAACGGTGCCACCCATCTGGAAGAGATGCTGCGAGGTAAATGGGCACTCGAACTCGATCCACAGTGGGTCCAGGCTCATGACTTCGACGACCGGTGCAAACTTCTCGACGGCCTCGCCCTCGCCTCGGAAGCGCGCAGTTACGCGGCCGGCGAAGGGGGCACGCACGGTGCGCTGGTCAAGCAGCTCGCGCGCTTGCGCGAGCTGATTGAGCACCTGCTGTTTCTCCATTTGCGCCTGTTCCAGAGACAGCATCGCAAGGTCGAGTTCGTGTTGGAACTTCTGTAGGACTTGCTCGCTGCTGATGTCACGATCGTGCAGGTTCTGAGCACGATTCAGCTCGCGTTGGGCATACTCGACGGTCTTGCGGGCACGACGCTCGAACAGATCCGACTTCGTCAGGCGCTCCAGGCGGCTGACCTCCAGTTCTTCGAGGGTCGCGTTGAGGCGGAAGAGCGGCTGGTTGGCTTCGACCTTGTCGCCGTCGCGCACGGTGAGCTCGACCAGCTTGCCCGCTTGTTCGGGGGCGATCAGCGCGGACTGGCTTGGCACGGAAATGCCCACCGGGTTTTGGAAGCGACCTGCGTGCACTCGTGGCGTGCGAGCTGCTTCGCCCCCGGCGGTCGCCGTTCCGCCGGAGCCGGATAGCATCAGTGCCGCCAGGATGCTGGCGACGGGTGCAAGTGCCTTGCTAGTCATCCCTGGCGCTATCGGCTAGCGCGGGCTATCCCGATGAACCGTTCGCTCGCGGTGCTCAAAGCTACGGTGCTATCGGCCTTTCTGACCCTCAGTTCTTTCGACGGCTGGCCTGTGCCCCGAAGAAGGCAAGCAATGCACCCCAGATTCGGCCGAGGCCGCGCGTGGGCTGCTCATCGCCTTCGCGCGCGTCGGGGGTCGTATCGCGAGCGTAGTCGTCGATCGCCAGGGATCGATTTGTTAGGCCCACGGGCTGAACCTGCAGGGCGACTTCCTGCACGATGCGCTCGTTGCCGACGACAAACTCGACCTCGAAGACGATCTCTTCTTCAAGGAACACCTCCGGTGTTACGACGAGCAGTCCATTGCCATCGGCATCGGCCAGCTCGATTTCGGTGCCCGCGATCTGTCGAAACCTGACGCTGTTTGCATCGACTTCCTCGACCGTGTTTGCGGTTGCTGCTGCGAGAGCCGTGGGTTTGAGTCGGAGCTGTTCACCGGCTGTGGCAACTACGAGGTCCGTTGGAGCCAGCCGGGTTACGAGTTCGCTGTTGTCGTTTGCCGCCGTGCCTTCTGCTTCGAGCGTGCTTGCTTGCAGAAGGGATCGCGTACCGTTCCCGAATACTCCGGACTCGTCCTCGAGGGTTGCTTGACGGCCGCTGTCAAATTCGAACGGCTCTTCGCTTTCGCCGAGCGTCTCGCTCTGTTCCGCGTCGGTCGTCGCAGGCCTTACAGACGCTATGTCCAGACTGCTTTGATCCGTGCTGGTGCCCGCCAGCGTGCCGAGTGATACCGGCGTGTTGGTTGTGCCAGTGGGGTCGAGCGAGCCGAGGACGCCTTCGATGAGTTCGCTGCTGAGGCCGGAAACCAGGCTGCCGTTGGTGGACGATCCTGCCTCCGGTGCTGTGCCGTTGGCCGATGAGGTGGCGTTCGCCTGCGGCAAGGTGTTGCTTGCTGCATCCGTTGCCGAGGTCGGCGTTGCAGTGTTTGGTGCAGCTGAACTGACCGATGCATCGCTGCTGGCCGCGTTGCCGGCGGAGGACGCTGGCGATGGCGCAACCGAGACCACGACAATGCTGGTGGTGGACTGGTTTCCGTCTGATACCTCGACCTGGAACGTTAGCTCGATCGACGAACTGCTTTCGGGCGACTCGAAGCGCAGCGTTGGCTGCGTGCTATTGGGCAGAGCCACGATGGGGCCCGAAACTTGTGACCATTGGTAGGTCAGCGTGTCGCCTTCGGGGTCCGAAGCGGATGCGCCGATCAGGACCTCCTCGCCCGCGATGACGTTGGTGACGCCGACAATCGCCACGCTTGGCGCCTCGTTCGGCGCTTCGTTTTGCGTTACGAGGATCGTGACCGAGTCAAACGATGTATTGGTTCCGTCGCTGGCTGCGACTTGGAACTCAAAGGGCGTGCTCTCTGTAACCTCTGGTGCGACGAAGTTTGGCACGCCGGTGTCCGAGTTTTGCAGCTCGACGCTGGGGCCGCCCGTCTGGACCCATGTGTAGGTGAGAGCTTGGCCTTCGGGGTCGCGGCCGAATGCGCGAAGCTCGACGGTCTCGTTGATCTGAACGGATTGATTGCGGCCCGCGTTGACGCTCGGCGCGTCGTTGTCGGCGCGAATGCCAACGCTCACCTCATCACTCGAAGCGGTGGCGCCGTCGCTTACCGTTAGTTCAAAGCGAACGATCGTGTTGGTGATCTGTTCGGGCACCGTAAATGTCGGGGTGGCCGATGTCGGGTCGCTGAGTGTGACGGTGGGACCCTGGGTCTGCGTCCACGTGTAGGTGAGCCCTTGTCCTTCTGGGTCACTGCTCGCTGTGCCGTCGAGTTGGATCAGCTCCGACTCGGCGGAGACCTGCGGGGGGCCCGCGTCGGCACTTGGGGCATCGTTGTCCGCCGCAACCGCGATGCGAACGGTGTCGGCGCTGGATGTCGATGTGCCGTCGCTTACTTGGAGTTCAAACTCGATGGTCGTGTTTGCAATGGCCTCGGGAACCGTAAGCCTTGGCGTAGCCGATGTTGGGTCGTCAAGGGTGACGGTGGGGCCGCCGGTCTGGATCCACGTGTAGGTCAAACCTTCGCCTTCGGGGTCGATACTGGCGGTGCCGTTGAGCTCGATTTCGGTCCCCTCGCTCGCGTCGATGTTGGACCCTGCGTTGGCGCTCGGGGCATCGTTGTCGGCTTGCGAAAGCACGCTGACGGTTGCTGCGCTTGAGACATTGCTGCCGTCGCTAACGGTCAGCTCAAACTGGAGCGTGGTGTTGCTCAGTGACTGGGGGGCCGTGAAGCTCGGCGTCGCGCTGTTTGGGTTGGTAAGCGTGACCGTTGGGCCAGACACCTGGATCCAGCTATACGTCAAGCCTTGGCCCTCGGGGTCGCTGCTGCCGAGACCCTGGAGCGTGACAACGTCTAGTTCATCGGCAACGATGGGTGAACCGGCGTCTGCCGTCGGCGCGTCGTTGTCGGAGAATATTGTGATGGTAACAGTGTCAACGCTTGAGACATTGGCGCCGTCACTGACCGTCAAGGCGAACTGCAGGTTGGTGTTGGCCAGCCCGTTGGGTGAGGTGAACGATGGCTGGGCGGAGTTTGGGTCGTCGAGCGTTACGCTCGGTCCGCTGACTTGTGTCCACGAGTAGGTCAAGCCCACGCCTTCTGGGTCTGAGCTGGCGGTGCCGTTCAGCCTGACCGTGGAGCCTTCGTCGTAGGCGGCGGCTTGGCCGGCGTCTGCTGTGGGCGCGTCGTTCTCGGCCTGGATCGTGATGTCGACCGTATCGACGCTCGACGTTTGCGTGCCGTCGCTGACCGTTAGTTCGAATCGGACCGTCGTGTTGGCGAGGCCCTCCGGTGCTGTGAAGTTCGGCTGGGCGGCGCTGCTGTCGTCAAGCACAACGGAGGGACCGGATACCTGCTGCCACGCGTAGGTTAGCCCGGCGTTTTCGGGGTCGACGCTTCCCGATGCGTTGAGTGTCACGGTCTCGCCCTCATGGGCCGTGATGTTGGCGCCGGCATCGGCGGATGGGGCGTCGTTGTCGGCGTTGACCGTGATCGATACGGTCGAGCTGTCGCTCAGGCCGCCGATATCGGTCACGGTGAGCTGGAATTGGATATCCGTGTTGCTGAGGAGCTCCGGTGCGGTGAAGGTCGGGGTATCGCTACTCGGATCGTCGAGTGTAACGCTGGGGCCACTGACCTGCGTCCAGGCAAAGGTCAGTGGATCCAGGTTCGCGTCGCTGCTGGCTGTGCCGTTCAATGCGACGCTGTCGCCTTCGTCGACGGTTTGGTTCGGTCCAGAGCTGGCGACGGGAGCCGCTTCGGCGACGCTGCTGATACTCCAGGCCTGCGAAGTTCCGTTGAACTCGGCGATGGATACCGTGACGACGGACTGGCCAGTGTTTACACCGTTGACGTTGAAGGATGCGAAGCCCATGACGCGCTCGGCGCGGATGGTCTCGCCGGCAGCCACGGAAGAGACCGTCAGGTTGTCGAGATCGCCGTGGATCACGATGTCGGTGCTGACGTGCTGCGCATTGAAGTTGCCGACATTGCCGTCAACCTCGAAGTCTCGCGAGATATCGCCTGTGGAAACGCTCACGACGTTGCCACCGAAGCTGACCTCCCCCGCAACTTCTTGTGCGGCAAAGCTGCCGACGTTGCCCGACACGCCAAGCGAATCGAGGATCTGGCCGTTGACTGTCATCGAACCGATGCTCGCGTTGATTTGCATCGGGCTGTCAACGCGTGGTGAGTTGTCAACGAAAGCGGCGATGGTTCCGCTGCCGTTACCGATCGTGATTTCGGCCACGTCGACCGTCGATCCGTTGAGCGCCAAGTTGCCAACGTCGACGCTACTCTCAAACAAGCGCAGGTCGCTGGTGATGTTGGCGCTTATGGTGGCGCCTGCGCTGCCGAGATCATCGACGATCAACTCGGTCGCGCTATCGGTGCCTGCGGTGCCGACGATTGCCAGTGTGTTGGTTTCGGATGCAAACTGGACGAATGCCGTGCCTGAACCTGTCAGCTCAATCTCGATCGCGGTGCCGTCATAGATCCAGATCTCGTGCCCGCTAAAGGTGTCGATGGAGGAGTCGCCATCCAAGACCGTCGCCGTGACATCGCCGAACTCGATGGTTCCCACTTCGCCGTAGAAGATTTGGAACGACTCGCCGCCGCCTAGGTCCACCGTCAGCACGCCGTCGCCGAATACAACGTCGCTACTGTCGACGCTGCTGAGTTCCAGCGTGTTGTTGCCGCCGTTTCCGATGAACTCGTACATCGAGCCGGCTGTTGGCGACTTGAGCTGAAACGTGTCGTCAAAGTTGCTGCCGACGATGCGTTCGATGTTGGTCAAGCGGTCGGTGCCGGCACCACCGGTGTTCTGCCAAGTGGTGTCGCTGAGGTCGATTGTGATGGCCCCGGAGGCGAACGTGTAGTCGACCTTGTCCCAGCCAGAGCCGCCGTCGATTTCGTCGTTGCCGTTTGCCGAGTAGATGTCGTCATCGCCTTCGAACGTCCGGATGCGATCGTCGGCGTCGGTTCCATATACGGTGTTGTCGTTGCGGTCCCCTTCGGTCCACGTTCCGATTTGCACCGTGATGGTGTCGACGCTCGAAGTCCAGGAGCCATCCGACACGGACAGCTCAAACGTGACCTGCGTATTGGCTCCCGTATCCGGCGCGGTGAACGTCGGCTGGGCGGCGTGGGGGTCGCTGAGCGTTACGCTCGGGCCACTCGTTTGAACCCACGTGTAGGTTAGCGACTGGCCTTCTGGATCGATGCTGGCACTCGCGTCGAGCGATACCAGGTCCCCTTCGTTCACCGTCTGCGAGCTGCCGGCGTTTGCGGTCGGCGCGTCGTTGTCGGCGTTGACGGTGATCGTTACGACCTCGGCATCGGAGCGGTAGAAGCCGTCGGTCACGATGAGTTCGAACTGGATCGTCGTGTTCGTCAGCTGCTCGGGGGCGGTAAACGTAGGCTGTGCCGCGTTGGCGTCGCTCAGCGTGACGGGTGGACCGGAAACCTGGATCCAGCCGTATTGCAGATCGACGCCTTCTGGGTCCACGCTGCCGGTTGCGTCGAGTTGCACGAGCGTGCCTTCTGCAACCGCCTGATTCGGGCCGGGGTCGGCGATGGGCCGATCGGCGTCAGCGGTTACTTCAACGGCTACCGTTGCCGACGACGTCTCGCTACCATCCGAAACTGTAAGCTCGAATACGATCGTTTCGGTCGCCTGCAGGTTTGGAGCGGTAAACGACGGCGATGCGGCCGTGGGATCGTCCAGGGTGACGCTCGGCCCCGAGATCTGAACCCACGAATACGACAGTGGATCGCCATTGGCGTCGGTGCTGTTCGCTCCCTGTAGTTGAACCCGATCCCCTTCGTTGGCGACGGTGTCGATGCCGGCATCTGCCGTCGGGCCCTGGTCGACAGCGAGTGTGCTGCCGTCGACGGTGCCGTCCGCAAACTCCATCGATGCGATCGCCGAATACTGAATCTCCATCGTGCCACCACCTAGATTCAGTGTGATGGCAGTGCTGGTGATCGTCGCGTCGTCGACCGAGAATCCCGTCAGGTCGATGATGTTGTTCGCGCCGCCGCCGCCGCTCACGGTGAAGCTGTCGCCCGCCTGGCCTTGGCCAAACAAGAAGACGTCGTCGTAGATGCTGCCGACTACCGACTCGATGTTGAGGAGCTCGTCGCTGCCGCTGCCGCCCGTTTCCTGGCGGTCGGTGCGGGTCAGGTCGACCGTGACACCACCGCTAGCTGTCGAGTAGTCGATGACATCGTAGCCATCTGCCCCGTCGACCGTATCGTCGTCGTCGCTGGCGAAGATGATGTCGTCGCTTCTTGTGGTGCGAAACGACTCAAACCCGGCGAACGTGTCGCTGCCCGCGGCACCGCTGACTGTGCCGCCGTCGATGTCTACGGTGACTCCACCGCCGGGTGTGCCCCAGTAGCTGAGCAAGTCGAAGCCGTTGCCGCCGCCTACCGAATCGTCCCCGAGGCCCGGTAGAACAGTGTCGTCGCCGTTGCCGGCTCGGATCAGGTCGTCGCCAGCGAATGCCGTAATCGTATCGTTGCCGGTCGTGCCGTAGAGGGTGTCATTGCCGGTGCTTCCCCAGATCCACGTCGTGGAGAGCAAAATGCGTGGCTCAACCGTCTCGCCCGCAAGCGTTGGCTTCTGCGCTGGCTCGCGCTGCGATTTGCGGGGCGACGGCCTGGATGTGGAGCGCGATTCGCTGGCTTTCGAGGGCGAGCCGGTTGGGTGTTGCTTGCTGGCTTTCTTGCGGCTTTTGGTCAACGGGCATTCCTCACGAACGGGTCGTAGCGGGCGAGTGGCGAAGGTGCTTGCGAATCTCATCGAGCACGCGCTGTGGCTTGACGGGCTTCGTCAGGTATTCATTCATGCCTGCTTCCAGGCACTTTTCTCGGTCACCGTCCATTGCGTTGGCGGTGACTGCCAGCACGGGCAAGGGTGAGTGCGTTTCACGTGGCAGCTGGCCGAGCGATTCCAGTTCGCGAATGACTCGCGTGGCCTCCCAACCGTCGAGCACGGGCATCTGACAGTCCATCAGGACGAGGTCGCATCCTTCGGTCCTGAGGTGATCGACGGCCTGCTGCCCGTCGTTGGCCAGGTCGACTCGGAAACCGGCCTTCTTCACGATGGCGGCCAACACACGCTGGTTCATCGGATTGTCGTCGACGATTAGAATGCGTTTGTCGCCCTCGTTGCGGGCCACAGCTGCGTCCTTTCGCTCAGCGTCTTTGTGGAGCGTTCGCGCCACGGCCGCGACCAGATCGGCAGGTGCAAAGGGCTTGGGGAGAAGGTTGTCCATGCCGGCCTTCCGGCATGCTGCGCGATCCTCGGTGTCGGATGCCGCCGTGAGGGCCAGGATGGGCAGTGGTGCAACCATGCCCGCCGCGAGTTCGCCTTCGGCTTCGTGCTTGCGCAGGCGTCGTGTTGCTTCGAGGCCGTCGAGTCGCGGCATTTGGCAGTCCATCAACACAATGTCGAAGGTCTCCTCGAAAAGGGTTTCGATGGCCTCCTGTCCGTCGTTGGCCGTCTGGACCGTGCAGCCAACGCGCTCGAGGAACGTGCGCGCCACCCGACGATTCATGGGGTTGTCGTCCACAACCAGAACGCGTGCGTTGAGAGACGTCTCCAGGAGCGCGTCGTCGCTCTGTTCCGCGAAGCGCATCGGGTCTTGAGCGAGCCAACCGTGCAGTACGCCGAGCTGCGCCCGGAGCTTGATGCGTGGCAGGGCGAGCTCTTCGCCAGCGCGTGCTTGCGAGCGACGCGTAACGCGCGCCGTATCGACGAACGCGATGGCACCGTCTTTGCCGATCTTGCTGCGTGCCTGGCGAACCGTGTTCTCCAAGACGTCTTCGTGGCCATGCGGATCTAGCAGAACCCAGTCGCCGAGCTGCAAGGCGTCGCAGAGAGACTCTGGTCTGTCTACGGTGACCACTGGGGTTCCCAGATTGTTGGCGAGGGCGTTCTGTTTGAGGGCATGCCGAACCTCGGGGCGATCCGACGCAAGGACGATGCGCCGGCCGTGCGGGGCGGGCGTGGGGCTGGTGGCGGCGCTGGGCGGGATGTCCGGCGCCAAGTGGGCCGTGAACCAGAAGGTTGAGCCGTGGCCCTCCGCACTTTCAACGCCGATCGAGCCGCCCATCAAGACGGCTAGCTCTCGGCAAATGGCGAGCCCGAGCCCCGTTCCGCCGAAGCGCCGTGTCGTCGAAGAGTCACCTTGCTGGAACGCACGGAACAGCGTTTCCTGCACGTCCCGAGCAATGCCAACGCCCGTGTCGGTGATGGCGAAGCGCAGCAGCTCCGGGTTGCTGGCAGACGGCGAAACGGTGATCGAAATGGAGCCGCTGTTGGTGAATTTGACGGCGTTGTTCAGCAGATTGACAAGGATCTGCCGCAGTCTTGTCGGGTCGCCGATCGTCTCTTCCTGGATGCGATGGTCGACCGAAGCGAACACCTGCAGACCTTTTCGTTCGGCTTCGACGGCCACGATGTCGGTTGACTCGTCGACGAGCCGGCGGATCTCAAGCGGCGCTGTCTCAAGCACGAGCTTCTTTGCCTGGATCTTCGAGAAATCGAGGATGTCGTTGATGATCGCAAGCAGAGCTTCCCCAGCGCTCTTGGCCGAACGCACCAGCTCCTGCTGTTCGTCGCCGAGATCGGTTTCAAGCATCAACTCGTTCATGTTGATGATGCCGTTGAGAGGGGTCCGCAGCTCGTGCGACATCGTCGCAAGGAAGTCGGCCCGCGTGCGCACGAACGAACTGATATTGCGAGTCAGGCGGCGCACTTCTTCTGGACCGCTCTCTTCCACGACGAACGAGTCGTTGTCGAGCTTCGCGCGTTCGGCTGCATCGCTGAGCCGTTCCATCGGGCGGACCATTGTCTGGACCGACCAGAACCAGGACATGGTCACGATGACCGCATAGACGATGGCGCTGATCCAGGTCAGGATGACCATCAGGACACGCTGTTCGGCAATGTCTTGGGCGAAGATGTTGGAGCGCCGCAGCAGCTGCTTGCCGAGAGCGTCCGTCTTTTTGACAAGCGAGTCGGCGATCACGTCGGTCCGCGCTGCCAGCTCGTTCAGCTTGGCGTCACGGTCGGAGTCGTGATACGTGGCCCCCACATCGATGAGCGCCTGAATCGATCGCGCCTCCCGCAACAGAGTCTCGATGCTTTCGGACTTGTCCGCTGCGAGTCCGGATTCGGACAGGCGCTCGGTGATCATCCGGATCTCATCCACCCACCGTTGGGTGCTATCGAGCAGCCCTGTCTCTTGTTCTAGCAAGACCTTGTCGGCCATGTAGAAATAGGTTTTCAGCTGGGTCTGCAGCTGCTCCACGTCGCGCAAGGCAATCGACTGCGCGCTGAGTTCGTGAGCAGCCGCGTCGACGTGGCGGTAGCCAACGACCAAGCCAGACCCCATCAGAAACCCGGAGATCGTGCAGATCGCGAGTAGGCGACCTGTGTGCATCTTGAGGTTCATCGTGAGCGCCTCCCGGCGAGATTCGGCAGCACCGCGCCCAGGCTGCGGGCAACGAGCGTGATCTCGTTGTTGTGGGGGGGCGGCTTACTAAGTAGCTGCCCACGAACATTTGCCGCGGCCCGGCGAAGGGCGATGTCGCGCCGGGTTCGATCGCTTTCAACAGCTAGCACCCGCATGTTGCGATCCACCGTCCACCGAATCTGCTTCGCTGCTGGGTCGCCCGGTTGCCCTGTCCACGCAACGCAGCCAAGCAGCGTGTTCGCCAGGTCGTAGGCAAACAGCGCTTTGATCTGAAGTTGAGCTGCCGCAGACCCCGGCGCGTCGATGCGGTCGACGCGGATGCGCTTGGCGCGCCGCGTCAGGCGCGCGGCCGCCGGAAACAGGTCGAAGCCGGTGGCTTGGTCCTGCAGTTGTTCGACGTCGACGCGCCAAATCGAGCGAATGACGGCAAGCGTTTTGGCTGCGGAGCGAAGGACCGTGCGTTCGAGCGATACTTGGTCGATTTGGCGGCCAGCATGGTCGGCAGCGTCGTGTGCTTTGAGCAGGGCGAGCGTGGCTTCGAAATCACTGCCAACCAAGCGATCGGCAAACCGCGATTTTTGAAGCGGCTCCATGTGGCGGTTGCGGCCGCGAGTGAACTGCAGGCCGACCACGCGCCGATCGAGCGTGATTTGCCAGGCGATAGCGGTCAGGCCCCAGTCTGCTTCTTCCGTTCGTGTGTAGATCAGGCCGACAGGGCGCCGGCCGCGAAACGCGACAACTAGGCTGTGTCGGCCGAGTTCATCGAAGTGCACCTTGAATGGCAGCTGCTTCTCGATCTTTTCGCGACCGTCTTGGTTGATCTCGCGATGGATCTTTCGGTAGGCATTCGCCTCCGGGAATGCCTTGAAGACGATTCGCTGCTGCTGTTCTTCAGAACTCGCTGCACGTGCCTTTTGGAGCCTCGTTTGCTGAGAACGCGCACCAACGCTGGTCAAAGCCGCAGCGCCGAGAAATATCGCTGCGCAGCCGGCGAGTGCTGCGAGGCGTGTTGTGTGAATGCAGATCGAGTTTGCCAAGGAAACTACCTCAGTGGTGTTTCGGTTGGCACTCGGTGCGAGTTTAGACACCAGCGGTGTCGATTCGAGACGTTGCGCTAGCGGGCGTTGCGATCGGCGGTTGGCGTCATCCAGAGGTCGTCGCGCAGCAGCTCATGCGGGCCATAGTCGGACTTGTAGGCCATGGTGGGAGCGCTCGAGATCCAAAAGCCCAGGTAGTAGTGCTCCAGCCCGAGCTGCGCCGCCTGCTGGATTTCGCGGAGAACCGAGAGCACGCCGATGCGCCGCTTGCGGTGTTTCGGCGCGAAGAAGTGGTAGACCGCCGACAGGCACGTATCGCCGAAGTCCAGAATACTGACGCCGATCAGCTCGTCTTCTAGGTAGTAGCGGGCCTCAAGGCTCTCGGTGACGTCGCGGTAGAGCCATTCAAACAGGCTTTCGTCGCTGCTCTCTTGGTCCGAGTGTGGATGTTGATCCGAAAGATATGCGCGATAGAGCGCGGCAGCATCAGGTCTCAGGTCGGGACGGGCGACCTCAAGCCGGACGTCTTCGTTTCGACGCAGGGTGCGCCGTTGGCTGCGCGATGGCTGGAAGCTTGCCACCGGCACACGCAGCGGCACGCACTGCTTGCAGGACGGGCACGCCATCTGATACAGCCACGTACCGGCCCTTCGAAAGCCGGTGTCCATGAAGAGCTGATGCGTTGGACTGTCTAGATGCTCGGCACCGATGCCGCGCTGGCGCGCGATGCGGCCCGGGAGGTAGGGGCATTCGTATGGCTCGGAGAGCGGCAGCTGGGCGCTGCGCAGCCACTCCAGGAACGCTGCGCGACGGTCGATCATGCGATAGCGAGTGTATCAGCTATGAATCGGGTTGCTTCGAACGCGTTGCGGTTGCGTCTTCGTGGCGCGCAGGCCAACCTGACCTTCACCATATGGTCCTTTCCCAGCAGCCAATTGAGAACCACGGCATCGTCGGCGATATGCGGACGGTTGCGCTGGTTGCCACCGACGGATCCGTGGACTTCATGTGCTGGCCGCGGTTCGACTCGCCGACGATATTCGCATCGCTTCTCGATGCGGAGCAAGGCGGCAGCTTCCGAATCGAGCCGATGCTGCGCGACGTTCGCTGTCGGCAGCTCTACATGCCGGATACCAACGTTCTGCTGACGCGCTTTCGCTCGGAGGACGGAATCGCTGAGATCAGCGACTACATGCCGGTCGCGCTAGAGGGCGGCATGCCGCAGGCATTGGTGCGGCGGGTGCAGTGCGTCAAGGGGACCGTGCCGTTTCGACTGACGTGTGACCCGCGCTTCGACTACGGGCGCGGTGGTCACGAGACCATCCGGCGGGGGGCGGACGTCTTGTTCGTGTCGACCGACGATCTGCGCATGATGCTGCGCATGCGCGTTGTTGGCGATGTCATCATCGAAGATGGCGCCGCCGTCGTCGAGTTTGTGCTCGAAGCAGGCGAGACCGCAACGTTCGTGCTTTCGGCCGCGGATACGTCGAAGTCCTATCAGTGCGCGGCGCCAGAGTTTGTCGACGAGTCGTTTCGGGCGACGCAGGCCTACTGGCACGACTGGGTGGGGCGCTGTACCTACCGTGGGCGTTGGCAGGAGATCGTTCGGCGGTCGGCGCTGGTTCTCAAGCTGCTGACCTGTCGAGATCACGGCTCGATGGTAGCGGCTGCGACGTTTGGGCTGCCGGAGACGGTCGGCGGGGAGCGCAATTGGGACTATCGATTCACGTGGATTCGAGATGCTTCGTTCACCGTCTACGCGTTGATGCGGATTGGCTACAGCGACGAAGCGGCTGAGTTTATGCGCTGGATTGAAGCGCGTTGCTCCGAGCTCGAAGAAGGCGGTTCGCTGCAAATCATGTACGGCATCGATGGTCGTCACGAGTTGCCCGAGAACATGCTGCCGCACATGTCCGGCTATCGAGACTCTGCACCGGTTCGCGTGGGCAATGCTGCATACGACCAAAAGCAGCTCGACATCTACGGCGAGCTGATGGACTCCGTCTATCTCCACGACAAGGAAGGTGATTCTGTTCACCACGACCTGTGGGTGCAGCTCGTCAAGCTGGTCGACTATGTTTGTGCTCACTGGCAAGAGAAAGATGAGGGCATCTGGGAGGTGCGGGGCGGCCAGCAGCATTTCCTCTACTCGCGTTTGATGTGCTGGGTGGCCGTGGATCGCGGGCTGCGCATTGCGCGACGCCGATCGCTGCCCGCGTCGTTGGATCGCTGGCAGCAGGTCTGTAGCGAGATCTATGCGGACATCTTCGAGAACTTCTGGGACGACGAGCGCGGCGCGTTTGTTCAGCATCTCGGCAGCAAGAGCCTGGACGCGTCGGCCTTGATGATGCCGCTCGTGAAGTTTGTCAGCCCGCGCGATCCGCGGTGGCTGTCGACGTTGCGGGCGATCGAAGAGGATCTCGTCGAAGACTCGCTCGTCTATCGCTACCGGGTTGGCGACAGCGCGTCCGATGGCCTGAAAGGAGAAGAGGGCACGTTTTGCATCTGTTCGTTTTGGTACGTGGAGTGCCTGGCGAGATCGGGCGACCTGGACCGGGCGCGCTTCGTGTTTGAGAAGACGCTCGGCTACGCCAATCACCTGGGGCTGTTCGCCGAAGAACTCGGTCCATCCGGTGAGCACCTCGGCAATTTCCCGCAGGCATTCACGCACCTGGCCTTGATCTCGGCTGCGCACTATCTCGATCGCGCTCTTTCGGATTCGGGCGAGCGCGGCTAGCGGTGTGATTCCGACCGTTGCAGGCGTATGCGTGAATCCGCGCGCCGTGAAGCTCGCAAGGCTGGCGGCCACAGGCCGGTCTGTAGACAGGCCGCGGACTGCCCCAGATCCATATGAGCCATCGTCCGGGCCAGCACCCGAACCAGAAACGGGGCCATCGCGCGAGCGTCGTCTGCGAGCAGCGTCGCGGGCCGCGCATAGGTCGGTAGAGTTCGGGTGGACAGCACGAGCTCGTCTACGCCACGTCCTCGCCTGGCGCGGGTTGTGACACGCCGCGCATCGGTCATAATCGGACGATGCTGACGGGCTGCCATCGTAGGTTTCCAAGAGATGCCGCTGGCTCCATCAAGCTTGGTTCGAGACGCGGACGTCGCAGAGTCACAGCTCGTCCTTCGAGGTTGCGCCGGTGAACAACGACCGGCGGACGTTCTTGATGGTGGCACTGGCGTTGGTGGGGCTGCTGATCACCATGGGAGCGTGGCGGCTGGCGTTCTCGCCGGCGCCCTTGCCGCCCGCCGCTCCCATCCGGCAGCCCGAAGGTGCTAGGCAGGCGCCGACCCTGGACGTGCCCGCCACCCGCACCGCGATTCGGGATACGGCCGCGCGCCAGCCGCAGCCGACGGCTTTGGTGCCTCCCGAGGAAGCGGATCTCGCGCATCCATACGCGTTCTCGCTACAGGTTCAGTTTGTCGACGTCTATGGCGGGCCGGTGCGCGAGGCGCTGGTGTTTGCCGCGCCCGACGAGTGCGGGTTTTGTCGGGCGTCGTCGCGTTCGGATGCCAGGGGGCGGGTATTGCTGGCGTGGCAGGGACGTGCGGAGACGATGCGCGTTCGGGTCGCTGGTTTGGCGTATGGCGTGATGCAGTCGATGCGCCTTGTGGAGCTGCGGGCTGGCCAGCTCAAGACGCTTTGCATTCCAGTCGAAGCGGAGCGGCGCGATCCTGCGACAATGCTTCGTGATGTTGCTCGCGACGGAACAGAACGCAACGCGTGGCGAAGGAAGCAGATGAAGAGCGTCGTCGCACGGGCGCGAAGCGGCGCCGGTGATCAGAGTGTCGATGAACTCGACGTGCTCTGCGGCCGTACGATGCTGATGTTTCGGTCGTTCGACTGTCTTGAGTGCCACGATGCAAGTCGAGTTCGTCCGTATCGGCTCTTGGCCAACGCGGGCGAGATGCGCGCGTCGCTGCATCCGTTCGCGCGGTTTTCCGACATGCGTCGAACGAAGGCGGATTCGGAGGAGCTACGCGTGCGTCGCGCGAAGCGCTACCGCGAGCTGAAAGATGCGGCGTCGCATGAGTCGCGCCCCGCCGGCGGCGGGGAGGCGGTGCTCGCAGGAACCGTCATCGGGGCGGATGGTGAGCCTGCGGGCGGCGTGCCGATCAGCCTGGTAGATGCGGAGGGGAGCGTGCTCCGGTCGACCAGGGCAAACGCGCGCGGCCAATACCGCTTGCCGTCGCTGCCTGCTGGTCAGCAGCGCTTTGTCGCGGGCGGTATGCGCCACGGGCAATGCGATGCCTACGTTGCCATCCCGTCGCGCGGCACAGTGCCATGGGATCCCTTGCTCGTGCGTTCGGGCGAGGTGCAAGGCTACCTCGTCGGCTTGCCGCCGCATCAGCTCGCGGGCATGCGCGTCGAGCTGGTGCGGCGCGAAGGAGACTGGGCTGGATTTGCGCAGGTCGATGACGACGGGTTCTTCCGAACGTTTTCCGTGCCGGGGCCGGTGGACTGCCTGGTTTGGCCGCAGCAGGGCCAGGGCACGGCGCTGCCGGTTCATCATGGAGTCTCGTCGCTGATTGATGCGGGGCCGGTGCGGATCACGTTGCACGCGGAGCTCCCGATGCGAGCTCGTTTTCGCGTCCATATCGGTCTGCCAGAGCAGCCGGCCCGACCAGCGGATCAAGCCGAAGCCATCATCGATGCGCGCTTGATTCAGCACGATAGCGGGCGGCTGGTGCTGCTCGATGCGCTGGGCTTCGAGGATGCTCTGGTGGCGGAACCGCTTGCAGCCGGAGGCTACACGCTAGAAGTGGGGACCGCGGCCTGCGGCTGGGTGCGCAGCGAGCGTGTTCAGCTCGATGGCCGTGGTCTTTGGGATCTTGGCCGAATCAACCTGCCGAAACCTGGTCGGATTCGGCTGTTGGCGGCGGATGGCCCGGACCGGTCTGCGGGCTGGGGCCTGTCCTTTTATCGCCGCACCGAGTCGGTAGACATCCACGAACATGCGCACTGGATCGACGCTCGCACCTGTTCGGTGCCAGCCGGGCGGCACGTGGTGGTCTGGCGAGACGGCGACCGATTGCGGGCGCATGAGGTGATCGTTCGAAGCGACGAGCTGATCGAGCTCGCGCTCGTTCCGGAGGCTCCACCGAGTAGCGCCCGCGGTCGCTGACATCGTGCGAATGGCCACGCATGCGCCGCTGCGTTCGTCTCCAGCTTGTGCGGGAGTTTGGGGATTTCCTTGCCCGGAACCGCGACTGTTGTCGAATCGCCGCTGCCGCCGACCCGCAGCACAGCGCCGGCCAGAAAAACTGACGTGACATCCGAATCTCTGAATCGCCAGCTACACGAATCGCTCGAGAAGTGGTTCGGATTTTCGTCCCTTCGACCGCTCCAGAAAGAAGCGATCGACGCGGCGCTCGATCAGCGAGATGCGCTCGTGGTTTTGCCGACGGGCGGCGGCAAGTCGCTGTGCTATCAGCTGCCGCCGCTGGTGCTCGACAAATTGACGGTCGTGGTGTCGCCGCTGATCGCCTTGATGCAAGATCAGGTCGATGGGCTGAGGCTCAACGGCGTACCGGCGGCCGCCGCACACAGCAACCTGGACGCCAACGAGCGGCGTGAGCTGCGCGAAGCCTGTGACGATGGCTCTTTGCGGCTGCTGTTTGTCGCGCCCGAGCGCCTGTTCCGCGAAGACTTTTTCCAGTGGCTGGTTGGGCAGGATCTGGCTGCGATTGCGATCGACGAAGCGCACTGCATCAGCCAGTGGGGGCATGATTTTCGGCCGGAGTACCGGCGACTCGCGGAGCTGCGCGGACGGCTGCCGGGAGTGCCGGTCCAGGCGTTTACGGCGACGGCGACGCCGCGCGTGCGCGAAGACATTCGCGAACAGCTGCAGCTGCGCGATCCTGTAGAGCTGGTCGGGACGTTTGATCGGCCGGAGTTGACGTATCGCGTGCTGCCGCGACAGGGCTTGCTGGATCAGGTGGTCGAAGCGGTGGCGCGCCACCGGGATGCGGCGGCAATCGTCTACTGCATCTCACGCAAGGATACCGAGACGCTGGCTTCGCGCTTGACCAGCAAGGGCATCCAGGCGGAGGCATATCATGCGGGGCTGCCAGCAGAGACGCGGACGCGCTTGAGTTCGGACTTCCGTGCGGAACGTCTGCACGTGGTTTGCGCAACGGTTGCCTTTGGTATGGGCATTGACCGCAGCGACGTGCGGCTCGTCGTGCACGCCGGCATGCCCAAGAGCATCGAGCACTACCAGCAGGAGACGGGGCGTGCGGGACGCGATGGCTTGCCGTCCGAATGCCTGCTGCTGTATTCGGGTGCCGATGCAGCCAAGTGGCGCACGATCATCGAGCGAAGCGGCGCCGAAGGACAAAGCGACGACGATGCAACGCGCGCCCAGCTCAAGCTGCTCAATCATATGCAGCGATTCGCCGGTCGCGCCCAGTGCCGGCACAAGACGCTGAGTGAGTACTTTGGCCAGGACTTCACCGAGCCAAGCTGCGGTGCTTGCGATGTGTGTCTTGACGAACTCGATGTCGTGCCTGAGTCGCACGTCACGGCGCAGAAAATTCTGTCCGCCATTGCGCGCACTGGCCAGCGGTTCGGCCAAGGCTACGTCGTGGATGTTTTGCGCGGCAGCCGCAGCGAGAAGGTGCTGCAGCGCGGCCACGACCAGATCCCTACGTTTGGCCTGCTCAAGAACAACACGCCAACGCAGCTTGGCAACTACATCGACCAGCTGATCGACGAGGGCGTGCTGGTCCGCACCGAGGGACAGTACCCGGTGCTGGTGCTCAACGAAGGTTCGGCGGAAGTGATGCGCGGCGACCGTGAGGCTGTCTTGCGAGCTCCCAAGGGCGGACTCGACGCGGGCCGGCGGCGGCGCAGTTCCGGCGGCGGCAGCCGCAGCGAGCCGGCGCGCGAGTTGAGCGACAGCGAGCGCGAGCTCTTTGACAGCATGCGTGCGCTGCGGCGCAGCATCGCCGAGGAGCTGCAGGTGCCGCCTTACGTGGTGTTCTCCGACGCCACTCTGGAGGAGCTTGCGCGCAAGCGGCCGGCGTCGAAGAACGCGATGCTTGACGTCAAAGGTGTCGGCCCCAAGAAGGTTGAGAAGTTCGGCGAGCGCTTCCTTGAGCTGTTGCTCGAAGCCTAGGCGCGGTCCGCGCGGTCCACGCCGGCCGGAATGCGCTGGCTTCACTCGCGTTCGAGGATACGTGCCAGCATGTTCGGCACGCACTCGGCTGCCCGCCCGGCGACAAACGTGTCGCGGGGGTCGGCATTGCTGGGCAGCTCGAGCGCCTGCACCCAGGTGCGGGCACCGAGCTCGCGCGCCGTGTGCAGCATGCCGGCCGCCGGCCATACCTGGCCGCTGGTGCCAATGGCGGCGAAGTGCGTGCAGGTCCGCATGGCCTGCTCGATGACGTCGAGGTGGTAAGGCACTTCGCCGAACCAGACGACGTCGGGCCGTAGCCGCTTGGAGCTGCAGGCGGCGCACGGCAAGAATGCATCGGGATCGGTGTACTTCAGGTCGCGGATGGTGGCGCCGCACGACTCACAACGCAGTACTGCGAGCTCTCCATGCATGTGGATCGCGGTGCTGCCGGCGCGCTCATGCAGGTCGTCGACGTTTTGTGTCACCAGCGTCAGGCGGTCGCCGCGTGCAGCCAACGTGGCGTCTGCATCGGCAAGAGCACGATGGGCCGCGTTCGGCTCGACGCTTGCCAGTTGCGCGCGACGCTCCTGGTAGAAGCGCCACACCATTGGCGCATTGCGCTGCCACGCTTCGGGCGTCGCAACGTCTTCGGGTCGATGTCCTTCCCAGAGTCCGTCGCTATCGCGAAACGTCTGCACGCCGGAGTCCGCCGAGATTCCGGCGCCGGTCATGACCACGAGATGCATGCTCATGGCCGAGAGAATAGGGGCATGGTAGGCGCAGCGGCTAGCGCGCTGTCGGCTTCGCGTCGTCGCGTCTCAGCGGACGTCTAGCGACCGCTCCATCCGGTCCTTGCTGGCCGGGATCGTTAGTGGCGCGTCGTTTTCGGCCATCTGAACAAGCTGTTGGAACGGGTTGCCCCCCGACTTCTTTGAAACCGTGATCTCGTATTCCCCTGCTGGCAGGCGGTTCGTCATTTCATAGACGCCGAGTTCGTTGGTAAGAGCCTGGCCGACCACGGCGTTCTTTGCGGCGGCATCTGTCTGGCGGATCAATACGGAGTAGTCCGCCTGGGGTATGCCGCCGAGGCGAACCGTGCCGTGGACGATCGTGCCTCGCTGCAGGATGAAATCAACAGTCGGCGCGTTGCCGGCTGAGACCGCAACGGATCTGCGAACCGACGCACAGTAGCGGCTGTGTTGTACGTCGATCCTGTACTTCGTCGGCGTCAATCGCTTCAGTTCGAAGGCGCCCTTGTCGTCGGTTACGACGCGGCGCTGCGTCGCCAGGGTGACGGCCTGTTTTTGCAGCTCGGCGATCTTCTTCAGGAACCCGGTTGGCTGCCGGCTCGGCATGGGGGGGCCACAGCTGACGATCGCGTTGGCGATTGGTTTGCCGGCTTCGTCTGTTACGGACCCGGTCAGCGTGATTCCCTCGTCTAGATCGATGCGCAGCGACTGCTTGGCTCCCGCTTCAAGCGTTGTCGTGGCCGAGAGTTTTGCCGCATGCATATCCGCTTCGACCAACAGCGCGAACGAGCCGGGTGCTGGAAATGGAATTGTGGCAGTGCCCGTTGCGCTGTCGAAGTCGCGTGGCTCAAGGCGCATCCGCTGCATGGACAAAAATGGCTGGCGCGCACCCGATTGCGGATGGATCTGGAACACGGAGTAGCTGAACGACTGAACCGGGCCTCCCTTGTGATCAAATACGCGCAAGGCGAGGCGGGGCTTCTCCGGGTTCTGATCCTTGTCGGTGCCGCTGCGGCCAGGTCCTTGCGCAAGCGGGGCGGCGGCCGAGGCGGTGCTCCGTGTCATGCTGACTCCGTTGTTCGTCTCGGCGCTGCGCGCAAGGTAGGCGGCGCCAATGATTGTGCCAAAGCCGAGCAGCAACGCGGCCGCTGTCATTCGCACCGAGCGTCGCGGTCGGGCGTGGTCCTGAGCAAAATCTAGGCGTGCGAGCGCCGCAGCGCCCTCGCCCGAAGCGTGGCGTTCCAACACCGTTGCGCTGAGATTGTTGGGCGGGGAATCGGCGCCGTGATGTTCTTGCAGCAGCGCATCGATCGCGACTTCGTCGTGTTTGTTGTTCATCGTGTCTCCTTCCGTTGCGGTTCTGTGTCCAGATCTCCGCTGCCGCGACGCCTGCTCTCGATACAGTTTTTTAGGCCTAGGCGCAGCCGGCGCAGCGTCTGCTTGATGCCGGCCTCGCTGACTCCATGCGTCTCGGCGAGCTCGCGCCGCGACTGGCGTCGGCTGTAGTGCCCCTCCAGAATCTGTCTTTGGCGGGGCGAGAGCTGCTCGACGCAGGCGCGCAAGAGCATCAGGGCGTCGTCGGCGTTTGCGCGCGACGTGCGGCCTTCGCCATGCAGCCGCTGCCATTCGGCGTCGAGCGCCTCGAGCGCAACCGCCTGCGGCCGCCGTCGCTCCGCGCGCAGCTGCATGCGAAACAGGTTCTTGGCGGCCGTCCGCAGCCAGCGGCTTGCGTCGCGGGCGTCGAGATCGACAAGGCCGTTTTGAAGTGCTGCGAGCAGCGCATCTTGGCAGTGCTCCTCGGCGCGGGCCGACTCGCAGCCGAGGGCACGGAGGTACCGCCATAGCGGGACGCTGTGTCGGTCGACGAACGCCTCGGTGGGGGACTTCGGCAAGGGGTCTGCGATTGCGTAGATCATGGACACGGTCGGAATGCCGTGGCCGAGTGAAAGGGTACGACGAGCTTTGGATTTTGTTTCTTCCAGGGCACGTCGGAGGTTCTGGTTGCTTCATGGCGTCTCCTGACGGATCCAGACAGCAACGTTCGATTTGTGTCTACTGCGGTGCACGGGTTGGCGCGCGCCCGGCCTATGCCGCCGCGGCCCGCGCGATGGGCGCTGCGATTGCCCGCCGAGGCTGGCGACTCGTCTACGGCGGCGGTGGCATCGGCATCATGGGAATCGTTGCCGATGCGGTCCTGGCGGGTGGCGGCGAGGTTGTCGGCGTCATCCCCGAAAAGCTGATGCGCGCCGAAGTCGCGCACGCAGGCATCACCGAAATGATCGTCACGGTGAGCATGCACGAGCGCAAAGCGAAGATGGCCGACCTGAGTGACGGTTTCGTTGTCCTGCCGGGAGGGCTGGGCACGCTGGAAGAACTCTTCGAAACGTGGACTTGGGGGCAGCTGCGTTACCACGACAAGCCCATGGGCCTGCTCGACGTCGACGGCTATTTCGAAGGACTTTTGAAGTGGCTGACACGCGCCGTCGACGAGGGATTCGTCGGCGCGGACCACCGTGAAATGCTGCGTCAGGCCAACGATGCCGACGAACTCCTGGATCTGCTGTTTACGGACTAGCGCTAGCGCTACGGCGGTGTTTCTCCTCGGCTACTTCTTCGTCGCGCCGATGCACAGCAGCTCGCGCGCCGTTCGGTGATAGAGGCGCCCATCGGCATAGGAAACCGAGTTGCCGGTCCAGGTCGCGCCGACCTTGCCAAGGTCGTTGACGGCGCACAGATTGTCGGGCCAGGTCTTGCTCGTGTCGACGACATAGACGATGCCGGTTGGCATGGTGAAGTAGAGCAAGTCGTTGACCTGGGTTGGAGACGGGTGAAACACCCAGTCCCAGCCGTCCCAGCGGCTGCGCTTGTCCCCCGTGACTTCGTCGCCTCGGCGGTTGAAGGCACGTGCTTCCAGCTTGGTGCGGTAGTTGCCCTGGAGGTCGGTCGGCAGCTCGACATAGGTCGTGGGTTTTGTGTCGTCGGGGGCGAGGGGATCGATGCGCGCGAGGCTCCAGGGGGCGCCGAGAGTTGGCTTGCCCCACGCCGTGGCGTAGGTCAGAAACCAAAGGCAGCCGTTGGCGGCGTGCATCGAGTAGCGCGCGGGCATCACGCCAGCGATCGGTTCCGTAGGGGTTCGTGTTGGCGCGCCGGCACCAGGCGCTTCGTGCAGCGTGACGTTCTCGACAAGTGAGATCTCGCGCACTTGTTTGCCCGTGAGGACGTCGATGACGACCAGCAGATTGTGAGGCTCCTTCAGCAGCCAGTAGGCATAGCGATCGTCCGCCGCCATGGTCTGCAGGGCTGCCTCGTGGTTGCCGCGCGGGTCGTCATACTGCCAAACGACGGATCCTGCCGCACCCGTTGCTGACTCCGCTGCACGGACGAGCGACATGCCGACGGGGCGTTCGGGGACGTTGTGCGGGCCGCCGCGTGCCAGCAGCACGCAGGGGCCGTGTTGGGCCGTTTGGACCAGCGTGGGGGCGTTGTAGTGGGTGAGTGCCGCCGACGTCCAAAGCTCGGAGCCGCTTGCCGCATCGAGGCCGATGAGCACGTTCCACTTGGGCAGAGCCGAGTGCGGCGTGACGAACTCGTCGCCGTAGACGATGGTGGGCTCCATGCAGACCAGGGTCTTGCAGCCAGCGCCGCGCGCAGGGTCGTCGACCAGCAGCGGCTCGAACTGCTTGTTGAACGGTCCGTCGTAGGTCGGTGTGAAGCGGCGGGTCCACACGGGCTGGCCTTCGTGTGTAAAGCATGCCACCTGTCCGCCGGCATTCGTGAACCAGACGTAGTCTTCATCGCAGCACGGGGAGGCGCTGGTCGCGTCCGAAAAGGGGTAGCTGTAGATCGACGGCACCTCGCCTTCGATGCGCCGCGTCCACAAGAGCGTGCCGGTCGCCAGGTCGAAGCAGTGCGCGTCGATGTGCTTGCCGACGACCTCGCGCTTCTCGGTTGCATGCGCATACTTTTTGGCATCCGACGCGGACAGGCCGAGCTCTTTCCATGGCGCCATCGTGGCGACGAACGCGCGCCCGTTGGCGATGGCGATGCCGCCTTGCCCTGTTTCGGTGAGCGGCGCGCGCCAGAGGATGTTGTTCCCCGAGTCGGCGGACCACGTCGTTGCGGGGGCCGGCCCGGCTGCGGACCAATTGCCTTGCGGACCAGGTCCCATCGGCCACATCGCAGCGTGCGCCTGTTGGTCGGATGCGTGGGGCGTGCGGCAGGCGGGGGGCGAGGCCGCGAGCAGTGCCGCGAGGAGGAGCGTCCGACGAGGGGTGTGCATGTCGTGGCGCAATATACGCGAGTGCTCCAGCGGCTGGCGTCACACACCCCCAAGTTCGGCGGCGCTTGGCTATTCGCTACACGCAGCCTTCTGCAGGTTCGCGCCCATGCGAACGGCGCGGTGCAGGATCGAGTTCGCCAGCACCCGCGGCAGGTGTTCGTCTGCGACTTCACGAAACAGCTCGAGCCACCTGGCAAAGTGCGCGGGCGTGATGCCGGCGAGGCCGTGGTGCACAATCATGGGGTTGCCGTTGTAGTGCTGCGGGTCGCCCGTCGTGCCGGTCCCGCGCAGGATCGTCGACCAGAAGCGGACCATCTTTTCCAGGTGGGGTGGCCACTCTTCGGCTTCGATCCGTGACGCAAACACCGGCGCGAGCAGTTCGTCTTGCGCGACGCGCTCGTAGAACCGGTGCACGAGCGTCTCGATGTGCTCGTCTCGAAGTTGGGCCTTGAGCTCGAGTACGTTGAGGATCTGGTCGGCCATGACAAAACAGGTGTATTAGATACAAGAAACGAAGCAACGCGCGGTTGCGGTCGTTCTTGTGGCATGAGCAACTCGACCATCGCAGAAATCCGAGCGTTGTGCCTGCCTGAGAGGGCTGTGCCAACCGGCGTTTCGCCGAAGTCTGGGGCCGACGATCTGCCGAGCGCTCTTCGGCAGGAGCACCGCACCAAGTCTGGCACGTATGGCCTGTTGGTGGTTTTGGCGGGGAGCCTGGACCTCGTATTCGCCACGGCTGCGGGCGGGATCACATTGCACCTCAGCGCTGGTGACCGGCAAGTTCTTGAGCCACAGCAAACCCACTACGTCGTGCCTGGGGACGGCATGCGGACGCTGGTCGAGTTCCATGCTGTATCGGCGGCGGACTGCTTGCCCGGCGGCAGCGACGCAGATCCGAAGGAGCAGCCACCATGCAGTTGAGTAAGTTCTCTGACTACGCGCTGCGGATGCTGATGTACTGCGGCCTCTACCCGAACGAGATGCACTCGGTGGCCTCGATTGCAGCGGCCTACGGGGTGTCGCAGCACCATCTCGTCAAGGTCGCGCAGCGTCTCCAAGAGCTTCGCTTGGTTGTTGCGACCCGCGGCCGCGGCGGCGGCATTTCCCTGGCCAAGGAGCCTGCCGATGTCGTGGTGGGCGAGGTGGTGCGTGCGACCGAGAATCTCGACGTCGTCGAGTGCATGTCTTCGAGCAGCGGGGCGGCGATTTCCTCGAGCTGTGGCTTGACGGGCTCTTGCCAGCTGCAGCACGCGTTGATGCGAGCTCGAGATGCCTTCTTGGGCGAACTGGATGTTGTGACCTTGGCGGACCTACTGCAGCCACGCGCGGCGCTGTTGCGGCGCTTGCCGACGTCCAAGGGCATAGCCGAGACGTAGAACGGCGCTCGCATTCGTGAGCCGGCCGGCAACAATGCGCCCCGTGACAGCGATCGAAAGCCAGCCGGATACGGAGCCGCAAGCGACGAATCGACCGCGGGTGATCGCGGTGGGAGCGAGCAATCTGACTCGCTTTCTGCCGTGTTTGGCGCGGGTTGCTCGCGGCCATTTCGATTCGGCTGTGGAGGTTGTCACCGCACTCGGCTTTGGGCGGTCGTACGGCAAAAGCAGTGCATTCCTCGGCCGCGAGCTGCCGGGCATTGACCAGTGCGGCCTGTGGGACGCGCTGGCCCGCGACGCGGCGCAGAATGCTGCAGCAAGCGCGACAGCCGCAAGCGCGCGGGTCGAGCGCTCGACGGGCATGGTCATGGATATCGGCAACGATATTTTCTACGACGTCTTGCCCGAGACCGTTGTCGAGTGGGTTGGCCGCGCGATGCAGAAGCTTCGGCCGCACGTTCAGCGGCTTGTGCTGGCCGGGATCCCGCCAACGGTGGCCGACATCGGCAAGGTGCGCTACGCGCTGATGCGCAAGTTTTTGGTGCCGAGCTGCCAGATGGAGTTGGGCGAAGGCCTTCGTCGCGCCGCGGCACTGCACGAAGGCCTGCGCGAATTGGCGAGGCAGTACGATGCCGAGTTCTTCGAGCATCCGTATCCGTGGTTTGGGTGGGACGCGATCCACATCAAGCGGCGCTATTGGCGGGCGTTCAGCGAGGCGCTGCTGGGGGTGCCCCGAAGCAAGCAAAGAGGTGGCGTGCCGACACTTCGGCTGCGCACGGCGGCTCCGGCATGGCGGCAGAAGTCCGGTCGTGAGCAGGTCACGCAGCAGCCGTCGGTGCGGATGCGGGACGGCTCAACGTTCGCGATCTACTGATGCCTTTACGGCGGCGATCTCGGCGAGGCGTGCCGCGAGTGTCGTGCATCTGGTAGACGGGGCCCTATCCGGGATGCGAAGGCGTTCGTCGCAAGGCCTGCCGAGGGGCAGCAACGCCGCGAAGGGCGTCTTCGCGCCCGCAGAATGCACTCGATATCCGAGGCGCGACACTAGGATGCTTGGGCCAACTATGCAGCAGAACCCCAATGTCGTGACGCTCGCGTTCCGCTCCGCGCCGGTTGTCGCGGTCACGATCGCGATCAACGTGCTCGTCTTCTTGATGTGGCAGCTCGCACAGCCCGACACGGCGCGACCGACAGCGCTGGCGGAGTTTGCGTTCGAGAACTTCATGGTCAGCACGAGCCATCTCGAACACGGCTACGTCTGGACGCTGCTGACTTCGGCCTACTCACACATCGACCTGTGGCACGTGCTGGTAAACATGTTTGTGCTGGGGAGCTTTGGCCTGGCGCTGGAAAGACTGTGGGGCTGGCGCACGTTCCTGAGCTTTTATCTGATCTGCTCGGTCGTGGGGTCGCTCAGCCACTGCCTGTCGTCGGCTGTGCTGATCGGCGATGCTCGCCCCGCACTCGGCGCGTCCGGTGCCGTCTGTGGCTTGCTGATGGCGTTCGGCCTGCACTTTCCACAAAGCAAGATCCTGGTGTTCGGGATCATTCCCGTGCCGGCGCTGGTCGGCGTGCTGGCGTTTGTCGCATTCGATATCTGGGGCCTGATCGAGCAAGGCCGTGGTGGCGGTGCGCCGATCGGCCACGGCGCCCACCTGGGGGGTGGATTGGCGGGCGCCGTGATGTGGTTTGCGTGGCTGCGCCCGCGCTTCCACCGGCGGCAGGTGCAGCGCCTCGAGCGCTAGTGTCGTGCATCTGCGATAGAGGGCATTCTGCGGGCGAAGACGCCCGTCACGGCCGAACGCCCTCGCATCCCGGGTAATACCCCGTCTACCAGATGCACGACACTAGAGCGTGCCGCCGCCGAGCTTCTTCTTGGCGGTGTCGATCTTGCCCTTGCCGGTCTTCTTGGCGTCGGCGCCCTTGCGCTTTGCGGCGTCGGCCGCGTCCTTGGCCTTTTGCTTTGCGGCTTCGGCCTTCTTCTTCAAGACGGCCAGCATCGCATCAGCGTCCTTCTTGTTGAGCTTTGTGGAGATGACCTCCACCGTGATGGGCGTTGGTGCCGGGGCTTCGAACTTGCTCTTCTTGGCCGCGGCTTCCTTGGCGGCAGCCTTGTGCTTGGTGACCGCGTCGGCGTGCTTCTTCTTCAGGTCGGCGCGCAGCGCATCGATGTCCGCTTCGTTTACGACGCGGTGCTCGTCGCCCATCTTGACGACGGCGTAGGGCTTGCTGTCCTGCTTCGGTGCAGGTTTGGTGTCGGCCTTCTGCGCGAAGGCGGTTTGAGTGACTACGAAAAGAAGAGAGAGCGAGAGGATTTGACGAATCATTGGATGAACTCCTTTTGAAAGGGGTGCATCCAAATACGCGGCGCGTCGAGCGACCGGATCGGCCATTTCCACTGACGTTGGCTCAGGAACTCCGCGGGCGCGTCCGCTTCGTCAGCTCGTCTGCCGCTGGATCTTGCGATGTGGCACGCCGCGGCGGCTACTTGCCGCAGCTGCCGCAACCTTCGGCATCCTTGCCGCACAACTTTTCTTCGATTGCCTTCGACGTTGGCGTGATCGAGAGTCCACCGAGCGCCGTACAGCGGAGTTCTCGCGCCATTCGTTCGCTTACCTCGCGGTGTGCGTCCAGCACTTCGTCGAGCGGGATTAGGTGGTCGTATCCCGACAACGCCATGTTTGCGCAGGCGATTGCGTTGGCGGCGCCGGCGATGTTGCGGCCGAGGCACGGGGCTTCGACGCGGTTGGCGACAGGGTCGCAGATGAGGCCGAGCACGTTCTGCAGCGCATGGCTTGCGGCAGATAGGCTTTGCGCCGCGCTGCCGCCCGATAGCTCGACGAGTGCGGCTGCGGCCATCGCCGCGCCTGCGCCCGTTTCTGCCTGGCAGCCGCCAACTTCGGCCGCGAAGCTTGAGCGGGTCGTCACAAAGACCCCGATCAAGCCGCCTGTGAGCATCGCGCGCAATGCCGCTTCTTCGCCCGCCGAGATCGCTTCGACGGCGGCCTGCACGGTGCCGGGGAACGTGCCGCACGATCCGGCGGTTGGCGCCGCGACGAAGGCGCCCATGGAGCTTTTGACTTCCATCAGCGCGGTGACGTAGAGGATGGCCTTGTTGAGCAGGCCGGCTTCGAGCAACGTGCCGTTGTCCATGCGCTCGCGGAAACGGTGCGACTGGCGCGGCAGGATGCGGTCTTTGTATTCGGTGCCCGCGAGGCCTTGAGCGACCCCGTCGGCGACAACCTTGCGGATTCGTCGCATCCAGTCGAAGACCTCGTTGTCCTGGATGCCGCCGCGCGCGCTTTCGTAGAGCAGTGCAAAGTCGGACAGCGGCTGCTGGTGGAGGTCACCGTGCGCGTTGAGTTCGCTCGCGTGCAAGAACGGCACCGTCAGGCCCTTTGCTGAGCGCACGGGCAGGACCGCGTGCAGATGGCGGATGCGCTGGATGCCGGCGTCCTTGGCGATGTCGGCTGCAGCAAAGCCGTTGCCGCATGCCGCAACCATGCGATCGGTCTGCAAGACGCTGTCGGCGTGCGGCGTGAGCGTCGCGACAAGGTTCGAAGCGGCGGTTGCACCAGCGCCCTCCTCGATGTCATACAGCGTGACGTCGTAGTCGCCGAATAGCTGCAGCGGTTGGCCGTCCACCTCAAGCACTTCGATCATCCCGCCGCCCGTCGAGATCGCGACGAGGCGGTACTCCACCCCTTCGCGCCAGAGCGTCAGCCGGTAGGTGTTTGGATGCGGGTCTTGTAGCTCAGCGATGCGCAGCTCAAGCTCGATGCCGGCAGCGCGCAGAGCGGCTGGCGACTCGGCGAGGCGGGCGTCGTCTGCGTCCCAGCCGAGCAGGCCGCCAAACAGCCCCATGTCCGAGCCCTGGCTTTCGTGCGTTGTCGCCAGCGAGCCAAGTGTGTCGAACTCGACGAGCACTCGCTCCGGCTGGCCGCCGCACAGGTCGCGCGCGAGCCGTCCGATGCGCACCGATGCGGCGGAGTGCGAGCTCGATGGCCCGCGCATGATGGGGCCGACGACGTCGTTGAAGATGCTGGGTGGCAGTTGGGTCGGCATGCTTGCTTAGCGGTAGTGGGAGACGGGCTGCGGCGCGACGCCGAGCTTGGCGTGCTGAAAGCCCGCCTTCTTGGGCGCGTAGGGGCCAACGAGTTCAACCGAGAGCGTCGGCTGGATCTGCTCTTCACGCTCTAGGCACCACAGCGATGCATTGAGCAGCAGTCGACGCAGTCCGGCTGATTGGAAGTCGCGCGCGCTGCCCATGGTGACGTGGAAGACGCGCGCGGTCTTGCCCTGGTTGCCGGTCCAAGTCTTGGTCCAGGCAATGGGCAGCGGCTCCTTGTTGGTGTTGGGGGCAGCATCCTTGGCGAGAGACTGCAGCGGTTGCCCCAGCAGCAGGGACGTGCAGCCCGCCGGCAGTCCGCGGTCGCCCGGGTAGGTGCGATACACGTCGGATGGGCCAAAGACGTCGTCGACGCCGCGCAGGATGGGGTGCTCCTTGTTTTCGTCGACGACGACTCCGCGGGTCGCTTCGCGGTGCCAGCCGCCATGGTGGCCACGGAACGCGCCGCCGAGCACGTCGTCGCCAAAGCGCACCTTCTTGCCGTTGAGCCTGTAGGTCCAGTTGCCTTGGAAGCCGTGGTTGGCGGTGCGGATGCCGATCAGCGGTTTGCCGGAATCGAGGTAGGTGTTGAGGTGCGCAAGCTGCTCGTCGGGCAAAGCCATGAAGCGCGTGAACAGCACCAAAAGATCGGCGGAGGCAAGCAGCTCCATTCCCGGGATGTCATGAAACATCTCGGGGTTCTCTTTGCTGCGCGTTTCTTGCGTAGGATCGACTAGGCCGTCCTTCTGCGAAAAGAGCACCGTGCATCGGAAGCCGTGGCGCGTGCTCAGCAGGCGCGCGAGCATGGGCAGCGCCTGTTCGGCGCGGTATTCCTGCTCGGCGGCCACGAGCACGATGTGCGCGCCGTCGCCAACGGCTGAGCGATCGGCGCGGCCTTCGTAGGATAGCCAGCGTTCTGGAGTGACTGCGGTTGGCGGCTTGGCAGGCGAGCCTGCGGGCGCCTGCGACGCCACGGGGAAAGCAAGTGCGCAAGCGGCGACCACGCCGACAAGCCCACAGCCTGTCGAGATCGATCGAGGGCGAAGCATCATTGAGGGATCCTGTTCAGCGTGTAGTGAGCGGTTGTGTGCAGCAGCGGAGCACCGTCTTGCGCCCGCACGCCAGAGAAGTCGAAATCGTGCACGTGCCCTTCGACCAGGCCATCGACGACCAGGTATGCGCCCTGGTGGTCGTCATCGAGAGTGACGCCCGTCACCGTCGGCACGCTCTCGTCAACCTCGGGGCTGCCGTAGAACTTTTGAAACACGTGGGTGAACGCGCGCATCGTGTAGCTGCTGGGGTCGGTGGCGGTCTTGGCGTCGAGCGGCTTGGTGAAGCGAACGTGAAATCCGTCGGGTCGAGCCGAGATACGCAGCACGTCAAAGGGCGTGAGGCCCGTGTATTCGAGCCGCTCGAGCACGTAGCGCTTGTTGCCGCGCACCGGCCAGCCGCGGTTGGTGCCACCGGTCATCAGGTAGCTGGGCGCGGGCTTGGGGCCGTTCGAAAACTCGATCGTCAGGACGCCGTTGCCGAGGCCTTCGCGGAACGGGTAGCAGGCGCCTTGCCAAACGCCGCGCACCTGCTCGGTTGTTGCCCGCATGATGATGCTGAGGCTGTAGTCCGAGACGAACAGCTGCCCTTGGAACGGGCCGAAACGCCCTTCGGTCGTATCGACGCGAAACGCGGTGATGGATTGGCCCATGCGCCGATACGGAAACACCACGGCGTAGGGCACCAGCTGCTCGATGCGCTGGCTCTCTTCGTAGAGGCGCGACTGGTTGGTTGGCTCGAGCGGCTTTGGGCCAAGCTGTTTGCCGAGCGGCAGGTCGTAGGCCGGAAAGCAAATCGGGTGCCCCATAAAGCCACCTTGCTTGAGGTGTTTGAGCGAGCACGAGCCGTTCCACGGGCCTTGGCTTTCCACGTAGAACATCTCGCCGGTTTCGTTCGGCCCAACGCCGCCGGCGCTGCGGACGCCGCTGGCGACCGCCTGCGTTTGGCCGTCGGCCGTGATCCGAAATGCGAAGCCGCGGTAGGGAGCCTTGTAGTGGTAGGACGCGGAGAGGCCGAGTGCCACGTAGACGCTGCCGTCATCCTGCACGCCAGAGCCCCATGCAAACTCGTGGTAGTGCTCAAAGCCCCATGCGTCGCTGAGGTTCTCGAAGCGGTCGGCGCGGCCATCCTGGTCGCGGTCGCTGATGCGCGTCAGCTCCGTCTGCTGCGTGGCATAGAACGCGCCGTCACGAAAGCCGAGCCCGAGCACTTCGTCGAGGCCTTCGGCAAACGTTGTGATCTTTGGTTCTGGCAAGACGTCAAAGGCGCCGTCGACGATCAGGATCTGGCCGCGGCGTGTGCCGATCGCCAACCTGTTGCCCGGTATCGCGCAGAAACTGCCGCACTCGAGCGCCAGCGACTCCGGAATCGGCAGTTCGACGATGCGATAGTGGGCCGCCTCGGCAGCTGCCGTGCCCCATGAACCGCCGAGCTCTTGGCCGGTGGCGCTGGCCGTCGCCGCGAGCGCAAAGGCTGCGGCCGACGCGGCGCGGGTGGCCCGGGTAGCTCTCCATTGTGTGAGCGATTTCATTTCTGCCTCTGGTGGTACTCGATTTCGACCGTGCTGGTGTCTTCGTGGAGATCTGCGATGAGGCGCAGTTCTTGCGACGCATCCGGCAAAGCGATCAGTTCGCTGGATGCACCCTTCCAAGTGATGCGGAAGCCGTTGCCTAGGTTCGCGGTGTCACCCGTCGGCTGCTCGATCTGCTTGCCTTGCGCGATGCGGATCGCCAGCGTCGAGCCTCCGCCGCCGCCGTTGCGTTCGCCGTTCAGCTCGCCGTTCAGCACGAGAGTGCGTCTCAGATACAGCTCGCCGCCATCGGCAAGCGCTTCGCTGGGAGTGTCGTTGACGGTCAGGCCGTCGGACGTGTAGCGGAAGGACGGGCGGCCGTCGGCGTCGAGGTCGTAGCCGAGCCAGCGATCGCCGCGGTCACGCCGCGTGGCGGTGGGCCACGGCGATGTACGGCTTGCGAGCCGCGCCAAGAATGGGCCGTTGGGGAGCGTCAGGATCTTGCGCGAGAGAGGCTGCGCTTGGCCGCTTCCCTGCGATGTCCATACGGCGCGCGCGTCGACGAAGTCGCCCCACCAAATCTGGTTGAGGCCCAGCTTCTCGGCGTCGAAGGTCAGGTTCACGCCGCCGGCGTAGCCGACGCTGATGCCGCGTTTGCCGGTGTTGCGCACGCTGCGGCGGAGCATGACACAGCGCTCTTTGCCGACGGCTAGCGGGATCGCGGCTTGACGAAGGCCGCTTGGCTTGCGCACGTTGCGGCCCCAGGCGAGGTAGTGCCACAGCGCCGAAATCTGTTCCTGCACGTTGCCGTCGACGATTTTGGGTCGTGTCGATTTGCCGTCGGGGAAGAAGCTCGGCATCAGCGTGTTTGGCTTGAAGCGAAACGGCTCACGCAGGAAGTGGGCAAACCAGTCGGGGTCGAGCCGCTTGCCGGTCGAATAGACCAGGTCGATCGCGCCCATCGAGCCAGCTTGCTCGCCGGCAAACTGGTGGCATGCGATGCAGTTCATGCCTTTGTCGCCGGCTAGTTCGCGCCCGATATCGCGCACGGCGTTGGCCTCCTTGCGATTCTCCGGGAGCGGCACGATGCCGCCCGGCGGCAGCGTGTCGGCTTCATCGAGCAGGGCGGCGATGCGTTCGGCAAAGCGGTCGCCAAAGCCCGGCATGCGCACGTGCAGATACGGGCGCTCGTGCTGGCCGTGGGCAATGCTGTCTTCGAGCCAAGAGCGCTGCAGCTTGCTGCCGACGCCGGTCAGCGCCGGCGGCACCCGGCCCTCTTCGCCGAGGCTTGCATCGGAGGTGCCGAAAACGTCCTGGCCGAGACGCGCGGTGACGCCGTCCACGTCACCGCGGCGGTGACAGGCAAAGCAGCGGCGGCTGCCGAGCTCTTGTGCGATCCGTTCTTCGCCGGTCGCGGTGGCGGGGCCTGCGGCGAGCGCGGCCTGGATCGCGGCGGTTTGCGCGGTCGTCAGCGCATAGTGAGGCCAGTTGCCAGGTGTGCCCGAGAGGCAGCCCGCGCGGGGATCCAACTCCGCCAGTGGCCGGCACGGCTTTGCCGGCGCGCGTTCGGGGTCGTCGAGTTCGTGGCAGTTGGCGCAGCGCAGTTCGGCGAAGTGAGTCCGGCCGCGCTGTGCGAGATCGTCGTCAACTGTCGGCGGGGTTGTCCCCAGGCGCGTCGCCGCGTCGGTTGGTCCGCTGTCGCCGAGCAAGAAGTGGCTCAGCTCGTTGGCCTCGGTCGGCGTCAGCGCAAAGTTCGGCATGCGCTGGGAAGGGCGCGACGCGTGTGGTGCCAACAAGAACGCTTGCAGGGACGCGTGGGAGTACTTGCGTCCAAGGTAGCTGCGGGATTGGTCGTCTGCGTGGCAGGCGCGGCAGCCGATCCGGGCGTAGAGCGCGGCGCCTTTTGCAGCCGCATCCGTCGGCGCCGTGCCGGAACTCGGCGCCGTCGCGGCCGACTCTGTTGCGCCTGCGGCGGCGGCGAAGGACTGCAGGTAGTGCGCGATCGCTCGCGCGCGTTCGTGCAGTTCGGCGCCGTTCCAGGGCCGCATCAGGTCGGGCATGGTGGTCCCCGGCTCGTGGTCGTGCGGCGACGTCAGATAGTCGATCAGGTAGTCTGCTTGGAGCCGCGCGCCGACGCTGGCGAGGTCCGGACCAGCAGCAGCATCGATGGCTTGTTGCTCTTGGGTGTGGCACGCGACGCAGCCCAGTTCCCCGAGCAAGATGCGGCCGCGCGTCGTTTCCGTAAGTCCGGCGGCGGCCAGGCCAGCGACGTTCGGCGCGACCTGGGCTCGCGCGGGGGCTGGGCGGTCCGAGCGGCTTGTGCAGCTCGGGTTCAGCAACAAAGCCGATAGCGCGAGTGCGGCGAGGGCGGAGATAACAGCAGCTGGGCGTCGTCCCGACCCTAAAGGTCGGTGGGGCGGCGCACCCGTGGCTGTCGGTCGCGGAAGCGAAAGCGTCACGGTTGCAAGCATACGGTTGGGGCTCGTTGCACGTAGCATCTCTCTCGTCATGCACCGAACGCTGTCCAAACGAACGTTGCCGAACCGAACGCGACCCGACCGAACGCTGCCTAGCGGGGCACTGTTCGCCGGGCTATGTCTCGCGCTTGCCACGGCCATAACCAGCTGCGCCGGCAGCCCGTCGGGTGGCGGTGCGGCTCGGAGTGAGCCGCCGCGATTCGAGTCGATCCTCGAAGGACCGTTGGTGGTCTCCACCTGGCCCTTCGGGCGCTTTGCCAACGACATCACCTTCGCCGCGCTGGAAGACGGCCGAAGTCGTTTGGATGCGGTGGAGCTAGGGATCCGTGAGATCGAACGACGCAGCTCCGATGGTTCGGTTGGGCTCGGTGGCCGGCCCAACGCCGCGGGCTACCCGCAGCTCGATGCCTGCATCGTTGACGGGATCGGCCAGCGGGCTGGCAGCGTGGCGGGGGTCGAGGGAGTGGTTCACCCCATTTCCGCGGCGCGCGCGGTGTTGGAGCATTCCAAGCACGTCATGCTGGTCGGCGAGGGGGCGCGCTGGTTTGCGCGCGAGCACGGCGTCGAGTCGGTGCCGATCGAGGATCTCGCCGACAAGAAGCAGGCGTGGGTCGCGGGGGAGCGTGACGGCGACGTCGACCGCAACGGCCACGACACCATCGCACTCGTCGCGCGCGACGCCGAGGGCCATCTTGTCGGCGGTTGTTCGACGAGCGGCGCGGGGGGCAAGTTGCCCGGGCGCGTTGGCGATTCGCCGATCCTCGGGGCCGGGCTCTACGTCGACGAGCAGGTCGGCGCCGCCGGCGCCACGGGCGTGGGAGAAAACGTCATGCGCTACTGCGGCTCGTTCTTGGCCGTCGAGCTGATGCGCCAGGGGCTGTCGCCGCAGCATGCGTGCGAAGAGGTCGTGCACCGCATCGCCGCGACCGATCCGCGGGGCTACGAACTCGATGTCTGCTTCGTGGCCCTCGACAAATCCGGACGATTTGGCGCGGCCGCGTCCAATCAGCGCTTTCCGTTTGCCGTGACCACGCGGGCAGGCACCGAAGTCCTGCACGTGGAGCGCGTCACGCCGCGCTAGTGCCGTGCATCTGGTAGACGGGGCGGTATCCGGGTGCGAGGGCGTTCGTCGCAAGGCGCTTTGACGAATGCATGTTCCCTACTTCTGCCGAGGAGCCTTCCTGCCGAGGAGCTGCAACGCCGTGACGGGCGTCTTCGTGCCCGCAGAATGCCCCCGATATCAGATGCACTACACTAGACTGTCGGTATGACGCGACCCTGCACGGCGTTCGTTCTCGGTTTCCTGGCGCTCGCGTTTGGTTCGGCGAATGCCGTCGGGCAGGAGCCTGTGCTGGCCTGGCTCAAGCAGCGGGAGGAGTCGCTGGGCTCGCTCTACAGGCATTTACACGCCAATCCCGAGCTGTCATTCCGCGAGCTCAAGACGGCTGCGCGCATGGCCGAAGAGCTGCAGGCGATTGGCGTCGAGGTCACGACGGGGGTCGGCGGCAATGGTGTCGTCGGCGTGCTGCGCTGCGGCGGCGGCGAAGGTCCGGTCGCGCTGCTGCGCGCCGATATGGATGCGCTGCCGATCGCCGAGGAAACGGGCTTGCCGTATGCGTCGAAGATCCGCGCCGACAGTGCGGACGGACGTGCGGTTGGCATCATGCACGCCTGTGGCCACGACGTGCACATGGCTTGCTTGATCGGTGTCGCTGGCTACTTCGCCGCCAATCCAAAGGCGTTTGCTGGCACGCTCGTGTTTATGCTGCAGCCGGCAGAAGAGCGTTCGGGCGGCATGGATCGCATGCTGGCCGATGGGCTGCTGACCCGCTTTCCGCGGGCGGACTACGCCGTTGCCCTGCACTGCAGCCACGACCTGGCGGTGGGCAAGGTCGGCGTTCGTGCCGGGCCCGCGATGGCCAACGTCGACAGCTGCGACATCACGCTCTTTGGCAAGGGTGGGCACGGGGCGGCGCCGCACTTGGCGGTCGATCCGATTGTGCAGGCGAGCAAGCTGGTGCTGGACCTGCAGACGATTGTTTCTCGCGAACTGGACCCCATCCGCGCCGGGGTGATCACGGTCGGCTCGATTCACGCGGGCCAAAAGCACAACATCATTCCGTCGTCGTGCCATCTTCAGCTGACCATCCGCAGCTACACGGACGACGTCCGCAAGCTGATGCTCGCCGCGATTCGCCGCAAGGCCAAGGCGCAAGCCATGTCGTGCGGCGCCAAAGAGCCGCTGGTCGAGTTCAGTGAAGGCACGCCTGCTCTGGTCAACGAGGCTGTGTTGACCGCCTCGGTGCAGGCCGGTTTGGTCGAGGCGTTGGGCGCCGAGCACGTGGTCGCGATCGAGCCGGCCATGGTCGCCGAGGACTTTGGTCGACTGCGTGAAGCTGGCGTGCCGCTCTGCATGTTTCGACTCGGCACCGTGGCCCCTGACCGGCTGGCCAGGCTTCGCCAGGCGGGCGGGCCGCCCGGCCTGCACAGCTCGACCTACTATCCGGACTACCTGCCGGCAATCCGCGTGGGCGTGCAGAGCCTGTGCGCGGCTGTGCGGCGTGCTGCGGCGGACCGTCGGTAGCGGCGTAAATCCAAATTCCTCGCGGTTGCGTGCCCAGGCAGGCGAGTTCCTCGGGTGCGTCCGAGGCCGTCGTGCGATACCTTTTTCGCGTGAATGTCGTCCAACGAAAGCTGCTGCTCGGGGGGCTCGTCGCTGCATTTTGCGTGCAGACGGCGCTGGTCTACACCGACGACACAGCCGATCAATATGAGACCTTGAGCGCAGACGGCCTGCGCGGTCGACAGCTCTGGCACAAACACAACTGCCAGACCTGCCACCAGATCCACGGCTTTGGGGGATTCCTCGGTCCGGATCTGACCAATGCGGGTAAGCGCCTGACGACCGATCGCATCACGCAGGTGCTGACTCTCGGCAGCGCGCAGATGCCGGCATTCCACTTCAACGAGGACGAGATCTTCGACATGACGGCGTTCCTTGACGAACTCAGTGACATGGGCGTTGGCGTGCCGCGTCGCGACAAGCCGCTGGACCCATCCGAGGTCCGGGCTGCGCTGGACCGGAGGCTGGCAGAGGCTTCTCCGGATGAGGGCGTCTGCCGCGGAGCCGCGCTGTTCAAACAGAACTGCACGGCCTGCCACATTCCTTTGCAGGCGACGCCGCTCGGCCTGCAGACGGCGCCGGATTTGAGCACGGCGCACCAGCGCATTGGAGCTACAGCCGTGCAGGAGACCATCGCAAACGGGCGCGTCGACCGCGGCATGCCGGCGTGGAAGCATCTTGGCGAGCAGCAGGTCGAAGACCTGACGGCGTTCTTGAAGTGGCTGCAGGACGACCGCGACGCATTGAGCAGCGCGTGCGGTGCCGCCGGATCCGAGCAATCACTGCCCTGGTGGGAATACCGATGAGCGCGAGCCCTCTCGAAGAAGCCTCTCTCGAAGATATCGTTGAGCCTGGCGTCGGTTCTGCTGCGGCAGGGGATGATGCCCGGACCACGGAGATGCTCGAAAAGACGAGCAGTCTTCAGGTGCGACTGGCGCTGACGTGCATCCTCGTCACCGTGCTAGGCGGCGCGGTTGGCGCGCTTCACTACGTGCCGACCATCTCGACGCTGCTCAATGAGTGGGGGGTGACGCTGCCGCAGATGCGGCCGATCCACACATCGTTTGCATCGATGTGGATCTTTGGCGCGAGCGTCGCGGTTGTCTACCACTGGCTCTGCACTCACCACGGCGGTTTGACCAAGGGCGACCTGCTGCGCTTCCGGCTTCATACAGTGGCCTGGGTCGTGAGCGGCATCGGCATTTTTGTGTCGTTGTTTCTGGGGGTGAGTTCCGGCCGCGAATACCTCGGCTTTCACCCGGCGTTCAGCGCCGTGCTCTTGTTCGGTTGGCTGATGTTTCTCTGGAACGTCGTCCGGCGATTGCGGCATGGCTTCTTTGCGCAGCCCATCTACGTGTGGTTCTGGACGATCGGCTGCGTGTTCTTCTGCTACACGTTTGTCGAAGGGCATGCCTACCTGCTGCCGTCGGTCTTTGAAAGTCCGGTGCGCGACCTGCAGGTGCAGTGGAAGTCGTGCGGCACGTTGGTTGGATCGTTCAACTTCCTGATGTACGGCTCGCTGACGTACGTTGGCGAAAAGATGTCGGGCGATAAGCGCTATGCGCAGTCGCCAGTCGCGTTCTGGCTGTTTGCCGTTGGCTGCTTGAACAGCTTCACGAACTACGTGCACCACACCTACCACCTGCCGCAAACGCACGTGGTGAAGTGGGTGGCGTTCATTGTGTCGATGATGGAGATCATCATCCTGGTCAAGCTGATGGTGGATCTGGCGGCGATGGTGCGCGCCAAAAACGGGGCGTCCGGCAAGCCGTTTTGCGGCCGCGGAGCTTGGTTGGTGACGGCCAAGTGGTGGACCGTTGCGATGCTGTTGACGTCGATCGTCATTTCGGTGCCGACGTTCAACACGCTGATCCACGGCACGCAGCTTGTTATGGGGCACGCGATGGGGGCGACGGTTGGCATCGATACGATTGTGCTGCTCGGGACGTCGTCCTGGTTGATTTGTGAGCTGCGCGGCAAGGCTGCGCGTTCGGGCGTCGATGCGCCGCTGACGCGGCAGTCGGTGCACTGGATCAGTGGTGCGCTGGCGGTCTTGGTCGGCTGGTTGAGCGTGGCCGGGTTTATGCACGGCTATACGCGCTACTACGGCGAAGCGACGCCGGGCTGGGTTGCCGGCAGCCGATTCCTGCTGCCGGTTGTTGGCGGTGTGCTCGGCATCTGGCTGCTCATCGCGGCTGTGCGCCTGATCAAGTTCGCCACGCCAAAGGCTTCGGCGTAGTGTAGTGCATCCGATATCGGGGCATTCTGCGGGCGCGAAGACGCCC
>JBGCDH010000057.1:0-38471 GCA_045105235.1 Planctomycetota bacterium | reverse complement strand
TGCGGCACGGCGAGTAGCGCAGCGTCCACTTGCGTGCCTGGGCCGCGATCTCTTTGTCCGCGCCCGCTTCCGCTTCGCTCAGCGCGAGCAGCACGTGCTCGTCGAGCTTGCCAATGGCGCCGAGCGTGACCAGGGCCGCCTGACGCACGCCGATGTCCTTGTCCTGCCGTGCCATGCGGGACACGAGCTTGGTGTAGTTCTGCATTTTGTCGGCGCGTTCCACGACGCGCTCAAGCGCGGTCAGGCGGATGCGGGAGTCCTTGTGTTTGAGCGCCTGATACACCGTGCTTCGCGGCGCATTTTTCGGCAGCGTCAGGCCCAGCACCGCTTCCTTCGCCGCTTCTGGGAGCTCTTTGACCGACGCTCTGCTGGCGCGCTCGAGTCGTTGGAGCACCTTGCTGCTGTTTGCACCGATCCACTGGAGCGCCGTTGCGGCTTCGGCACGATGGCGACTCGATCCGGTGGCCGTTCGTCGGTCCATCGATTCGAGCAGAATCGGAACCGCCTTCTTCGCGAGCGGGCCGAAACTGCCCAAGGCTCTCGCCGACGTGGACGCAAGATGATCGTCTTGATCCTCGGTGGCGCGCTCGAGAGCTTGGATCAGCGCGGGGATGGCAGCGGTATCGCCGATACGGGCGATGGGGGCTGCCGCCTTGTAGTTGCTGAGTTCTTTGGAGTGAAGCAGTTGGATCAAGCGCGGCAGCGCCGGTTTGGCGTCCGGGCCGATGCGCTCCAACACGCGGCAGATATGGCTGTCGACGCCGCGGCGATCCATCGCCTCGGTGAGGAAGGGCACTGCGCGCTTGCCGAGCCCCACAAACGCATCTCCGACCGCTTCGTTGAGTCGGTGCTTTTCCCGCAGCCAGAGCCGCTCCATCGTCGGCATGAGCTTGGCGGGGAGTTCTTGAAGGTGCGGCACGGCGAGTAGCGCAGCGTCCACTTGCGTGCCTTTGCCGCTGCGAAGCACGCGGCTGACGAAGCGAGCCGCCGGCTTGCCGATGTGGCCGATGGCGCGTGCCGCTTCGGATCGGACGTTCCCTTCGTGGGTCTGCACGGCTTTGAGCAGATCAGGGAGGGCTTTCGCCGCGCTTTTGCCGCGAGTGCCAAGCGCGACGGCTGCGGCCAGGTGATCCGCCGGCGTGTCGGCCTCGAGCTGGCGCCGGAGTTGGCTGACGGTTGGCGGCTTCTTGGTCTGGGCTGAGGCGGCCGCACAGCCCATCAGCCCCGCAAGAAGCACGGTGGCGGCGGCCTGCGCGGTCACGATTCGATTCCTTCTCATCGCGGATGGATAGGACGGAGCGGGTGAGCGGTAACGCACGATTCTGGAGTCAGCATGACGGCCTGGCGAGCTGGGTTGTCGGAGCGGCAACCTTCGTTGCCATGGGAGAACCGTCGCGGTGGGGCGGTGCAGCTCCCCGGCAAGATCAGCAGCAAACGCGCTGGCCGACGTCGCGTGCCCGGATAGCTTCTCCGGCCTTGCGCGGTCGCTGGAGCTAGACGTTCGTCTGGTCGAGGCACAGAACTGCCGCGCCGAACGCCGATGGTGACTACGTCGTGAGAATCTCGCTGTTTGGAATGGGCTATGTGGGCGCGGTTTCGGCCGCCTGCTTGACCGAGCTCGGTCACGAAGTCGTCGGTGTCGACGTCAACCAGGACAAGGTCGACTCGATCAACAAGGGCCACTCGCCCGTGGTCGAGGACGGTGTTGCAGAACGCATCAGCCAGGCCGTCGAGGTCGGGCGCATGCGGGCGACGACCGACGCGATGGCGGCGATCCGCGATACCGAAGTGACGCTGGTGTGCGTCGGCACGCCGAGCGATGCGCGCGGTGCGCTGTCGCTGGCGTCGGTCGAGGCGGTGTTTGGCGAGATCGGCAAGGCGATCCGTGAGAAGGACACCGAGCACACCGTCGTCATGCGCAGCACGGTGGTGCCGGGCTCGATGGAAGGCAAGCTGGCGCCGCTGCTCGAAGAGGCTTCCGGTCGCAAGATTGGCGAGTCGCTGGCGCTCTGCATCAACCCGGAGTTTCTTCGCGAAGGCACCGCTGTTGCCGACTTCTACGGGCCTCCGTTCACGCTGGTCGGCAGCGTCGGCTCCGGCCATCTCGGTCCGGACGTCCTGCGCAAACTGCTCGCGGGCATTGATGCACCGTTTTTCGTCACGTCGTGCCGCACGGCCGAAGCGGTCAAGTTCGTATCCAACGCTTTCCACGGCCTGAAGATCACGTTTGCGAACGAGGTCGGCACGCTGCTCAAGGAGCTTGGCGTGGACTCACGCGAGGCGATGAAGCTGTTTTGTGAGGACTCGCAGCTCAACATCTCCAAGGCTTATCTGCGCCCCGGTTTCGCGTTTGGGGGGTCGTGCCTGCCAAAGGAACTGCGCGCCTTTCAGGCCGTTGCCAAAGCGCGCGGCCTTGAGATGCCCATGCTCGACAAGGTGCTGCCGAGCAACGAGACGCACGTCGAAAGGGCCTTCGAACTCGTGCAGAAGCACGGCCGCCAGAAGATCGCGTTCTTCGGTTTGGCCTTCAAGCCGGGGACCGACGACCTGCGGGAATCGCCGCTGGTTGCGCTTGCCGAGCGTTTGCTGGGACGCGGCTTTGAGTTGAGCATCTACGACCACGCGCTCGAAATGTCGAAGCTGGTCGGCGCCAACCGAGAGTTTATCGAGCGCGAGATCCCGCACCTCGAAAAGCTGCTCGCTCCGGATCCGAAGGCGTGCCTGGATGGCGCCGGCATCATTGTGCTCGGCCATGCGCCGGCTGCGGCGATTGAGAGCATCCGCGTCGAGCACGCGGGTCGGCCGATCATCGACCTCGATGGCGTGCGCGCGCTCGAAGAGCTGGCGGACGCGAAATACGAAGGCATCTGCTGGTGACGGCAGCGGCACAGGCAAACGCAATGGCAATGTCCGAAGCTGGCGCCCAACGGCCTTCCGGCGATCGCGAACGACTGCTGTTTGTCGCGCCGTGGTTTCTCTTTCCGACGATCTCCGGTGGACGCATCCGCACGGTCGACATCCTGCGCGGCATGAAGGGTGGCCGCTACGAAATCACGCTGCTGTCGCCGCAGCCGGAGCGAACGGATGGCGACAAGTGGCAGTCGGAGATCGACAGCATCTGCGACCACTTCGTTGGCTGGGCCGACGACACCAAGCGAGGCAAGCTGCAGCGCGGCCTGGGCCTGTTGTCCAAACTGCCGATGTCGGTCGCGCTCGACCGCTCGCCGCTCGCGCAGAAGTGCATCGGCGAAGCGCTCGCGGCCAAGCCGGACGTGGTCGTGTTCGACTTTGTGCATACGGCCGTGCTGTGGCCCGACGAGATCGGGCCACCGTCGCTGGTCTTTACGCACAACGTCGAGTCCGAAATCTACGCCCGGCACGCCAAGACCTCCGAGCGCGCCGCCATGCGCGCGATCTGGCGTAGCCAAAGCCGCAAGATGGCGAGCTTTGAGCGCGAACAGCTCGCGCGCTTCGACACCACGATTGCGGTGTCCGAGCGCGACAAGGAGCAGTTTGTCGATGGGCTTGGACAGAGCCGCGTCGAAGTGGTGCCGACCGGCGTCGATGTCGACTTCCACAGCTACTCGGAGCCGCGCAGCGCCGCGGACCTGCAGAACGAAGAAGCGACCCTGGTGTTTACCGGGTCGATGAACTGGCTGCCGAACGTCGACGGTCTCAAGTGGTTCCTCGAGCACGCCTGGAGCAAGCTGCAGCAGGCCGCTCCGAAGCTGCGCCTCAAAATTGTCGGGCGCAACCCCGATGCCGGGCTCGTCGCCGAAGCCAAGGGGCGCGGTCTGCCGTGGGAGTTCACGGGGTTTGTCGACGATGTGCGCCCGCACATCCGAGCGGCGGACGTCTGCGTGCTGCCGCTGTGGGTGGGGGGAGGCACGCGCCTCAAGGCCTACGAAGCGATGGCGCTGGGGTGTCCAACGGTCGCGACGACCATCGCCGTCGAAGGCCTGCCATTGGTGCCGGATGAGCACTATCTGCTGGCCGACACGGCAGACGACTTTGTGGCCGCTGTGCTGCAGCTGCTGCGCGATGGCGCGCAGCGACAAAAGCTGTCGCTCGCGGCGCGCGCATTCGTTGAGCAGAACTTCAGCTCGAAGAGCGTGGCGCGCGCGTTCGAGGCGATCTGCGGCCGCGCGCAGGACCGCTAGCGGCGCCGCCGTGACCCCGAGGGGTCACGCTTGGCGCGCGGCCATGCGTTGTCGTCCGAGTTGCTGTCGGGAAAGCGTCCGCGGCGATCTAGCTGCATGCTGGTGATGTCGTCGAGCCGGCAGGGCAGGCGTAGTTCGTAGCTTCGCTTGCCGTCAAACCAGACGTCCACGGGCCGCGTGATCTGCAGCGAGTTGTTTTCGACAAGCAGCGCGCCCTCGATCTTCGGCAGCTGGAAGCCGTCGGCAAATACCACGTCGAGCACGATGGGCGAGGGCATCTGGCCGGCTTGGTGCACCGTGATGACGACCTCGTTTTCTTGCTGCTGCACGCTCTGGATCGAGCCGTCGCAGGTATCGGTCGTCCACAGCCAGTAGTAGAAGAACCAGCCCAGTTCGATGCCGAGCTCGTGCTGCATGAAGAAGACGAAGTCCCACGGCGTCGGGTGCTTGAAGGCCCACGTGCGCGTGTAGTTGCGCATCGCCTCCTGCACGATTTCGTCGCCGTCGGCGGACGTGCGAAGGTCAACGAGCCCGCCGAGCATCGACAGCATCATCGGCGCCTTGCTGTAGGTCTGGAAGCCGTACTGCCGGCCGGCGTAGTTGGCCGTCCACATCATGGGCGGCTCGCTTTCGTCGCCGGAACGACGGCCGTAGATCTGACCGCGGCCGTCGAGGTTCGCCTTTCTGCCGCGCTGGTGTGCGGCGGAAAGGATGTTCATGTAGGTGTTGAAGCCTTCGTCCATCCAGCCGTACATCGTCTCGTTGGTGCCGAGCATCATCGGCCACCACTGGTGCGCCACCTCATGGTCGGCAGCGCTCTGGTTGGAGTTGATGACCATGGGATACTCCATGCCGGCACTCGGGCCGTCCTGCAGCGTCAGCTGGGGGAACGGATAGGGCGCCCAGAGCTCAGAATAGAACTCCAGCGCGTGCCGCGTGATGGCGCCGGCGCGTCGGAAGCGGTTGGCACGCTCTGGCAAAAACAGCATGTGCACCGGGACCGGTCCCTTGCCTGGAATGCTGGCGCGGGTGGCCTTCCACATGTAGTCCTTCGCGGTGGCCCAGGCGAAGTCGTTGACCATGTCGGCGTGGAAGCGCCACGTGAGCCGGTCGCCCGGCGCCGTAGCGGCGCCGCTGCCGCGTTCGTCTTCGTCGACGATGGTGACTTCGTCGTCGGAGTCGAGCACCGTGGCGAGTCGTTTGCGGGTGCGCTCGCTGAGCACTTCGTCGGCGTTTTGCAGCTCGCCGGTGCCGCTGACGAGCCAGCCGCCGGGCACGTCAAACTCGACGTCGAAGCTACCGAAGTTGTTGTAGAACTCGGCGGGACCGAGGTAAGGCGACGTCAACCAGCCGTGCACGTCGTCGTACTTGCACAGGCGCGGAAACCACTGTGTTGGCTGGAACAGCGTGTCGCCCCAGCGCTGCGTCATGCGGTGGCCGCGGCCGGCGTCGCCACCCGGCAGCTTGGTGTGCCAGTCGATTTTCAGTTCGAGCTTGGTGCCTGCCTTGATCGGCGTCGCCGGGATGATCGTGGCGACCGTCTGCTGGAGGTTCTGCACGGACGCTTGCGTGACCTCTTCGCGGCTGCGGCGGCGCCGCGGGCGATAGGCGAGGTCCACTTCGACGCCATCGAGCGCGATGCGCGTGACGACCATGCCGTCGGTCTGCTCGGCAGGCACCGAAGAGCCGCGCTGCACACCGAACCGGAACAGGTTGTGGTCCAGGCGCAGCGCGATCCGGCGCAGGTCGTCGTTGCTTCGGTTGTGCACGACGATCGTTTCGCTGCCGAAGAGCGTCTGGTTGGCTGCGTCGAGGCGCACATGGATGTCAAAGTCCGTGCGCAGCTGCCAGTAGCTTGGGCCGGGTTTGCCGGTCAGCGAGCGCGTGCCGCTGCGCAGCGCGCGGCGCACGGAGTTCGGCAGCGGGATGTCGCGGCGGATGCTGCGCTGGTCGAGACCAAGGCTTTTGCGCGCATGCGCGGGTGCCTGTTCGACAACTTCGGTTGGCAGCTGTTGGGCGCGCGCGTCCCAAGAGGCGAAAAGAGCCGCAGCGGCCGCAAGGCGTAGAACGTTTGTGTGCATCGGAAAGGTCCGCAGGGGACATCTCCGACGAGGCGCCCGAGCTGCGTGAAGTTGTATCGGGCGGTGGCTAGAGCCCCCGCCTGTGTCGGGCGAGGGGCTCGATGAATCAAAGCCTACTTCTTGCGAAGCATGAGCTTCATCGTCTTGCCGGGGCCCATTTCTTCGTTGACGGTGATGACGCCGCCCTCGAGGGTGCCGGTCTTGGTCTCATCCTTGCCGTCGCTACCCTTGGCCGTCATCGAGATCTTGTTGCCGTCAATCTTCCACGTGCCGGTATCCGTTTGGTCGCCCATGGGGCCCGAGCTCTTCATTTCGGCGGTGCCGTCAGCCTTGAGCTCCATCGACATCTTCATCGAGTCGAACATCTTCATCATCGTCGGAGCCATCGCCTTCTCGGCTTCGGAGGCGTTCGCCAGCTCCGCTTCCATGGCCTTCTTGACGGCGCTGGTGTCGAGCTCGTAGACACCGGCTGCGCTGGCTGCGGCGTCAGCACCACAGCTGGTCATCAGGGTCATCGAAAGCAGGCAGAACAGGGTTGCGAGGGTCTTCTTCATGCCGAACAGCATGTCGAGTGCGCGGCTACGAAGCTAGGCCTGAGGGGGTGGTTTCCCCTACCCAGCCGTCTCAAGGACCTTGCCAGGGGCTGGTTGCGTCTCGGCAGCACGTCGTCGTTACGAAATAGAACCATGTCGAAGGGGCCGAAGGATTTCGCTCGCGCATGAACCCTTCGGCGGCGGCATCGTTGGCAGTGTCGCCGCGGCAGGGAATTCCCCGCGGCAGAGGATTTCCATGAAGCACCTGCTCCGCTCCGGCCTGCTTGCCGGCGTCGCCTGTTCTACCCTTTTGTTTTCCGGTGCCGCTGCGGCGCAAGGGCCGGCCGTCGGGCCGCCCGGGTCGGGCGCATCGCAGATGCTGGCGACGGGCGGCTACCTGTTTGTGCTGCGCGGCGGCTCGCTCTACCAGTTTGACGTGGTCACGCTCAAGCTGCTCAACCAGCACCGTTTTGAGGCCGGCGGAACGGGCGATGCGGATGCCTTTGGTGCGGCGATCCAGCGTGCGATCCGCCTTGCGCCCGACGATTCGAGCCGCGCGGCAGCAGGCAAAAGGGCGCCGCAGCTCGCCCGGGCCGCGGCGATGCCGCCTGTCGCGCCCGTGAGCATGGCCGTCGCGGTCGAGTGCGGGCTCGACTGGCTCGCAAGGCATCAAGATGAAGATGGCCGCTGGGACTGCGACAACTTCATGAAGCACGACAAGGGCACGCCTAGCGATGGCGCCGGCAACCCGGTGCACGACGTCGGCGTCACTGCGCTCGCGACGCTCGCGTTCTTGGGGCACGGCAACACCATGGATGCGGGGCCGCACAAGGAAGTGGTGGCGCGCGGCGTCAAGTGGCTGCGCGCGCAGCAGCAGGAGAATGGCCTGATCGGCAGCAACGCGTCGCACGATTTTATCTACGATCACGCCCTGGCGGCGTTTGCGCTGGCCGAAACCTGCAACCTGTCGGGGGTCGAGTCCACCAGCCGGAGGATCATCAAGTCGACGGCGCAGAGGGCGATCAACTACCTCGAGTCGCATCGCAACCCGTACGCGGTTTGGCGCTACATGCCGCGCGACAACGACAACGATACGTCGGTTACGACCTGGGCTGTGCTGGCGCTGCGCAGCGCCAAGGATGCCGGTCTCGAGGTCAACGGCACTGCTCTCGAGATGGCCCGCGTTTGGTTTGACCAGGTGACGGACGAGGAGACGGGGCGCATCGGCTACTGCAAAGCCGGCGAGAGCTCATCGCGGAAGCCGGGGGATCACGCGAAGCAATTCCCGGTCGGAAACTGTGAGACGCTGACGGCGGCCGGCACGTTTGCGCGGCTTGCGCTGGGCGAAAAACCGGATGAGTCCGCGATGGCCAAAGCGGGGGCGCTGCTGCGCGCCAAGCCGCCGCAGTGGCGTCCTGGGCACATCGACGCCGTCTACTGGTTCTTTGGTGGCTTGGCGTCCTACCAGCTCGGCGGCGAAACGTGGCAGGCGTGGCAGCCAGGTCTGGCGCAGCTCGCGGTGCACCAGCGCGACGGTGGCTCGGCGCAGGGGTCGTGGGATACCGACGGGGTCTGGGACAATGACGGTGGCCGGGTTTTTGTGACAGCCCTCAACACGCTGTCGCTGGCGACCGTGCTTCGGGCCAACCGGCTGGTGCGCTGACGCTGCGGACGCCGCTGACGGGGAGTGGCAAGACACGGCGCGCTGCGCATCGCCCACCGACGGTGCCTGTCCGCTGCTGCGAGGCCCGTCAGGCCTTGGCAAACGCCGCGAAGTCGGCCTTGCCGTAGCCCTTGGCGATGCCTTGGCGCATCGCCTCGAGGATCGCGGGCAGCACAAAGAGGGGCTGCTCGCCGGCGGCTTCGGCCATCAGCCGCGCGTCCTTTTCGGCCATGGTCATTTCGAAGCTAGCGGGCCGATCCTTGTCTGCGCCGGCGATCCGGCGCTCGACCATGTGCAGGCCGCTGCCCGGCTTGAACTCCGAGAACACCTGCATCGCGGTTTCGGGCTCGACGTCGTTTTCGCGCGCCATGGCGAGCACGTCGGCAACGGCGCCCGTCACTGCGAAGTAGACCGAGTTGCCGGCGAGCTTGTAGACGGCTGCGAGGTCGGCACGGTCGCCAACGTGCCACAGTTTGCCGGTCATCTCTTCTAGGGCGGGGCGGAGTTCGTCGGTGTCGGCTGGTGGGCCGGAGATCAGCATCAGTCCGTCCGCCGAGCGCGCGTGCTTGGGCGCCATGAAGACGGGCGCCGACACGTAGCGCACGTCGCTGGCGCGCAGCTGATCGAAGCGTGCTTTGACCTTCTTTGGCAGGTTGGTCGAGTGGTCGATGACGGGGGTGTTGTTGCTGAGGCCCTCGCGCAGCTTGGCAATGACATCGTCAACGGCGTCGTCTTCGGACAGCACCAGGTGCACGCGCTCGGCGCCCCGGACACACTCGTCGGGGCTCTCCGTGGCGATGGCGCCACGTTCGATGAGCCCCGCTAGCTTGTTTTTGGTGCGGTTCCAGACGCGGACCGTGTGGCCCTTGTTGAGCAGGTTTTCTGCGAAGCCTTGGCCGAGCAGGCCGGTGCCGAGAAGTGCGATCGTTGCCATGGCATGGATGGTGGGACGCGGGGGCGCTCGATGCAATCTCTGGGGCTGACGTGGGGCTTACGTTTGCGGCCGCAGCGGCTGGATAGTGTCAGGGTCGGAGATAGGTCATGAACGTCAACGAACACGAATCCCCTCTTCCCGTCGGTCGCCTGACGGCCCTTGCGCGGATCGGCGCGGTTGTCCTCGCCGTCGGGGTCGTGGCCTGGATGGTCTGGCACGCACAGGGCCAGGCCTCGCCGGTGGATCGGGGGGCGGCCGGTGCGCAACCGAGCGCACCGCAAGTGCCCGCAACGCACGAACCCGGCAAGCAAGGACCTGTGACTCAGGAGCCCGCAACGGACGGCGTTCGGTCTCAGGAGATGACTCCACTCACTCCGGAGCAGCTGTTGCTGTCCTCGTCGAAGTCGATCGTCATCGACTACGATCCGCCGCCGGTGGTGTTGTCGTCCTCCAAGTTTATGGCGCTGCCGAAAACCGAGCCGAGCAAGGTGATCAAGCAGCTGAACGAGCTGCTGCAAGAGCACGCCAAGACCGAGAAGGCCGCCGTGAAAAAGGAAGAGGGGAAAAAGGCAGAGGGCAAGAAGGGACAGTGATCAGCAGCTTTGGCCACGCCCTGCAGTCGTTCGCGATCTTGACGATCGTGTTCCTGCCGCTCGAGCGGCTGTTTGCCGCACGTCGGCAGCAGTTTGCTCGGCGCGGTTTTTGGGCCGATGTCTGCTACTTCCTCGGGCAGTACCTGCTTTGGAATACCCCGGTAGTCGTCGCGATCGTCTGGCTTCACGGCCAGCTCGAGCACCTGCCGCTCGCGTCCCTGCAAACGTCGTTTGCTGCCTGGCCATGGTGGCTGCAGTTCGTTTGCGCGTTTGCGCTGAGCGACGCCGCGATCTACTGGGCGCACCGGCTGCAGCACAACAATGCGTTCTTGTGGCGCTTCCATCGCGTACACCACACCGCCGAGCGCATGGACTGGCTGGCGGCGCATCGAGAGCACCCGCTCGACAACCTCTACACGCGCACCGTCGAAAACCTGCCGCTGCTGCTGCTCGGCTTTCCGATGCACACGATCGCTGGTTTCGCGGTCTTCCGCGGCATGTGGGCGATCTTCATCCACAGCAACACGACGCTGTCGCCAGGGCCGTTGCGGTACTTGATCGGCGCGCCGCGGCTGCACCATTGGCATCATGCGCTCGCGACGCGCGGGCAGGTGAACTTCGCCAATCTCAGCCCGCTGATGGATCTTCTCTTTGGCACCTACCACGACAGCAAGCGCATGCCTGACGCGGTTGGCGTGGACGAGCCGTTTGAGCGCAACTACGCGCGCGCACTGCTTGTGCCGATGGTGCCGGAGCAGTGGCTGTCGCGACGGGCTTCCGCCGATGCAGACGGCGCTGCCGAGCGCTGAGGGGGTGGGCGGCGTCGCGAACGCGGCCTACTCGTGCAGGCTGGCCAGCAGCGCGCCGGCTGCGGACTTTTCTGCTGCACGCTTGGTTCGGCCTCGACCGTCTGCCGTGCGGCCGTCGATCAGGTGCGCCTGCACCACGAACTCCTGTTCGTGTTGCAGCCCGACGGTCTCTAGCAGCGTGTAGCGCGGCTGGCCGAGACCGTTGTGTTGACAGTAGTGCAGCAGCGCCGTCTTGGCGTCTTTCTCGACTGCGGTGCTGCTTTCGTCCGGCATCTCCTTGGGCAAGACGTGCCGCTTGACGAACGTGCGCGCTGGCGTGACGCCGCCGTCGATCAGGATCGCGCCGAGCACTGCTTCGATCAGGTCGCAGAGAATGCGGTCGCTGGTTCGCTCGCTCTCGCGCAGTCCCTTGCCCGAGAGCAGGTGGATATGCAGCTTGAGCCGCTTGGAGGCTATGGCCAGCGGGGCCCGGCTGACGATCCGCGCCCTGGCTTCGGTCAGCTGCCCTTCGGCAACTTCGTCGCCGCGCCGGTAGAGCGCGTCGGCAACGGCAAAGTTGACGAAAGCGTCGCCGAGGAACTCGAGCCGTTCGTAGCTCTTCTTGCCCTCGTTGGTCATTGACGAGTGCGTCAGCGCCCGATCCAGCAGGTCGAGATCTTTGAAGTCGTAGCCCAGGGCCTCGCTCAGACTCGTGAGCGTGCGGGCACGTGCTTTGTCGACTTCGGGATTCGGGCGGCGGGGCATGAAGTGGCTATCATTGCACCGGGCGGTTCGCCGGCAACCTCACAGAGCCGGTCCAGCGATGCCGCCGAGCTACTTGCTGACTTCCGTGCGGCGATCGCGGCGCTTGCGGTCGTTTTCGCGCAGGTGCAGCTTGCGCAGGCGGACCGACGTCGAAGTGATTTCGACCAGCTCGTCGTCGCCGACATACTCCAGTGCGTCTTCGACGTTGAAGGTGCGCGGCGGCGGCAGCTTGACGAACGACTCCTTGGTGGCGCTGCGGATGTTGGTCTTTGCCTTCTCGCGCACGCAGTTGACGACCAGGTCGTTGTCCTTGCAGTGCTCTCCGACGACCTGTCCTTCGTAGACCGTCGCACCGTCAGGCACGAAGAACGTGCCGCGGTCGCGCAGGTTGTCGAGCGAATAGAAGGTGACCGCTCCGTTGGCCATCGATACCAGCACGCCGGCGATACGGTCTTCGATGTTGCCGCGGTAGGTGCCGTAGCCGTGGAAGACGTGGTGCATGGTCGCCTGGCCACCGGTGGCGTTGAGCAGGCGCGTGCGCACGCCAATCAGGCCGCGTGCAGGCACCGTGAACTCGACCCGCGTGAAGGTGCCCTTTGGCTCCATCTGCAGCAGCTCGGCTTTGCGGGTGCCGAGGATCTCGATCACCTTGCCCACGGAGTCAGCCGGCGCATCGACCGTCAAGTATTCGATTGGCTCCTGCTTCTCGCCGTCGATCTCCTTGAACAGAACCTGCGGCTTGGCGACCGCAAATTCGTAGCCTTCGCGACGCATCGTCTCGAGCAGGAAGCCGAGGTGCATGACGCCACGGCCCGACAGCCGGAACTGGTCGGCCGTCTCGCCTTGCTCGACACGCAGCGCCACGTTGACGCGCAGCTCCTTCTCGAGGCGCTCACGGATGTGGCGCGAAGTCATGAACTTGCCGCCGTCCTTGCCGGCAAACGGCGAGTCGTTGACGCGCATGACGATGGTCATCGTCGGCTCATCGATTGCGATGACCGGCATCGCTTCGGGTTGCTCGACGGCTGCAATCGTGTCGCCGATCTCGATGTCCTCGACGCCGTAGATGCCGCAGAGGTCGCCGGCTTCGACCGAGTCGGTCTCTTCCCTGCTCAGGCCGCGGAACTGGTAGACGCCGCGGGCGTTGACTTCCTTTTGCTTGCCGCTGCGCGCGATGTGCACGTTGCGGGCGCCCTTCGTCATGCGGCCGCGGTGGACGCGGCCGATGGCGATACGGCCGACGTAGTCACTCCAGTCGAGGGTCGTGACGCGGAACTGCAGCGGCTGCTCTGGGTCGTCCGTCGGCGCTGGGATGTGGCTGACGATTTCCTGGAACAGCGTCTCCAGGTCCTGGCCCTCACCACCCTTCTTGGCGGTGTCCAGATCCTTGGTCATCCAGCCTTGTCGGCCCGAGCCGTAGAAGACCGGGAACTCGAGCGCGTCTTCGTCGGCATCGAGGTCGATGAACAGGTCGAAGACCTCGTTGACGACTTCTTGCGGGCGCGCGTCGGGCTTGTCGATCTTGTTGACGACAACGATTGGCTTGAGGTGGTGGGCAAATGCTTTTTGCAGCACGAAGCGGGTCTGCGGCATCGGGCCTTCGGCGGCATCGACGAGCAGCAGCACGCCGTCGGCCATCGACAGCACGCGTTCGACTTCGCCACCGAAGTCGGCGTGGCCGGGGGTGTCGATGATGTTGATGCGGGTGCCCTGGTAGCTGACGACCGTGTTTTTCGCCAGGATCGTGATGCCGCGCTCGCGCTCGAGCTCGTTGCTGTCCATGACGCACTCGCCGACGGCTTCGTTGTCGCGGAACGTGCCGGTTTGGCGAAGCAGTCCGTCGACGAGCGTCGTCTTGCCGTGGTCGACGTGAGCGATGATCGCGACGTTGCGGATGTCTTGGGCCATGGTGTCTTCGGTGCCACTTTGGTGGCGGCGGCTGGTGTGCAGGTCGGCTGCGGCGGGTCTGGTCTGCTGCGGCGGGTATCCACCGCAGGGGCGGGGGCGCGGTCGCGAACGGGGGCGAAGGATTGTCGCGACCACGCGCGATGCGTCAACCGCGGCCAGCCCCTGTGGCGGAAGATTCGTCGCCTGCCGGGCGCCCGAGGGCGTTTTCGCGGGCCGCAAGGGGCGGTGGCGAGGGCGAAACGGCTCCCGTGGAGCCGCCGGCCGCTAGGGTGCCTGCAGACCCAAAGCGCGAAGTTCTTGCCCGAGGCGCATCAGCGGCAGACCCTGGATCGCCGTCTGGTCGTGGCTGTCGATGCGCTCAAAGAGCATCAGGCCGAGGCTTTCGATCTTGTAGCTGCCGGCGCAGTCCAGCGGCTTGTCGGCGGCAACATAGCGCTCGATCTCTTGGTCGCTGAGGTCGCGCATCTGCAGCCGTGTGACGTCGCAGAACTCCACGAGCTGGTCGGAGTGGGCAATTGCGACCGCCGTCAGCAGCTGATGCTCCTTGCCCCGCAGGCTCCGCAGCTGCTCGATCGCGCCGTCGGCGCTGCCGGGCTTGTCGAATATGGCGCCGTTCTGGCTGGCCGCGGCGATTTGGTCGCTGCCGATCACAATGTCGTGGGGGTGCCGGCTGGCCACGATTCTGGCCTTGCTGCGGGCGAGCTGCTGCGCCGTCTCCATGGCCGGCAGGTCAAGTTCTTTGACGCTGGCTTCGTCGAAGTCTGGTGCCTCTACCTCAAACGGTATCTGCAGCCGCTCCATGAGTTTGCGGCGATAAACCGACGAACTCCCCAAGATCACCCCTCTCATCTCCATCATTGAGAAGGTTGTGGCGCGGGATTGCAAGCGTGGTCAAAGCGTACGCTGCAGTTCGATTCGTTTCGTTGCGTCCGTTCGCGATGAAATCTCGAAGCTCCGCTCCGATTGCTTCACGTGCATGTCATTCTCATGCGCTGTCACGCACAAACTACCTGCTATGAAGACCGGAACCCTCCTGCTCACGTTTTCCCTGTCGTTTGCTTTCGCAGCCTGCGGCGGCGGCGATTCCAAGCCCTCAGGGGCCGGCAAGTCTGCGGGCGGCGATTCGGCCGCTAACAGCGCCAAGAGCGGCGGCGATTCGGCCGCAAAGACCAGCCCGAAGGGCAGCGCAACGACCAAGCCGAAGAAGCGGGTTCGCCGGCCAAAGATCAACATGACCATGGTCAAGGCGCTGATGGCCAACGAGACGACGGCACCTGAGGCGCCGGTTGCTTCGTCGGAAGCGCTCGTCGCGCTCGGCAACAAGCTCTACCACTGGGATGGCCTGTCGGCGGACGGCAGCATGAGCTGCGCGTCTTGCCACGACCTCAGCAACTACGGCGTCGACGGCAAAAAGACGTCGGGGATGGCGCACGGTGCTGCCTTCGCGCGCAACACGCCCACGACCTACAACGCCCACCGTCAATACGCTCAGTTCTGGGATGCACGCGGCCAGGCGGTCGAGCACGGCCTCAAGGATGCCGCTGGCGTCGTCGAGAAGTGCAAGGGCGAGGCGAGCGTCGCCGAGATGTTTGGCAAGGCCTTTGCTGGACAGGACGAAGCCGTGACGGCCGACAACGCCGGGATCGCAATCGGCGCGTTCGTGCGCACGCTCGTGACCCGTTCGAAGTGGGATGACTTCCTCGATGGCAACAAGAAGGCGCTCAGCAACGAGGAGCTGGTAGGCCTCAACAAGTTTATGGAGGTCGGCTGCACGACTTGCCACATGAACCGCGCGCTCGGTGGCTCACTGGCGCAAAAGCTCGGCGTTCACACGCCCTACACGGGTGAGGATACCGGCCGCATGAAGATGACGGGTGCCGAGACGGACAAGTACATGTTCAAGGTGCCGACGCTGCTCAACGTCGAAAAGACGGCGCCCTACTACCACGACGGTTCGTACGCGACCCTCGAGGAAGCCGTCAAGCACATGGCAAAGGTGCAGCTTGCGAAGGACCTCAAGGATGAGGAAGTCGCGTCGATCGTGACGTTCCTGAAGGCGCTGACGGGCCCGCTGCCAGAAGCGTTCGCGAAGAAGTAGAGCGCTCGCTCGCTGCCGCGCGGCCCGCGGCCCGCGGCTCGCGGCCCATCGCCTCGGCGGCGCTTCTCGCAGCAGTCTGCCAGTCAGCAGTCTGCTACCCCGCCGCTGCGTGGCGCGTCATTTCGGCGTAGTGGCCACCCTGGTCGAGCAGCTGCTTGTGCGAGCCGCGCTCGACGATACCGCCCTGGCCTAGAACCAGAATCTGGTCCGCATCGCGGACCGTCGAAAGGCGGTGCGCGACCACCAGCGCGGTGCGGCCGCGCAGCGCGACTTCGAGCGCGCGCTGCAGCCGGGCTTCGGATTCGCTGTCGATGCTGGCCGTCGCTTCGTCGAGAACAAGCACGTCGGGCTCGGTGACGAGCGCGCGGGCGAACGCCAGCAGCTGTCGTTCGCCCTGCGAGAACGTCGCGCCGCGTTCGCCGGTTTGGGACGCGAGTCCTTGCGGGAGCGCCCGGACGAAGCCGGCCGCCCCGACGGTTTCGAGGGCGCGCCAGACGCGGTCTTCATCGATGCTGCGGTCGAACAGGCGCACGTTGTCGAGCACGGAGCCGCCGAACAAGAAGAGGTCCTGGGCGACGAATGCGATGCGGCGACGGAGGTCGGACAGGTTGAGCTCGCGCACGTCGACGCCGTCGACGCGCACGCTGCCGGCCGTCACTTCACGCAGGCGCGAGACGAGCGATAGCAGCGTCGTCTTGCCAACGCCGGTCGGACCAACGATCGCCACAGTCTGGCCTGGCTCGGCCGTGAAGGTGATGCCGTCGAGCACGGTGGGGCCATCGCCGTAGGCGAAGTGCACGTCCTCAAACTCAATGCGCGCGACGCCGCGACGCGGGCTCGCCACGGGCGGCTTGCCGGCAGGCGCCGCCGGCGGAAACGTTGGCTCATCGAGGATCTGGAAGATCCGCTCGCAGCTCGCGAAGGCCGCCTGCAGCACGTTGTACTTCTCGCCAAGCTCGCGAATCGGGCCGCTCAACAGGCTGAAGTAGAGCCAGAACTGGATGAATTGACCCGGCTCGAGCGTGCCCCCGAGGACGGCGCTGCCGCCGAACCACAGCAGCCCGACCGTGGTGGCTCGCAGCGCAAAGTCGACGAGCGCAAAGAACAGCGAGAAATGCTGGACCGTGTCGAGCCAGGCCTCGGTGGTCTCCTGGTTGCGCTCGGCGTAACGCTCCGCCACCAGCTGTTCGCGGCCGTAGGCGCGCGTGGTGCGGATGCCGCCGATGAGCTCAGTGCCGAACGCGTTTTGCAGCGCCAGTCGGCCGCGAACGGCGCGATAGGCTCGCTGCGCCTTCTTGCGAAAGATCACGCTCAGCACGATCACGAGTGGCGTCGTCGCAACCGTGAACAGAGCGAGCTTCAGGTCGAGGAAGAACAGCACGACCAGCACGCCGCCGATCTTGAGCAGGTCGAACACGGACTGAAGCACGCCGGTCGCGATCAGCTCGTTGAGGTTTTCCACGTCGCTGGTGACGCGTGTCGTCAGCTTGCCGGCGGGGTTGCGTTCGTGGAACGACAGGCCGGTGCGCAGCAGGTGGGTGTACAGCACTCGGCGGACGTCGCGGATCACCCGTTGGCCGTTCCAGGCGGTCAACAAGCCATACACATAGCCGAGGCCGGAACTCGCCAACGTCACCAGCAAGAATGCGAGCCCGTAGAACCAGAGCTCCTGGATGCGCGCGTCGTCGCTGGCGGTGGCGTCGCGCATGGGCCCGTCGATGGCGAGGCGCATGAGCCATGGTCCGAGTAGCTCGAGCGCAAACGAGGCGAGCAGGATCGCGAGGCAAGCGCCGAAGCCACGCCGGTAGGGGCGCACAAACGGCCACAGCCGTCCGAGGAACGACAGCTTGAAGTTGCCCTCGGGCGCGTCGTCATCATAGGGCGCGGCGCTCATTGCTTGCCCTCGTCAGAGCGGGGATCCGGGGTTTCGTCCGAAAGGTCGCGCTGGAGCGCCATGGCTTCGGTCTGTCGTTGCCAGGCGCTTTGATAGCTGCCGCGGCGCGCGAGCAGCTCGGCGTGTGTGCCCTGTTCGTCGACAGCACCGTCGTCAAGCACCAGGATGTGGTCGGCGTCGCGGACGACGGATAGGCGGTGGCTTGCGGCGATCACGGTGCGGCCTCGGCGGGTCTCGGCCAGGCCCAGCAGGATGCGGCGTTCGGTGTTGGGGTCGACCGCCGACAGGCTGTCGTCGATCAGCAGCCCTGGACGATTGCTGAGCAGGGCGCGCGCCAGCGAGACGCGCTGCTTCTGACCGCCGGACAGCGTAACGCCACGCTCCCCGACGACCGTCGCGAGGCCGTCACGAAGCTGCGGTAGATCCTGGTCAAGGGCGGCGGCTGCGACGGCACGGTCACGCTCGTTCGAGGTGGTGTCCGGGCGGTCGAAGGTGACGTTCTTCTCGATGGTGTCGCTGAACAAGAACGGCTCCTGTGGCGCGAATGCAAACAGTGCGCGCAGGCAGTTGGGTGCGATGTCGAGCACGTCGTGACCATCGACAAACAGGGTGCCGGGAGGCGGGTCGTAGAATCGCAGCAGCAGTGCGAGCAGGGTCGACTTGCCGCTGCCGACCGGACCGACGAGGCCCAGCTTCTGGCCGGCCGCCAGCCGGAACGAGACGTCGTCAAGCGCCGGCCGTTCTGTGTCGGGGTAGGCAAAGGTCAGGCCCCGTGCCTCGATGCTTCCCTGTAGATCGACCGCTAGGCCGTCGTTGGGCTCGGGGGCGACTTCAAACAGCTCTTCGATGCGCGTCGCGCCAGCGTGTGCGCGCGGAATCATCGCGACGGTCCAGCCGAGGATCTGCAGCGGGAAGGTCATCAGCGCCAAATAGCCGGTGAACTGAAACAGCTCACCGATGGTGATCTGGTCGGTGATGACCTGGTGTCCACCGACGATCAGCACGGCGAGCATCACCACGCCGCTGCTCGAGTGCGTGAGCGCGTTCATCAGCGACCGCAGCCGCACCGTCTTGAGGTTGGCAAACAGAAACCTTCGGTTGCGGTTGGCCATCGCGGCCAGTTCGCGGTCGGTGGCGTCGAACTGCTGGATGACGCGCACGCCGGAAAAGTCCTCCTGGGCGCGCTGCGAGATTTCGGCAATGGCCTCCTGCGACTTCTTGCTCCATCGATGCAGGCGGGGCAGCACGAAGCGCATGGCGACGAAGACCAGCATCAGCGCAGCCAGGCTGCTGAGCGCAACCGGGACATCCATCGACAGCATCAGCCAGGCGCCGGCCGGCAGGAGGCAAAGTGTGCTGCCGCCGTGCAGCAGAAGCGGTCCCATGACAAAGCGAACCAGCTCGACGTCTTGGGTCATGCGCGAGGTCAGGTCGCCGGTGCGTGATCGATCAAACCAAGTGACCGGGGCGCGCTGCAGATGCTGGACCAATTCGTTCTTGATCGATTGCTCGACCTTGCGTGAGGCGTCCACCAGCGCCCGGCGCGAGGCATAGCGGGTCAGGCCCTCTGCGAGAGCGAGACCGAGAAACAGCAGGCAGGTCGACTGCAGGCCGTCCCGGGCAAGCAGCCTGCCGGGTTGGGGGCCAGCGGCTGTTTCTGCGGCTGATTCTGCAGCTGATCCGCCGGCTGATTCGCCGGCCGATTCGGCTGAGGCGCTGGTCAGCAGGTCGAGTGCTTCGCCGAGCAAGCGCGGCATCCAAAGCGTGATCGCAGCGTGCAGTGGCACAAGAAGGCAGCCAAGCACCACCATGGGCCAGAATCGCCACAGATGCCGTGCAGGGCGGCGGAAGACGCGGATCAGCGAACGAAACCAATGCAATGTGAAGGCAGCATGGGTCGTGCGAACGGTCGATGCAATTGCACTGTTCCCGTCTCTCGACGGCCGCGTGTCCAGAATCGAGACAGGGCTGGAGATCCGCCAAAAGTTGGTCTCAGGGAGATGCCGAAGAACCGACTGGTGCCTTGCACCTCGGAAGCGCGGGAATGGCCGATAGGCCTCGGGTACGAACATGAAGAGCGAGCGCGACAATCAGGCGGGATTTACTTTCGCCGAGCTGACCTTTGCCGTGTTGATCCTGGTCGCGAGCGCGACCGTTTTGATCAACCATCTTTCCGTCAACTACCTGGCGACCAACACCGAGCGAGATCGTGTTTTTGCCTACAGCAAAGCGCAGGCGATGCTGTCGGAGATCCAGTCGCTGGTGGATGCGGGAGGTGTCGAGGCGGCGGTGGATCTCGATATCCTCGACGACGGCACGACAACCAAGGCGCCGCTGACGATCCAGACGGATGCGGGCAACCCGGTGCTGCCCGACCACGTGGTCTCGGGGAACTACCAGCGCGGCAGCGATTGGGTGTGGTCTCGGCGGATCACCGTGCAGCCATTCCTGGGGCTCAACAACCGCAACGTTCGCTACGTAACCGTGCGCGTTTTCAAGCGGGACCGGGCAGGCAACGAGAACGCGATGGCCGACCTTTCGGCCGTGATCAACTCGGCCAGCAACGCGTTCCCGACCACGCAGGTGTTCGATGTCTACATGCTGGCCATCGAGAACATCCCGGGGTGGTGGGTCTACATGGACTCGATCAAGCCGTTTGTGGAATCGATGGTCACCGACCTCGAGAACCGCAACCCGGGTCTGCGCTTTCGCTCGCACTGGATCACCAAGGCGGCATTCGGCCGCAACCAGACGTATCGCCCGTTTGTCAATGAAGCGGTCGACAGCCACGATCCGGTCACCGAGGTCTACCACTACCCGGGCCGCATGCCAACGGGCAACTCTTCGTCGTACTACTACGTTCCCGACAACATCAAGGCGCGCATCAATCTCGATGGCGACGACTGGAACGGCTACGACGCGGATACCAACGAGCACCCGTATGCGTTGGCCGATTTCTACAACCACGCGATGCGGTATCCCGACGAGGTCGCGCTTTGGCAGCGCCGCGTCGATGCGATCGAAGATCGGGAAGAAGAGATCCGCGACGCGCTTGCGGCTGGGACGGCCGTTCCGGATGACCTCAACGATATGTCGAAAGAGCCGACGCTGCGGCTCTTCCTCGAAGACCTCAACACGAATCCCGCGAAGTATCGCAATGCGTTGATCATCAATCTGCACGGCGAACTGCTGCCGATGCCGGCAATGCGCAACTACAGCGACGCCGCCAAGGATCCGGTCAACCACGAAAGCTGGCGCGTTGTCACGCACCCAGAGCAGCTGCGCACGCTCAACGATGGCACGGCTGCCTCCGAGCACCTGCGCTTCCGGATGTATGCCTACACGGACTACCCACAATACTACAGTGGTCCCGATCGCATGACGGAGCCGATGGTCATCGAGGTCATGAACCTCAATTTGACCGATCCCGGCGACGTGACGCGTCTGAGCCCCCAGGTGCGTCTGGAGAACCTTCGCGGTGGAGTTCTAGTTGGCGGTACGACCGACTACTTCGATTGGTCCCCGGCGCTCCACGTTGACGACGGACCAAATGTTGCAGAAGAGATGTACTACGAGGCCGAGTTCATTCCCGGTCTCGAGGCGCGCACGCGCATCTTCCTCTACAACACACCTCTGACGTGTGCGCAGGATGTCAGCGGCCGCGGTCTCGCAAACTCGGAGCGCGCCCGTCTCTACCAGATGGAATACGTTCCCTCGCCCGTCGATGCAGGCCCGTCGTTCACGACGGACCTGTTCGCTCCGGGGGCTTTGACCAAAAACACGGCCCGCTGGACGCTCGACCTGGAGCCAGCTGTGCTGGCGGCGCCCGGCGACACGGTGGTTGCGGTGCGGACGCGGATTGCGAGCAACCGGAGCCTTGGCGAGATCGATTGGGAAACCTCTGGCACGACGTTTCCGGCCATGAACCAGCCCGACAACTTGTCGACGACCTATGCATGGTGGACGGACAGCGCGCTGGACGTGCCGATGACCGAGCGTTCGCAGTTCAACGGAGATCCGCGGCACCTGCCGTACCTCGATTGCTTCAACAACGGCGACGATTTCCCGAACAGCTACAACTGGTACCACGACCGGCTGAACAACGACAGCGAGAACGCCAGCGGCGACTTCGGCAGCATTGATGGCGGGCGCTTGCGCAATCGCTGGCAGAATCAGCTTTGGTTCGACCTGCCGCGTTGCATGCAGCTTTACCGCGAGGGCATTGTCGAGAGCGGCGCTCTCTACACAACGCTGACCGGCTACTCGAACTACTACGTCGGCATCGGCAACGACATTGGCTACGACTCGGCCAACGGCTACCCCAGCTCCATTCCGAGCGACATGACGCCGTACGCTGGGTCGGGAACGGGTTTCATCAACACCATAACGGGCCAGCGCCAGCTGATCCTGACGTGGCTCAGCGCCTTCAGCAACTGGTGGTGTGGCTACCCGTGGCTCGGAGAGCTCTATCCAGACCAGCTTGCAGCCGACTTCTTTGACACCACGTCAGGGGCGCCGAGAGGCAACTTGGAGGCCGGCAGTGTGGCTGATTTGTCGTTCCGCTTCCCAACGCAAAACACCTACAACACGGTGGGGCGAACCGCGTATGGAACGCGCCTCTTCAACAACCAGCAGCGCTCGCAGTCGCGCGGCTGTGGTGCCTTCTTCAACATTGGAACTTCGTCGACGTGCTTCAACCACCGCGGCGCCAGCGGCAACGGCACGCTGACGGCGACGGGTGCCGAGGTTGCGGCCAACTACGCGATGTCGATGCCGACCGCCGCGCCGGTCAGTCGCCCGTTTCAGTTGAGCCGTTCGGGCAATGGTGGCGACCACTGGAACTTCACGCCCTACACGACGCGCTACATCGGCAGCCTGCTGGAGACGTACTACACGCACCCGTCAGGCGTTGGCTCGGGCTTGGTCAAGCTCGAGAATCCAGGGCGCACCAGCGCCGGCTACGTGATCGTCAACGGCATCGACAAGACGGTCCAGTCGGGCACGACGTTTATCGCAAAGTGGGCGGTGCTGTCGCTGACGCACTCGTTCTTCGAAGCGGGCGACATATCCAACACGCTGCGGATTCCGCAGCCTGCTCGCGTTGAGCTGCGCAGCCCAACGGAAATCACCGAGCTCAACGACCCGACGGCCATTTCGATCCAGTGGGCGACGCAGTGGACGCGCTGGGATGGTGGCCCCTATACGCAAACGGGCACCTACGCGGAGGATGAGTCCGCACTCGACTACGTGCTCGTTTACTCGAACGACAACGGGACGACCTGGCGGTATATGCAGGACGATTCGCAAGCCGTGATCGGGGCGCCTCCATCGAGCAGCCTCTACCTGATCTCGGACTCAGGCGCGGGCAATGAGAGCTACACGTGGTCGACGCCTAGCGCGCAGTTCCCACAGGCCAGCTATCTGCTTCGCATTGAGTGCTACCGGCGGAATGCGGAAGTCCACTACGCCTGGCACCAAAACCGGATCTTCATTCAACGATGAACGCTACCGTCTCAGAGCTTCCAGGCTTTCTCCAGCTGCCGCACCGTGAGGAGCGCGGCAGCGCCGGCTACAGCATGGTCGAGCTCGTGGTGGCATCCGTGCTGCTGTCGATGCTGATCTTCTCCGTCGCAACGCTGTCGGTTAGCGGCGGCGAAGCGCAGGAGTATTCTCGCCGCGTGGCGCGGGTCACCGAGGTAACGCAAGACCTGCTCGGCGAGATCCGACTAGAGTTGGTTTCGTCGGCGCGCGTTTTCGGCAACGACGCCGAAGGCAACGCGAACTTGGCTGTCTTCGATACGGATGGCGCTCCGGCGCCGCTTGCGGACCTGCGGCTGCCGAGGATTTCCGCGACCGGCACCATTGGGGCCGACGTCTCCGGCGCTGAGATCACCGGCAATTCCCTGCTGTTCACCAAGCTCTCGTGGAGTGACCGTTTCGTTTGCACGAGCGGCAACGAGTATCTCGTCGATGTGTTTCGATGGGTCTACTACTACCTGACTCCCGAAGATGGCGGGCCCGATCTGACGAACGCCATTGGGCTCAACCTGGTGCGTATCGAGAGTGAACCGCTGATCGACGCGGCGGGCGTGGACCGCATCACCGATGCGACGGACCAAGAAGAGTTCTTGGTCCACCTGGCGACGTCAACGCCCGACGCCAACGGCGCGACGCACCCCGCAGCAGAGGTCGTCTGGATCCGTGGTCAGTTGCCAAGCGATACCGACACGTTTCGTCAGGTGGATCCGTCCGACGGCAGCATGTCGTCGACGCCCTTTGGCGGACGGCCTGATCCTTGGGAGGTCCTGCGCGCACCGGGCGATGTTTGTGGGGTGCTTAGCTACCGACACCACTCGGTTGCGTCGATCTACGCGCGGGACGCATTTGGCGTCGGCGCTTTCGGCATCGAGTCGACGACGGGCACCGGCTTTCCGCATGGTTTGGAAGTGCAGGTGGTGGGCCCGAGCGCGGCACGCCAGGTTCTCGTGCACCTGGTTTGCTGCAGCACCCAGCGTCGCGGTCACACCGCCTACTGCGACATGATGCTCTCGATCGACGTCCGAGACCTCTGAGCGGCATCGCTTGCGGCGGCCGGCGACGGGGCCTGCCGGCACCGTTCGAGGGGGAATATCCGGGCAATTTGGCTCGGAGGTCGCTCTGGCCGGGGTGGAGGCTTGATCAGGTCCGGGTTTCCCGTAGCCTGTTTGGCCCTCTTGGCCAGCCGGCCGGAGCCCGAACCCGTATGGAACAGAGTCTCCCTCAGGAGCTGGTCAAGCAGGTCGGTGGATCCTTCCGCCTGACCGCTCTTCTGCAAAAGCGCGTGCGCGAACTCGTCCGTGGCCAGCGGCCGCTGTTCGAGACGCGTGAGCGCAACTACATCAAGATCGCCCACGAAGAGCTGCTTCGTGGCCTGATCGAGCTCGTTCCCGACGAAGAGCAAGAAGAACCGACGCTGTAGGTTGGCTCGCCGAAGTGCCGGCCATCACAGATGGCTAGAAGTGCCGGCCATCACAGAGTGCCGGCCATCACAGACGTCTAGTCGTCTTCGGACCTAGCGTCGTCTAGACCGGGTCGTCGATCTTGTTCGACGCTGCTGATGGCCTGGAGCAGCTCCCTCGGCGTATGCGCAGTGCCTTGCGCGCGCTTGCCTACCGTCAGGTGAGCAATGGCGTCGGCGGTGCTCGGTAGTCCGCTGCGGCCCAGCAGCACGGGGTCGTACTTGGGATCGAGGGCCTGCACGATGCGCGACGGCACATAGTTCGAGAGCGCCGCCTGACGGAGCTCGCGCGCTGCATCGCTGTTGCGATCGCCAACCACAGTGATGAAGAGCGGCTCGTAGAAGTGTAGGTCGACGGCGCGGCCGTAGCCGGCAACGTAGTAGCCGTACTGGCGGTAGTCGTTGGTAAAGGCTGCAAGCGCCGCGGTCGCCTCGTCGTGAAAGTCGCTGCGGCGCGACAGGTAGGACAGCCGCACCAGCGACTCGGCCATCGAGGCGTTGTCGAGGATGGAGCGGTTGCGACGGCGCATCGAGCCACGACTGTCCGGGTCGTGCAGGATGTCAAAGAAGCCGCCGTCGCTCGCCCGGTTTTGGGCCATGGCGCGTTCGGCGATTTTCTCAGCCGGGACCAGCAGGTCCGAATCGCCGGTGTTTTGCGCGGCGTCGATCAAGGCGCGAATCAGCCAGGCCTGGTCGGCCAGCATGCCCGGCAAATGGTAGGTGCCGTCCCAGTAGTGGTGGGTGTCGGTGCCGTCAAAGAGGTTGTCGAGCAAGAACGTCAGCGCACCCATGGCGTGCTCACGCCACTCGGGTTGATCGAGCACGATGGCGGCTTTCAGCAGGCTGGAAACCGCGATGGCGTTGGCGTTGCAGTAGACCGTTCGGTCAATGGCCGGGGCCGCACGCTCGGCGCGTCGAGCGGCGTCACCCGTGTAGTAGTCGGCGTCGCCATCCTGGCTGCCGGCAAAGCTTCCAGAGTGCGCGTCGCGCATCACGTCGAGCATCCACCGGGCGATGCCTTCGGCGCAGCGTCGGTAGGGCTCTTGGCCGAAGACCTGATAGGCCTCAAGGTAGACGCGCAGGACCAGCGCATTCTGGTCGAGCAGCTTTTCGTAGTTCGGGCTGTGCCAGTCCGCAGTCTGCGAGAAACGAAAGAACCCGCCCTCGACGCTGTCGTGCAGCGGGCTTTCCATCATGCGGTCGAGGGTCGTCCGGACGACCTCGCGCATGCGCTCGTCGTCGCGCTTCTGCACCTGAACGAGTGCGAAATCGAGCGCTTCGGGGTGGGGGAACTTGATGCCGTCGCCAAAGCCGCCGTGCTGCGCGTCGAACTTCTCGTAGATGGCGTCGGTGATGTCGTCGACCATCTCACGCCGCAGCTTGGGGCCGGCGCCGGCCGTCGCGCCTTGCTCGTCGTTGCTCGTCCAGAGTTCGCCAATGCGGCGCTGGATGTCCTCTTTGCTCTCGCGCCAGGCGTCGCGGATGCGCTCGAGCCGGATGCACAGCTCGGCCGTGTCGAGGAATCCGTCCTGCGCGATCAGCTCTCCCTGGGGGGTGAGCCATGCGATCGTTGGCCATGCCCCAGTGCCGTAGCGCTGGTTGATGTCCGGGCGTCGTTCGGCGTCGACATGCACCGCCACGAATGCCTGCTCGATCCGCGCGATGACGCCCGCGTCGGCAAAGCTGGTAGCGAGCAGTTCACGCGAGTGGTGGCACCATGGCGCTGTCAGCACCATCAGCACCAGCCGGTCCTGGTCGGCCGCGCGTTCGAGGACCGAAGGCTCAAAGTGCTGCCAGCTCAGAGCAGCACGGCGTGGGCCACCCTGGTCGCCTTGATCAGAATTGTCGTGCGCGGAGTTGCTCATCGCTGCGTCGGGCGTGGTCGACGCCCTCGATTCACCATGCTATCGGCACAACGGAGTCCGTGGCCGAAGGCTTCCGGTTGCGAGGCCATCCGTTTACGAGACGATCCGTAAGCCTCGTGGCGTTCTTAGGCCGCATTTGGCCGGGGCAACAGGGAGCCGGGCTGTCTGGCCCGGCCGAACGCCCTGGGCCAGGCGGTGCCAAGCCGCGCGTGCCGAACGAGCCCGCGGCCCGTCGCGCAAAGAAACGCGCCCTACTCGTGCGGCGCTACTCTTGCGATGCTGGGCCGGCATCCTTCGGGCCCGGCGCGTCCGTTCCCCCATCGCCTTCGCCTTCGCCGCCGCTATCGCCTTCGCCGGCAGCAGGGTTCTCTGGCTCTTCCGGCTGGAATGCGCCGAAGCCTTCCAGCGTCGGCTGACGGACTTCCGTCGAGTCTCCGGTCGTTGCCACGCTCGGGGCCTTCGGCGTGAACTCGAGCCGCGGCACGTCGGCCCACAGCGTCTCAAGTCCGTAGTAGTCGCGTGCCTCCGGCAGGAACAGGTGCACGACGATGTCGTCAAAGTCGAGCAACACCCAGCTGCTGTTGGCATTGTCGCTGCCGCCATTGCGCTTGCGTCGGCCGCGCAGCGCCTTGTGCTCGATGTCGAGCTCCTTGGCGAGCGACTGCGCCTGGCGGGTGCTGTGCACCGTCGCCACGACGAAGTAGTCCGCGATCACGAGCGGTCCGGACACATCGAGGATCTGCACGTTGCTCGCCTGCTTCTCGTCGAGTCGCTCGGCGATGGTTTGGGCCATCAGTCGGGTCGACTCGAAAGGAGCGGAGCCAGGGGTGGGATCGGTCGGGTGCGAACTCTGTGAAGCTTGGGAACTCAACTCTTGGGTCTTCGAGTCAGGGGTGGTAGCGGGCGGCAGTATGCCTGCCCGCAGGAGAATACCTGCGGAATGCCGATCCGTAACCCGCTTCACGGTGATCCTGAGATGATCTTGCGACGATTCCCGCCAGAATGCGGCCCGATGGCACGGCTCGGGGCTCTTGCGAAGCGCGCGACCGGACATTTCGGCGAAGCCGGACGCCGATCGTGCGCCGAGCTGAAGTCGGCGCGGTGAGCCGTAGCGGCGGTGCTATGGCTCTCCTCGGCCTCCAGCACGACCCGCAGGGGACGGCGAGGCCGGCGGGCGGAGTCTTCGTTCGATTCGGATCGGCGGTCCGGCCGATGTGAATCCGCTGCCGCCTACTCCGGGATATGCCCCCGGGATTGCCAGCCCGGGATTGCCAGCCCGGGAACTGCCAGCCCGGGATCTGTTAGCCCGGGATCTGTTCCGAGACCTTGAACAGCGGCAGGGCCACCAGCGCGGCGATCGTCATCAGCTTCATCAGGATGTTGATGGATGGGCCCGCGGTGTCCTTGAAGGGGTCACCGACGGTGTCGCCTTGCACAGCGGCCTTGTGGGCATCGCTGCCCTTGCCGCCGAGAGCACCGGATTCGATGTACTTCTTGGCGTTGTCCCACGCGCCGCCCGCGTTGGCCATGAACAGAGCCATCATGACGCCTGCGGCCGTCGCGCCGGCCAGCAGGCCGCCGACAGCCTCGCGGCCGAACAGTATGCCCATGGCGATGGGAGCCGCTACGGCGAGCACGCCGGGGCCAATCATTTCGCGGAGCGCGCCCTTGGTCGAAATGTCGACACAGCGCATGTAGTCCGGTTCGCCCGTGCCTTCCATGATGCCCGGGATCTCGCGGAACTGGCGGCGAACCTCTTCGACCATCGCGTTGGCGGCCTTGCCGACCGCCTTCATGGCCATCGCCGAGAACGCGAACGGCAGCATGGCGCCGATCAACAGGCCCATGACGACGCGGGCGTCCTCGAGGCCAAGCGAAACGCCAGCCGCAACCTTGTAGGCGCTAAACAGTGCCAGCGCGGTCAGGGCGGCGGAGCCGATGGCAAAGCCCTTGCCGATGGCGGCGGTGGTGTTGCCGGTCGCGTCGAGCGAGTCGGTGCGCTGACGCACTTCCGGCGGCTGGTGCGACATCTCGGCGAGACCGCCGGCGTTGTCGGCCACCGGGCCGAAGGCGTCGACACCGAGCGAGATGCCGAGCGTCGACAGCATGCCGACGGCGGCCACGCAGATGCCATACATGCCGGCCAGCTCGTTGCAGTAGAAGACTGCCAGGGCCAGCAGCATCGTCGGGATCCAGGTCGAGGCCATGCCGGTCGCAAGGCCGTGGATGATGTTGGTCGCGGCGCCCGTCTCGGACTGCTGCGCGATCATCTGGGCCGGCGCCTTCTTCTCCGAAGTGTAGTACTCGGTGACGTGGCCGATGATGATTCCGATCGTCAGGCCGATGCAGACCGACAGGAAGACGCTCCAGTGTGAGGCGACGTCCGTGCCGTTGGTCATTGGCGTCGGCTGCATGATCGCCGTCAGGGCAGCGGCGCCGATGACGAGCACGATCGAAGCGGCAATCAGGCCGCCGAACAGGGCGCTCGACAGCTTGGACTCGTCGTCCGCCTTGACGCGGAAGGTGCCGATGAAGCTGGCGACGACGCCGATGGCGGCGAGCATGATCGGGTAGGCGATCAGGCTGGTGAGCGCGCTGCTGTAGTTTTCAGCGCCCGCTTCGGTGCCGTCGAGCAGGCCGGTTGGCACCAGCGAGAAGCCGATGATCGCCGTCGAGATGATCGCGCCGACGTAGGACTCGAACAGGTCGGCGCCCATGCCTGCGACGTCGCCGACGTTGTCGCCGACGTTGTCGGCGATCGTGGCTGGGTTGCGTGGGTCGTCTTCTGGGATGCCTGCTTCGACCTTGCCGACCAGGTCACCGCCAACGTCCGCGGCCTTCGTGTAGATGCCGCCGCCGACGCGCGCGAACAGCGCGATCGAGGATGCACCAAAGCTGAAGCCCAGCACGTAGTTGACGAAGTTGACAGCCTGTGGGGCAGCGCCTTCGGTGATCGCCTTGGTGGCGGCGTCCGGCGAGACGTAGACCATCATCAGGACGCTGACGCCGAGCAGGCCCATGCTGACCACGGTCATGCCCATCACGGTGCCGGACTTGAACGCGATGTCGAGCGCGGCGCCGAGGCTGGTCTTGGCGGCCTGCGTCGTGCGCACGGCCGAGCGGGTCGCGCAGTGCATGCCGAAGTAGCCGGCCGTGCCCGATGCGAGCGCGCCGAGCAAGAAGGCGACTGCCGTGCGGAAACCGAGGAACGATCCCTTGGCCGGGTCATCGGTGCCGAAGCACAGCAGCACGAAGACGACCGCGACGAAAGCGCCGAGATACTTGTACTCTGCATTCAGGAAGGCTTTGCCGCCGTCCTGGATCGCCTTGGCGATCTTCTGCATGAGTTCATCGCCGGGATCTTTCTGCTGGATCTGCTTGAAGGCATTGACGGCGTAGGCGAGGCCGGCCGCCGCGATGACGAGAGAGAGGACGTTCCAGAGATAAAACATAGGGTCCGCAGGCCGGGGGTCGGGTCGATCCAGCGCGAAAAGGGGCCGGCACGATAGCGGCCGGTGGCGGTCCGAAACAAGCGCGACAATGGCGGTCCCGGCTTGCCGACACCGGCAGGGCCGTAATTCCCCCGAGCAAAGCCTCGCCAATCAGGCGGGCTTTTCGGTCTGTTCGCCCGGCTCCGTGGCCGGCGAAGGCCGATTCGCGATCTCGGCGGGGTGTTTCGGCTGCGGCTCAGGAATCTTTGGGCCACGAGGGGGCGAATCTGCACCGCCGCGATCCTCGGAGGCGCCGCTCGGGTCTAGATCGCCACGATCGGAGCCGCCCTCATCCGGGCGGGCAGCCGTTCCAGAGTCCTCGTCGGCCTGGTTGACGGGCTGGTCGTGATCTTCCGGGTTGTCTAGATCGGCGGAGCGGGTGAGGTCCGCCGACTCCGAGACGTCCTCCGAATCCTGGACCGGCTTGTTCGGCTGAACGAATGTCTCGGTCAGCTTCTTGCGCGCTCGCTTCTGGCGGACGTGGCGTCGCCACCAGATCCACAGGGCGAGCAGCAGCGCGCCGCCAAACGCGCCCCAGAGCAGGCCGCGTTCGATGGTCTGGACCTTGGCGACGGTCTCTTCAATGAAGCCTGCGCTGCGGAAACCAACCCAGGTCAGCAGCGGCACGATCAACACAATGCCCGTGCCGTCGAGCACCAGGAAGCGCGGCAAGCGCATCTTCATGGCCCCAGCCGTGAAGAAGGCGACGACGCGCAGCCCCGGCACAAATCGGGAGATCACAATCACCATGTCGCCGCGACGGCGGAACCAGCGGTCAAACGTGGCCAGCCGCTGTTTGGTGATGAAGACCCTCAGCCATCTCAGGCGCAGGAGCCGAACCCCAAAGAGCCGGCCAAGCGCGAAGGGAATCAGGTCGCCGATCAGGATGGCGCCGGCGCACCAGGCCACCATGGGCAGCAGCTGGGCCTTGTCCGGGAACTTGGCGCAGACGAAGCCCGCCGCCAGCAGCACGATCTCCTCCGGCAACGGGAAGCCGAGTCCACACAGCAAGAACACCAGAGCCACCCCGATGTAGGGGTAGTCGCTGATGGTCTGCAGGATTGTGTCGAACATCGGGGTAGGAGCCGTTTCGGGAGCGTTTCGGAGTTGTTGAGTTGTTTTGCGCGACCGTGCTAGCGGAGCAAATGCAGTAAGGAGGCAAAGCGCGGATCGGCGCGGACGGCGGCCAGGTCCACTCCTGGCTCGCCGCGCCAGTGGCGGGCAACTTCGGTGACGCGTTCGGCCCACTCGGTGGCCAGCTCGGTATCGCGTGCTTCGCGAGCGCGCCTTACGGCCAAGTCGAGTGTTTGCAGAGCCTGCTGTCGGGAGCCGGCTTCCATGAGCGCGGCCGCCAGCTTTGGCAGAAACCACAGACGCATTTCGCGCACTTCGGCCGTGGGCGAAAGCCGCTCGGCTTCCTGCAGGTAGCGGTCGGCGATGCCGGTCGGGCCGCCGAGGTCGGCTAGACGATCGGCCAGGCCCGGAAAGTTCCGGCAGGCGATGTCGGGCAAGAATGCGGCGCTTTCCACGAGCTCAAACTCGCGGCTGTTGGCGTCGCTTCGCGCGGCATCGAGCCACAGCAAGCCGGCCCGGAGCCGTCGTTCGGCAGCTGCGGCAACGTCGTCCGCAGCATGCCGGGCGGTGTCATCCTGAAGCACGTAGCGATAGACGAACGCGATGTGGCCGCCGGTCCAACCTGGCAGGAGCTGCACGATTTGCTGACCGCGCGCGAATGCTTCGGCCGAGTCGCCGCTCGCGGCAGCCGCCATGCGGCCCTGCCACGCATACGGGAGCCGCGCGGGGCGCAGCAGCCATCCGGCAAACTCGCGCAGATCCGACGAGCCGGGCTGCACGACGACTGCCGCCGCAATCATCAGCAGCGCAGAGCAGGTTTTACGGTAAGCGAACATCGAGAATGGGAGCGTCGAATCTGGTTGTTGGCGACGGTTGGTGCCGCTGCTTGCGCCTTACCCGGGCGAGTATGCCAGCGTTCTTGCCGCGTCCACCGATGATTATCGTCCCATGACAAGTTCTGGCCTGACGCGGAATCTGCCGTTGCCACACCGATTTCGGCGTGTTGCCCCTCGAGTTATCGCCGCATGGCGCGGTTGCCGCAGCCCGGCGCGCGCAGAGCGCTGTCCGCATCGCAGTAGCGCCGCGGCTGCGCCGGGTTACCAGAGCCAGCGGCCCCGTAGCACCGCCAGGATGGCGTCGTCGACGGGGCCGACCGAACCCAGCCAGAGTAAGAACCAGAGGGCGCAGCCAGCGGTCGTGACGGTCGCAATGCCGGCGCCCAGACCGAGCAGGGCGCATGCCAGCAGGATTGCGGCAGAAGCGCCGGTCGCGAGCGCCGAGAGCATCAACGCATTGATCCAAGTCGTTCTATCGGAAGGGCCTATGGCAACGACGCTGCCGGGGCGGAACAGCAGCGGGACGTCGCCGCCGGCGTGCCGCAGGGAGAAAGTCGCAAGCATTCCGGAGCCCGCCGTCCGGCCTGGATCGATGGGGGCACGCGCCAGCTGGCGCGATTCGGCGATGGTCAGGGGGCGATCGCTGAGGGCCTGGCCATCCTGCAGGATTTCGATGCTTGTGGGGGCCGGGCCCGTGGGGATGGCGGCGTCGGCCCGAATCCAAATGGCCTCTACGGGTACGGGAGCGGCAAGCGCAAAGGCGAGAGTCTGGCCCACCCCGTCGAGCACGGGTGGGCCAACCGCCGCGGCGACGTGGTGGCGCCGGGCCACGGGCGGTGCGTCGAACCACCACGTCAGGGCCACCGCCAGCGGCGCGGTCAGCAGCAGCTGCAGCGCGATGGCGCCACCGATCGCCGCGAAACGCCCCCCGGTTGGCAAGACAGCACGCGCTGCGGTCACGCGCTGGATCGCGTCGCGGCCCGACTGGCGCAGCGTCATGGTCGGCCAGAGCTGCAGCGTGCGGAGGAGGATGCAGAGGGCTGCTGCCGCCAGCGGCAGCGTCAGCCAGGGGCTTGCTGCCGCGCTGGCGGCCGCCGCCGCGCCAGCGGCGAGTTCCGGGTCGGCGGTCGCAGCGTGGACCGCAACCGCGATCAGTGCGGCGAACAGCGAAACGGGGCCTGCCAAGCGCAGGCCGTGCCGAAAGGCGATGCCAAACGGTCCGCGCCATATCCTGGTCATGAAAGTCGCCTGGTCATTGCGGCCAACTGCCTAGTCCGAGCCTAGTCCTAGCACGAAGAGTCCCGAGGCGCCTTCGAAGCCTTGGGCGCTGGTTGCGGCAGGCCCTGGTCGGCGGCGTCCAGTTCGCGAAACAGCGCGAACAGGTGCCGCCGAGGGCGTTCGACCCGAACCAGATCGCCCCCGAGCTGTTTCGCACGCGCGGCAAGATCCTGAAGCGCCGCTTCGTCGAGGCCGCGCACCACCAGGCTTTGCTCCTCGCGGTCGGCGAGCAGGTCGTCAAGCCGGCCGCGCGCGTGCACCCGGCCCGCATGCAGCAGCAGCACGGAGTCGCAGCTCTCTTCGACTTCGAGCAGATGGTGCGACGCCATCAGCACGGTTTTGCCGGCCGCCGCGCGCTCGCGCAGGATCTCGACGACGGTCGCGGTGCCGAAGGGATCAAGCCCGGCCGTTGGCTCATCGAGCAGCAAGACGTCTGGCTCGCTTAGCAGGGCCCCGGCGAGTGCCAGGCGCTTTTTCATGCCCGTGCTGAACGTCCGGATTCGTCGGCGGGCCGCGTGGGTCAGTTCGAGCCGCTTCAGTAGGGTCGCAGCGCGGTCGTCGGAAACGTCGTTGGCCAGGCCGAGTTCGGCCCCCAAAAACGCCAGGTATTCGGGGGCCGAAAGGGCCAGGAGCGGCATCTCGCCCTCGGCCTGGTAGGCGACCTGCGGGATCAGCGCCCGATTGTCGGGCTGCTGGCCCAGAACGTGCACGCTGCCAGATGTCGGGGCCTGCAGGCCGGCGAGCACCCGCAGCAGCGTCGTCTTGCCCGCGCCGTTGGGCCCGGGGATGCCGAGAATCGTCCCTCGCTCCACTTCGAGATCGAGCGGCGAAAGCGCGGCGACAGCGGGCCGCCGGCCCCGTCCTGCGAAGGTCACCGCCAGTTGCTGGGCCGAGATGGCGGTTGCCATGGCGTGCGATGGTATACGTGATGGCATGCAGTTTCCTTTGTGCGCTACGCCGCGTCTGTCCGCACTGCGGAGGATGCGTTGAACGGCTACCTCGAACTTGCGGACGGTGGCCTGATTGGAGCCCGCGATGGCCTGACCGTGGGCCGGGTTGCGGCCTGCGACGTCGTCATCGATGACACCAAGGCCTCGCGCCGGCACGCGCGCCTGATCGTTGAGTCAGGGGTTGTTGAGGTAGAGGACCTGAACAGCAGCAACGGCACCCTGCTCAACGGCAAGCCGGTGACCAAGCGAGTGTTGCGCGGCGGCGATGTGATCCGCATCGGCAAGACCGAGCTGGTGTACCGCGAGGGGGCGATGCCCGGCTCGGGGCCGCGTTCGAAAAAGCCGGCGGCGCCGGTATTCGACGACGATGACGATTTGCTGGGTGGGCCGGCTGTTGCGCCGCCGAAGGCCGTCAAGCCGTCGATCGCGGCGGACGGCGACGGCGACGGCGACGATGCCGACGATGCTCTGTTTGCGGCGCCGCCAGCGGCGCCCAAGGCGGCTCCGTCAATGCCAGAGCCGCCCAAGCCAGTTGTTGCGAAGAACGTCGTCGAGTTTGAGGATGAAGTGGTCGAGGTCGAAAAGACTGCGCCCGTTCGTCCCGAGTCCAAGCGGGCGGAGCCCGTTCGGCCAACTCCGATTCGGCCAGAGCCCAAGCCGCCTCGTCCGTCGGTTGCGCCGGCGAGGCCGCGCCAGGAGGAACCGGACATCGAGATCACGGCCCGTCCTCGAGACACGGCCCAAGATGGTGCCGCGGGGGCAGGCGCCGCAGGCGCAAGCGGGCGCCGTTCTTCATCGGGATCCAGCAGCAGCGGCGCCGGCGATTTGGTCGCCAGCGAGCAGCGCGTTCTGCAGTTCTCGAAGAAGGTCGGCGGCAAGGGCATGCTCGGCGATGACCTCGGTCAGATGTCCGGCGGCTCTCGCGCGCTGCTGGTTGTGCTCGCCATCGCAGCGGGAGCGGGCATCATCTGGGGCATCTCGGTCGCGATGGCGTAGCCAGCGGTCGTGATTCCCGCCGGCGGCCTTCCGGGCGCTACTGGTGCTCGAAGAACGCGACCGGGCAGTAGTGGACCTGCTTGCTGCCGGTGACGATGGTGGTCGGAGCGCCCGTGCTCGACAGCAGCGCGGTGCGCGGGCGCACGCCGGTTAGCGTCTCCACGCCGTTTGAGGTCACGACCTGCCCCGGGCTAAAGAAGTCCAAGAACAGGGTCTGCGACGAGATCGTCAGGTCGGCGAAGACGTTGTCGTTCGGGATCAGGAATCCCCAGGACCTGGCGCCGTTGGAGTTGGTCGTGCCGCCGAGGATGCCGAAGTTGCCCGCCGCCATCTGGCCCGTGCACGAAGTTGCGATGCCGGGGAAGATCGCACCGAGTGGATACGGCGGAGTCAGGCCGGTGCCGATGTTGACGGCAAGGAAAGCGGGTGAATTGGACGGTCCCTGCGATACGCGGGCGTTGAAGTTGATGCCCGGACGTGCCGGGTCGACGGTGTGGGTTGGCGTGCCGCCGCCGGAGTGTGGGCAGCCAACCGGACCGCTGGTGCGAGGGGAGTAAAAGTCCGCGCGGTCGAGCCGATAGTTGAACGACTGGCCGCCGTTCGCGGTGCCAAAGATGCGGTATTCCACGACGAGGTTGCGGCCATTGGGAACGTATGCAAACGGCGTCGTGAGGTTGATGAAGAGCTGACCGTTTGGCAGCGGATTGCCCGGATCGTGCAGGTTTGGTGGCGTGTAGAGCGCCGGCCCAAACACCGTCGTCGAAGCGCCGTCGTAGTTGTTGTCAAACGTCGTCGACATCGACTGGGAGTCTTCGTTTGAGAAGCCCATACGAACCTCCAGCTGCAGGGCCACGCCGTTGATCAGCTGCGTGTTTGCGCCGTCCTGGCGAAAGCCGAGCTTGGTGATCTGGTCGCCGCTAGGAATGGCGAGATCGACAGCTTCGTAGAGGCACATCACACGCGACGTGCCGAGCGCCAGCGGCAGGTTGTTGGAGTTGGACGGGCCTTCGGGCACGGCCGCATATTCGTCCGGAAATATCGCAATGTTCTGTGCGGAGCTGGTTCTTGCTGTGGCGAAGATGCTGGCTGTGGCCATCGCGGCTGCGATGGTCCAGGCGCTGGGCAGGCGGGCGAACGACACGCTGGGGGTGATGTGCTTCATGACACCCCGCTCCAGCGCGGTGCCGCCGCCAAAGCCAAGGTCGGTCTCCAAGTTTTTTTGCCCCGGCTAGAGCGAACGCCAGACCGCCAACAGGGCGGCAGCGCTCTTTCGCCAGGAAAACAGCGACGCCTGAGCCCGGCGCGTGGCCGCATGCACGGCGTCGTCATCTAGCAGCGGGGCTGAGATGGCGTGGGCCCAGGCTGCAGGGTCGCTGGCCGGCAGCAGCGTTCCGGCGGCACCGACGACCTCGGGCAATGCCGTCGCGTTGGCGGCGAGCACGGGTCGGCCGTGCGCGAGGCCCTCGAGGGCGCAAAGGCCGAACCCCTCGTGTCGTGAGGGCACCACGATCTGGCGTGCGTGCGCGTAGTAGCTGGGCAGCTCGTCGTCCGTCACGGTGGCGAAATGGTGCAGGGATTCAGCAACATTCGACTGGTCGGCCTGTCTGTACAGCCCGGCAAGGCTGCCTGCGTCGCGGCCAACGAGCCACAGCTCGGGGCGAACGGACGGCTCCAGCTTGGCGAGTGCGGCGATCAACACCTCTAGGTTCTTGCGCTTCTCAAGATGACCGACGTGCAGCACGTAGCCGTTGTCGGGGATGGCACGGGCGGCGGGCGGCGGGGGCGCGGCGGCAGGCGGAACTCTGTGGACAGCGTTCGGGACGACGTGAGCTGGCGGCGCCTCGGGCACGACTTCGGCCAGTCGCTGCGCCGTCCATGCGCTTGGCACCACGATCGCTTGGCACCGGCGCGTGGCTTTGCGCAGCACAGAGCGAAACAGAAACGGTGGCCATGGGCTCTCGCCGTCGGCCGCGCGCAGGTCGTGCACGAGTAGACAGGTTGGCACTCCGTGCGTGCGCGGCGGGGGCAGGAAACCGTGGTCGTACACGTTGGCGCCCAGGTCGCGGAGGGCGCGCGGCACCAGCGACTGTTCGCGAAACGCGCGGCGAAGCGTCGGCCCCGTTGGCACGTCGATGGCTTGCGGTTCGATGCGCGCCGGCAGGTCGGGTTTTGCCCCCGGTCGGTGCAAGAGCGTGATGCGCTCGTCGTCCGCCAGCAGATGCGGCAGCTCGTGCAGCAGCGCCAGCAGGCGTCGGTTGGCGCCCGATGCGCCACCCAACAGCCAGCCGGAAACCGCCACGTGCATGGGCCCAGTCATGCCAGGACCTCGCGGTGCAGCCGTCGCCATGCGCGCGCGGTTGCCGCGGGCGTGAACGCTGCGGCTCGCTGTGGGCCAGCGGCGATCAGCGTTTGGCGCAGCGATCGGTCGATGTGGATTTGCAGCAGGGCGTCGACGAGTGCGCGTTCGTCGTTTGGCGCGACGAACAGGGCCGCGTCGCGGGCGATGTCACGATGTGGCGGCAAATCCGAGCACAGCACGGGAGCGCCGTGGGCAAGGCCTTCGAGCACGGGCAGGCCGAAGCCTTCAAACTTGGATACGTGCACCAGCGCGCGGCACGTGCGCAGCAGCTCGGTCTTTTCGGCTTCGCTCACGTAGTTGTCGGGCGGGCCGACGAACTGCAGGTCGGGGAAGCTCGGCTCGAGCCCGTCGATTTCGGGCCCGTTCATTTCGAAATGCGCCTTCGCCGAGCTGTGGCGTTCGGCGCGGGCGGCTGCGTGGCTGCGCACGAGGGCTTCGCGGTTCTTGCGCGAACGCGTGTCGCCGAGCACGAGCAGCGGACCGGTTCTGGTCTCGTCGCGTGCGGTGGGCTCAGCCGGCTGAGGCGTCGCATGCGGCACGACCACGATTTTGGCCGCCTTGCGGCCCAGCAGGGTGGCGGCATCGCGACGCGTTTGCTCCGACGGCGCCAGGATCAGAGCTGCGCTGCGCAAGGCGCGCGCGGTCGCGAAGCGGCGCCATGTAGAAGACGTCTCGCCGAGTTCTGGGTGCAGCCAAGGCAGGTCGTGTACGGTCGCAATCGTCGGGCAAGAGGCTCGAATCGGAACGGATGCGACGCTGCTGTGCAGCAGGTCGGCCTGCAGGGCGCGCAGCAGGGACGGGAGCCTTCGTTGGCGCTGCCAGCGGCCGCGCGGCGCGGCAACGACTTCGAGCAAGGGGCGGTCAGCAAGCTCGTCGGGCACGTCGATGCCCTCCGGCTGCAGCAGGATGCAGCGTTCCGTCTGTGCATACGCGGCGAGTGCCGTCGCAAAGGAACGGCCGACGCCGGTGATCGGGCCATCGCCGAAGCAAATGCCGTCGAATGCGACGACGGCGCTCATCGTGGCTGCCGCGCCAGTTCGCGGTAGAGCTCGGCGTGCTGTTCGGCTCACGTTTGCCAGCGGAAGCACGTGGCGCGCCGCCGGCCCTCGGCGCGCGCGCGGTCGCGCCACTCCTTGTCTTCGAGCCCGTGTTCGATCGCCGCCGCGAGCGCGTTGACATCGCGTGCATCGGTCAAGCCCAGGGAACCG
>JBGCDH010000056.1:0-42646 GCA_045105235.1 Planctomycetota bacterium | reverse complement strand
TACTGGGGCAACAACGGCCTCGAGTCCGGCGTCGTTTCGCTGCCAGGTGGCACCGAGGACAGCGTCAACTCGATTGAGAACGTGTTCGTCGACCAGCCGATGGCCGGCGTCTGGTTTGTCCAGGTGCTCGCCTCGCAGGTGGTCGCCGACAACCACATCGAGACGGTCGCGGTCGATGCCGACTACTCGCTGGTCGCCGTTGGTGGCGCTGGCGAGATCACACCGCCCGGCGTTTTCGGCAACGTTGAGTCGATCGGCTTTGGCTGCGACGGCACCTCGTGCACTTCGGCGATCTACGAGTATCCGACGTTTGGCCTCACGAACTCGTCGATGACGCTGCGTTTGGCCAATGGCGACTACACCCTGTTGCCGGGACAGGGCACGTGGGTGCCGCCAGCGGGCACGACCCTGGCGATGGGCGACAACACCGAGCTTGTGCGCAACGTCGGCTTTAGCTTGCCCTTCCCGGGTGGCTCGACGTCGACTCTGCGCATTTGCGCCAACGGTTGGATCAGCGACGGCCAGTTCAATGGTTCGTCGACGATCGTGCCGACGCCGACGGACTTCCTGCAAAATAGGATGTGGGCCGTGTTGTGGCGCGATCTCAACCCAGGCGCATCCGGCAGCGTCTGGTTCGACAGCAGCCCGAGCCGCCTTGTGATCACGTGGCTGTCCGTGCCGAACTTCTTCAACAGTGGCTCGTCGACGTTCCAAGTGCAGTTCTGGAACAACGGCGACGTCCACTACATCTACCAAAACGTCAACGTTCAGGGCGACTACCTCGTTGGCTACAACGGCGGTGGCGTGGCGGATCCTGGTAGCATCGACCTGGCGGCGAGCCTCGGCTCGGGCGTGACGATCTGCGGCAACCCGCTGCCGGAAATGTCGCTGGCCACGGCGGGGCGTCCGATCGTCGGCACGACGTTTGATCTGGTCACGAACGATTCGCCGGTGACGTCGATCTTCGGCCTGATGATCCTGTCGACCTCGGGCTTCCCCCAGCCGATTTCGCTGACGACGCTCGGCATGCCCGGCTGCGAGCTCTACCAGCCGCTGGACATCTCGATCCTGTGGCCGCCAACCGGCGGGACGCCAGCCTTGGTGCCATGGCCGCTGCCGAACGATCCGTCGCTCGGCGGCTTCGAGGCCTACGCGCAGTCAACGGCGGTTGCTCCAGGCATCAACGCGTTCGGCTTTGCGATCTCGAACGGCCTCAAGCTGACCGTTGGCTTGAACTAGGCTTCGGCGGCTTCGGCCGCTGATGGCCGCTGCGAACTTGCGGGGATTTCTGACCCCGCCCGCTCGCTAGCAGGTGTCTTGGGCGTGTGACCATGAGTCTGTCCAAGAGCCTGCTGACGACGGAGGTGCGCTTACCTGGATTGCTCGCAAAGTCCAACGAGCTGCACGCTCTGGGCATGCCGGATGAGCTGCAGACCGTTGCGTTGGGCATCGAGAGCCTCGCCGTCGCGAGTGAGTGCTTGCGGGTGCGCTATAGCAAGCAGTGGCAGGTGTGGCGCATGACGCGGCAGCACGCCGAGCGCTTTGATCGCAAGGATCCTGCCCAATGGGATCGGCTGAGCCGGCAGCTCAACGTGGCCAGCAGCGAACCCGCCGGCTTTCGTTCGACGGTCGCTACTTTGACTGGTCGAGCGTGCGCATCACCGTGCGGCCGCTGGGGATTGGAAACAATCGCCCTTCGTCGGCGTTGCCGGGGCCTTCTTCGGCGAAGGCCTGCAGGCGGCCGTTGCCCGGAGCGACGTTCAGGAAGCAGAACTCACCGCTCTGGTTGCTGACCACCTCGTCGATGGTGCTGCCGCCGTGGCCGTCTGGAATGGAAAGCAGGCGGATGCGGATGCCGGCAGCCGGTCGGCCGTTGCGGTCGCGCACAACGCCAAAGACGCGGCCAGGGTCCGACAGCTGCATGTCGTCAGCCGTGATGTCGCGCGCCATGCCGTCAAGGTCGATGGGCGCGCCTTGCGCCCAGCCGCCGACGGGGCCGGCAACGACCACGACCGGCTGCGAATACGGCGGCAAGTCGTCAAACGTGTAGGTGCCATCTGCGTCGGTCACGGCGCCGGCAATGGTGTCGCCGAGCAACGTGTCCCAGGCCACGGGCCGCAGTTCGACGACGATGCCGACGGCTGGGTTGCTGTTGGCGTCGGTGACGCGGCCGCGGATCGTCGGAGAACCGCCAAATCCCTGCAGGAGCGCAGCGGCGGTCCCGGCTGCAAGGCTGCTGTTGGCTTCGCTGCCGATGGTGCCGTCGCCGCTGGCTTCCGGCGTAGCAAAGATCCAGTCTGGGCCGAGCTTGGGCAGCTCCGGGATCGCCTGGGCGAGGCTGTCGAAGGCCGTTTGGCCGGGGGCCGGTTCCTTGAGCTCTTCTGGGCGGATGTCGAAACGAACGACCGGGTCGCTGCTGCGCGCATCGAGCGGTCGCACGACCGGCAAGAACGCTCCGCTGCGCGAGATCAGGCGCACGTCGTAGGTGACGGCCGGCAGCTCGGTCAGTCGGCAGTTGCCGTAGTCATCGAGTGCCACTCGGTCCCACGACGGTGGCAAGCCGGTGTAGCCGCGGTTCGGCACCATGCGGACGAGGGCGTCGGCCCGCTGGTTGGTGTTCAGTCCAAAGAACTGCAGGGTCACGTTGGCCGTATTGGCGGCGTTCGATCGGAGCTGTGCCAAACCGCTCTGCTGCACGTAGCGGTTCTGCATGTAAAGCCCTTCACCGACGACATGGGCCACGAGGCTGGTGGGGCCGGGCGGCAGGCGGTCAAACACGAAGGCGCCGTTGGCGTCCGTCTTGACGATCTGTTCGTGCACTCCTTTCAAGAACGTCAGCCCGCGGACTTGGGTGTCGGCAACGGGTTGCCCGAGCTGGTCGCGGAGCGTGCCGTGCGTGACCAGCGCATCGAACATCGTCACCTGCAGGATGCGGTGCTCATTGCGATGCATTGTGGTGACGTTGCCCATTCCCGGGTAACGACTCTGGAGACGCCAGGCGTTGCGTCGCGGCAGGTTGGTGAGGGTGAAGTAGCCGTCTTCGTCGCTCAGCGTGCGTGGCCGCTTGGGCTCGGCGATCGACCAGTCGTCGTGCACGATGTCCGCGCCCACAATGGCCGTGCCAAACATGTCGACGACCTGCCCGCGGATCGTGCAGCTGTCTGCCTGCTGGCAAAGAACAGGTGCGGCGGCGAGCGTGCCGAGCGCAAAGAGAGCCTTGGCAAGCAGGGATGCGGTCGCGGGGAAAGTCATTGCGAGAGGGAGCGGCAGGATTGCGGGCATGGCGCTCGGGGCTGCGGTGGCGGCAGCTACGTCCGTGCGCGGGAGTGGCAGTCAATCACGTGACGCGAAGCGCTGCCAGGGGGGAGGCTCTCTTCTCGTGTCGCTGTGCCGCAAGTCGCGGCGGGATGGGCGTGGGCCGAAAGGCCTTTGGCGCGCAGAGTGGTGTTGGGCGTGCGGTCTTACCGCGCTTTGTCGGGCGCGGCGCCGCAGGCGTTGCCCAGCCGATCATCTTGCGGGATACGCGCTTAAGACATTCGCGCGGGCTGGTGGGCACGCTCGCGGTCGCCGGCGGCCGCGTTGGCCAAAGCCTACTTGTAGTCGTCGGAGTAGGGAGCGATCTTGAGCCGGAGCTGACGCAAGAACGTCTTGAGCTCGCGGAGTCGCTCTGGGTTGAGCTCGCCCGGGAAGTTGTCTTCCACGAGCAGAAGTCGGCGCCAGTCGGTGGGGTTGCGCGCGGCGTCGCGGAGGTCCTCGAGCCAGACATCTGGAAACGCGTCCGCATAGCGACGCGCCTGTCTCAGCGAATATTCGCACCGGTTGCTGCCGAGTTCGGCGCCCTTTCCAAACAGCTCCACGGCGCGCTTGGCGTGTGCGACGCTCCCGGGGATGTCGCCATCGCGTCTCTTTTGCAGGGCGAGGCGGTGTTCGTAGCGGCCTTCCAGTTCGCAGTCTTCTGCCGGGGTTGCGACTCCCTCGGCCGCGAGCGTTTCGTCGACGAGCTCCTTCGCCTGCTCAAAGCGCTCCATGCGGGCGAGGTTGATGAGCAGCGAGCGGCGTGCCCCGAACGAATTGGGGCGCAGTTCGATGGCCCGTCGGTAGCATGCGAAGATCTCGCTTGGGTCGGTGGCGATGTTGCCGAGGGCGTGGCCCAAGTTGATCTGGCAGGCGTGGCACTCGGGCGCCAGCGCCACAGATTCGCGCATGATCTGGACCCATTCTTCGTCGCGCGATCGCTCGGAATAGGCGACGCCGATGGAGCAGCCGGTTGTTGCCGTGCGGCCATACTTGGTCTCATAGCGCAGCACGGAATCCATCAGAGCGTCGGAGTATGTGGACCACTCGCTGGTGTCGGCGCGGATCAGCGCAAACGCGAGATAGCGGGCGCGAAGCTCTTGTGCCGTGCGCGGGGCTTCTGGGTAGTCGAGCAGCGCGGCGAGTTCTTTTGGGGCCTTGGCCCCGGCCCTGGCCGTATGGATGGCCACAAGGTAGCGGTCGATTCCCGTTGGCGTGTCGGGCAGCGGGGGCAGCGTCAGCTTTGCGCCGTCGCCGGTGGCCTTTGCAAAGCTTGCGGCGATCGCGCGTGCGTAGTCCGTATCGGCCAAAGCCGCCATGGCGCGCAAGTCGTCGGCGGCGCCGCCCACATCGCCGGAGTCGTAGCGGAACAGGCCTCGGTGGAGGCGCGTTGCGAGCGGCTCGACATCCAGCGCAACGAGCTCGTCAAGCCGTTTGGCAACGGCGTTGCGCGCCTCGTCGTCGTCGATCCGACGCATGCGAGCGGGAGCATCGAGCAGCGATGGCGGCATCTGCGCCCACAGCGATTGCCATTGGGCTTCGGCGCGTTCTTGGACCCAGTTGCGAATCCAGACGGCTGCGCCGACCGCGATGAGGGCAACCGCGACCGCGCCTACTGCACGAGCTTCACGCGAACGCCGCAGGGACCGAATCGTTCGCGTGGCAATCCCGATCGGGCGAGCGCGGACCTGCTGGTAGCTCAAGAGCGCGCGCAGGTCTGCCGCCAGCGAGAGCACGTCGGGATATCGCTCTTTGGTGCGGCGATTCATGCCGCAGTCGATCACGGCCTGGAGATCGCGCGGCAATCCTGGGCGCACGGTGCTCGCCGGCGGCGGATCGCGACGCTGCAGCTGCGCCAGCACCTCGTGGGACGTGCCGCGATACGGCGGCTGTAGCGTCACCATGTGGTAGAGCGTCGACGTCAGCCCATAGACATCGACGCCGACGCCCGTGGAGGTGCCGGACAGGGTCTCGGGATCGAGATAGGCCGGGGTTCCGATTGGCGTGTCGCGCTCGGCGATGGTGACTTCACTGCTGCGCGCGGCGATGCCGAAGTCGAGCAGCACGGGCTGGCCGTTGCTGCGAATGAAGATGTTGGAGGGCTTGATGTCGCGATGGAAAACACCGGCATCGTGGGCCGCCTGCAGCCCGTCGGTCAACGTCGCAAGCCAGCTCACGCACTGGCGGAGCAGGCTGCTGTCGAGAACGAAGGAGCTGTCAAGGTAGGCGTGCAGCCACTGCGTTTCGTCGATGCGCGACGGATCGCGTTCGGATCGCTCATGTGCTTCGGCAAGCAGGTCGCTGAGGGAGCAGCCTTTCAGCAGCTCCATGACCAGGAACGAAAGCTCGTCCTGGCTGCGGCCTCGATCGTAGATCGACACCACCGTCGGATGCTCGACCGCAGCCAGCGCTTCCGCCTCGCGTTCGAATCGTGCGGCTGCCTCGCGGCCATCGACCAGCTCTGCGCGCAGGATCTTGACGGCGACCTTTCGCTGGAGCTCCTGGTCGGTGGCGCGGTAGACGACTCCCATGGCGCCGGCGCCAAGCCGTTCGTCGATGCGGTAGCGACCGCCAAGGATGCGGCCCTGCATCGGGTCGTGGTCGTGCGCGGCTTGCTGCAGTCCCTGCAGCTCGTCGGTGCGGTTGAGTGCGGATGCGACCTTTGCGAGGAGGTCCGGTCGATTGCGGCAGATCTCGGCAAGGGAGACATCCTCCCCTTCGTCGGCGCGCATCAGCGCTTCCGTGACCAGCTCTTCCAGGTCGGGATCGATGGGCGAACTCATGAGTCGGTTTTGGGTTCCAGCAGCAACAGCAGGCGCGCCTTGCACTTGAAGAACGCCTGGCGGGCAGCGCCAGCGGTCGGGTAGCCGAGGTCTTGGGCCAGCTGGTCGAAGGAGGGCGGTTGGTCTTGGTTTTCCAGCCGGCTGCGCAGCAGCACGCGTTCGCGTTCGCGGAAGCTGGCCAGGGCTTCGGCGTAGCGACGAACTTCGTCCTGGTGCACCAGAGATGCCGGCGTCGAAGCCCGCGAATCGATGACCTCGTCGACCTTGTGCAGGACCTTGCGACGATCTCTGCGGACGGCTTCATGAAACCGAACGGCATCGATCAAGCGGTTGCGGGTCAGGGTCGTCAGGTAGGCCGCGAACTCGGCTTCGCTGCCACCCTCGAAATCGTCGATGTCGCGCAGCACGTTGAGGAACACGTCTTGCACCACGTCGCCGGTGCTGAACATGGCGCCGATCCAGGGGTGCTTGCGCCGGAAGTCGACCGTCAATTGGCGGTGCACGTTGGCCTGCACCTGCGGATAGAACGTCGCGAAAAGGCGGTCCATCGCAGCTTGCTCGCCGTCGCGCGCGAGCTTTAGGTTCTCGTGGAATGTCGGAGCATCTGCCATGGTCGGAGTCGTGATCAGCCGCAGTATCGTCGCGCATCTCCGCCGTCGCGTCAGCCGGGCAGCAACGATTCTTCAAAGGTAGCCGTGCCGCTCGGGCCGCGACCGCTGCCGGAGCGCAAGGTCTGGACGGTGGGAAGACTGCGAAGCCGATCGCATCGCGACTTCGCACGCGAGGACCATTTTGAGGGGCCCCTTCTGATGGCGCTTCGGACGACCTTGCGTGCTATTTCTTCACGCTTCCTGAGATCCTCGCGACGGAATCTCTAGCGCGCGGCAACGCCGAAGTTTCGGTCTCTGCTGATCTGTCAACACTGCTGAGCTGTCGACACTGCTGAGCTACCAACACTGCCGGGCTACCAACACTGCCGGGTTGTCAACACTGCCGGGCTATGACCGCCGTTTTGCGCGCGAGAGTTTTTGCGCTGCGCGAGCTTTCTCGACGATCCGATCGGCACGCTTTGGCTGCGCCTTGCATTCGAGCAGAGCCTCGAGGATCAGCGGTGCGACGATGGTTGCGTCGGATTCGATGACGAACATCGGTGTCTTCTCGGTCAGCTTGTCCCAGGTGATCTTCTCGTTCGGCGTGGCGCCCGAGTAGCTGCCGTAGGAGGTCGTCGAGTCGCTGATCTGGCAGAAGTAGGCCCACGGCTTGGCGCGCTGCTCAAGGTCATACTTGATCGACGGCACGACGCAGATCGGGAAGTCGCCGGCGATGCCGCCGCCGATTTGGAAGAAGCCGACGCCCTTGCCCTTGCTCAGCTCTTTGTAGTCGTCGTAGAGCCCTGCCATGTATTCGATGCCGGACTTGACGATGCTCGCGTCGCATTCGCCGAGCTTCACATGCGACGCAAAGATGTTTCCGAACGTTGAGTCTTCGTGGCCAGGGACGACCATCGGAAGGTTGTGTTCGGCAGCGGCCAGCAGCCAGCACTCTTCCGCGCGGCCGCGGTAGAGCTTCTTCGGCAGCTTGCGAATGAGCTCGTAGAAATACTCGTGCCAATAGCGTCGATCGCCGTTTGCCGCGGCGCGCTGCCACATTGGGACCAGGATCTTTTCGACGGCTCGAAACGCTTCGTCTTCTGGAATGCTCGTGTCGGTGACACGACGCATGCGCTGCTCGAGGATCTTGGTGTCGTCTTGCTTGGTGAAGTAGCGGTAGTCCGGGAAGTCCTTGTAGTGATCGTGCGCAACCAGTCGAAACAGCGACTCCTCGATATTGGCGCCCGTTACCGAGAGGCCATGCACCAGCCCTTCGCGGATGGCCGGCGCGAGCGTGATGCCCAGCTGCGCGGAGGACATGGCGCCGGCGACGGCCCAATACATGCGCCCGCCCTTTTGGATGTGCTCCCAGTAAGAGAACAGCGCGTCGCGCGTCTGCCTTGCATTGAAGTTTTGGTAGTTGCGGGTGACGAAATCGAGAATGGGAAGGCCGGACGCTGCCATGGATGCAGTGATAGCACGTTCGCTGCCGCGAAACGACGAGGTCGCTCTCCGCAGTGCCGAATGAGCCACATTGTCCTGCCGTTGCACGTGGCGACAAAACCGTTGGATCGACGCTCTCGCATCGTGCTTTGGGGGTGAGGCTGTAGCATCAGAGGCCTGCCCTCCACCTCGGTTTGCCAATGATCCTCAATGTTTCCCGTGCCGCGATTCTCGCGAGTTCTCTGGCTGTTCTTGCAGCCGCCCAACAGAACGATCGGGCAAGCGCTGCGTCGCAGATGCAGCTCCGCTACGCATCGTTTGATCCGCTCGTCGCCGTTCCGGAGTTGCCCGAAGCGCTCCGCGGTGATTCGGTAGGACTCCAGATCGTGCAGTTTGTGCGGTCGCCGACTGCGGCTGCCCGCGCGGCGATTGCGGCGATGGGGGGCAAGGTCGTCTCCTACCTGCCCGACAACGCCTACGTCGTGCGCGTCGCCGCGACGCGCCGCGCAGAGCTTGCTGCGATGCAAGAGGTTCGTTGGGTCGGAGCCTATGCGCCCGCGTATCGCCTGGACCCGGCATTGATCGCGGCCAAGTCGATCGAGCAGCCGGAGGCGGTTCGCTACAACTTCGTGGTCGCGGACAAGAGCGGCGACAAGCCGTCGTTGACGGCCAAGATTGCTGCGATCGGCGGCACGGTCGACGACCAACACGCCGGCAGCCTGCTGTTCTCGGCAACCCTGACGGGGCCGCAGTTGCAGCAGGTTCTGGCCTTTGATGAAGTGCTCTGGATCGACGCCTGGAGCGCTCCAGAAGTTGACATGGACAATGCGCGCATTCAGGGCGGCGGCGACTACATCGAAGCGCAGGCGGGCTACACCGGCTCTGGGGTTGGCGCGCATATTTACGAAGGCGTAGAGGCAACGCATCCGGACTTCACCGGCGGTGCCACCAACGTGCGCAGCAGCGGGGCGGCGCAGTCGCACGGCCACGCGACCGCCGGCATCGTGTTCGGCAACGGCAACTCGAACCCCGCGGTTCGCGGCATGGCTCCGGACGCCGACAAGTTCTACACCAACTACAACTCGGTGCAGGGCTCGCGCTATGAGGTCGTCGACGATCTGGTCAACATCCACAATGTGAGCCACACGACGGCTTCCTGGGGTGGTGGGCGCACGTTCTTCTACACGTCGGTTTCGGCTGAGTCGGACGACATCGTTTTTGACCACGACATCTCTTGGACGCAATCGCAGTCCAACGCCGGCAACCAGGATTCACGCCCGCAGGCGTGGGCGAAAAACATATTCTCGATCGGCGCTGTGGATCACTTTGACGACAGCAATGCCGGCAATGACTCGTGGCAAGCAGGCAACGCCAGCATTGGTCCAGCGTCTGATGGCCGTATCAAGCCAACCTTGTGCGCCTACTACGACGCCATTGGCACGTCGGACCGCACCGGCAATGCGGGCTACTCGAGCGGCAGCTGGTCCGCAGGCTTTGGCGGCACCTCGGGTGCTACGCCCATCGTCGCCGGCCACAACGTGATCGCGATCGAGATGTTCACCGATGACTCGGCAACTCCTGGCTTCGGACGGTTCGGCAACCAGCTGCGCGTTCCCGGCGGCACGGCTCACCAGAATCGGCCGCACTTCCCGACGCTCAAGGCCCTTCAGGTGGTCAACGCGGCGCAGTACTCGTTTGGCGCGAGCAGCAGCGACAACCGTCGCGAGCACCAGGGCTGGGGCTTCCCCGACCTCCAAGCCATGTGGGATTCTCGCGATCGCACGTTTGTGATCGACGAAGAAGATGTGCTCAGTCAAGGTCAGGTTCGCTCGCATGCGATTGCCGTGGCTCCCGGCGAAGCTTCGCTGAAGATCTGCCTCAACTGGAATGAGCCCGCCGGCAACCCGGCGGCCGCGCAGCAGCTCGTCAACAACCTGTCGCTGCGCGTGACGTCGCCCAACGGGATCGTCTACTGGGGCAACAACGGCCTCGAGAGCGGTCTCTGGTCGGTGGCTGGCGGTAGCGAAGACATCGTCAATTCGCTCGAAAGCGTGTTCGTTCAGAACCCAGCGCCTGGCGGTTGGAACGTTGAGGTGATCGCGACGTCGGTCGTCGCCGACAACCACGTCGAGACGCCAACGGTCGACGCCGACTACGGCCTCGTGGTCCGCGGCGGCACCGGCACGAACCAGGTGTTCGCAACGTTTGCACTGTTTGGTGGTGGCTGCGATAGCTCCGTGCTGATTCCCGCTCCGCCGTGCTCGGTATTCAACGAATTCGCCACCATTTCCACGATGCAGGCGGGCACCGCCGAACGCATCTACCGGATCCAGGGGGCTGGACCGTTCGAGATCGAGAGCATCGAGTTCTACACGTCGTCGACGGGTGGCAACGTGACGGTGCCGCTGCGCATCTACGCGGGCGTGACGCCGGGCCAGACGCCGATTGCAACCGGCACGATGACTGTTGGGCCAAACCTTGGCTGGCACGCCGCGACGTTCTCGCCGCCGCTCGTGTTGACCGGCACGTTGGGCGTTGGCATCGATACGTCGGCCGGCAACGTCTACTACTCGGAAGTTGCCGCGGGGCAGCAGTTCCTCGGGCACGAGCGGGCCGGGCCCGGCGCCCCCTGGAGCATCATCGTGCCGCGGCCTCGTTACCGGATCAGCTGCGCGCTCGACAGGCAGGTGGCAGAACTCAGCAACAGCGGCCTGCCGGTGCTGGGGACCAGCTACGGTCTCGATCTGAGCGAAGCGCTGCCGTCGACCTTTGCCGTGTTGGTGTCGGGCCTGTCGGACTCGGTCTTCGCCGGCGGCACCTTGCCGACGACGCTGCCAGGCACGGTGGATTGCGACCTGTTCGTGTCCCCGGATTCGCTGACGGCCATCGCAACTTCCGCGGCCGGCACGGCCAGTGGTTCGTTTGCGGTGCCGAACACGAGCAGCCTGACGGGGCTCGAGATCTTCCACCAGTGGGTGGTGCTCGATGACCAGGCCAACGGCATCGGCTTGGTGACGTCGAACGCAGGCCGCGCAACCGTCGGCAGCTGATCGCTGCTGGCGGGGCGCCGCCGATGGGCCTGCTACCGAAGCAGGCCTACTTGCTTGGCGTCGTCGGCGGCGGGGAGTCCATTGCCAGCAGCTTGCGCTGGTAGCGGCCCTGCACGATGTCGACGAGCACAAGCACCGCGATGACGAAGTAGAACGTCGACTTCGGCATCGTTTCGATCGCGTGCCCGAAGAACGACAGGTGCGCCAGCTCCCCGCCCTCGCTGAGCAGCATCACGCCGACCAGCAGCAGCACGAACAGTCCGAGCACTTCGAACATTCGGTTCTTCTGCAGGAAGGCGGAAACGCTCTCGGCGAGCCAGATCATCAATACGCCCGAGATCACGACCGCAACCGCCATCGTGGCGAAGTTGTCGGTCAGTGCGATCGCGCCGAGGATCGAGTCGAACGAGAAGACCAGGTTCATCAGCACGATCATCGTGATCGCCTTGGCCGGGCTCACTTGGGCCTGGCCGTCCGCATGACGCGCGATGTCGGCTGGCGCCAGCATGTGGAAGATCTCTTTGACCGCGGTGTAGAGGATGAAGCCTCCGCCGAGCAAGACGATCAGCGCATGGCCGGTCATTTCGAAGTGGACCGGCAGCGTGTCGACGTCCAGGAACACACCCTGGAAATATTGAATCGCGCGGGTCAAGACGAAGAGCAGCACGATGCGCAGCACGATCGCGATGCCGATGCCGAGCTTGCGAACGCGGCGCCGTTCGGATTCCTCGACGCGCTTGCTCTCCATGGAGATGTAGAGCAGGTTGTCGAAGCCGAGCACCGCTTGCAGCATGGTGAGCATCAGCAGCGTGAGGAGGTTGTCGATCGTGAAGAAGTCCATCGCTGCCGCGGAGTCTAGCAGGCCGCGGAATGATCCGCGGCGGCCAGCAGCGCGCTTTTCATGCGCGGCGCCGCTCGGATGCTATTCGAGCGTTTCCGAGACCTGCTCGGCTTCGAGCGTGCCGTGGGCCTCGAGCTGATCGGCAAGCCGGCATACCAGTTCCCACGTTGAACTCTCAGCCAGGTGCTCGTGGACCTCGCGGATCCACGCTTGCAGCACTTGTTCGCGGGTCCGCTGCGGATCCGCGGGGACCTCTTCGCCGGGGCCTCTTGGCGGCGAGATTTCGGCATCGAGGGCCTGCTCGACTTCGTCCCAGTCGGCCCGCCAGCTGGCCAGTCGTGCCGCAACGTCCTCTTGGTCGCCGCCGGCGTGCGAGCCGAGCCAGATTTGTTCGGCAATCGGCCCGCCTAGAGCGGTGAGCGCTGAGCGACGTATGCGTTCGCCAGGCTCCATATTCCACCAGCGAACAGCGGTGTTGCCGCGCTCGTCCTCGTCTTCGGACTCGAGTGTGGTGCGCACGACTTCGCCATCGAGCAGCCAAGCCATCACGGCGTGGCCCGACTCGTGGTAGGCGGAGGTCGTCAAATCGAGATCTTCGGAGAACGTCAACGGATCCTTGTGCGTGCCGTGCGGTACCGCAGCATGGCGGATCTCATGAGCCGCCGCACCTGGATCGGACTGATCATCCCGCTGATTCTGATCGCTGCCTATTTCGGTGTGACTTCGTATGTGCGGGCGCACGTGAACGATTTGATCCAGCACGCGGTGGATCGCTCGCTGCCGGAGTTCTCGCTCCAGGAGCACGGCGGCGGCAGGATCTGGTCCAACAAGGACCTCGCAGGCAAGCGCGCAGTCTTGCACTTCTTTCGGTCGCAATGCCACAGTTGCGAGGTCGAAGCGCCGACGATCCGCGCGCTCGAAGCCAGTCGCGCAGACGATGTCATATGGCTGCACGTCATGACGGATGTCCTGCTAGACATCGACACTGCGACGACGAATGCGACGATCGCGCGCAAGGGATTCACGCAGCCCGTGCTCCTCGCGGACAAGGCATTTGTGGATCGGCTGCACCAGGCCAAGTGGTCGCAGGTGACCCCGATTACCTACATTGTCGACGGCGAAGGTGTCGTGCGGTTTGGTCTGCGGGGCGCGCAGACCGAGGCCAGCGTCAAGCGAGCCTTGCAGGCGGTCGCGCGCTGATATTTTCTTCGCTCCATTCGCGCTTTGGGGCCGTCCGCTTGGCTGGGCCGCTCGGGGATTTCCTGCGAAAAGCTGCGTAGTCCTTGCTCCCACGTCATGGGGGTTTTGACTAGATTTCCGCTCGGCAGGCAATCTAATACCTTAAAGCGATATCCTAAGATCTTGCGGATGATGGGGTTGTGCGCCGCAGAGTTTGGTAGGATTCCCGGCTCAAGCGGGCAGAGGACGTGACGGAAGGACGTGACCTGCCCTTATTCCCTTCGATCCGCAGATATCCACCTTATGCGTATATCCACTCTTTTCGCTGGCTTGGCGCTTTCAAGCCTCGCCGTCGCCCAAACGCCGGCTCTCACCACCACCTTTGCCGGCGGCAACGGCCAATCTGGCAACATGTTTGACATCGTTGCCCTCAACGTCGATGGCGTGACGATCGACTACTTCGATGTCAACCTGGACCCAGGCACGTGGGACCTCGAGGTCTACAAGCTGACCGTTCCAGGCCCATATCAGCCGTCGGTCAACACTGCCGCGGATTGGACCCTCATTGGCTCGACCACGGGTGTCGTCAGCAACGGCAACAACGTGCCGACGCAGCTGCCGATCGGCGTTTGTGAGTTCATCCCGAGCGGTGCGACCCAGGCGTTCTACGTCACGGTGACCAACGGCACCTCGATCAACTACACGAACGGCGGCACGACCGGCGACGTGTTCGCGTCGAACGCGGACCTGCAGTTCCTCGAAGGTGCTGGCCTCGCCTACCCCTTCTCGTCTGACTTCAACCCGCGCGTCTTCAACGGCACGATCTACTACCGCGCGGGCAACGATCCGTCGCTGTGCCCGGTCTTCTCGTCAAAGGAAGTGTTCGGCTCGGGCTGCTACGACCTTGGCGCTTCGTTCTACGAGGTCCAGGACGCGCTTTCGATGGACCTGGGCGGCACGATCCTGACCGGCACCTGGAACGGCAGTGGCTATGACGTCACCACGGCTCCTGGCGCAGGCAGCATCGCTCCTGGTGCTGGTGCCACGGCGATCGCTCTCGGTGACGACGTCGAAGAAGACACCGCCGTCGCTGGCGGCACGCTCGGCCTCTGGGTTGGCTCCAACTGCTGGGTCGCTCAGGGCTCCGGCAACAGCACGGGCTTTGCTCCGAGCATCGCGGAGTTCCTCAACAACCCATCGACCGGCGTCTACGCCTGGACCGACCTGCAGCCCAACGCATCGGGCAGCGGCCAGGTCTTCTACGAGGAGTCGGGCACCGTCGCGACCGTCACGTATGACGGCGTCTACGGCTGGGGCACGACGGACCCGAACACCGTCCAGATCATCTGGGATACGGCAACGGGCGACTTCTCGATCGAGTTCGGCGTGCTGAGCGTCAACAACCCAGAAGACTGGCTGGTCGGTTTCTCGGACGCCGCCAACACGGTGGACGCTGGCCCGACGGACCTGTCGGCTGGCATGTTCTCGGTTGCCGCGTCCGATATCTCTGGCCTCTCACTTGACAGCAACTCGCCTGAGATTGGCGTCAACTGGGACCTGGTTGCCGACAACGCCGGCGCTTCGCCAATCGCCGTGTTCTTCTTCGGTGACATGGCCATCGATCCGGGCATCGATCTGGGCGCCTTCGGTGCTCCGGGCTGCTCGGCGTACACCAACGCCAACATCGATGCATTCGTCGCCCCGGTCGTTTCCGGTATGTCGACGTTCACGGTCGTGGTCCCGAACGACCCGACCTTGCTCGGCACGGAGCTGACGGCTCAGGCAACGGCTGCAACCGCCCTGAACATGGCTGGCTTTGGCACGTCGAACGGCCTCAAGGTCACCCTCGGCAACTTCTAGTCGATCGGATGAGATGGATCGTCGGGCGCGCTCGACGATCTAGATCAACCTCAAAACGACGCTGCTCGGCTTGCCGGGCGGCGTCGTTTCGGTTTTGCGGGGCCTGCCGTTCGCGTTACTCGGCGTTCGCTCAGACCTGGTCGTGCGGCAGTCGGCCGCGCGCGCCGCGCAGGTAGCCAAACGGCGTGACGTGCAGCAGGTTGCTGACGCGCGACGTATAGACGTCGGCGTGGCTTTCGATCTGTCGGGCCAGGCGGCTCTTGTCGTTGCCTGCGCGCATCGCGGGCCCCCAGCGTTCATGGCCCAGCGTGGTGGCGGCGGCGCGCGCGAGCGGCGCAATGCGGCCGTCGAGCTCGTCGATGCTCTGGCGTAGTTCGCGCAGCTTTGCCTGCAGCTGTTCGGTGTCCGCGAGCGATGCGTCAACGGAGTCGGGCATTGGGCCGCCCGACTCGACGCGCAAAATCGCAAGCCGCAGGCTCGCCTGTTGGCGGTCGAGCTCGATCTTCTGCTCCATCAGCTCCTCCAGGGTGCGCTGCTGCTCGGCGAAGGCGCTTTCGGCAGCGACCTCTTCTTCGAGCTCGCGCAGCACCAGCGCCGCCCGCCAGCGACGGATCCGACTCGATACGTGCACGTCGGCATAGACGTGGTCGCCGACGTAGAGGATTTCGCTGCCGTCGAGGCCGAAGTGCTTCTGCACGTCTTCGGCGTTGCCGCCGCGGTAGACGACGCCCTGCCGCAGCGGCGCCTGCAGCGGCCGCTCGGCGCCGTGTTCGTCGTCGGGGTCGATGACCTCGAAGAACGGGGTGCTGCGTTCGAAGAAGCCCGGCTTGGCCGCCTGGACGATGACAAGGTCAAAGAGCTCACGCCAGCGCATGCCGCCGAGCCGATCGGCAAACGCGAAGCGCATCATCGCACGCGTGTAGTGCCACTCCGAGTTGGTCGCGAGGAACAGCTTTTTGCCGGCGTGGTGCAGATCCAGCAGCGTCTGCGGCAGGTCTGGATCCAGGTCCACGAAGCGCTCCGGGTCCGCCATGATCTCGGCCTTCAGCTGGCCTTCGAGGTGCGCGGCGTTGATGGTCTCGCTGACGAGGCGATAGATGTCGGCGTTGCTGCGAACCTGCGGCAGTTTGCCGGCGTCGTGCAGGTCGACGAGCTGACCGTAGATGCATGCTTCGGAGATCGAGAAGAGCGTGTTGAGGAAGACCCACCGCGGTTCGCCTAGATCGACCCACGTTTGGCTGTAGGCGCGTCGTTGCGCGTCGTGCGCCAGCAGTGCGGTGCCGTGTGCAGCCTGGGTCACGTAGCCAAAGCGATTGGCCTTGACGATGTTGCCGAGCTCGAGGTCGAGGATCAGGCCGCGTGCAAACAGGCTCGGATCGAACCGGAGGTCGCCTACCGGCAGGCCGCGCTCAAGCATGCGCTGCTGCGCGTGTGCATACGCGCGCGATTCCCATTCGGCGACGTCGTAGTGGACCAGCGTGTAGTCCATGTCGAAGCCGACGGCCTGCACCGAGCGCATGTTCAGGGTTCGATTGCAAAAAACCGCTCGTCCAGGCGCGTTCGATGGGGGATTCGGTCGGTCGTGCATGCGCAGGTTGTAGCCCGGATGGTGCCGTGGCGCTCGTGGCGCCCTTGGCAACGGCGGTCCACGCCGTTGCTGTTCACAGGATAGACTATGGCAACAATGCGCGGTGCGAGGCGACGTTCGCCGGGGCCCATTCGGCCACCGGTTCTGTCTGGTTTGTGGGGGCTTGGGCTCTGCCTGTTGGCCTCACTGGTGCTGCCGGGCTGCGGCGCAGGGCTCATCACCGGCGCGGCCGCCAGCGGCGGCGCCAACAGCGGCGCAAACCCGCCGCCGCTGCGGACGCCCAACGCGAACATCGATGATGACGTGCTGCCGCTGGTGCCAAACCCCGGGACCGAGCGCCGCATCATCTTGACGGACGTGGAGCTGCCTGTTGGCGTGCTGCCAGAGGTGATCCTCAAGGCTCTTGGTGAGGCCGTCTCGCAGACCAACGTGGTTGTCAGTGACCAGGGCGATTCGGTCGTGGTTGCCTTTTCGGTGACGACGGAGGCGATTCGCGTCGCAACCGGCAATCCGACGGCGGCAGACGTTGAGGCGACCATCGAAGTCGTTCGGGATGGCAGGCCCGTGGCCGAACCGGTCAATGTCACGCTGGCGCGTCAACCGATCGCGTCGCTCAAGCTGGACATTGGCGAGAGTGCGGCGTTCGTGTCGCCCAACGGGCAGGCGCTCACGGTTGAGGTCGAAGGCCTGCGCAGCACCCAGCCGGATGACGTGCAGGTGCTGATTTCGACGCTCGATCCCACGGGGCCTATTGGAGCACGCTTGGTGCGCAGCGCGAGTGGTGTTGTGGTGGTCCCGGGAGTTGAGGGCAAGAGCGATGTCACCGCCGTCTTGCCGGGGAACACGTTTTCGACGCCGATTGAGATTGTCGTTCGCGATGTGCGCGCGGGGGAGTCGACGCGCATCTCGAACGTCTTCTATCGCCCGGACGTGACGCTGGCGCTGCCTAGTCAGGGGCCGACAACTGGCGATGTGCCGGTCACGTTGATCGGCTCCGCGCTCGCGCCGCTGGATTTCACGACGAAGCCTGCCCAGATTGACTTCGATCGCGTCCGTCTGACGCTGCAGAAAGAAGGGCGGACGATCGAGCTGCCGCCTGAGGACCTGCTCACGGTCAACTCCGATTTGGACCGTCTCGAGTTCACCATGCCGCCCTCGCCAGACGGTAGACCGGGTCAGGTGGACATCGTGCTGCGCGTGCAGCTGCCGGGCGCGGAGGCCGTGGTGGTCGCGAGCCAGGTGTTCTTGTTCGCCAACCCCGATCCGTTTTATGGGCCGCGTGGGGCGGTGCTTGACCAAATGCCGGTTGCCTCCGTGCCGATCGCACTCGACAACGCGCCCAGCACCGTCGAGGCCCCTGACTTCGCCATGCTCACCGAGCAGGGCGGGGTCGGTTTTGTGCAGCTTTTGCTCGCGCAGCAAAACGGGATGTTTCAGCCGTTTCGCGCGCCGCGACAGGTCGGTGACCACGAAGTGCTCGCGGAGCGCAATCCCCGGGACTTGTTGACCGGTGACTTTGATGGGGACAGCGTGCCGGATCTATTCATCGTCAACCAAGGCACCGGTGGGGTGGCGGCGCACCACGTGGTTCTCGGCCAGGTGCGACCCGCTCCGCCGCTCGGTGACGCGTTTGTCGTTGCGGATTCCGGCGGCTACACGCGCGGTCGAGTTGCCGACTTCGACCGCGATGGCATTGTCGACGTACTGCTCGTGCCCGGCCCGAATGCACCGCCCGCCTCGCGGCCGCACGTGCTGCTTTCCCGTCCCGTTGCTCCCGGGCAGCCCAGTTTCTCGGCGCCGATCGGGATCGATGTTCGCGAATTTCCGTACGAAGCGTTCGAGGTCGGTGACTTTGACAACGATCAGGTCCTGGACGTTGCTGTAGCCAGCGGCAGCGAGCTGAGGCTCGATGTCATGAGCGGCAATGGCGACGGTTCTTTTGGCTCGCGTCGGATGCTCGACTTTGCCGTGCCGGGCTATGCGCCGGCACTTCAGTCGACGGCTGTCGGCCTTCACGCTTGCCAAAACGGACCCTTCCAGTCGCTTGCCATCGTGCTGTCCGGCGTCGCGGGCAGTGCCATCACGCAGCCGACGATTGCCGTGCTCAAGCAAGAAGCGGTCGGCAACGCCGGGACCACGATGGAGTTTGTCGGGCCGCCGCCGGCCCGCGTTTACACCGCGCCGGTCGAGCCAATCGGGCAGTCCCTGGTGGCCAATCTCGATGCCGGCGCCGTCAACGGTTCGCCGCAGGTCGAGATGGTGGTGGCGATCCGCGGCGAGCCCACGCTGGTCGCGCTGGGCTTGCTGCAGTTTGGCGATGAGGTGTTCGAGCCGATTCTCGACTCCATCGAAGCAGGCACGGCGATTGGCTCGGAGGTGCCGGTGCAGATTCGCTCGCTGGCGTTTGCGACGGCGTTTCCCGCGACCCAGCCATCAGGGCAGGCAAACGCCGTGATGATCGTGCACGAGGTTGACGTCGACGGCATGCGCGAACGTCGCCTGTCGACTCGTCTCGTGGGGCGGGCTACGAGCGGCGAACCGATCCTGCTGCCGCCCGATGCCGGCGGCAGCATCAACTTCGCGATCGACGGATTGGTCGGCGGCAACTTCTCATCGATCAGCGTCGCCGGGGCGGACTCCGTGCGCGACCTGGCCATCGCCAGCCGCGTTGCCGGCGAAGAGATCACGATCCTGCAGAATGACGGCTTCGGGGGCGTGCCGGTGTTCGGCCGCAAACTCAGCTTCGCGGGCCTCGTGCCGAGCACGATGGCGCTCGTGCCGACGGCTGGAGCGATCGAGCCGCTGGTCTTTCTTGGCGACGACTCGCGGCTTGGCTACTGGCGGCACGAACCGGAGGGGGCTGCCGTCCAGCAAGTCGACTTTGTGACGCCCGAACTGCGCCGTCTGGTGCCGGGCTCGCCGATGGAGACCGCCACCCTCGGCGATGCTTCAAGGATCGCGGTGGCCGACTTCGACGGCGACGGCTTGCTCGACCTGCTGGTGCTGCTGTCGTTCCAGCTGCCTGGTCCGGGACCCGAGGATTCGATGCTCGTTTTGATGCGCGGCCGCAACGCCCTGAGCAATGAGTTTCCGTTTGAGCTGCCGCAGGCCACTACGCGGGTTCACGGCAACGCCTCGTCGATCGCCGTTGGGGATTTTGCCGGCAGCACCAACACGCTTGAGGTGGCGCTCGCAGTGCCGCGCGGCTCTCCTGCCAACCCTGCTGACGGCAACTACGTGCGTTTCTACCGGCTCGAGCGAGGCGTTGCCCCGGCCGAAGACCGCTTCGTGCCCAGTGCGGTTTCCAGCGGGCGCCAGGTGTTGCTGGCCGGTGATGAACCGACGCGGCTTGCCGCGCACGACTTCGATCGCGACGGCCTGCAGGATCTGCTGGTGGCCAGCGGCGGCGATAGCCGGCTGCGCCTGTTCCGCAACAACACGGCGCCGGCGGCCGGGGCCTCGCTCGAGGTGGACGTCGATGCGTTCGAGGCACCTAGCTCACCGAACACCCTCGGGGCGGGCGAGCCGACCCTGCTGCGGCTTGGCGACGTCAACGGCGACGGCAACCTCGACGTCGTTTGCTGGACCGAGTTCACGGACCTCACGGGCGTGCGTTCGACGGCGATCGCGACCTACCTGAGTGCCGGAACTGGGGCCTTTTCCGAAGAGCGATTCGCTTCCAGCACCCGCATCGGCCAGTTCGACGCCCGGCTTTCCGGGGACCTCGGGGATTGGAATCGTGACGGCGTGCCCGACCTGCTGCTCGGCTGGGGCTTTCACATTCCGACGGTCTCGCGCGTCAACCTGCGCGTGTTGTTCGGCGGCACGCGGTAGCGCGGTGGCGCTGCGGGGCTCCAGTGACTATCGTCCGCGCGCGATGGCACTCTCGTCCCAATCCAATCGCGGCCGGCGCGCTCCGGCGCCCGTTCTCAACATCGCCATGGTCGGGCACGCCTTCATGGGGCGCGCCCACAGCAACGCGTATCGCCAGGTCAATCGCTTCTTCGACTTGCCTGTGCAGGTCGTGCCGAAGGTGATCGTAGGCCGCGACAAGAAGCGCGCCTCGGCGGCTGCCGCCAAGCTTGGCTTTGAGTCGGCGACCGACGATCTGAGCGCGGTGCTGCAGGATCCCGAGATCCACGTCGTCGATGTAGCGACGCCCAACGACAGCCACCATCCGATCGCGATGCAGGCGCTGCGGCACAAGAAGCACGTGCTGTGCGAAAAGCCGCTTGCGTTGACGTTTGGCGATGCGAAGGAGATGGCGCAGTTGGCCAAGAAGCAAAAGGTTCGCGTGGGCCTTTGGCACAACTACCGGCGGGCGCCCGCGACCGCACTGGCGGCAAAGATGATCGCCCGCGGTGACATCGGCGATGTGATGCAGGTGCGCTGCGTCTATTTGCAGGATTGGCTCAGTGACCCGAAGGCTGGCGCGAGTTGGCGGACCAGCAAGAAGACCGCCGGCAGCGGCGCGCACGGTGATCTCAACGCCCACCTGATCGATCTCGTGCGGGCGTTGACCGGTCTCGAATTTGACTCGGTCTGCGGCTTGGCACAGACGTTTTATAAGCAGCGCCCGGCGGGGCGCGGCAAGACTGCCCGGGTCGACGTCGACGACGCGTTCTGCTTTCTGGCCAAGTTCAAAGGCGGTGCGATCGGCACGTTTGAGGCGACGCGCGTCGCACCTGGTCGCAAAAACTACAACTGCATCGAGATCTCGGGCAGCAAGGGCACGATCCGCTGGAACCTCGAGCGCATGAATGAGCTGGAGGTGTTTACCCAAAAGGGGGCGCGCGATGGTCAGGGCTTTGCCACGGTCATGTGCATGGATGACGTGCATCCCTATGCGCCCAACTGGTGGCCGGACGGTCACATCGTGGGCTATGAGCACACGTTCGTGCACCACGTCGCGGACTTTGTGACCGCGCTTGCCAGCAAGAAGCCGTTTGCGCCGAACTTTGACGATGGCGTCGCCGTGCAGGCCGTGCTCGAGGCCGCGCAGCAGTCGGCGCAAAAGGGCTCCTGGATCAAAGTGCCGCGCTGATTTCCCTGGCTGGCTCGTCCGGCTGGCTCGTCCGGCTGGTTCGTCTGTCTGGCTCGTCTGGCTGGTTCGCCTCGCTCGCCTCGTTGGGCTCTTGCGCTGAGTCTCTGCTTCGGCTGCTCGCGTCGATTGATTGTGGCGGCTACCGTGGCGAACCATGATCCAAGGACCCGGCATCTTCCTGGCGCAGTTCATGAGCGACGATGCGCCGCTAAACCAGTTTGATACGGCGTGCCGGTGGGCCGCTGATCTTGACTACCTCGGCGTGCAGGTGCCGACCTGGGACGCCCGCTGCATGGACCTGAAGAAGGCCGCAGAGAGCAAGGACTACTGCGACGAGCTGCTCGGCGTGGCCAAGGCCAACGGCGTCTCGATCAGCGAGCTGTCGACGCACCTGCAGGGGCAGCTCGTGGCCGTGCATCCTGCCTACACGTCGATGTTTCAGGTGTTCGCCCCGGACGGTGTCGATACTCCGGAAGCGATGTGCGAATACGGCACCCAACAGGTCAAGTGGTGCCTGAAGGCGAGTGAGCACATGGGGCTGTCGGCGATGCCAACGTTTCCCGGCGCTCTGCTGTGGCACACGGTTTATCCGTGGCCGCAGCGGCCGCAGGGACTGGTCGAAGAGGGGTTCAAGGAGCTGGCGCGACGCTGGCGCCCCATTCTTGACTACGCCGAAGAGTGTGGCATCGACTGTGCCTTCGAAGTGCATCCAGGCGAGGACATCCACGACGGGGCAAGCTATGAGCTCTTCCTTGAGCACGTCGATGCCCATGCGCGCGCGTGCTTGCTCTACGACCCGAGCCACTTCGTCCTGCAGCAGCTCGACTACCTGCACTTCATCGAGCTCTACCACGAGCGCATCAAGTGCTTTCACGTCAAGGACGCGGAGTTCCGTCCGGACGGGCGCACCGGCATCTACGGCGGCTACCAGTCGTGGCAAAACCGCGCGGGCCGCTTCCGCTCGACGGGCGATGGCGAGGTGGACTTTGTCGGCATCTTCACCGGCTTGACCAAGCACGGCTACGACGGCTGGGCTGTGCTCGAGTGGGAGTGCTGCTTCAAGGACAGCCAGCAAGGAGCGGAGGAGGGGGCGCCGTTCATCCAGTCGAACATGATCACGCCGCCGGCCAAGGCGTTCGACGATTTCGCAGGCGGTGAAGTAGACCAAACGGCCGTGCGCCGCGCGCTCGGGCTCGAGTAGGTGCGGATGCTCACTCGTGAGGCGGATGCGTTCGGCGGCAGCTGTGTGGCGGCGCCGCTGCGTCTGCTGGCAGTCTTGCTGTTGGCGATCCTCTCGTGCTCAAGCGCCTGCAGCTCGCTTCCTGCCGGTGTCGAGAAGCGCCTCGCGGTGTTCGACGCATACACCCAAGAGCTCGGCGAGAACTACCCGTTCTTTGCGCAAAAGCAGATCGATTGGCCGGCGTTGACCCGTGCCTATCGCTCGGCGATCTGGATGTCGGAGCGGCCCTCCGACTTCTACCACCTGCTCGCGGGCATGCTGGCCGAGCTCAACGATCCGCACGTTTCGCTGAGCGTGCCGGACGAGTGCTGGAGCCAAGGCGACGCGGATTTTACGTCGCTCTACTGGCTCAGGGGCTTCCGCACGTTTTGGGTGGAGCGGTCGCTGCACGTCGAGTCGTGGCCCGCCGGCTGCGCGCCAACGCCGCCGGAGCACTTGCCCGTCGAGTTGGCGTCGTTTCCGGAGATCACGCACGTCGAAGGCGCCCGCACGGTTGTTTCGATGGTCGATCTGGTGATGCGCGGCGAACCGGGCAGCGAAGCGGAGCTGCTGCTGCGCTGGGCCGACGGCACCCGAACGCGTCACACGCTGGTCCGGCCCCCAAAGGAGGAGGCCGAGACGATCGTTGTGGAGATCGAGGGCAAGGACGTCGTGGTGGACCTTACGAAGCTGGACGGCCGGTCGCTGGACTCGGCGCTTTCGCTTGGTCAGGGACGTCAGCTTGGCTGGTTTCGTTTCGACACGTTTTCCCCGGCGAAGTGCAATGCGGATGCCGATGCGTTTTCGGCCCGCGCGGACCAGTTGCTCGATGAGCTGCGCGAAGAAGGGGAGTTGCCGCTGGTTCTCGATCTGCGGCGCAATGGCGGCGGCAAGCTGGCGCAGATGGCATCGTTTGTGGGCCGTTTCCTCACGGAGCGCGTCGAACTTGTGCAAGGGCTTCAGGAAGCGAGCTACCTGTTTGGCCTGATCCAGCTGCGGCTGTTCCAAGCGCTCTCGCTCGATCCGCGCGGGGTGCGCTGGGATCGTCCGATCTACGTGCTGACGAGCTGGCGCACGGCAAGTGCCGCCGAGATTCTCGCGCGCATCCTGCAGCGCGACTGTGGCGCGACGTTGCTGGGCGAGCAGACCATCGGTGCCGAAGCGCTGCTGGCGTCGCTGGACGGCGACGACGGTTCGACGCTGACGTATGGCCGCACGCGGCAATTGGACGGGCGCGGCGTCGGCATCCAGGACGAAGGCGTGACTCCGGACATCGCTGTGCGCCTCCGGCTAGAGGACGTGCGCCGGCTCGGTTCCTACGATGCGGCCAAGCGCGACTGGCAGCGACGTTTGGAGCGGGCGATTCGCCGGCATCAGGCACGACACTAGCTGAGCCGGCCTAGGTCGTCACGAAAGCGTGCCGCGCACTCTTCGCTGTGTGCGTTGCGCTGCCGTTCGGTGCGGGCCTTGGGCGGCCGGATCAGCGTCGGGCCGTCGATGTGGCGAAGCACGCGGTCGAGCACGCCGTCATTGTCTTGGTCCAGCTCTTCATAGCGGACGTGGAGAACGTTTGGCACATGTGTGCACAGTTCGTCGAGCCAGGCCTGCTGCTGGTTCAAGAAGTCGTGGGCACGACGGATGCGCTCAAAGTCGTAGGGCGGATCTGCTGGCTTCGCAGCGGCGCTTGGCTGCGGCCCGCTCCTGTTCCAGATGCCGGTTTCTTCGGCGAGATAGAACGAGACTGCCTGCGCGATGCGATCGCCGCGCTCTAGATGGATGAGCTTGAACCGCCTGCGCTGCAGCCACGAAAACAGCTCCGTCGGGGTGACGCCTGAGTCGAAGACCTCAAACAGGTAGTGGGAAATCCACTTCGTGCCAAACGCCCCGCCGAGGGTGCCGGTCTTCTCAAGGTCTTCCAGGAACGGCAAGAGCTTGAGGTGCCCGTTGCGAACCAGCTGGAGGATCGACGATCGCAGATGCTCACGCGGCATGCCAAAGCCAGCGTTGCGCAGCAGCCCACTGAGGAAGTAGCTACCGCTGCGCGGCGTGCTCAGGATGGCGTAGCGGTGTTCGGGCGGCTCCTCGATGTCTGCGCCTGCTTCCGATCGCAATGCGGTTGCGAAATCCAGGCTGTCGTCGTGGGAGCCGGCTACGAGTTGCGGCAGGATGTCGCGGAAGACGCCCTGCACGGTTTGTTGGCCGCCGTGACTGTGTTGGCGAAGCTGGCCGCGGATGCGTTCGAGCCACTTCGTCTCGTCGTGCAGGGAGCAGACGAGCAGGTTTCGTGCCGAAGGCTGCGGCCGAGTCGGCGAGCTCGCGGCCGGTTGTGGCGTCCATCTGTCGAGCGGCATCGCATCCATGCCGGCGGGCGCGGCCGTAGCAGCCCACGAGTAGAAGGCTTCGTCGCACAGAAAATGGCTGCTGTTGGCGGCGGCGAGGCGCTGCAGCGCTTCGGCAAGGCGGAACTCCGCGACACTCGCGAGCGCTTGCTCCACCGATCCATGCGATTCATGCACGGCGAAACTATAGCGACCGTTGGGGCTGTCGCGCTCGTAAGCGTCTGCGTGCGATCTGGCGTGAGGTAGAATGGGTCGCGAGCGGTGTTGACGGCATGTCGCAGTGTGGGCCGGCACTCCGCTGCGCCAGCAGCTGCAACCATGAGTCCTTCCCTCCCAGCTTTGCCTCGCGCTCGCGTCGCCCGATTCGTCAAGGCATCGATTCCGGTCGCTGTTGCGGTGGCACTGGCCGCGATTGTCGTTTTTGTGCGGCAGGTCGAAATGGGGGCGGAAAACGACGGCTACGCCGCGCAGGCGGAAATGCTGCTGCGTGGCGAGTTGGAAGTCGCTCCCTATCACCCAATGGGCTACTCGCTGCTGCTCGCGGCGGCCCTGGCCGTGCTGGGCAACGGCCTGGTCGCCGGGGGGCTCGTGTCTGCTCTCTGCGCTGGCACGTTGGTTTGGAGCGTCGGCGAGCTTGCCAAGTCCTGCTCGCAGCGTCCGGATGCCTGGCTTTGGGGCCAGCTGTTTGCCGCCTGCAATGCGCATGTCTGGGTGTTGGGGACGATGGCCAGCAGCGACATGACGGGCGCGACGATGCTGACGCTGGCGACACTGCTGGCGATGCGGCTGCCCTGCGACAGCCGCAAGCCGAATCGGAGTTGGCTGCTCTTGCTCGGACTCGGCGCGCTTTGCGGCTTCGCCGTTGCCTGCCGCTTTTCGGCGCTCGCGCCTGCTGGCGTGCTTTGGATGTGGGCAGCATTGCGCACGCGAGGCGGAGGAGCACGACGCGGAGGAGCTGTCGCGCTGCTCACCGTTGGTGCGCTCGCTGGATACGCGCCCGAAGGGGTGCCGCGTTGGGCCGCGACCGGTCAGGTGCTGCCGAGCGACAACTGGCACAACTTCTACCTGAAGGTGGTCTGCGAATACGATCTGGAGCAGCTCCAGGTTGCGAAGCAGTCGGGCGCGCTGCCGACGTCCGGTGAGTTCTTTGCCGAGCATGTCGGCGAGGTCTTTCGACAAGGCGTGCGCGACGTCTTGCCAAGCTCCGTCGACGTGGTGCCGGCGTTGATCGTTGGCGCCAAGCATGTGCCTCCGTTCGCGCAGCTGTGGCCTCTGCTGCTTGCCGGCATAGGGCTGCTGCTCATTGTGACGCGGCGAAGAACCCAAGGCGGCTGGCTGCTGATGCTGCTCGCCCTCGTGCACTGCGGCACGGTTTGTCTGTTTTGGCCCAGGACCCGCCTGTTCTTTCCGGTGCTGCCTCTGCTTCAGGTGGGCCTCGTGACGTTGCTGTGCGCGTTTCCCGTGACGGCTCGGCGCGAGGTTTTGCGGCGGGTAGTCGGTGTGGCGTGGGTCATTCTTTGCCTCGGCGTTGGCGTTGGCGAGTTTCGTCGAGCTCGTGCCGCGGAGCCGATTGCCGAAGCGAACCTCGCCCGCAGCGTGCCGCAACGGCTCCAACGCCCGGTGGGCATCCTGTCGCCGTGGGCAGGGCTCAGGCGCTATGTCGAGGCCAAGCACTGGGGTTTTCTGGCGCCCCTTGGGGCGGACCCGTCGGCTACCTGGCTCATCGTTTCGGATCGCATGCAGACGTTGGGCGCCGACCTGTTTTTGTGCGGCAAGGCTTCTTCACCACGGCTCTACAAACAGCTTGCGGCGGCAGTGCCGCCCGCGGGGCTATCGATTCTGGTGGACGACGGGCAGGCTCTGCTTGTTGAGCGGCAGCTTCGGACTTCGGATTGGATTGCTTCGTGCACGGCAAGTGCGAGCCGCGGTCGAATGGGCGAGCCGATCGAGTGGCGGCTTGAGCTGTCCGACGTTGCGATACCCAGTCAGATCTACGCCGTCGGCTGCGCTCTGCGCGGGCCGGCGGGGGCGGAGCAGATGGTTGTGCTGCAAAAGCGCGGCTCGCGGCAGTTCGCCGGCACGTTTGTGCCTCCAACTGCCGGCACCTGGTGCTGCGCCCCTTGGGTCTTGCGCACCGAGGAACGCATCGAGCGCGCCGTTCCGATCGAACTTGAGATCGAGCCGAATTGAGCGCCTAGTGTCGCGCATCTGGTAGACGGGGCGTTATCCGGGATGCGAGAGTGTTTGTCGCAAGGCGCTGCAACGAATGCACGTTCCGACCTCCTGCCGAGGAGCAGCAACGCCGTAACGGGCGCTTCGCGCCCGCAGAATGCCCCCGATATCAGAGGCGCGACACTAGGTCTGTGCCTGCCCGAGGGCTCGCTCCTGCCGCTGCCGCGCCGCGCGCCGCAGCCCGCGGCGCATCGACCAGCCGAAGAACTTCCAAAAGCAGCGGTGGCCAAAGTTCCACGGTCCGAGCAGCCAGGATCGGCAGTGGCTGTCGAGCCGCACGCGAACCGTGCAGCCGAGCTCCTGTTCGTCGCCTTCCCGAGGCGCAATCCAGAACTGCAGCCGCGTTGGCCGGATCCAGCGCATGCGCAGCACGAAGGCTCCGTAGTGGTAGCGCAGGTCGCGATACTCGGGCTCGCGCACTTCGCCAATCTCGCCGCAGCAGTGCAAAAAAGGGCCGGTGTGGGTGTTTTGCACGCCGGGTTCGAAGCCCCCGCCGACGAACTCAACGAAGTAGGGCCAAGGCTGGCCGCGGATGAACGTCTCGGGGTCGTTGAGCCAGTCCCACACGTGTTGCTGGGACTCGTCGAGTGCAAACTCGCGTTCGTAGGAATGCGCGACCAGGCCGGGTGGGCAGGATGAGGTCTTGGTTGCAGCCACGGCCGGACTTCGTCACGACTGCGCGATCAGTTGCGCGGCTTCCCCGTCTTTCCGGCGCGGTTGGTCCGAAACGATTGCCGGCGGGCAGCGCAAGGGGTTTACGGCGCCATTCGTCGAATCGCGCGCAGCCCGATGGCACCGTCGCGGGCATCGATCGGGCGGTGATTCCGCGCTGTGGATCGGCATGCGTTGGCGCTGTCGTGCACGCTGCCGCCGCGAACGACGCGCCAGGTCTCAAACTGGGTCTCACCGTCGAAACGCGGGCCGGCGGTTTCGACCGTGTCCTCGGTCGGCGCTGGCCGGCTGCGCAGCCCGTCGCCAGCGCGCGGAGCCACGTCCGGATAGGGGTGTTTGGCGTCGCGGCACCATTCCGCCACGTTGCCGTGCATGTCGAACAGGCCGAACGCGTTGCTGCGCTTTTGAGCGACTCGCCGCGGTTGTCCGTCCGCGTCCGGTTGACCGGCGAACCAGCCGAACTTGGCGGCCGCATTGGGGCCGCCGGGCGTGCACCAGGGCGTGGTCGTGCCGGCCCGGCAGGCGCGTTCCCACTGTGCTTCTGTCGGTAGATCCAACCCCCAGCGTCCTAGCTCGGTTCGCGCGGTTTGCCAATCGATGCCGCCGACCGGCAGCTGCGGATCTACGTTTGGCAGCGGCTTGCCAATCAGCCGCGCCCATTGCGCCACGGAGAGCTCGGTTTCGGCGATCAGGTAGGCCTCGAGCGTGACGATCGCATCGCTCAGCTCGTCGGGCAGAGCAGCGTCGTCGTTGCGCTCCATGCCGGGTTGGTTGCGGCGCGCCCCCATCGCGAAGCGACCGCCTGGCACGAGCACGAACAGCACTCCGGTGCCTGCGTCGACGACGAAATCGCCGCTGCGCGTATCGCGGATCGGCACGGGGTAGTCCGCGGCGTGCGTGCGCAGATCCAGAAACTCCCACAGCTTGGTGCGTGGGTGGCAGCCAAGTGGCCGCAGGCCGGGCAGAATAGGCAGGTAGAGGCCACGGTAGTCTCGGTGGGCGCGCTCGCCGTCGCTGGCGCGGATGGCTTGGCGCGCGCGCTGCCATACCTCGGCGTGCTCTTCGGCCATGTTGCCGGTGAGGTTCTGGTCGCTCCAAGCTCGGCGGTTGGCCACGCGTGCCGCCGTTCCCCTCGGGGCAAAGAAGGCGGCGAGCTCGGTGTCGAGTCGGAGCAAGGCGCGTCGGAGGTGGCGATCGGAATCGTCGGGCAGCCGCCCGCCCGCTGCCTTGCGGGTCGCTTCCAGGCGGGTCAGGCGCTGTTCGACTTTGACGTGTTCGGCGCGCAGCACGTCGGCGTAGTCGCGCTGCCAGTCGGCGTAGCTCTCGCGATGCTGCGGCCATGGCGGCGGCAGCTTCGCCTCCGTCTCTCGCGCCCGCAGCAGGCGCTCTTCGTTCGCCAGCAGGCGAAAACCGGCGTCGGCCTTTTCGCGCAGCGCTTGGTTGGCCTGATCTTTCAGGCTCGCTTCCCGTTCGGCCTGTAGCAGTGCCAGCGCCGTGAGCACCAGCGAGCTGATCAGCACGACGAAGGCAGCTGCGAAGGCTGCCGACTGGCCTCGGTTGCGGCGGGCGAACTTGCGCAGGCGATACCAAGTCGTCGGTGCGGTCGCCTCGACGGGCTTGTCCTCGAGGTGGCGCCGCAGATCATCCGCGAGTTCCCCAACGCCGGCATACCGCTGCGCCCGGTCTTTCTGCAGTGCCTTACGCAAGATGGAGTCGAGATCGCCGCGCAGCTGCGTGCGCCGAGACTTGGGGGCCACGTCGCTGGCGCGCGCTGGCTCGTGGTTGGCGATTGCCTTGGCCATCCCGGCGACGCCTTGCGCGCGCAGCACGACGCCGGGGATCGGGAGCTGGTCGGTGAGCAGTTCGTACAGCTGTACGCCGAGTGCGTAGACGTCGGTGCGCGTGTCGATGTCGCCGCGGCGCCCGGCGGCTTGCTCGGGACTCATGAACTCCGGCGTGCCCATCAGCGTGCCTTGGAACGTCATCGCGCCGCCTTGTAGCAAGGGGTCGGCCAGCGACTTGGCGATGCCGAAGTCGATGATCTTTGGCCTGCCGATTTTGCTGTTCCCCCGATCCGAGCCGCTTGCGTCGGCAGTGTTGGCGACAAGCACGTTGTTGCTGCTGAGGTCTCGGTGCAGCACAGCGTTTTGGTGCGCGTGCTGCATGGCTTCGCAAACGAGTAGAAAGCTCTGCATACGAGACCGCAGCGGCACGTTGTGCTGCCGACACCACTGCACCAACGTCGTGCCCTCGACGAGCTCCATGACAAAAAACGGCCGGCCGCGATCGGTCGTCCCTGCATCGAGCAGCCGGGCGATACCCGGATGATCCAAGCGATTGAGCGCCTCGCGTTCGGCGGCAAACCGCGCCAAGACTTCGCGCGAGTCCATGCCGGGGTTGAGCACCTTGATGGCGACCGGCCGACGAATCGGCTGCAGCTGCTGGGCCCGGTATACCGTGCCGAAGCCGCCACGGCCGAGTAGCTGCACGAGTTCGTAATCGCCGCCGCCGCCGTCATTGCCGCCGCCGCCGATTCGTCTCGGCAGCGCGTCTTCGTCGCCCGGGCCCGTGGGGTGCTGACGACGGCCGTCTTCGCCGCTGCGCTCCGCGCGCCGCGTCTCACCAAGCTCCAGCGCGAGCTCCGGCGACAGCACCTTGGCTGCGACCAGCCAGCGCCGCAGGGCGGCTGCGTGCGCTGGGTGATCGGCGATCAGCGCCAGCAAGTTTCGGTCGCGTGTCTCCGCGGACCCCTCGAGGATCTCTAGCACCTCCTCCTCAAGGTCGTGCGGCAGGCTCTGCGGATGCCTGTGAGAGCTCATAGGTCTGATCATGGCCTGACAAGGCGTGCAGGACCATGACGTTACGGCGTGGCGTGGGTAAGCACGGTAGGAAGTTGTGCGGAACGAAGACATTCCTGGCCGGATACGGAGGCAAACGACGGGTTACTTTCCGAGTCGCCCCCATTGTTGAACAGGCCATACATGATGAAGAGATCCCTCTTGGCAGCCTCCGTGCTGCTGCTGTCCCCGACCTACTTGCTCGCCCAAGACTGCGCGAATCTAGGCACGATTCTCGGTCAGGGTGACGAAACCGTTTTTGCGATCGAGTCGATTGGTTTCGCCTTTCCACTCGATGGCGTCACCTACACGGATGTGCACGTGACGACCAACGGGCACTTCTATCTCTCAAACGGCGGCACGCCTGCTCCCGGCGGCTCGGACTTCACGGCGACGCCGGCCGAGCTGGCGACAGAATCACCGCGCATCGCGCCGCTGTGGAATGACTTCGACCTTGTCAATCCGGACTCGAACGTCTGGATCGACAACACCTCGGGCACGACCTGCACGATCACCTGGCGCAACGCGACGAACTTCGGCTTTACCGACGAGCCGGGTTTCACGGTGCAGTGCCGGCTGTCGCCGAGCGGCTTGATCGAATTCTTCTATGGGCCCGGCGTGACGAATCGCTCTACGGATCCCGCATGGGCCGTGGGGGTCGTCGGGGTCAGCCCCGGTCAGGGCGTTGCGCTGCCGACCGCCAGCGATTTGAGCGCCGGTGGCACGACCAGCGACGCGACGCTGTTCGAGGAGTTTGCGGCGTTCGGGTCGTTTGACCTGGCGAACAACTCGATCTCGCTCATCCCGACCAACCCCGGCTACGCGTTTGTCGTAAACGGCCCGAGCAGCAACTGCGCGAGCGCCGAGACGTTCGGGCGTGGCTGCATCAGCCAGGCAGCAGCCTTCTACGAGGACTTCAACCCTGGCTCGAGCTTTGACTTGGCCAACGGCACGACCCTCACCTACCTGCGTCAGGGCAGCGACTACCTCGTCCTGGACGGCATCCCGGGCACGTTTGTGCCTCCGTCCGCGGCCGCCACGGTGATCGCAAACGGCGACTTGGATGGCGAAGAAACCGTGACGCTGTCGGGCCCGATGCCGATTCCTGGCGGCACAACGACGGAACTGACGGCGACGACCAAGAGCCTGATTCGCCTTTCGGGAACACCGTTTGGCGTCATCAACTTCGAGCCTTCCGCAGCCGATCTGATCGCGGAGCCGGAGCCCGTGATCGCGGCCCTGTGGAATGACTACGACCAGTCGGATCCCACCGGTGGCCAGATCTTCTACGAAGAGGTTGCTGGCATCGCCTACTTCACGTGGGACGGTGTTTTCACCTTCAACAACAACCTGATCGCTGACACCTTCCAGGTGCAGTTTGAAATCGCCACCGGCACGATCACCGTCGTCTACGACACGATCGGCCTGGATGGCTTCAACTACATCGTCGGCTACGCGGCCGGTGGCACGACCGTGGATCCAGGGCCGAGTGATCTTTCGATCGAGCTGCCGAACAGCTTCAGCGTCTTCGATACCGAGATCGCGCCGCTGACGCTGGCCAGCTCGGCTCCGCTTCTTGGCGCCACTTGGGATCTGACCACGAACAACATCGACGCGATTTCGCCGCTCGCGATCACGTTCTTCGGTAGCGCGCGTTCGCCGCTGCCTACGGGCGTGCCGCTGTCGACGATCGGTATCAACTCGCCCGGCTGCTCGGTCTGGATCGATGCGGCGCTGCTGTCGCTCGATGCGCCAAACGTGGGCGGCACTTCGTTGCTCAGCCTCGCCCTGCCGAACACGCCGTCGCTTGCCGGCACGCGTTTCACGGCTCAGTCCGTCTGCCTGTCGCTTGCCGTGCCGTCGTTGATCCTGACATCGAACGGTGTCGATGCGGTCTTGGGCTTCTGATCCCTCGGGGCTCGGCCCCCGGTTTCGAGCCCTCGAAATCTGGGGGCAGCCCACGGCGCCGCCATGCGGCTGAGCGCACAGGAGGGCGGCTCCCACGGCGGCAGAAGCCGCCTGAAAAATGCGCGGCCTTTGCCGTGCGCTTTGATCCGACTGGTTCTTCGAGGGGGTCCACCTGTCGCGGCTACGGCCGCCCAAGCGATCCCACCCAAGATGAACCAGCTCACCACCTCCCTGTTCGCCGCCGCCAGCCTCTGCGCGCTTTCCGGCCATGCGCTCGCTCAGAGCCCAAACTTTCTGCTGACCTTTTCCCAGCAGGAGCTCTCGACCTCGGGCAGCGGCGGCACCGTGCTCGCCAAAATGCTGCCGAACGAGATCAACTACGTCGAATACAACAGCGTCTGCGCGACGTCGGCCGAGAAGTGGCTGCCGCGCACGGCGAGCCACGTGATGCTGGGCGACGAAGATGGCGACGGCGTCTACTTCCGCCCCAACACCTTTGGCCCGATCGATGCGGTGATGACGACCGCCACGTTTGTCAGCCCGGCTCTGCCAGACAACCAGCGCACGGTCTACTGGTCGGTGTCGCAGCCGATCGGCTCCAACGTCAGCGCAACGCCTTTCCGTCCCGGTGACGTTGCGCGCGTCCGGCGCATCGGGGGTTCCGAAGGCCAGGTGCAGCACTTCATGCGCCAGGAGCAGTTCAACCAGGCCCTCGGCTTGCCGCCCAGCTACCCGATCGACATCGATGCGGTCGCGTTCCAGCCGAACTTTGGCGTCTTCTTTTCGGTCGATGTCGATGTGCCGGCCACGACGGTCTGCGGACCGACCGCGATCCGAGACGGCGATGTGCTGTGCATCCCGGGTGGGGCGCTGACCTACACGCCGGATCTGCGCGTGGCGGCCGTCGCACCGATGAGCGCCGTGCAGGTGTTCTCCGAAGCTCAGATGAACGTCTTCACCAACAACGCGCAGGTCAGCGATCGCTTTGGCGCATGCGTGACGACCGCGGACGACATCGAAGCGCTGGAGATGGACCTCTTTGGCCCATCGATCAACATCACGCCGTGCCCGGGCTTCACCATCCCCGTGCCGAACTTGATCTACTCCTGCGAGACCGGCACGGGTGCGAGCCTGCTGCAAACGGCGGGCGCGGGTTCGATCTGGTCGACGCCGTGCGGCCTGGCCGGCACCCCTTGCGGCGGCGGTCCTACCTTCGGTCCACAAATGGGTGTGCGCCCGATGACCGTCGGAGCGGGCGTTGAAAGCCACATCAACGGACTGGCACGGGCGCGTGTCTGCCGCCACGTGCTCGAGCCGCAGCAGCACGTCATGCCGCTCGGAGGCCTTGGCGCGCCGTTTGGTGCCAACGCGATCGACTACTATCACCCCTTTGTGATCAGCCTCGTGCTGATCGAGATCGTGCCGCCCGTCGTGCCATTTTCGGTTCCGGCCGCGCCATTCTCGCCGACCTGCTTCCCGGACCTCTACACGCCTTCGATCACGTCTTGGATGCCGGTTCCGACGGGCTACGGTTCCTTCCCCATGCCCGCAATTCCGGTTTCGTGGAGCGGCAAGGTGATGTTCCAGGGCGTTGGCTTTGGGGCCGGGACCTTCGAACTCAGCACTCCAGCCGTCATCGACGTTCTGTAGGAGCGGCTGCTTGCGGTCCGGAACGCTTGACGGTGGGGCTCCGGCGCAGTTGCCTTTTGGGGTGACCGCCGCCGAATTTGTTCCGTTCCCCGATCGCTATGTGCCGCCGGTCCCACCGGCCGAAGCGCTGGCAACGTTCCACGACGCCATGCGGCGACGGCGCAGTATCCGCGAGTTCAGCGACGAGCCGGTGCCGCAGGAAACGATCGAGTGGCTGGTTCGCTGTGCGCAGACGGCGCCGAGCGGCGCCAACAAGCAGCCGTGGCGCTTCGTCTGCGTCAAGAGCGCCGACATACAGGCCAAGATCCGCGCGGCCGCCGAGAAGGAAGAGCGCGAGTTCCATGAGCGACCCGCCAACGAAGAGTGGTTGGCGGACCTGGCGCCTCTCGGCACGGATGAGACCAAGGACTTCCTGACGATCGCGCCGTGGCTCGTCGTGGTCTTCCAATTGACCCACGACGATGATGGCGGCCAGGTCTACTACTTGAAGGAGTCGGTTGGGCTTGCTTGCGGCATGTTCTTGGCCGCGGCGCAGCTCGCGGGCTTGTCGACGCTGACGCACACGCCGAGCCCGATGAAGTTCCTCGCAGAGGTGCTTGGCCGGCCCGCGCACGAACGCGCCTTCCTGCTGATCCCGGTTGGCTACCCGACCGAGGGCTGCCAGGTTCCCAAGAAGGCCCTGCTGCGCAAGCCGCTCGACGACGTCATGGTCGTGGTCTGAGCGAGCCGCATCAGGCGGTGTGTGGTGCGATCGGCTGCAGGCGCGCTCGTTCGCGCAGCCACAGCCCGAGCACGCAGACGCCGGTGCACAGCAGCACGAGCAGCATGCGGGCGCGCAGCCGGGCGAGTTCGATTGCGTTGCTGCCGTCGTCGGATCCGGCGGAGTCCGCGGCGCGCTGGTCGAGCTGCCGCAGGTTGATACGGCGCAGATCCGCGCTGTCGCTCGCCGCCAGCGCCTTGCGGGTGGCCTTGCGCGTGCTGACGGAGGCTGTGGTCCAAAGAGCCTGCAGGGCGTCGCTGGCGCCACGTGTGGCCCAGGGTCGGTCGGCGCCGCTGGCTGCAATGATGCGGGGGAGCTCGTTGCTGGCATTTTGCCGGATCAGCGCGTCAATCGCACTCAGGCGCTGTTCGGGCCCACGAGCGCGCAGCAATGCGCGGAGTGTCTCTGCGTCGAGATCGCGGTCGCTACGGCCGAGCTGCCGGGTTGCTTCGCTGGCATCGCCATCGACTGCAGTGAAGGCGCGCCGCGCGAGGGGGCTCGCTTGGGAGCCGCTCGCGTTGGCTTCGGCGAGCAGTGCGAGCACCGCCGGCAACGTCAGGCCGCCATCGCTGCGTCCGCAGACACTGAGTTGACCGTCTGCCAGCGTCGCTTGCCAGGTGACGTCGCCGCACAGCGTTGGGCAGAGGCGCAGGAGTGTGGCGGCGGGGTCGCCTTCGAGCAGTGCGCCGGCTGCGTGGCCGGTCAGCACGGGTAGGGAGACGCTGCGGGGCGTGCCGACGACGTCCGCTGCGAGTGTGGCCAGCAGGTGACTGCACGCCGGGCTCGGCGGAGCTGCCCACGAAGTTGGCAGGAACCACTGTTCCCGGCCGTCGCGCTGGCAGCGAAAGAGCAGCTCGTTCTTCTGCTGCTGCGATGCGCCCTGCTGCTGGGATGCGGCGCCGGCGCCTGCCGTCGACGCTTGTTTGGCAATGCTGCCGATTGCAACGCATCCGACGGGCACCGCAACGTCGGTCGCAAAAACGCGCAAGCCCTCGCTCGAAAGGGCGATGCCGATGGTGCCGCTCGGATTGAGCCCGTGTGGCCAGCTGGCAAGCGTTGGCAGGTAGTCTTCGCAGAGCCACGCGATTGCCGGCACTTGACCTCGGTGCTCGCTGCTGGCGATCGCCGCGTGCAGCTGCAGCCCGCTGCTTTGAGCGGCAGTGGGGGCGGTCGCCAACAGGGCGGCGAGCGGTGGGGCTGCTAGGGAGCGAAGTGCCACGGTGCTGTGCTCACGATCCTCAGCGGAAGCGCTCGTCTTGCTCTAGGCCGCCATCTGCGAGCACGCTCTCGTCGCCTTCCTCGTCTTCATCCCATGCGGATGCGTCGTAGTCGTCGTCTTGGAAGTCGCTGTCGCCTTCCTCTTCGTCTTCATCGCCGTCGAACTCTTCGTATTCCGAGTCCTCATACTCCTCGTCGTCGTCGTACTCCGTCTCCGCTTCGTCGTCGTCCTCGAGCTCGTAATCGTCGCCGTCCTCGTAGCCCTCTTCGTCTTCATCGCTTTCGTATTCGTCGCCGTCTTCGGCATACGCATCGGAGGGAGCCACGAGCGCGGCGGTTGCGATTGCATCCTGGCTAAGGCTGCGTCGCTTGCTGAAACCGCGGATGAGCAGGATCAGCACGATCAGGACTACGGGGGTGGCGCCGACCAGCACCTTCTGGAGCAGGGACATGCCTTCCCAGCGCTTTTGGGTGCGTGACCAGAGCACCTTGGCATTGGCGCTCGCGCGGCCCACTTCGTCGTCGGCGTAGGCGCCGCTATCGTGACGGAGTTGCGTGACGGCGACTTCGAGCAGCGGGCGAAGCTCGTCTGACTCTTTGGCGAGGCGAGCCTCCATTGCGCTCAACGCCGTCGGATTGCCGAGCTGTGTTAGCCGGGTAATGGCATAGCGCCGCAGCAGCAGCTCCTTGTGATCGAGCACGGCGAGCAGCGTCGTCGCTTCGCGGTCTTCGGATAGGCGCGGCGAGAGAATCGAGAAGGCATACGCCAAGGCTTCGCCAGCTGAGCGGACGTTGCCGTCGTCCACTTCCGTTGCCATGCGGACGAGCTGGTTGGCGGCGCCGAGGTCGGTCAGGGTGAGCAGCGCGGCTTCGACATCCGTCGCGGCGCCGGCGGCGTCTGCCGGGATCTCGCGCTGGCTGCGAATCAGCCCGAGCAGCGGCTCAACCGAAGCCGGGCGCGGGTGCTTGCCGAGGAGCTGCGCCGCGAGCGTGCGCACGCGTCGATCGTCGTCTTCGAGCAGCTTGATGGCGAGCGGCATGGCCGTCTGGTCGGCGTGCTTGCGGTAGGCGGACAGGGCCTGCACCCGTGCGTCCGCGTGCAGGCTGCGCTGTGCGATGATGGGTAGTGCTGCCGTGTGTTCGGGATTGCCGGTCTGGCCCAGAAGCCACGCCGCGCGCGTAGCGACGTGCGCGTTGTCGCATGCCGTCAAAGCCACCAGGATCGCTGGGTCGGCCTCGGCGAATGCCTCTTCGGCCTCCTGCAGCATGGTTTCCGGATCGCGAAGTTCGGGCAGATCCTCGGCGGGGCTGCTGGCTGCGAGACCTTCTGCGTTCGCATCGCCGTCGTCAGCGACTGCCCCTTCGCCGGCAGCGGTAGCTGCCGGGTCGCTGGCGTCAGGATCGACGGCTTCGATCTCGACGATCGGTTGTGCCGGCGTCGCTGTTGGCTGATCGGGCGCTGCGGGTGCCTGCGTTGGTTCTGCACTCGGAGGTTCTGCAGCCGGAGTTGCCCCGGCCGGATCGACGACGGCCGGATCGACGGCGGCCGGATCGACAGGCGTCGGATCGACCGCTACCGGTTCCGCCGGCGTCGCTGGCTGTTCCTGCGATGCCTTGGCTGGAGCCGGGTCCTGCGGTTTGCCAGCCGCCGCCTGACCCGCCTGCGGCAAGATCTCGACGACCACCGGTTGGGCAGGAGCAGGTTTGGTGGAAGCCGACCCTGTTACGGGCTCTTGCGGCGAAATCAGCGACAGCAGGCATAGTTCGATCAGACCCATCGGCATCCTCACTTGCCGGGTTCATCGACAGGTTTGGGGGTCTGCCTGCAGTCGGAAGTCCTCGAGGACGCGGAGCAACAAGCCGGCGCCGCCGGGAAGATGCCGTGAACGCCGTGCCAGCGGAGACCGGCGGCGGGGTCGATTGTCGGGGGGCAACCCGTCGACAGCGCTCCGGCTATTTTTCCCTCCTGACGAAACTCCGCTGCGCGATGAACCTAAGATAGTAAGTTGAGAGCCACGTAGCTGGCCTGCCATGTTGACCTCCAAGAAGATCCCGTCTGCTGTTTCCCCGCCGCGGTCGGCGCAACCGTTCAACAAGGGACTGCGCGCGCAGGGGCGAGACACCCTCGCACCGGGAGCGCTGCGGGGATCTCACCGGCGGCATTTCGCCCGTCAGGAATGGATCGGCATTGGGTTGATGCTGCTGGTCTTCTTCGGGACGGCCTACGGCATTTCGCGCAACGTCACGGGATCGCTCCTTGCTATTGGGCTGGGGGTGCTCTTCATCCAGTTTCCGCGCCAGCGCCTGAAGACGTGGCTCAGGCAAAAGTCCTTGGCTAGCGTCAGCGTCAGCGCGCGCGGTGCGAAGCCGGCTAGCCGCCCGAAGGGCGCGCGGCTGGATCGCGATCCGTCGGCGGAGCAGTGAAGCGACGGACGGTGCGGATGGCGTGCGCGGCCGCAAGGATGCGGCCTCGCGGCACGCCGCTCGACGGGTCTCGCTTGATGAGACCCAGCGGGGGAGACCCAGCCCAGCGAGGAGATCCAGCGAGGAGATCCAGGATCCCGCGAGGATCTCTAGGATCCTGCGAGGATCGGCTCGGCCGGGAGATCTACTTTGCCGGGAGGATGTGCGCCGAGACGAGCTTGGTCATCTCGAACATCGTGACCTTGTCCTTGCCGCCGAAGACCGCGCGCAGGGCGTCGTCCGCGATGATCTCGCGACGGTTCTCCGGGTTCTGAAGGTCCTTGCCCTTGATGTAGTCCCAGAGCTTCTTGGTGATCTCACTGCGGGGCAGCGGATCCGAGCCGACGACCACGGCGAGCACCTCGTCGGGCTGCACGGGCTTCATGAGGGCGGGGTTCGGCTTCTTCTTCTTCTTGTCTGGTTCTTCTTGCGTGCTCATCGAGGTTGCTTAGGTGCCTAGGGGAGTGGGGACAATCCCCGCCGGATTGGGTCATGCAGCGCGCATGTCCCCCCGGGGAAGTCCCGATGATGGCAGCCCGGGACCCCGGCACAAGCGCCCTTCTGCCCCGGGGGCGACTTTACGAGCGACTTGCGGCCGGCATTTAAGGTTACGTTTCGACGTAATCATGAAGGGGCAGCTCCGCCCGCAAGGACCGGTCGAGGCTGTTGGCAGTGCGGTGGAGGCGTGGCTGCCTAGCCACTTTGACCCTTGCGAGCGGCGGCAAGGCTCGAAGAAAGCGGCCCTTGCCCGCCTCGCGCTCACGCTGGCGGCGCCTGGGGACGCCGGTGCCAGTTTGGCCGGCCGTGCCGTCTACTGCAGGGTGATGACCGGGGCGTTGCCGCCAAACGCGATCGTTCCGGCGGCAGCCATAACCGATTGGAATGCCAGGTCGGTGCCGATCAGGGACGGCTGTGCCGGGATCATGAGGTCGAACTCCACGCCTTCCTGGGCGGGCCCGAACACGACCAGCGGCAGCAGCGCGACCGTGGCCGGGTCGAGCAGCAGGGTGCCGACGATGCCGGGCGCGGTCAGGCCGGGGCCGAGGCCGAGCGCGCCAACCGGCAGCACGAGGCTGCCCGGCGCGGCGTTCATGCCGACGCGAACGCTGGTGCCGAGCTCGCCGGAGCCAAGCAGCGTGGTCGCACCATCGGCTGCAGCACCGCGCACTTCGAACTGGTCGATGCCGGCTTCGACGAGCGAGGGAGCCAAGTCTTGGGCGCGAACCCGCACGATGGTCGCATCGCTGGTGGGGGCCGGCAGCTCGAAATCGACGCGCAGCCATGCGCCGGTTGGCTGCGTGCGCTGGTCCAGCAGGGCCCAGGTAGCGCCGCCGTCGCGGCTTGCTTCGATGGTCAGCGGATCATTTGCCTGGCTCTCTCCGTACCAAAGATCGAACGCCACGCGCGCGATCGCCAGGTGGGAAAGATCCATCGTCGGGCTCCGCCATTCGGTGAAGCCGCCGTCGACATCGTAGGTGCCGGCTGCTGCGCCGGCGCGCCCGTCGGTGATCCAGCAGGTCGAGCCGCCGGGGGTCGTCTGCGTGCCTGGCTGGATGACGGTCGCGCCGCTGGTTGTTTGTGCGGGCGTTGCGCGCTCCCACAGGCCCGTCGTAGCGGTGCCGCCGGCGGCGCGCGCAAAACCGCGGTTCTGTTCGAAGTCGTCGGTGACGCACGAGCGAATCGGTAGCAGCGGCACGGTCACGGTTTGGTCCTGGCTGCGCCCATCGCCGGTGATGCGCACGACGAGCGCCGCAAACGGGTTGGCATAGCCCGCCGGAATGGTGACCGTCAACGGCGCGGTCGCGTTGCTGGTTGTTGCGAAGGCGGGCAGCGCGCCGAGCGACGCGCTGCCCGAGCCAAGCAGTAGAGCTGGGTCGACGGCCAGCAGCTCGATGGTCAGCGCAGCCGGCGCAGCGCCCACGTTGGCAACGCTGACGACAACTTCTGCCGTCTCGCCCGGCTCGACAACTTGGTTGCCGTTGCCGCCGCTCGCCTCGGTCACGGCAATGCTGTCGATGCCAAACGCGGCGCCGGCGGTCAGTGCCGCCTTGCGGAACATGCGCTGGTGGCGCCGCGCAATCGTCTCGATCGTCGCGCCGACGGGCCAGAAGCCGCCTTCGTTGGCGCGGCCGAGCTCGGCCGTCCACGCGTACGAGCCGCGCACCGCGTGGTGGTGGTCGATCGAGGTGCCGGACGAGATGTAGAGCAGCGACCCCCAGCGGCCGTGGGCGATGCCGTTCTCCTGGACCATGAAGGCGCCGAGCACGTTGTAGGCGGCGACGTTGCTCGGGTCGCCGATCTGGTAGGCCCAGGGCCGCAGCAATACATCGGTGTAGCTGTGCGAGCTGAACACCTGCACAAAGCTGCGCTGGGCGCTAAAGGCCTCAACCGCCGTCGTCTCTGGCTCGCTAAAGGGCGCGGTGCCGCGGTAGAGATCGCTGCCAGGGTTGCTCGAACTGCCGCCGTTGGGTGCGTTCCACTGCGTCGCGTAGTTGCGGTTGAGGTCGATGCCGAACGTGCCGTTGCCGTTGTCGCGTCGATTCTTGCGCCAGAGTCCGCCACCGTTGGGCGAGTTCTGCCGATTGAACTCATAGCCGTCCGGGTTGACGCACGGGATGAAGTAGAGCTCGCGCTCGTTGATCAAGAACGTCGCTTCCGGATCGCTGCCGTAGCCGTCGAGCAGCTCGTCCATGAACAACAGCGTGGTCGACATCGACAGCGGCTCGCGCGCGTGGTGCAGCGCGTCGTAGAGTACTTCGGGTTCGTTTTCGTCGCTGCCCACGTTGTCGCTGATCTTGACCATCCAGAGATCGCGGCCCTCGATCGACTGCCCGATGGAGATCTTGGCCGAGCACAGGGACGGGTAGTTCTGGTGGAAGTCGTCGAGGATCGACTCCATTTCGGCGAGCGTGTAGTGGCCGCCCATGGAGCCCTGGCCGATGGCCGGCGTCAGGGTGTCCGCCGTGCCCGCAAACGGTGCTACGGCCTGGGCGTGAGCGGCCGCCATGTCCGCGACGCGCACCGTTACGCTCATGCCGGCGGCGCGGAGCAGTGTCTCGTCGCCCGGGCGCCCGATCACTTCGATGCGCTTTTGTGCGAGCAGCGGCAGCCGGCAGCCGGCAAGGTCCAGATCCATCGCGAGCAGCTGCTGCATCTGTGCTGGGCCACTGCAGCGCACTTCGAGCAGCGAGCGGATGGGCGGTGCGTCTGGCGCTTGCGAGGGCGCTGGCAGGGCGGTGATGCCGGCGAATGCGGCTGCCAGCACGATGCGGTGGGGAGCGTAGAGCGAAGTCGGCATCCGCCAATGGTAGCCGACATCTCATCCGGTGGCCGCGGCTGCCGTCGCATCGGCGGACGAACGCCGCCAGATGCGGGCGCGTTACGGTCCGAAACGCACGCGGATCGCGTTGGATAGCGTGGCGCCTTGGGCCAGATCGGGGGCCAAAAACGCGCCTTGCACCACCAGGTCGACGCCGAGCGGCGGCATGCCGAGCACTGGCAGAGAGGCCCGGCCGAACGCATCGCTCTGTAGGTGCACGACGCCGAGCAACCCGCTCAGTGCGACCAGCGTGCCGCCGAACGCGGGCACGCTGGGTGAGCCTTCGAGCGAGATCAGCAGGGCGCCGGTGGCGTTGGCTGGAGCGCCCGTGGTGGCATAGAGGCTGGCTTGCCCAGC
>JBGCDH010000055.1:0-6718 GCA_045105235.1 Planctomycetota bacterium | reverse complement strand
GCTGACGCCGACGATGTCGTTGGCCGTGCAGCCGCGCGAGAGGTCGAGCCAAGGTCGCCGTAACCCCTGTAGAATCGGTCCGTAAGCTTCGAAGCCTGCGAGGCGCTGGGTGAGCTTGTAGGCAATATTGCCGGCGTCGAGATCGGGGAAAATGAAGACGTTGGCTTGGCCGGACAGCGGGCTCTCCGGGCATTTTCGCACCGCGATCTCCGGCACGAACGCGGCGTCGAACTGTAGCTCGCCGTCGGCGAGCACCTTTGGATGGGCGGCGCGAAACGCGCGGCAGGCGTTGCGCATCTTGTCGACGCGGGCGTGTTCGGCGCTGCCGTGGGTGCTGAACGACAAGAACGCGACACGCGGCTCTTCGCCGGTGAAGCGGCGATGGTTGGCGGCGGTCGCAGCTGCGACGTGCACGAGCTGCTCGGCCGTCGGGTCAGGAATCACGCCGCAGTCGGCGAACGACAGCGCCTGGCGCTCGCGCGTCATCAAGAACATCGACGAGACGAGCGGGATTTCCGGCGACGTGCCCAGGCACCAGAGGCCCGCGCGGATGACGTCGGCGGTCGCATGCGCGGCGCCGGCGACGCCGCAGTCGGCGTGGCCAAGTGCGATCAAGCCGGCGCCGAAGACGAGCGGCTGGCGGGCGAGTTCGAGCGCCTTGTCGCGTTCGACCCCTTTGTGTTGGCGACGCTCCAATACGAGCGCGGCGATGGCCTCCAGGCGCGGATCCTTGGCTGGATCCGGCACCCAAACGACCTCTGCTAGGCCGTGCGCCTCGATCTGCTCGCGGGCCGCCATGGTCCGTTCGTCACTCGTTTCGGGCAGCACGATTCGAACGTTGCGCGCAGATGCGCGCTGGCGCAGCTCGGCGAGGACATCATGGCTCGTCATCCCGTCATCATCGGGTGTGTTGGCTGCGGACGGAAGCGGATAGAAATGGAGCATGCGCCGCGCCCTTGCCGCATCCCTCTTGCTGCCCCTTGTAGGTTGCCAATACGTCGACGAGCGACTTACGGACCTGCACGACTGCTTTATCTACCGATGGCACGACAACGCTCTCGGTGTGGCTGCCGATGTGCGCGTGGGGCCGCTCGGCGTGACCGTTGGCGGTTGGTATAGCGACTGGGGGCAGGGCAAAGACACGTGGTGGCAGAAGCCCGGCTTCACCCTGACGAATCACGGCACCGGCATTCCGTTTACGACCCTCGGCCCGCTTGGCTATGGGCAGGACTGGTCGCGCTTTCTGGCAACGGGGTCGATCGGCAACCACATCGAAGACCCGAGTGCCTACGACGATGTGCGTTCGTGGGTGTTTCTCTACGACGCGTTCGACTGGGATGACCAGGGGCCGTTCGCGCTGACAACGACGCAGCGCATCGTCGACTTGTTTGGCGTCGAGGTCGGCATTGCGCCGCTGTTCACGCAGCTTCACGTTGGCTTCAACATCGCAGAGTTTGCGGACTTCACGCTTGGGCTGGTCGGTCTCGATCTGTTTGGCGACGACCACGTGCCGCGCCCGCCTACGGTGCCGTTTGTGCCGGATGGGCGCTAGCAAGCGCTCGGTGTGCGGCTCCTAGCGGTGCTGCGCGCCCTTTCCGGGGGGCGCTGTCATCGTGTCGATTGGCACCGAGCGAGCGTCAAACGCGCGGGTGCCGCCCGGTCGTGCGCGCAGCCTGATGACATGACCGATACGGCCGCCGATGGCGAGTGCCTGCTGGTGTTCGTCGAAGGACATCGCCATGGCCATTTCTAGGCAAGCCATGCTGAGCAGGCAGCGACCACTCAGCGGATCCCAAAACCGCAGCTCCGCGTCGAAGCCGCCGCTGCTGATCAAGCGCGAACCGGTTCGGTCGCTGTTGAGGACCAGTGGTGCACGTCCGTGGCCGTCGAGGCGCCTTTGGATGGTGCCCGTTTGCGGGTCGAGGATGCGGATGGCGGTGTCGGCGCAGCTGGTCGCGAGCCATGAACCATCGGGAGCGAGCGCCAGCGCCGCGATCCACTCCGGGTGTTGGGGGCCTTCGGCGATGCACTCGCCCGTTGCCAGGTCCCAGCGGCGCAGCTTGCCGAGGACGTCGGCACTCCAGAGCGTCGATCCGTGCGCTGCGATGGCCGTGATGTGTTCGTCATGTGCCTGCCACGTGCGCGAGATCGGACCATGAACGGTGATGCGGCCATCGGCGTGAGCGAGCACGAGCGATCGATCCTCGGCGCGGTCGTTCCCGGGACGTGACCACAGTGCTTCGACGGGCGTGCCGCCGCGCTCGATGGTTTCCGTCGCGTGCCATGGCCCGGACTCGCGATCGCGGCCGCGGGCTCTGCGTTGCCAGCAAATCTGTTGGCCGGCGTTGTCGATGCTCCAGAACGACTGCAGGCTGCCGTCTTCGTCGCGTTGCCCGTCGAGCAAAGCGATGGGCTTGGCAGCAATCGCTGCGGTGCCCTCTGTCTCTTCGATGCGCGCAAAGCGTCCGCGATCATTGCTAAAGACGAGGTTGCCGCGCGTATCGACGCTGACGAGCTCGTTGTGACCGGTCCACAGAACTGCGGCGACCAGGCGATTGTGGGGCTTCTGTTTGAGTCGCGAGGAGTGGCCGGAACGCCATGCTCGAACGGTCTGGTCCGAACTGCCGGTCAGCACCGTTTCGCCGTCCGGAGAGAACGCGATTTGCTGCAGCAGCCCCTCGTGACCGATGGCCCGTGCCATCGGCACGATGCGCAGCTCCTGGTCGCCGCCACCTTCGAATCGGTAGAGGTTGAGCAGACGTCGTGAAACCGCTGCGGCCAGCGTGTCGCCACGCGGGCTGCTAGCCACCGCGAGCACGGTGTTGGCGTTGCGATCGAGTTTCTTCGGCGTGGCTTCGGGGTCGTTGGAGTCAAGCGCCAAAAGCGTGAGGCTGTCGGAGGCCACGACGTGACGGCTATCCGGAGCGAACGCGACGCCCAAGCACCAGCCGCCAAGCTTCCATTCAGCGATCGGAGTGAGCTGGTCGGCGTCGAAGACCATGACCTTGCGGTCGAAGCCGCCGCTCGCGATACGGTGTCCGTCGGGGCTGATTGCGATCCGATGCGCTTGGGCATCGTGCGTGCCGAACGTGCGCACGAAAGTGCGCTCCTGCAGATCCCAGAGCGACAGCGTGCCGTCGCTGCCCGCTGCGTAGGCACGTCGGCCGTCGGGTGAAACCACGAGCGACGCGAGCTCTCCGCGCGGGCCTTCCTGCTGCAGCGGGATCTTTGCGATCAGAGAGCCGTCCTCGAGATTGCGCAGCTGCAGCCCTTCGTCCAGCACGCCTACCAACAGCAGGGGTTCGCCTTCGGGGTGGCAAAACGCGACCGACGAACTGCGCACGGAGTTGATGCGCCAAAGCCGCTGGTCTTCAGCATCGAATAGCTGCAGAGAGTGATCCTGCGAGCTGATGGCGTAGTGCTCGCCGTTGGCGCTCCAGGCGATGTCTTGGATGGGGCGCTCGAAATCGGAGTGCACGGCCGAGCTTTCGTCGGTCGCAAACTCGAGGTGTCGCCATTCCCAGCCGCGATGCTCGTCGCGGCATTCGGCCAGCAGCCGCCGGGCGCGATCCGGTCTCTGGCCAGCGCGCAACTCGAGGTCGGCATTGGAAACGAGGGCGCCGTAACGCTCGGTTTCGGCGAGTTCTCGCAGGTTGTCGGCCACCAGGCGTGCTTTGCGCTGGTGCATGCCGAAGGCAGACAGGCCGCCAATGGCCGCAACCAGTGCGACGCTCGCAGCGGCCAGCAACGTCGGGTGGCGCTGGCTCCAGCGCCGGATGCGGCGCGCAAGGCTCGGGCGGCGCGCGAGGATCGACTCTCGTGCGAGCACGCGTTCGAGGTCGCGCAAGAACTCGAGCATGGTGCGGTAGCGCTTGCTCGGGTCCGGATCCATGGCCGTCATGCAGACGGTTTCCAGCTCCCACGACACGCCGCTGCGGGTGCGCCGCAAGCGCATGGGCCGCGCATCGAGGATGTTGCGGCGCGTTTCTTCGCCGTTGCGTCCAAGGAACGGATGCCGTCGCGCCAGCATCTCGTAGAGGGTCACGCCCAGCGAGTAGACGTCGGCGGCGCGGCTCGGATCGACGGCGTTGCCCGCCAGCTGTTCCGGCGGCAGGTAGGGCAGGGAGCCGAGCTGGCTGGCCGACTGCGTCAACCTCTGGTCGGCGTCGTCGGACCAGGCCAAGCCAAAGTCCACGACCATTGCGCGGGCGCCGTGGCTGAGCAGGATGTTGGACGGTTTGACGTCGCGGTGTACAACGCCGCGTTCGTGCGCGTGGTGTAGAGCGCTGGCGATCTGGATCGCAATCGTCACGCACGTGTCGGCCCAGCTCAGCCCGTCGATGCCGTGAGAATCGGAGCCGCTGCCCGATCCCGATCCGGTATCGGTCGCACGTGTCGCACGCTCGGCTCCCGGTTCGTCCCGGGGGGCCGCCGCCCTCATGGTGCAATCGAGCAGCTGGCGACCATCGGGCGGCGTCGCCGCTGTTGCCGCCGCCTTCGCCGCGTCACCCTGCAGTTTTGTGAGCGCTTGCGCCAGTGAGCAGCCACGCACGTGCTGCATCGTGAAGTAGGGCATGCCGTCGGATTTCCCGACGCCGTAGATCGGGACGATCCCCGGGTGCTGCAGCCTCGCAATGGTCTCGACCTCACGCTGGAAGCGATCCCGAGCACCGGGCAAGTAGAGGTGTTCGGGGCGGATCAGCTTGAGAGCGACGGTGCGTTGCAGCGACTCGTCCCGGGCAAGGTAGACGACTCCCATGCCGCCGGCGCCGAGCTTGTCGAGCAAGCGGTAGTCGTCGAGGCGTTCGGGGACGCCGCCTTCGGCCAGGCCCAAGCCGCCGGTCGCATCGGGCTTGGCAGTTGTGGTCAGCAGGTCAAAACGGACCATCTCGCCAAAGGCGCGCCGCAACGGCTCGGCGATTTCGGGCTCTGCCTGGGCTGCAGCCTCGATGGCCGCGGCCGGATCGGCGGCCTCGATGCAGTCGAAGAGCACGGCTTCGATGCGATCGTCTCGCGACCCGTGCGTCGGGTCGCTGGCAGGCGGCGGTGTTTCGGCTGACATGGCGCGCCAACAGGATACTTCCTCGTGGCGGCGGCTGTGCAGCATTGGCACCGCTCTCTCCCAGGATGGGCTCGGCGAGCGCGCGCGGGCCTTGCGATCGCAGCTGCCGCGCTCGGGGCGCATTCCGGCAGCTGCCTAGCGTCGGCGATTGAGCCCAAGCCACTCAGCGCAAGCTTCTCAGCGCACAACGGCCGCCTTGCGGACCGGCAGCTGGACTTCGTAGTAGCGCCGCTCGCCCCGCACGGATGGGCCGTTGTAGCTCATCGTGCGAATCGGGCCGGCGACTTCTAGGTCGGGGCTGGCGGCTGCAAATGCGCGCAGCTGCTGCTCCATCTCGACCAGGCGCGCCTTGCGCTCGAAGCCATTGCCGCCGATCGAGAGCACCGTCACCTTTGGCACATCGACCACTTCGATGCCGGCGTCGACCTTGCTCGGATCGATGCTCTTGCTGCCGTAGAGAAAAGCCATGGTCGCCGGGCGCTGGGTGCCGGCTGCGTCGTCGCTGCCCTGCTTCTCGCTGCTGTAGTCCATCTGCACCGGCGCGGTCATCGAGATCTCGTTCTTCTTGATGTGCTGGAACAGTGGCCAGAAGGCGCCGTTGCTGCCGCTGGCGTTCATCTTGGTGCGGGCCATCCGGTAGGTCGGGTAGTCGCGCAGCTCGATCTCGCCGATGGTCGTTGGGCGCGGGAAGCCTTCTGGGTAGTCGGCCTCTTCGAAGACGCGGAAGGAAAGCGCCTCGACGAGGTCGCCGACGTCGAGCCGAAGGCGGTCCAGTGCGCGCTTGGCGGCTGCTTGGCTGTCGCCTTTGCCGGCAGCGCCCTTCAGGGCCTGGTCGAGGGCGGTGTCCAGCTTGGTGCGCGCCATGCTTCCCATCGGCAGTGAGGTGCCGCTGGTTGCTGCCAGTGCGACCGTCGTCCACAGGTCGTTGTCGCCGCCGATGAGTGCCTCGAGCCGTTTGGCGGCTTTGGTGCGGGCCGGCAGGTCGGCTGGCTGCAGCAGGCGTGGTAGCGGTGCGCGTGCGTCGGCTGTTGCCGCGGGCGCAGGTCCTTCTTGGGCGAGCAGGGCTGTGTCGGCCGATGCTGCGGCGCAAACCAGGGAAGTCAACAAGGCGGCGGGGCGCAGCGTCTGGATCATGCGAGCCATTTCGGCTTCGTGGCTCGTTCGGATGCACGGTAGCGTTCTTGGCGTGAGCGATGTTTCCGCTGCTGACGTCGCGGTCGCCTACCTGGCGCCCGAAGGCCTGCTCGAGACGGTTGTTGAGGCCGTTGGGGATCGGTGTGTCGCCGTGCGGGGCTCTCTCGTGCTGGCGCGCGAGGCGGTCGCCGAAGCCGGCTGGTGGGCCGCAAATACCTGGCTTGAACCGGAGTGGCTGTCGATCCGTTCGATCGGCGACGCCGCCCAGCAGCTCCGGGCGAAGCAGCGCAGCTGGGCCCTGCATCCCGTCGGCAACTTTCGGCGGGCCGCGCTGATCCAGGAGAAGTTGCCGGCCGTGCGCGTGCGCCCGCGCGAGTTTCCGTTTGAGGTGCCGGCGGCGCCGATGGGCGGTTGGACGCTTTGGGATACGGACCAGCTGCTGTGCAGCGCGCGGTGCACCTCGCCGTTTCCGGGCGGCGTGGTTCAGTTTGTCGATGACCGCGAAGGGCCGCCGAGCCGTGC
>JBGCDH010000054.1:0-9257 GCA_045105235.1 Planctomycetota bacterium | reverse complement strand
CTCCTCTGGCAAAGCGGCGGTAGCGTATCCAAGAGGCGCTTCAGGAATCCGTGTAGGTGAACCCGCCCTCTCTCAAGTCCCCGATCTGCTCATAGCTACGCGAACTCGGGCACGCAGGCCCCGGAGCCCTTGAGCCCGAGGTGAAGGACACCTCTGGGCGCCTCTAACCCAAACGCGATCCTGAAGACCCATCCAAGATCTACCGGTCAAGAATTAGTAAACCACAATTCTCGGCTCGACTTCAAGGTCGCAGTATTATGCTAAAGTGCGGAGCGAGAATCAGGTCATACAAATATAGAAGACCTCGCCGACAAGCCTACTTGATCAACCCAGCCTGCTTATACGCATAGAAGATCCGCACGAACTCCTTCATCTCTACCTTGAAGCGTTCGCCAAACGACAGCACCAGAATGTGCTCGACGATCTTCTGCGTTGCCTCGCTGGCCGCTCCGCCGCCCTTCTTCTTGGCCTCGCGCTTTTCCTTTGATGTCGGTGGCGGCGAGCCGTCGACCAAGAACTCGACCTCGACGTAGACGCCCCCGCCGGCTTTGGCAATCTCCTTGAAGTCGTCGCGCATCGTCTGCTGCGACTTCTTGAACTCGCCGAATCCTGGGCCAACCTTCACGTTTGGAGCGATCTTCACGAATACCCCGATCGCCGACGTCAAATACGGCTTCTGCGGCTTGCGCGCCCCGGTCGTCGGATTCTTGTCGTTTTGACTGCCCGGCTTCTCAAATGCGGCTCGCACCAGATCGAGCGCCTGCTGTTTCTCGTCGGCATGCGGCGGCGCATCGCCAATCAAGATCGCGATCTTGTTGGCGTCGGCATTCCACTTCATCTTTTTGCTCAGGGCCATTTCTAGGCCGCCGAGAACGGCCTCGGGCAGATCGCCGCCGCCGATTGCGCGCATCTTCTCGAGCTTCTTGCGGGTGCCCTTGATGTTCTTCGACAGGGTCTGCACGACCTCGGCGCCGTGTTTGCCGAGTTCGTCGTTGTCCTTGTAGTGCACGACCCCGACGCGCAGCTTCGGCGAGATGCCGCTCAGGATGTCGGCCATCTCCCCCAGCGCGATCGCGAGCGCATCGATCGTCGGCTGCATGCTGCCGGTCGAATCGAGGCACAGCATCAAATCGAGCCCCGACTGGTAGAGATCGAACGCACGCTGCGCCGCGGCCGACGTGCCGCCGCCATCGTTCTTCGGCTGCTCGCGCGGCTGCCAGTCTTCTGGCTTGTGCGTATCCTTGCTGCGGCGCCACCACGACTGCCACTCCGACTTCTTGGTCGCGCCGGCACTCGGAACCATGAGTTTGAGCGCCTCGGCAACCCGCTGTTTGTAGTGCTCGTTCTTCTTGCCCAGCTGCTTTTGGATCAACTCGTCGAGCAGCTCGGCCGTTGCGAGCTTCGGCAGCAGCTCTTTGTCGCTGCGCAGCAAGGCCTCGAGACCGAAGGCCTTCAGGCGCGCATCCCGGTCGCGGATCGCCGACAGGATCATCTGGTTGCCGGTCGGGTGCCAATACTGGTTGAGCGAGAGCAGCACGACGGCCTTCTGCACCCAGTGCTCGGACGCTTCATAGCGACCGACCAAGGCTTCCGTCACATCCTTGCCGAGCGGCGGAGCACTCTGGGCCGACAGCGTCGCCGCCGTAGGCAGCGCAGCAAGCAAGCCGAACACAAACAGACCCCGGATCATCGGGCCACAAACACAGTTCCAGAACATGGGCGAATCGTCGGTGCCGAGGGGGCAGGTCCACCATAGCAGGCGGCGCGGCCGACAGCGTATGTCACTCTGCGCGGGCAAACTGTCGCTCTCCCCACCGCCTCTGCGCCGCTAAGCTGCCGGTGTGAAGGACACCCCGCAACGCACGCCCCGCGCCGCCGCGGCAGCCCTCATCCTGCTGGCCACGCTGGCGCCCACCGCCCACGCGCAAAACCAGCCGAGTCCGCTCAAGCAGGCGCAGGCCGATCTGCGCGCCAAGGACATCCACGTCAAGCTGCAGGCGATCGACAAGCTGGGCACGCTCGCGGACCGCAACGCCGAGCGCACGCTGTCTTCGCTGCTGCGCGACAAGGATTGGGAAGTGCAAGAACGCGCCGCGATGGCGCTCGGCGCCAAGAAGGCTGCGAGTGCGCTGAAGAAGCTGGTCGACCTTGCCGTCGACGGCGACATCGCACGCATCCGTCAGGCCGCCGCGCGCGCCGTTGGCGCCATCAACCCGACCGAAGGCGCCGAACGCATTTTCAAAAAGGCCAAAGGCGATCGCCAAACCCGCGCCTACGACGCGCTGGGCCTGGTGCTGCGCGGGCAGTCTGCATTCGAAGACATTGACGATGTCTTCAAGCACATCAAGGGTCAGGACGCTGGCCTGCGCGAAGCGGCGGCGCGCGCCTGGCTCGAAGGAACCGCAGACCGCGAAGACGCGCTGCGGCAGCTCACCCAATCCAACTACCTCGGCGTGCGCTGCCTGGCGCTGGACGCGGTCGCCGAAGCGCCGCGCAAAGAAGACCACGGCGTCCTGCAAGCGCTGTTCACGGGCGAACGACAAAACGACGTCATCGAGCGCCGCATCCTGCGCGCCATGGCGAGCGTGCTGGCCATCGCCGACGCGGAGCCCAAGACGTTCGCGCTCGCGACGCTGGTGCGCGCCGGCGACGACGGCCTGACCCTGCTGCGGCGCGCGCGGCTTGTGCCGATGCTGTGCCGCGGCGACCAGCCCGTGTTCGACGCCGAAACGGCGGTGGACGCGCTGCAGCCGTGCTTTGCCGCCAAGGGAGAAGGCGCGCGCACGGCGGCCTGCAAGGCACTGCGCGAGATCGGCGGCGATGCCGCGCTCAAGCGCGCGCTGCGTCACTTTGACGGGGAGACTTCACCGCGGGCCCAGCTGCAGCTGATCGAGACGGTCGCCAGCCTGCGCGCCCCGGCCGGCAATGATAACTCGGCCGGCAACGATAACTCGGCAAGCAACGAAAAGGCGGTCGCATGGCTCGCCGAGATTGCTGCCGGCAGCTATGAGCCAGACGTGCGCGAACGAGCCATCGTGCGGCTCGGCAAGACCGGCGTGAAAGGCGCGGCCAAGACGCTGATCCAGGCCCTGCGCGATTCCCGCTGGGAGCTCGCGTGCTGCGCCGCGGTCTCGCTTGGCAAAACCGACGACGACGCGGCCTTCGAACCCTTGCGCAACCTGCTGAAGAACTCCGACTGGCGCCTGCGCGGCGCTGCCGTCGTCGGACTGATGCACTGGAGCCGCGATGCTGCCGTCGACCCACTGCTCGGCATGCTCGACGACGAAAGCGCCATCGTTGCGCGCGCCGCCCACGAAGCGCTGCGCACGATGTCGCGCAACTACGATGCCAAGCCCGACGCCAAGGCGTGGCGCAAATGGTGGACCGACAACCGCAAGAACCACGACTTCACCGACCGCGAAGCGACGCTCAACAAGCTCGACAAGTATGGCTATGCGGTGCCCGACAGCGAGATCTACAGCGGCCTCGACGTGCTCGTGTTCACCAGCCGCGGCGACCACATCGAGCAGCTGCTCGAACGGCTTGAGATCTACTTCCGCACGACGTCGGCAAGCCACGTCACCGAAGACGGCGTGCACCCCGAAGCGATCTTCGTCTCCAACTGCACGGGCGAACTGGCGCCCAATGACGTCATGCCGCTGCGCTGGTTCGTCAAGACGGGCGGCTCTTTGTTTGGCTCGTGCTGGGCGCTGACGCACACGATCGCCGCGATCCACCCGGACGTGGTCGCGATGGCGCAAACCGGCCAGCAGGTGCTCGACGACGTGCGCGCGCTGCCGTGCCGGGCCGACAGCCCGCTGCTCAACGGCGTGTTCCCGCGCGGCGTCGTGCCCATCTACCACCTCGAAGGCGCACACCTGATCCAGGTGCTCGACCCCGAGCGCTGCGAAGTGCTGATCGACAGCCCCGACGCCGCCGAACGCCACGGCTGCGGCAACCTCGCCGCCTGGTTCTTCTCCGGCCACGGCCTGCTGTTTGACTCCGCCAACCACTTCGATCTGCAGGGCCTCGGCGTCGCCGGCGCCGGCGCGCTCAAAAAGCCCAAGGAGCGCCAGGCCTACGCCGTCGACCACCTCGGCATGACGATGCAAACGTGGCGGACGTGCCGCAGCGAGGGCTACTGGAAGAGTCCAACCAAGGCGAACCGCAGCGTGCCCGACCTGTCGGCCTTTCGCCTGCTGACGAACTTTGTGCGCAGCAAGCGGACCGGCAAGTACTAGCGCTAGCGCTAGCGCGAGCATTGTCAGGCTCTGTCTACACGCGGCACAGTGTGCGCACGCGGCACACGTAGAATGCACCAATGCTCAAGCGTTCGATACTCGCAGTGCTTTGCGGCCTCGTCGCGGCCTCGGCACCAGCTCAGGAAAAGGTGTCCGGCAACGGACTTGCCTACCTCATCGTCTTTCCTGACTACCCCATCAGGATTTCCGGATTCGAAAGCCGCTCGCTCGGACACGCCGGCGTGCTCCTCATCAGCAAGACAGGGCTCACCAAATACTACGAATACGGGCGCTACTCTCCTGAGGGCAAAAAGGGACTGGCCCGGAAGTCGGTCAAGCGGCTTTCCAACGTGCAGATGGCCGACGGGAAACCGACCATCAAGAGCCTGAAGACGGTCATGCGGGAGATTTCCGCACTGCCATCCGCCGTTTCCAAGGACCTGAAGCCGATGGACATTCGGGCGGCACAGTTTCTTCACGTCGACTTCGACAAGATGAAGGCCTTTGCGGAAACGTGGATCCAGTGGACAACGAAGTCACATCCCCAATACAGCTCGAAGCGCACGCTGTATGCGCCGACGTCCTGGAACTGCGGCCACTTCGCAGTCGCGGTTCTTTCGCAGGGCAACTCCCGCATCGATCACCCCAAGATCCTCGATCCTCGTCCGAGGAACTTCGTCGACGAGTACATCGAGGAGAAGAACGCCGAGGTCCTCTACTCCGTGAAGAGTGACAAGCTCACGGTTGGCAAGGGGGATGAATCCGACGCCAAAAAGTGAGGCGACGCCCCCGGAAGCGATGGCCGCTCTGCCTGCCCGCCCGTATTCGAACACTACGGCTACCGGCTGCGCGTCGCGTCTCGTCGCGTCTCGGGCCTACGATTCGAAGCGAATGGACTCGCTTGTGTTCGATGCAGCACGTGCTCAGCCGCACGGCAGCAGATATGCGGGGAGCGGGACTCGAACCCGCACGACCGTTCCCGGCCCGCGGCTTTTAAGGCCGCTGCGTCTGCCATTTCGCCACCCCCGCGAGCGGACGCACACACGAGAGCACCAAAGGGGCCGGAGGTCCAGCGCGCAGTTGGCTAGCCGGCGGCAGCGGCGGCGAGCGTGTCGACGGCGGCCATCAGGTCTTCGGCGGGTGGCAGTTCGCCGCCGTAGCGGGCCTGGTCGAGCTGTTGGTGCAGTTCGCGCAGGCGGTCCATGCCGGCGGGTGCGACGCCGCGGGCTTGGAGTCGCTCCCAGGTGTCGGGCACGGCGAACGCTTCTTCGCGGCCGCTGCCGGAGACCAGCACGAGCACGCGCTCGAAGCGTTCGGCGACTTGCTGCGGGTCCACTTCGCCGCCGCCAACCGGCTGCACGCACGACAGCCGCAGCGCGCGCACGGCATCGTCGATGGCGCGCTGGCCACGGCCGCGCACGGCGCGGCGGGAGAGCCAGGCGCCCAGTAGGACCAGCAGCAGCAGGCCGCCACGAATCGCCCACGTGGTCCAGCCCGGGGCGCGCTTTTGGCGGTCGGCGTCGACCAGTTCTTGCACGCGCGGGTCGAGTTCGCGATCGGCTGGCAGCGGATCGACCACGACCGGCACGTCGGGAGAACGCACGGTGACGTATTCGGAGCGCTCCGGATCGAAGGCCACAAACGACACGCCCGGGACGCGGGTCATGCCTGCGCGAAGCGCTACCAGATCGACATCGAAGCGCCGGCCGCGGTCGCTCTTGCGCTCGGCGACGCCCTGCACGTGGAACCCGTCGACCTGGAGCTTGGGCAAGCCGCGAAAGCGGCTGAGGTTGCCCTCGCCGCGCACCGACACCTGGATGCGAAACTCGTCGCCAACCGCGACGCGCTCGCCGCCGCTGATCGCATCGAGCACAAACTGGCCAACGGCGCCCGTAAAGCCGTCGGGTGCCTCCGGCGGCAGCGCCGCCACCGCGAGCACGTGTGCCTCGGAAGCCACCGTCGCATCTTCACGGTCGATCGGCTCGCGGCCGCGCAGCAGGTGTTCGCGCCATGCGGTCGCAAACGCGAAGCGCGCTCGCACCGGTGCCAGGCGCGCGTCCCCCGCCGCCAGCGGCAGCCAGCGAATGCGCAGCGCCACGCGCGCGTAGACGACGCCGTTGCGCCGCACATCGGCGAGCGGCTGGGCGCGGTGCTTGCGCTCGCCGACGACGACCGAGACCGCCGTTTGGCCGTCAAAGTCCTCGACCTCGACCGCCCGCTCGGGTGCGGCGCGCAGCCACGGCAGCTCCAGGTGGCACGGCACGTCGACCGCCTCGCGAAACAGCGACACACCGTTGTTGGCGAACCACTCCCGCTGCCACGCCACCGTCACGGTGACGGCGACCGGCTGCTGCACGAACGCCCGTTCGGGTGCCGCCACCGAGACCTGTAGGCGTGGCGACGTGACGACTGTTTCTGGCTTGGGCTGCTGCGCGCACAGGCTGGACGCCTCCGCCAGCCGTGCCGTCACAAGGGAAGCCGCCGCTAGCGCAGCCGTCGCCAAACGGCTGGCCATCGTCGCGCGATTGTTGCTCTGCATGTTCAGTATCCTCGGCCGTTCGGCGACTGCGCAGCGTTGCGCTGCTGGCGGCCGCGCAGCTTGTTGTCCTGACGCTGCCGAACGCGTCGCTGCAGCGCCTGCAGCTGCTTGGCGTCCAGCGCTTGCTGCCAGACCTTGGGCACGACCACTTCGGGCGGCTGCTCGCGGTCGGGCTTGGCATCGTCCGGCGGCTTGGGCGCCTGCTCTTTTTTGGCGTCGGGCCGCGTTGCGGCCGCGCGCTCCCGCTCGATCGCGGCGCGCCTTCGCTGCACGCGCTCCAGATTGCGGATCGCTTCGGGCCAATCGGGCCGCAGCGAAACGGCCTGCGCAAACTGCTGCACGGCGCGCTCGATGGCGCGCGTCGCCATGATCCACGCCATCGGCTCAGCATCGACAAGGCGCGCCGCGAGCAAAGCGCGCTCGGCATGTTGCGCCGACGCTAGGCCAAGAACGAACGCGGCATCGGGGGCCGCATGCTCGTTCTCGACGAGCGACACAACGCGCAGTTCGGCGTCGCGGCTGCGCAGCAGCTGCAGTTCGCACAGCGCCAGGTTGAGCGTGGCACGGGCATGGATCGAATCCGTTTGGGGCGCATCGCCGGGCGCGGGAGTCGCTTCGTCCCTCGCTTCGATCCCCGCACCAGCCGCCTGCGTCTGCTGCGCCGCCGCCAGGATGGCCGCGAAGCCGGCCTTGGCCGGCTCAAACCGACCGGCGCGGTAGTGCTCGAGTGCCGCACCAAACGCAGCCGTTTGCGACGGCTTGGGCGCAGCGTTTGGCGGCGACGCGGGCTTCGGGTCCTGGGGCGAAGCCTCGACGAGGCGCGCGGGCGTGGAGAGCGCCTCGCCTGCCGACGGCAGCCACGAGCACGCAGCCGCCATGGCGACCGCCAGCCAGCGGCGGCGGCGGCCGTGCTTCCTTTGGCAACTCTTCATCCTCTGGCAACCCTTCATCGACGTCGCTCCGGTACGCACAGCCGCAGCATCCACAGCAGCACGCCGATCAGCAAGGGCAGAGCAAACTGCGGCACGGTCGCCGCGAGCTCGCCCGCAGCGAGGCGGCGCTCGACCGCGTCGGGCACGAGCTGGTCGCGGTAGAACGGCAGCAGCGATGAGACGTCGCGCGCGCGCAGCAGCTCGCCGCCGCCCGCCGCCACCACCTGACGCAGCGCCGCTTCGTCACAGCGCGTGATGATTTCGACGCCGTTGCCGTCGCGCAAGAACTCCTGGACGCGACCGCCGCTGCTGCCCGCGGTCCCGCCGCCCGCCGCCGAAGGCGCCCCCGCCGCCCCCGCCGCCTCGACAGCGATCTTGCTGCCGGCGGCACTGCCATAGGCCACGGCGTGCACACGATGGCCGGCGGCAGAAGCTGTATGGGCCGCAGCAACCGCGGGGTTGCCGACCGACTCGCCGTTGCCGCCGTCGCCGGCCGCGAAGTCTTCGCCATCCGTCAGCAACAGCACATCGCCCGCCCGGACGCCCGCCCCTTCAAGGAGCTCAGCAGCGCTGGCAATCGCAGCGCCAAGATCGGTGCCGCCGACGCCCAGCGCACCGGGCCGCAGCTCGTCGAGCAGCCAGGAGATGGCGCGCCGATCCCGCGTCCGCGGCGACAGTTCGTGCACATCGCCCGCGAACGCAACCAGCGCGACGTGCGCCCCCAGTGCGCCGTCGAGCAGCTCGTGCACGTGCTGCTGCAGCTGGCCAAAACGGCTTGGCGCCGAGCCGACCGCGTCCGCCGCGGCCATCGACCGCGACACGTCGACGCACAGCACGAGGTCGGGGGCCGCGGCCTGGCCGTCGCCCCCCGCACCAACGGGCCGCAGCAGGGCGATGGCGAACGAGGCAACCGAAAGCACGGCAAGCGCCGCGCGCAAACGCGGATAGGCGATCCGGCCGCCGCAGATGGCATCGGCGCGCGGGCCGAGCTCGTGCTGGATGCGGCGATGGGCGCGACGCGACGCGGCGTAGCCGAGCAGCAGCCCAACTGGGAGCAGCAGCAGCAGCGGCCAGCTGGCGTCCGGCAGCAGGGTCCAGGCAATCACGGCTGGCCTCCGGCGCGCGAGCGCATCAGCATGTGCGAAGCGAACCACAGCAGCAGCCCCGCCCACAGCGGCCACGCAAAGCGCTCGAGCACGCGCACGCCAGGTTCGGCAAAGCGCACGGCTTCGATCCGGTCAATGGCCCGGTAGACGGCGCGCAGCGCGTCCTTGTTGACGGCCTGGAAAAACTGGCCGCCGCTCATCTTGCTGAGCTGCTGCACCGCGGTCGTATCAAGCAGCGCAAAGCTGCCGTCGGGCTGCTGGTCGCCGCGGCCAAGCACGATCGTATGCACACGGATGCCGAGCTCGCGGCACCACTGGCCGGCGTGCAGCGGTGCGATCTCATCGCTGCCGGCAGCATCGGCGCCCCCGGTCGTCGCTACGTTTTCTTCGCCGTCCGTCAACAGCACGATGACGCGGGAGTTCGTCGCAGTGCGGCTTT
>JBGCDH010000053.1:0-18581 GCA_045105235.1 Planctomycetota bacterium | reverse complement strand
GGGCCAGGCCCCTGCGCGCCAAAGGGGGTCGGAGCAGGTGCGGTCGGGGCGAGCGCGGTCGGGCCAGGTAGCATCGAGCCACAAGGTAGCGGGGACGTGCGAATCGTGCAGCTCACGAGCTTTCGTGGTTCTTTTCAGCGCGCGCGGGATTCGGCGCGGGGTTCGCGCCCGGTTGATGAAGACCGGTCGGCGCCAGCGCCAAATCGATCATTCGATCGAGCAGCGCGGCAAAGGACAAGCCGTGCGCCTTGGCGGCAAGCGGCAGCAGGCTATTGGCGGTCATTCCTGGAATGGTATTGGTCTCGAGCACGACCGGGCCGGCATCCGTGACGATCATGTCGGTGCGCGACATGCCGTCGCACACCAGCGCTTCGTGGCAGCGAACTGCAAGTTTCTGGACGTCCTCAAGGGCGTTCGCGCTCAAACCCCGAGGCGGAACGATCTCTTCGGTCGCGCCCGGCCGGTACTTGGCATCGTTGGTAAACCACTCGTCGTCGACGGGGTAGATGCCCACCGGAGGAAGCGCGACGGGCGCCGAATCTCCCGTGCCACCGGTGTTGCCGAGAACGGCGACGGTGATCTCCTCGCCGCAGGCCGCCTGCTCCGCGAACCAACGGCGAAACCGCCGGTTGCGGCTCTGCCGGACGCCGCCATGCCCGTTGCCGTCATGCCGGCTGCCGCCCTGCAGCTCGTTGTCTCGCAAGAACGCTTCGAGATCGGCTTGCGTAGCTATGCGCGCAACGCCCACCGTGCTGCCCGAGGTATCGACCTTGGCGAACGCCGGCACGCCGACCGCCTCGACCAGCTGGGCGAACAGTCCGGAAACCGTGGACGTAGCTAGCCCTGAGCCGACCGGTGGCTCGAACGCACGCGCCTGTGGGATGCCTTCGGCGGCGAAGGCTTGGCGGGTGCGCAGTTTGTCCATCGCCACCGCGGATGCCGCGCAGCCGCTGCCGACAAACGGCACATCGTGCAGCTCGAGCAATCCCTGCACCGTGCCGTCTTCGCCGTAGGGCCCGTGCAGCACCGGGAAAACGACGTCGACACCAGCGGTCTCAAGCAGCCAGTCCAACGCCGCCCCGGCCCGCATCGGCGGCAGCCGCAGGCGCGCGTCGCTGGGCAGCCAATCGTCGCGATGCTCGTGCGTCGCATGATCCGTGGCCTCGGGAGCAGGGCTCGCATCGGCATGCGACAGCGGCTTCCGGCTCGGCGACCAACGACCCTCTCGGTCCAGCAAAACCGGCCAAACGCGCCAACGCTGCCGATCCAGGTGGCGCAGCACCTGCATCGCCGAAGCGAGGGAAACATCGTGTTCGGGTGACCGACCGCCGAGCAGAACCGCTACATCCATGACCGCAGCACTCCCACGTCGCAAAGCCGAATGCGACTGCGCACGGGGAGGAGGAGCAGCATAGTCACAGCGCCCGCGAAGCCGTTGCGGCATTCGCCAGATCTGCCCGCCCCAGATCCTCCCGCCACGGCCGCGTTGGGACCGGCGCGCTGGGACCGTCCGCGTTGGAACCGGCGCGCCCCGCCCGGCGCGCCCGTGGGCGTCTAGCCCTGCTCCGGCTGCGCGAAGAAGTCGGCCTTGGCGGCCGCTGCGGCGCCCCACAGAATCGCGTCCGAGCCGCCGAGGCTGTCGACGAACTTGAGGTCGCGGTGGTAGACAGGATCCAAGCTCTCGCGCACGTGCGCAATCACGGCCGACTGCAGCGCCGGCCAGCCCTTCAGCACGCCGCCGCCGAGCGCAATCGCGTTGGGGTTGAGCAGCATCGTTGCGTTCGCAATCAACGTGCTGGCCGCCGAGCGGGCGTCGGCAAGAATCAGGCGCGCGGCGGCCGCGCGCGGATCGTCTGCGCTGCCGTTGGCAGGGCTCGCCGCCGCGGTGGCGACCACATCGTCGACGGTCCAGTGGCCATCCGCCGCCGGACCGATTTCCTCGGCCGCGCGCTCGGTGATCGAGCGGCCGCCGCAGTACGCTTCGAAATGGCCGAGACCACCGCAAGGGCACCTGCGACCGCCCGGACGAAACACGGTATGGCCGATCTCGCCGGCCGCGTTGGTGCCGCCCGCGAAGGGTTTGCCGTCGACGACCAGGCCAATGCCGATGCCCGTGCCAAAGAAGACGCACAGCAGCGGGTCGTGGCCGCGCGCATGGCCGCACAGGTATTCGCCCATGCCGCTGGCGCGGCCGTCGTTGATCAGCGCTGTCGGCAGCCCGCCGCTGGCTTCGACCAGCCAATCGCGTAGCGCGAACCCCCCGAGCGGTAGGTTCGGCGGATCCCCGAGGGCGCTCCCCGTGACGTCAACAACGCCGGCGGCGCCGACACCGAATCCCGTCGGCGCAGCCAGCTGTGACTGCTTGGCGCCGGCCTCGAGGACCGCGGCAATCGCCGCTCGGGCGCCATCCAAGAACGCACCGCGCTCGCGGATCGTGTCGATCCGCTGCACGCAGTGCACGCCAAAGCGCTCGTCGACCAGAGCAAAGCGGCACTTGGTGCCGCCAAGATCGCCTGCGAGCACCGTGCGCATCATGCGAGGCCGACCCGATTCGCTACGTCCGTTGCGATCCACATCTCAGATGCGGCCGATGATCAGACTGGTGTTGTGGCCACCGAAACCGAGCGAGTTGCTGATCGCGTGGTCGACCTTACAGTCGCGCGCTTCGTTCGGCACGTAGTCGAGGTCGCAGTCCGGATCGGGCGTCTCGTAGTTGATCGTTGGGTGCACCTTGCCGTCGCGGATCGACATCGCGCAGGCCGCGAGCTCGATGGCGCCCGAAGCGCCGAGCAGGTGGCCCACCATCGACTTGGTGGACGACACCGCCATCTTGTAGGCGTGGTCGCCGAAGACGCGCTTGACCGCGGCCGTCTCGATCTTGTCGTTCAAGTAGGTGCTGGTGCCGTGCGCGTTGACGTACTGCACCTGCTCCACGCTGAGGCCCGAGTCGGTGAGCGCCTGCGCCATCGCCCTGCTTGGGCCATCGGCGTCCTCGTTGGGCGCCGTGATGTGGTGGGCGTCGTCGGTCGAGCCGTAGCCCATCACTTCGCACAGGATGTCCGCACCGCGCGCCTTGGCGTGCTCATACTCTTCGAGCACCAGCGCCGCGGCACCTTCGCCCATGACAAAACCATCGCGATCCTTGTCAAACGGACGCGACGCGCGGGTCGGCTCGTCGTTGCGGGTCGAAACCGCCTTGAGTGCGCAGAAGCCAGCCAGGCCGAGCTCGGTCGTCGCCGCTTCCGAACCACCGGTCAGCATGATGTCCGCCTCGCCATACTGGATCGTCCGCATCGCGACGCCGATTGCGTGGCTCGCGCTCGCACACGCCGACGAGGTCACATAGCAGGTGCCCTTGAGGCCGAACTTGATCGCCGCCTGCCCCGCCATGGCGTTGGCCATGATCTTCGGAATGAAGAACGGGCTGACGCGGTTGGCGCCGCGGTTGATCTGCAGCACCTTCGACTTTTCGATCTCGTCGATGCCGCCAATGCCGGTCCCGAGAATGCAGCCGGCGCGCGTGCGGTCCTTGCCCTCGAGGTCGAGGCCGGACTGCTTCATCGCCTCGGCTGCGGCCACGAGATAGAACATCGTAAACTTCTCGAGACGCTTCGACTCGGTCTTCGGGAAGTGGTCTTCTGCTTTCCAGTCCCACACCTCGTGCGCAAACTTGGCGGTGTGGTTGCAGGTATCAAACTTGGTGATGGGACCGGCTCCGGACTTGCCGGCGACCAGGTTGCTCCAGGTCGTGGGCAGATCCAGGCCAAGGGACGAAACGGCCCCGAGACCGGTGATCACGACGCGACGTCTACTCATCGGAAATCCTCGCGAACGCGATGCCGCCGCATGCACGGATCGAACCGACAGCACACGCTCATCGCTGGCTCAAATGACAGGGGACCGTTGGGCGCATGGCCGGCCGGCCCGAATACGGTGGGCGAAGTAGCCCGGGTGGCGTAAACGGTCCCAAACTGGCGTTTGGGCGCCGTTCCGTTAGCGGTGCCAGCATGCTTGCACAGCTGCACCTCTGGCGATGTGCCAAGCAGGCCTAGCCCGCCTGGCTCACCCCAGCAAGACGAACGAGCTGCAGCCGTTGGCAAAGCCTTCGTCCACAGCCAGTCGCTCACGCAATCTCGTTCCAGAGATTGCCAGGAACGCGCGCTAGCTGAGCTTGCCGGTGATGTACTTCACCGCGTCGCCGACGGTCTGGATCTTTTCGGCGTCTTCGTCCGGGATGTTGATCTCGAACTCGTCTTCAAACTCCATGACCAGCTCGACGGTGTCGAGCGAGTCCGCGCCGAGGTCGTTGATGAACGACGTCTCGGCCGAGATCTTGTCGCGGGTGGTGCCAAGCTGCTCACAAACGATGTTGTGAACGCGCTCTTCAATGTTGTCGGTCTTCGACACTTTTCTGCCTCTTGTCGGGGTACACGGCGAACCGCGAAATCGGTTGGCCAAGAACGGGTAACGGTGGACCACGAAAACATCGTCCGTGGTCGCTAGAGGCGGAAGAGAGAGCCGCCGGAGAAAATCGGTCCGCAAGTGTAGCCGCTAGCCACATGCGTTCGCCAGCACGAACCCGTGATGGCGAAAAGTCTTATCGAGAGTCGCACCGCGCGCCGGCGGAGCTGCCCATCGCTACATGGTCATGCCGCCATCGACCACGATCGTCTGGCCGGTGATGTAGGCCGCCGCGTCGCTGCACAAGAACGCGACCGTGCGCGCAATGTCCTCGACCTGGCCAAAGCGCTGCAGCGGGATCTGCTTGAGCATGGCCTGCTTTACTTCATCGCCAAGCTCGGCCGTCATGTCCGTTTCGATGAAGCCCGGCGCGACCACGTTGGCCGTGACGCCGCGCACCGCGAGTTCTTGGGCGAGCGACTTGGTCAAACCGAGCAAGCCGGCCTTGCTGGCCGAGTAGTTGACCTGGCCGGCGTTGCCGGACAGCCCCACCACCGAGCCGACGTTGATGATGCGGCCCTTGCGCGCCTTGGTCATCGCCCGCGCGAAGGCCTTGCAGACCAGGAACGCGCCGCGCAGGTTGGTGTTTACGACCTGATCAAAGTCGTCGTTCGACATGCGCAAAAACACGCCGTCGCGCGTCACGCCGGCATTGTTGACCAAGAAGTCGAGCTGGCCGCCAAGCTCCAGCACGCTCTTGCCGAGCGCCTCGACCGATGCGGCGTCCGAAACATCGCAGACCAGCGCATGCGCTTCGGCGCCGGCTGGCTTGCCGTCGACGGTCAGCGCCTGGATGGCCGCGAGCGTGTCGGCACAGCCTCCTTCGCGGGTGGACGTAACGAAAACCCGCGCGCCATGGCGTGCGAGTTCGAGGGCGATGCCACGGCCAATGCCGCGCGACGCGCCGGTGACGAGAGCAACCTTGCCAGTCAAAGTCATGGATCGAAGTCCGAGCGGAATGAGCCCGGAATCAAGTTCCCCGGCCGCTGACGGCCGGGGCAAATGGAAGCAGAACGTCGCGACAGCGAGGAACACCGTCGCGAGGGAGTTGTCGCGAGAAAACCGTGACCAGCAGCGGCCCCCGGAGGACTCGCCTACCGGTGGGCCCGCACTACCAGCGCATCAGCAGGTGGCCCCATGCCATGCCCGCGCCGAATGCCGGCATCACCACGAGCTTGCCCTTTTGCAGGCGCCCGGCGTCGTAGGCCTCGCGCAGCGCGATCGGCACCGAAGCCGCCGAAGTGTTGCCGTAGTTGGCGATGTTGCTAAAGACCATGTCCATTGGCAGCCCTACCTGCTCCATCGCTGACTCAATGATGCGCTGGTTGACCTGATGAGGAATGATCAGGCCGATCTCATCGCGGCCATAGGTTTCGACGACGTCGCGCACGAGGCTCGCGAAGACGCGCACCGCAAAGCGGAACACCTTGGTGCCCCCCATTTTCATGAAATGCAGACCGGCTTCGACGCTCTCTTGGCGCGCCGGGTGCCGGCTGCCGCCACCGGGCACGGCCAACACGTCTTCGGCGCCGCCTTCCATGGAGATCGAACCGCGCACGTATTCGCCCTGCTTGGCGACGTCGAGCGGCGTGTAGACCGCCGCGCCGGCACCATCGCCGAACAGCACGCAGGTGTTGCGATCCTTGTAGTCCAGGATCCGACTCAGGATCTCTGCGCCAACCACCAGCACCCGGTCGTACTGCCCCGTCGCAACCATGTTGGCCGCGAGCTGTGACGCAAACACGAAACCGCTGCAGGCCGCCCCGATGTCGAAGCCGCCCGCGTTCTTGGCGCCAAGTTCGAGCCCGACGCGGCATGCCGTCGCCGGGAACGGCTGGTCGCCGGTCACCGTCGCGCAAATGATCAGCTGGATGTCTTCGGGCGCGATGTTCGCGTGCTCGAGCGCCTGCTTGGCGGCCTCGATGGCGAGCGTGCTGGTCACCTGATCATCCGCAGCAATGCGCCGCTCGCGGATACCGGTTCGCTGCACAATCCAGTCGTCGGAGGTGTCGACGATCTTCTCGAGGTCCTGATTCGTCAGCCTCTTCTCGGGGACGTAGCGTCCCAATCCGGCGATGCCGACCTGCCGCAAAGCTGTCATCAACGAATCTCCTCGCCCATCGCGGGCCGGTGGTTTCCTAGTTCGCGCGGGTGGCCGTCTGCCGCACCCGCTTCAAACGTCTCGTATTCCGTGATCTGGTTCATGCTCACGCGCTGGGCTGACCGTTCGACGCCCCATCGCTGAGGTTCACCGACTTGGCCGCCTGCACGATGTGCTCGTTGACGCGGCCCTCAAGCGCGCGATGCGCAAAGCGCAGCGCATTGGCGTAGGCCGGCGCCTGCGAGCGACCGTGACAGATCGTGACAATGCCTTCGACGCCGAGCAGCAGGGCACCGCCGTACTCGGCAAAGTCGACGCGCGGCATGATCTCCTTGTGCACCTGATGCATCTGCTCTTTGGAGACGCCGGCCTTCTGCATCAAACCGAACGTCGTGCGCAGCAGATACTCGGCCACGCCCTCACTCACCTTGAGCAAGACGTTGCCGCTGAAGCCGTCCGTCACGACGACGTGGCAGTCACCGGAGAACACCTCGACGCCTTCCACGTTGCCGTGAAAGTTGATCGGGAGTTCCTTCATCATGTTGCGCGCTTCGCGCACCAGCGGATTGCCTTTGCGCTCTTCGCTGCCGATGTTGAGGATGCCAACAACCGGCTCCTCGATGCCGAACTGACAGCCATAGTAGGCGGAGCCCATCAGCGCGTATTGGGCCAGATGGTGCGCTTTCGGCTGGGGGTTGGCGCCCACATCGAGGACCAGGAACGGGTGCTTCTCCCCCTCGATGATCGCGCCGATCGCCGGGCGCTTGATGCCTTCGAGACAGCGCAGCCCAAGGGTCGCCGCGGCGACGACCGTTCCGGTGGAGCCGGCGCTGACGAAGCCGCCGGCCTTGCCCTGCTTCACCAGCTGCACGCCCACAGCGATGCTGTTGTTGGGCTTCTTGCGCATGGCGTCGGTAGGCGAATCGCTGCTCGTCAGCACGTCGGGCGCGTCGACGATCTCGATCGAGTCTGCGGAGAGCCCACATTCGCGAACCAGGTCGCTCTCTTGAACCGCCGCGCGCACTTGCTCGGCGGGGCCAGTAAGGAGGATGTCCGCAGGCGTCACGTGGCCGTTTTGGATGGCCAGTGCGACACCGGCAACTGCTTGCGTCGGGGCGTGGTCACCACCGATTGCGTCGAGGACGATCTTGCTCATGTCTCGGTCGGACTGCGAAGGACGTTGGGGCGAACAAAGGGGCTGCGAACGACGGAGACCCTAGCCGAATCGCCCGACAGGAGCAGCATTCGGAACACGCTTTCGCACGGGTTCAGATTCGCTGCGCCAGAGCTGCGTGGGAGAGAGCAACGCAGCGAACGTCGGGGCGCGCCGCCCGACACCAAGATTTGAGGCGCACCGAGCGCCGAAGGTGCCAAAGCGAGCAGAAATCTGATGCTCGATGTGCGGGGGGCGGGGTGCGGCGTGCGGGGCGCGGCGTGCGGGGTGCGGCGATCGCAGCACCCGTAGTTTTGGTTGGTGCGCGACCTCGCCGCCCGCGCACGACTGCCGCGAGCATCGAGCCGCGGATGGCAGATCGATGCGGTGGGACTTCGCGCCGCAGCCAGCCGCCTACCTCAGACCGATGACGCTTTCCGCGTGAGTTGGCAGCAGTGCTGGCGTGCAGCACCAGGTTGGCGATTGCCCACAGCGATCGCACTTGGGGCTACGGCTGAACGGCCCCTGCGCCCATCGATGAAACTGCGCCCATCGATGGACGAGTGGAGGGCGACGCAACGCGAAGCGCGCTGCTGCTAGCGGCACCTCAGGCGGAAGACATCTGCTGCGATCCACGAGGCTCGCCGTGAAGGGCTTCGGCGGGCTTCGGCGATGCGCGCGGGTCGCGGCCGGAGCGGGCCTGCTGCTTCGGCCGAGCCTAGGTTGGGCTGCGCGCCAGCTCGGGCTGAGCGGCACCTAGTGAAACGCACCGGCAAACTAGTTACGCGGCTAGCCAGTTACTCGGACGAACCAACCATCTGCACGGACCGACTATCTGCCCGGAACAAACTCGTTGCTTGGACTGGCTAGTCGCTCGGGCTGGCTAGCTGCTCGGCCTGGCTAGTCGCGCGGCCTGGCTAGTCGCTCGGGCTGGCTAGCTGCTCGGGCTGGCTAGTTGCTCGGGCTGGCGGCGAGCATGATCTGACGGCCGCGGTAGTGGCCGCATGCCTTGCAGATCGTGTGCGGACGAATCATCGCGCCGCAGTGCGTGCAGCTGACGAGCTGCGTGCGGGCCAGCGACTGGTGGGATCGACGGTTGCCGCGTTGGGAGCGACTGATCTTGCGCTTCGGAGTTGCCATTTGGAGATGCTCCCACGTCCGGCCGATACAACCTGCGAACCGTTGCAGATTGCCTCGCGGACGTTACGAGGGCCAAGCAGGTTACGGGCGCGCTCCCGGAAGTCAACGCCGGACCGGATCCCCGCCGCCCGGTTCTCGTGCCGTGCGCCTGGTAGACGGGGGATGATCCGGGATCGTAGGGCGTTCGTCTCCAGGCGCTGCGATGAATGCATGTTCCATGCTTCCTGCCGAGGAGCCTTCCTACCGAGGAGCGGCAACCCGCCACGGGCGTCTTCGCGACCGCAGAATGCCCCGATATCCGATGCACGACACGAGCCGGGGATCGCGGAATGCCCCGTAAGGATGCAGGAAGCCTGCATCTGCCTGAATCGCCCCGCTAAGGCGCCATTCCGGCCGCACGCAGCGCCGCATTCGCCGCCGCGATGGCTTCGGGCAGCTTCGCGACGTCCCTGCCCTTGCCCTGGGCTCCGTCGGGGCGACCCCCGCCGCCCCCGCCGAGCAGCCCGGTAAGCTCCTTGACGATCGCGCCGGCCTGGACGCGATCCGTCAGCGATTTGCTAACGACCGATACGACGCCGACCGAATCGGCGCCCTTGCTGAGCACGACGCCGACAAACGGCTCCAGCTTTTGCTTGGCCCGGTGCAGCAGGTCCTGCGCATCCTTGGTCTGGAGCCCCGGCCGCTCATAGACCACCGCATGCACGCCGTCGTGCGTCACGACCGCCTGCTCCAGCTTGGCCAGCTCGACCTCGAGGTCAGGCGCCAGCGCCTTCTCGAGCGCCTTGCGTGCCTGCTTCAGCTCCTTGGTCAGCTCCGCCACGCGCTCCGGCACCTTGTCGCCCGCGACCTTGAGCTGGCCGGCGACGGCCTGCAGCGAGTCGCGCTCGTCGCGCGCCATGCGCAGCGCCACCCTACCCGTGACCGCCTCGATGCGTCGCGTGCCCGCCGAGACCGCGCCGTCGCTGACGATGCGGAACGCACCGATGTTGCCGGTGTTGCGCACGTGCGTGCCGCCACAGAGTTCCTTGCTAAACTCGCCGATCTGCAGCGTGCGAACCTCGTCGCCGTATTTTTCACCGAACAGCGCCACAAAGCCCTGCTCGCGCGCCTGCGTCAGCGACTGCACGCTCGCCGCGACATCCGTCGCCTGCAGCACCTGCTCGTTGACCATCTCTTCGACTTCCTGCAGCTGCGCCGGCGTCGGCCGCTCGGGCTGCGTGTAGTCGAAGCGCAGCCGCTCGGGCGCGACTTCCGAACCCGCCTGGCTGACGTGTTCGCCGAGCACCTTTTTGAGCGCCGCATGCAGCAGGTGGGTCGCCGTGTGGTTGCGCTCGGTCGAGCGCCGAGCCGAGTCATCGACGACATAGCGCGCCTTTTGGCCGGCCTCGATGTGGCCGCTCTCGACCTTCGCATGGTGCAGCCAAAAGCCATCGACCGAGCTGGTGTCGGCGACGATCGCAGCGCCCGTTTCGGTGACGATGCGGCCGCGATCGCCCACCTGGCCACCGCCGCGGGCATAAAACGGCGTGCGGTCGGCGATGACGACGACATCCGAGCCCGCCTGCGCCTTCGGCAGCAGCGTCAGCGACTCGGTGCCGTCCTGCATCAGCTGGCAAATCTGCCCGTCGCTAGCCAGCTCCTGGTAGCCGACAAAGGTCACCTCTTCGCCGCCGGCTTCACGCAACTGCGCCGCGATGCTGGTCGAGAAGACGGCTTCGCTGGTGGCCGCGTGGGCGCGCGCGCGGGTGCGCTGCGCGTCCATTGCCGCATGAAACTCCCCTTCGTCGAGGCCGTAGCCGCGTTCCTCGATGACCTTCTGCGTGATGTCGATCGGGAAGCCGTAGGTATCGTGCAGCTGAAAGGCAAACGCGCCGCTGCCGGGGATCACCGAGCCGCGCGAGTGCTGGCCCACCGCCTTGGACAAAAACTCGCTGAGGCGCTGCATGCCCTGGCGGTAGACGCCGAGGAAGTTCTCTTCCTCGCCGCGCATGACCGCGCGGCACTGGGCCGCGTTTTCGACGACCTCGGGGTATTGCTCCCCCATCACCGCGCCCACCACATCGACCATGTCACACAAGAACGGCTTTTCGAAGCCGAGCTCGTAGCCGTCGCGCGCCGCGCGACGCAGGATCTTGCGCACGACATAGCCGCGACCCTCGTTGCTCGGCAGGGCACCGTCGGCGATGCAAAACGTCAGCGCCCGGACGTGGTCGGCGATGCGCCGCATGCGCACATCCTTGGCGGCATCGGCGCCGTAGGCCGTGCCGCATAGCTTGCCGAGGTGGTCGAGATAAGGACGGAACAGGTCCGTCTCAAAGTTGTTGGCTGCCCCCTGAAGAACGGCGGCAATGCGCTCCAGGCCAAGCCCGACGTCGATGTTCTTCTGCGGCAGCGGCTCGAGCTTGCCCTTGTCCTTGCGGTCAAACTGCGTGAACACGCAGTTGCCGATCTCAAGGAAGCGCGGCGCCGGCAGGTCTTCGAGACCCTTGCCCGGCGGCAGCGGCTCGCTCGGGCTGTGATCAAAGTAGAGCTCGGAGCACGGGCCGCACACGCCATTGGGCCCCTTGCTCGGCGCCTCGGCGGGCCAGAAGTTTTCCTTCTCGCCAAACCGGTAGACGCGCTCGGCGGCCAGCCCGATGTGCTTCGTCCAGATCTCAAAGGCCTCGTCGTCGTCCTCGTAGATCGTCACCACCATCTGGTCGGCCGGGATCCCGCAGACGTCCGTGAAGAACGTCCAGATCCAGGTGATGCACTCCTTCTTGAAGTAGTCGCCAAACGAGAAGTTGCCGAGCATCTCGAAGAACGTGTGGTGGCGCGGCGTCACGCCCACGTTGTCGAGGTCCGGCACCCGCAGGCACTTCTGTGCCGTCGTCACGCGGCTGCTCGGCAGCGTACCCTTGCCCAAGAACATGTCCTTGAACTGGTTCATCCCCGCCCCGGTAAACAGCAGCGTCGGGTCATTGGCGGGCACGAGCGAGTCGGACTTCATCACCGCGTGCGCTTGCGATGTGAAAAACTCGAGGTAGCGGCGGCGAATCTCGTTGGCGGTCAGCTGCTTCATGGCGGTTCTCGACCCGCTGGCGGACGCGGGTTTTGGCCAAGCTTTGTAGCGAAAGCCGCGGGCCGGCGCGAGGCGCCGCTGCCGGGACGGCCAGAATGCCGCGGCTCCCCCAGCAGCCGCAGACGAGGCGAGCCGGCCCCAGACATACCAGCCAAGGGCCATCCGTTCGCCCCTACGGGGGTCGAACCTGCGGCCACACGAACCTGCCGCCCGTGCAAGCGCCACGGCGAAGCTCCTAGAGCCCAGCCCGAAGAGGCCAGCCCGTAGAGCCCAGCCCGTAGAGCCCAGCCTCTCGAGAAGCCAGCCTCTCGAGAAGCCATCCTGCGAGCCGCTAGCCCTTCGCCGCGGCGGAGCGCGCACCGGCCGCAGGCTTTGCGGGAGCGCCACCCGACGAACCGGCTCCCGCAGCACGTGCAGGCGACTTGCCAGATGAAGATCCTGCCGCTGAAGATCCTGCCGCTGAAGATCCCGCAGATGAAGATCCCGCAGCCGAAGAGCCGCTCGCGGCATCCGCACCATCCGCTGCATCCTCGTCCTTGGCGACCTCGGGCTTCGGCATCAGCTTGTCGAGCAGCTTGGTCTCGATCTCGACGGCCATCTCCGGATGCTCCTTCAAGAACTCGCGGGCGCGCTCGCGGCCCTGCCCGAGACGGGTTTCGCCGTAGCTCAGCCAGGTGCCCGAACGACGCAGGATGCCGTTGTCGACGCTCAGGTCGAGCAGTTCGCCAAGGCGGTTGATGCCCTCGTTGAACAGGATGTCGAACTCGGTCTTGCGGAACGGCGGCGCCACCTTGTTTTTTGCGACGGTGGCCTTGGTGCGGGCGCCGACCGGCATATCGCCATTCTTGATCGTGCCGATACGGCGAATGTCGATGCGCACCGACGAGTAGAACTTGAGCGCGCGGCCACCGGTCGTGGTCTCCGGGCTGCCGAACATGACGCCGATCTTCTCGCGGATCTGGTTGATGAAGATCAGCGTGGTGTTGGTCTTGGCGGTCACGGCCGTCAACTTGCGCAGCGCCTGGCTCATCAAGCGCGCCTGCAGGCCCACAAACGTGTCGCCCATCTCGCCTTCGATCTCCGCCTTTGGCACGAGTGCCGCCACGGAGTCGATGACGACCAGGTCAATGGCGCCGGACTTGGACAGCGTTTCGCAGATGTCGAGGGCCTGCTCACCGTGGTCGGGCTGCGAAATCAGCAGCGACTCGAGGTCGACGCCAAGGCGACGCGCATACTGCGGATCGAGGGCATGCTCGGCGTCGATGAAGGCGCAGGTGCCGCCCATCTTCTGGGCGTTGGCCACCACGTGCAGGGTCAGCGTCGTCTTACCCGAAGACTCCGGACCGTAGATCTCGATCACGCGGCCGCGCGGGAAGCCCTTGCCACCAACCGCCAGGTCGAGCCCAAGCGAACCGGTCGAGATGCCGTCGATCGGGGCGATCTTGCGCTCACCGAGCCGCATGATCGAGCCTTCGCCGTGGTTCTTGTGGATCGCGGCCAGGGCGTCCGAAAGCGCCTCGCTGCGCGTTGCGTTGGCCCTGCTCTCGGCCTTCTCGCTCCCGCGGGAGCCCGACTTGCTGCCTGACTTCGATCTCATCTTGCTAGCCCCTCCCAGGGCATGGGGTTCCGATCCGAATGGCTCGGATCCGTTGTCAATGTTTGCGGACTTGTCGTACGCGGACTCGTGGCTCGTGCGCGGCTTCTGCCGACAAGCACCTGCAGGAACGTGCTTGCCGACAAAGCGGCTCGCCGCCGTGGCCTTTTGGACACCCTCGGGTGCATGTTCGGAACCCTAACCAGGACCCGAACAAACCACAAACACTTTCCGTCCACGATGGCGAGTTGTTGCCGGTCGCCGACCGCCGACTCCCACCCTGTCAGGGACCGAGAACCCCAGCCGGTGGCACAAAATGCCGCTCAGCTGTTCAGATCCTGCTGCAGCTGGCGCAGTTCTTTGAGCTTTTTGGTGTAGGCGCGGTTGATGGCGCGACGACGAAGCTGGCCCAGCACCAGGTTGGGGTCGTCCTGGTCCACCACCGGCAGCTCATCGATCCAGATCGAGTCGAACGTCTCGAGCGCCGTGTGCAAATCATCCTGTGGCCGCACGACCACCGGCGGGCTCGACATGACGTCCGCGGCAATGGCCAGCCGGTAGACGCTCTCGTCAAACGTAAACTCGCGCACGTCGTGGGCCGACACGATGCCGACAAACGCGCCGTCGTCGACCACGGGAAAGTAGTCCTGCCGGCTGGTTGCGATCTTGCGCACGATGTCGCGCAGATACATCGACGAGTGCACCGTCTCAATGGACGAAGGCTCAAAGACGTCGGCAACGGTCATGCGCTCGAGCAGCGCCTCGACGTATTCGCCCTTGTGGGCCGGCGAGAACGCGCGGTTGAGCACCTGCTTTTGGTAGAGCGCGACGCGCCGCGAAAGCACAAACGTGATACCGCACACCCACACCGCCGGCAGCAGCAGCTGGTAGCTGCCGGTCATCTCCGTGACCATGACGATGGTCGAGATCGGCGTTTTGGCCGCGCCGGCAAAGAAGCCGCACATGCCGACGATGCACAGGCTCGCCGGATTCTCAACCAGCCCATACTCGTAGCACACGAGCCCGACGGCGCCGCCGACGCTGCCGCCGATCACCATGCTCGGGCCAAAGACGCCGGCACTGCCGCCGCCGCCGATCGTGAAGGACGTAGCCAGCACCTTGCCAAACGCCACCAGCAGCAGCAGTCCCGCACCGCTCCAGCCAAGCAGGTGGCCGTCGAGCGTTTGCTGCAGGACGCCATAGCCACTGCTCAGCACGGCGAGCGCGCGGTCATCGCCGACGATCATCCAGGCGGCCAGCGCCACGGCCCCCGTCAGCAGCCCGCCGATCGCCGCCACGATCGGGCGCGGCAGCGGCAGGCGATCAAACAGCCGTTCGGTGCCGTAGAAGACGCGCACGTAGAACCAAATCGCGGGCAGCAGGGCCACGGCCAGGAGCGTGTAGGGCACCAGTTCGAGCACGCGCTGGAACTCAAAGCCCGGGCCTAGAGCGAACAGCGTGCCGAACTCGCCGAGCACGCCGCAGAACACGCAGTATGCGGTCGCCGACGACAGAAAGGCCGGGATCACGGCCTCGCTTTCGAGCTCGGCATCGCGGTAGAGGATCTCCGCGGCAAACAGTGCCCCGGCAAAAGGCGCCCGAAAAATCGCGCCGACGCCGCCGGCCATGCCCGCTGCCAGCAGGGTGCGGCAGGCTTTGTCGCCCAGCCCGAGCCGCTGGGCCAAAAACGAGCCAAAGCCGCCGCCGATCTGGGCGATCGGGCCTTCGCGGCCACCGCTGCCGCCAAAACCGAGCGTCAGAGCGCTGCAGAGCGCCTTGAGGACCGGAACGCGACCCCGCACCCGGCCGCCGTTGCGGTGGTAGGACTCGATCGCCGCATCGGTGCCGTGCCCCTTGGCTTCCGGCGCAAACCACTGCGACAGCAGAGCGCTGGCGAGGCAGCCGATGGCCGGCAACAGCAGCAGCCAGTGCCAGGCAATGGCCGGCGGCGCCTCGGTGGAAGCAAATAGCTCCACTTCGCCGCGCGGGCCTTCCGGAGCGTAGCCGGCGACCCCAACCAGCACGCCGTGCACGACGTAGCCAGCCGCATATTCAAACAGCAAGGCGCCCCCGCCAGCCACCGCGCCAACGGCGATGGCCAAGAGATAGATCGTCGAGCGGCTGCGCAGCGAGGGGGCGGACATCGTGGGCGTGCCACCTTTCCCGAGGCACCCGAACAACGCAAGCAATGGCCGGCGGAGTCGCGGGGTGCGGGCCGCATTTTTTCGATGCGCGCGGCCCGACGGCACCGGCCGAGGGCAGCCATCCGGCCGGCCACGTGCGATAGTATCGGCATGTCCGCAAAGCCTTTGCCGATTCCGTTGCTTGCCATGCTTGGCACCCTGCTCGCCCTGCCGTCTTGCGGCGGCGGCGGCGGCCAAGCGCTTCCGGCCGCGACGGAAGGCAGCATCGAAGCGACCGCTCTGCGGCAAAGCCCACCGCCACCGCCAGGCGGCAAACGCTTCCGCCGGGTTGCGGCCAGCGACTCCGGCCTGTCGTTCCGCAACGAGCTGCGGCCGGAGAACCGCTACACCTACCTGACCAACGGCGCGGGCCTGGCGGTCGGCGACTACGACAACGACGGCCTGCTCGACGTCTACCTGATTTCGCAGGACGGACCGAACAAGCTGTTCCGGCAGCAGCAGCCGCTGCGCTTTGTCGACGCGACCGCGGCTGCAGGCGGCCTCGGCGGCGGCGAAGCCTGGGGCACCGGAGCGTGTTTTGCCGACATCGACGGCGACGGCGATCTCGACCTCTACGTGTGCAACATGGAGGCCAAAAACCTGCTCTACGAGAACCAGGGCGACGGCACGTTTGTCGAAAGCGCCGCCAAGCACGGCCTCGACATCGCCGCCGCATCGACGATGTGCGCCTTCGCCGATTTCGACCGCGATGGCCGGCTCGACCTCTACCTGGTGACCAACCGAGCGCTGCACGCCGGCTGGACGCGCACACCCGAAGTCCTGCAGAACATGCGGCCGCCGGCCGACACGTTGCGCGCCGTCACCGAGATGGTGCCCAACGCCGAGCAGTGGCGGCGCATCGACAAGCTCGCCAGCGACGGTCTGCTGAAGAGCAACCGCGACGTGCCCGAAGACCTGCGCGAGCACTTCTTGACGTTTCGCGGCCGGCGCTATCCGGCGGGCCAGCAGGACCGCCTGTTTCGCAACGTTGCCGGGACGTTTGTCGACGTCACGCAAAGTGCCGGCATCCAGGACCAGGGCAACGGCCTGTCGGCGACGTGGTTTGACTACGACGACGATGGCTACCCCGACCTCTACGTCGCCAACGACCTGGAGTCGCCGGACGTGCTCTACCACAACGAGCGCAACGGTCGCTTCCGCAACGTCACCCGCGACGTCGTGCCGCACACGGCCTACTACGGCATGGGCTCCGATTTCGGCGATGTCGACGGTGACGGCCGGCTCGACCTGATGGTCGCCGACATGAGCATGACGACCCACGAAAAGGCCAAGGTGCTGATGGGCGACATGGACGAAGAGCGGCCGATCTTGATGCACCATGAGCCGCCGCAGGCGATGCGCAATGCTCTGCTGCTCAACACCGGGCTCGGTCGCTTTCAGGAGGCCGCCAAGCTCGCCGGGGTCGCGAGCACCGATTGGACCTGGTCGCTGCGCTTTGGCGACCTCGACCTCGACGGTCGGCTCGATCTGTTTTGCACCAACGGCATCGCGCGCTTTGACACCGACCCCGACCTCAAGCTCGCGGTCGAGTCCCTGTGGCGCGAGGGCCGGCAGCAGGCGGCGATCGAACGCATCCAAAACGTGCCGCGGGTGCCGGAGCGCAACATCGCCATGCGCAACGTCGACGACCTGCGGTTCGAGAACGTGTCGAGCAACTGGGGCCTGGACCTCGAAGCGGTCTCGCACGGCGCGGTCGTCGCGGACTTCGACGGAGACGGCGATCTGGACATCCTGGTCAACAACTTCGAAGAGCCTGCCGCTCTCTACGAGAACCAGAGCGCGGCCATGGCCGGCGGCGGCGGCCGCGCCAACGCGCTGGTCGTGCGGCTGCGCGGCGTGCACAGCGACCGCTTCGGCACCGGGGCGCGCGTTGTCGCCCAGCTCGCGAACGGCAAGCGGCTGGTGCGCGAAATCTCGCTGTCGCGCGGCTACCTCAGCGGCCATCCCGCCGAAGCGCACTTTGGCCTCGGCCCAGAAGCAACGGTGGACCTTTCGGTGCAGTGGCCATCGGGCCACGTCCAGCAGTTTGAACAGCTCGCCGCCGGCCAGCGCTACACCGTCACGGAGCCCGGCCGCAAGCCGCCCAACATCTGGACGCCGAGGGAAGGTTCGATCCAACCGGCAACGTTCGTGACCAGCCCGGCCCCGCCCTTTCAGCACCGCGAAAACACGTTTGATGAATACGAGCAGCAGCCGCTGCTGCCCGCCGAAGTGTCGCGTTTGGGACCGGCGCTGTGCGCATCGGGCAGGCAGCTGTTTGTCGGCGGCGCCCGCGGCCAGGCCGGCGCGCTGTTTGTCGCGGACGGCAGCGGTTGGCATCGCGTCGAAGGGCCGTGGGAACGCGACGCCGCGTGCGAAGACGTTGGCGCGTGCTTTGTCGACTACGACGGCGATGGCGATGACGACCTCGTCGTGACCAGCGGCGGCGCGGAGACCCCAGCGGGCGACGAGACGCTGCGCGACCGCGTCTACCGCAACCAAGGCGAGGCCGGCTTTGTCGTCGACCGCGAGGCGCTGCCAGGCGACGTGCGGGAATCATCCGGCCGCGCGGTAGCGGCCGACTACGACGGCGATGGCGACCAGGACCTCTTTGTTGCCGGACGCCTGGTGCCCGGCAGCTACCCCGATGCGCCCTCGAGCCGCCTCTACCAAAACGACGGCAACGGCCGCTTCCGCGATGCGACCGCCGAGCTTGCGCCGACGCTCGCGGACGCGGGCATGGTGACGTCGGCCCTGTGGACCGACGCCGACGGCGACGGCAGCGTGGACCTTCTGCTACCCGCGCACTGGCAGCCGGTGCGGCTGCTGCGCAACGATGACGAGCGCCTTGTAGACCACACCGAAAAAGCAGGCGTGGCGGCAACCAG
>JBGCDH010000052.1:0-51472 GCA_045105235.1 Planctomycetota bacterium | reverse complement strand
CTTGATTACGTGTTACTCACCCGTCCGCCACGCTAATCACCCGAAGGTTTTCGCGTCCGACTTGCATGCCTCATCCACGCCGCCAACGTTCGTTCTGAGCCAGGATCAAACCCTTCACTTTATGTTCGTTTGGTCGACGATCCCGCAACCCGAAGGTCACTTTCACATCGACGAACACAGGGCCATTCTTGGCTTGTCGCATACCCACGCTCAAGCAGTCAACCAACTCGAGTCACCAAGCTTCTTGCGAAGCTCAATCACCGTCGCTGTCGCCACCAGGCGTGAGCGGCTTTGCTTGCAGACGTCGCTTACGGCAAGTGCCGCAAACAAGCATCTACAGGCCATTTTAAGCTCACACGCTTACTTTCGAGGCCACCCAGAATGTCAAAGATCTGCCCCTTGGAGCGCTGTCAGCGCCGCCAAGCGGGCGGGGAACCCTAGCGATCTGAGGCGACCTACGCAAGCCATGCCTCTATGTTTTTTCCGGGATCGCTTCGGCTCGCACCCCACACCTACCCATCGGGATCGCGTAAACCGACCCATAAAAACGACTTGTCGACGCTTGGCGAACGTGGCAGGCAAGCACGGAAAGCTCGTGACGCGGTCAAAACTCTCGGAGATTACCGAGGAACCGCGAGCCCAGCGATCCGTGCCGCTCGCGCTGGATTACGGCGGCGCAGATCCGCTAGCGCGCCCCCCTCGGGCAAAGCCACTTCGAAGCGGTCCAGCTCGGTGCCATCGATGCTCCGCGCCACGACCTCGAAGCGCCCCCCATCGACTTCGGCGCTGCACCAATGGTGAGCCTTTGCCAGCGCCTTCGCGCCGACCCGGTCGCGAGGATTCTCGCTGAGATCGTAGAGCCGCTTGCCGCCTCCCCCGCTCACGACCAGCGGCATGGGCAAGGTCTCACTCGGACCGAAGCGCTGGTAGCAGTGGTCGTGCCCACTCAGGTAGAGGCTGACGTGGTAGTCGCGGAGCTGCGGCAGCAAACCGCCAAGCAGATCGGCGCGGTTCTTCTGCCGAGAGGCCGAACGCATCGGGAAGTGACTCGCCACCACGATCCACGGCTCGGCGCAGGTGCGAAGCTGCTCAAGCAGATACTCGGATGTGGGGTGCCCTTCCTGGTAGTGGTCGCGGTCCGGCGACAGGTGCGTATTGCAGTCGATCGCGATCACGCGGACGGGCCCGTAGGCAAACGAGTAGCTACGCTCGTCGCCGGTAATGCGGTTGGTCGGGAGGTGGAAGTTTGACAGGATCTGCTGCCCCCCGGCGTTCATGACATCGTGATTGCCGAGCACGGGGAAAAACGCAGAGTTGCGAATCAGCTCGCCAAACGGCCGAAAGAAGCCGCTGCTGTAGTGCGCGTGCAGGCCCTTCGGGTAGATCACATCGCCAAGGTGCAGCGCGAAGTCTGGGCCATATGCAGCCATCGCCGCCCCCACGGCGGTGACGGCAGACTTCGTCGGCAGCATCTGCCACCTTGCCGGCAGATGCAGAATGGGCGTTCGCTGCAGCCAGACCCACCACGGCTGATCGCCCGAGTCGCCGCAGAACGCGAAGCGCACGGGCTCCGCATCGCCAATGGGTGCCGTGCGAAACGCACCGGACTCTTCGCCCCCATCGGGCGCGCGCAGCACGTAGCGGTAGCGCTGACCAGGCTTCAGCCCGGTGACGCGCAGCGCGTGCCGGCGGCGCGCATCCGCCTGCTGCTCAGCTACCCGAACCCCCTCGACGTCGAACACCTCAAGAGAACGAGCCGCCGGCTCGGCACAGATCACGGCGACGGTCGCAGCCATCCCGGTCACGTTTTGCACGTAGGGACCCGTCCGCAGCGGCGGGTCATCAAACACGTTGATCCACAGGCAGCCAAAACCGGCCAGCCACAGCAGTCGGCGGACCCAGCGTCGCGGGAGCTTCACGAAGGAGTTTTAGCCCCAAACTGCGAGACGCAAAACACCCGATCCGGGCACCGCCCGAAGACGCGAACCCGATCGCGCCGCTAGCCGGCCGCGTGCCTACAGGTCACATTGGTCGCAATCCCACCACGGACCATAAACTCGCCGCGCACCATCAACTTGCGCGGCTTCAGTAGCTCTACGAGATCCGCGCAGATGTCGTTGGTGACCTTCTCGTGAAAGGCCCCGACGTTGCGGAAGCTCCACAGGTAGAGCTTCAGACTCTTGAGCTCGACGCAGATCTGGTCCGGCACGTATTCGATCCGGATGGTCGCGAAGTCGGGCTGACCCGTCTTGGGGCAGACGCAGGTGAACTCAGGGCAGACGAACTCGATCTCGTATTCGTTTTGGAGCTGAGGATTGGGAAACGAGTCGAGAACGGACTTGTCGTAGGGAGCAGGTTCCGGCAGCGGCATGCCTGCGAGCGAAGCAGTTCGGCCGGCACGGGACAAGCCTCGCGCCGCAGCCAAACTGGCTCACCCTCCCTCCGAGCGCAACCTTGCAACATCCTCAGGCAACCCGACATCGACCGCCCGCCACCCCTGCTCGGTCTCGTCCATGCAGATGGAGCCAAGCGGGTTCTGGCAGCGACGCGCCCGGCACGGCCGGCACGACAGCGGCGCCGCACCGACAAACGCCCGTGCCGAAGGCGGCGAGGTCCGCGCCGGGTCCTGGCTGCCGAAGAACAGCTCCCCGGGCGCACCCGCTGCCAGCAACACATGGCTCGCGCCCTGGTCTGGCCCCACAACGGCACCCTCGGCGCGCGCCACGATCGCACCGAGCGCAACCAGCCTCCGCGGGCCACCCTGATCCTGCCGCAGCACCGCGCGGCAGCCAGCAAGCGACGGGTCATCGGACGACAAGTGCGCTTCGGCGGGCCCCAGCAACGACAGCGCCGGCATGTCCGCACGACCTCGCGCCGCACGCAGCGTCGCCGCCGAAAGGGCCCGCGGATCGCTGGGATCGGTCACCACCAAGACCCGAAAGGGCCGGGAAGCGTCGATACCTGCCTGCGCGAGAGCTGCCCGCTCGCGTTCGATCTCCGACTCGCTCGCCGACAGATGCGGACGTCGAAACGGAGCTTCGGGAGCGATCTGGCGCACGAGTTCCCACGCGGCACGCGCCGGATGCGGCGTCGCCCCGCAGGCTACGACCTGCTTGAGCAGCACCCTGCTGGCCGGTTCCTGGCGCCACGGCGACGCCATCCCGACGCAGCGCGACGCCTTGCACCACCGCGTCATCAGCGCGCTCTTCCAGTTGCCCTGCAGATCAAGCGCCCAGTCATGCTGGGTCCGCCGTAGCGCTGCACGAACCCGCCACAGCGCCGCAAGCCCACCGCGCCGATCGAACGTGATCACTTGGTCCACGCCTGGCACGCCCTCGATCAGCGACGCCCAACCTGACTGCGTCACAAAGGTGATACGGACGCCCGGCCGCACCTCCCGCAGCGACGCGACGGCGCCGAGCGACTGGACCAAATCGCCCATCGCCGACAGCCGCACAAACACCACCGAAGTCACTTGCCCGCCCCTTCTACGTCGCGCACTGCCCCCGAGTCGCGACGTTCGCGCAGCACGAACACCTTGAACGGCGTTCGAAATCGCATCCTGACAACATGGTCCGGAGCGACAACGGGCAGCCAATCCGTCTCCTCGTGCAGCATCCAGCGAGTCTCCGGCAGACGCCTACTGCGCTCATCCCCCTTGGGCCACAGCCCGCTGGCCAGCAAAACCGAAGAGTCGATGTGGCCCAGGGAGCCAAGATCCGGTGCTGCGCCGAGACGGTCGATTTCGCGCCGGAGCAGCTGCCCCGCAAAGACGCGTGCACGCTTACCAAACGACCAGCGCAGCGAACGCTCGAGGCCAATCGTCCACGACGCCAACACGGGAAGCAGCAGGGACGCCAACACAACGCGCCGCGGCGTCGTCGCCCAAAACGGTGCCAAAGCCGCAACCAGCGCGAGGCCGAGAGCCGCAGCTCCAGCACGCGGCACGAACGGCAGCACCAGCAGACCCACCCCACCCAGCAACCCGACGAGACGAAGCAGCCACTGGGCAAAGCCCGGCACCGGCGCGCGATGGCGGAAGAAGTGGCCAACGGCCGGAGCAACCGCAACCGTGAACAGCATCACGTTCGGCAGCAGATAGCGCGTCGGTCGCCCGGGGAACAACGTGAGCACGGCAACCGCCAGCACCGCGCCACCGCTGCAGGCACGAAGCACAAGGTCCCGCGCGCCCATCCGAGCATCGCGCTCACCGCGCCATTCCCAGAGACACCAGAGCCCGAACGGGCAAAGCACTCCAATCGCCCGCAGCCAAAAGCCGGGCGTCGCCAACACATGCTTGAGGCGGAACGTCGCGATGCGGCCGACGGATTCTTCGTTCGCGACCCGCAGCATCTCGCCGGCGTCGACGTGCCAGGACCAAAGCGGCACGTAGTATGCCAACACCACCAGCATCAGCGGCACAAAGTGCCACAGGCCGTGCCGCATACGCCGGTGCCGAAGCCACACCAAATAGGCCCCGGCCGCAAACAAGAAGTAGGGCGGCCCCTTCTGCAGGAATGCCAAGCCGCCGACCAACCCACTCCACAGAACCAGAGTTCTGCGTCCGTCGGCAGCGCCAGTCGCCAACAGCCACAGCGACGCTCCCACCAGCGACGCGAACAACGGATCGATCTCAGCCGTAGGCCACGCGAAGACGACCAGCGGCGAGCACAGAATCCCGAAGGCCCCGAGCCAGCCGACCGAACCGCCAAAGCGGCTGCGCAAAAGCTCGCCAGCAAGCCAAGCAGACCCCCAGGCGCCGAGCACAGACGGCAGCCGGAGCCACATATAGCCGTCGCCAAAGGCCCGCTCGCACAGCATCAAGAGCCAATAGTGCAGCGGCGGCTTGGCCCAGGTTGGAGCTCCGCCAAGCAGCGGAACCATCCAGCTGTCGTACCGCAGCATCTCGAGCGCGATCTGCACGCGGCGGCCTTCGGTGCCATCCCAATCCGCTCGCAGCCAGCTCGGCAGCAGCACCAGCGCCGTGCAAAACAGCAGTAGCAAGCCGCGAGCTAGCACAGCACCGCCCTCATCACCTGCGCTGCGGACCGGTCTTGTTGACCGCCTGGCCCGTGGCAACCTGGCCGGCGGAGGCCTGGCCAGCGGAGGCCTGTTCGGAGACGACCTGACCGCCGGCAGCTTCGTCGCGGCGCGTCTGCTGGATCAGCATCAAGTTGCGCGCATAGATCACGCTGCCTGTGAGCTGCCCCATGATGAACACCGGGTCCATCCGGTAGATCGCGTAACACAAGCACAGCATGCCTCCGGCAATGCTCAGCCACCAGAATGAGATCGGCACAACGCTCTTTCGAGCCCGTTCGCTGGCAACCCACTGCACCCAAAACCGCGACGCGAAAACCAGCTGCCCGCCAAACCCGATCACGTACCAGTACCACGGCGTGCGGTGGAGGAGGAGCGCCCCCCCATCCTCTGACGACGACGCAGCGCCAACCAGCAGCTCCAACAGCATCACAGCTCCTCTCCAACCTCATGCACCAAAAGCCGACTTCGAAGCCAACGCACGGCAAAACAGTCTCGAAGGCCCCGAATGGCGCGATTGCCGATTCCGTATTTTGCCGTGCCCGCGTGACGCTCGCGATGGTTGACGACCTGCTCGACCACCTCGCCGCCGAGATAGCGAACGAGCGTCGCCATGAACCGGTGCATGCCCGCGAACTGTGGAACGCGTAAGAAATACGATCGACGAATCACTTTGATGCCGCACGCAGCGTCTCGAACCTTGTCCCCGGTCAACACATTGCGCACACCATTGCCAACCTTTGACGATGCCCGCCGCACAAACGTATCGCGGCGCCGTGCACGCACCCCAACCACCGCGTCGCAGCTGCCGCTCTCAACCTGAGCCAGCATCGACGGCAGGTCCGCCGGGTCGTTTTGCATATCGCCATCCAGAGTCGCCACGATCGGCGCACGAGCCTGCTCGACTCCCGCCATTACCGCACCGCTCTGGCCGCAGTTCGTCTTGAGCCGGAGGATACGCAGCCAGTTGGCCCCGCGCTCCGCCTTGAACGCGAGCATACGCCCGACGCTGTCATCCTCGCTGCCATCGTCAACAAGCAGCACTTCGAGTGGCCCGTGTGCCAGCAGCACAGATTCGATCTCTGCCAGCAGCGTGGCGACGGTCTCTTGCTCGTTGTAGATCGGAACGACGAGCGAAAATCGGGTAGCGGTCACCATGGGAGCTCAGCCGAAAGCGACCTGTCGAGCCTACAGAGCGTCAGATCCACGACGGCCTGGGGGCGAATCGCCAACCCGCACCGGTGACGGCCGAGCACCACAGCCGGACGCAAGCGAGAATCGCCATCGAGATCTCGGGTATTTGCCATCTGAGGGTTTCACAGGCTAGCGGCCCGACCCCGCGGACGAAACGCTCACCCTGGAGCTTGCGCAACGGATGCAGAAGCGGCATCACACTGCTGCACGAGACCGCATCCAACCATGCCCCCATTTGTCGAAGCCCTGCGACCACACCAGTGGGTCAAAAACCTCTTGGTGCTGGTGCCCCTGTTCTTTACCGAACGCGCCTTCCAGCTTTCGGGGTGGATTGCCGCAGGCACGGCATTCGGGTCTTTCTGTTTCGCCGCGAGCTCCATCTACCTACTCAACGATATCCTCGACCGCGAGGAGGATGCACGGCACCCAAAAAAGAAGAGCCGCCCGATTGCGTCCGGCCGCCTGCCGGTTGGAGCAGCCTGGATCGAGCTGATATTCACTCTCGCCGCCTGCTTCACGCTCGCGACGTTGGTCCCCGCCGAACGCCATACGTTCGTGCTGTGGCCTAGCGCATACCTGGTTCTCAACGTCGCCTATAGCTTCGCGCTCAAGCGCCTCGTCATCGTCGACTGCATGTGCATCGCGATCGGCTTCCAGCTGCGGGTCATGGCAGGCGCCGCCGCCATCGACGTCGACGCCTCGAAGTGGCTTCAGCTGTGCACGTTCTTCTTCGCGTTGTTCCTCGCGTTCTGCAAACGCTACGAAGAAGTCGGCCGCCAAACCGAAGCGACCGGCCAAACGCGGGCCACGATGTCCGACTACACGACGTCGTTTCTCAACATGCTGATCGGCCCGCTCGCGGCTCTCAGCATCTTGAGCTACGCGCTCTACACGGTCAGCGCCGAAACCGTCGCGCGCCATCGAACGGAGCACCTGATCTACACGGTGCCCTTCGTTTGCTACGGAGTGTTTCGCTACCTCTTCCTGGTGTATCGCAAGAGCGAGGGCGGCGACCCCGCCCGCCTGCTGTTCCGCGACGTGCCGCTGGTGCTTTCCGGACTGCTCTATGCCGGCGTGGTGCTGCTGGTGCTCGGCACGGCACCGGCGGCCTGACAAGCACGGACAGCTTGACAACTCGGCACGTCGTGGCGCGACCCATTCGGGACACAACGCAAGCCAGACGTCGACGGACCTGCCGCAGCAGCTATGCTGATGCCGGCGCTATTTATGGAGAGTTCGCAAACCCCAAGACAAGTCCGAGCGCGCCTCGACGCAGATCTTGCCAACGGCAAGACCGTCGTCTTGTCCGATCAGGATCTCGACAACCCACAGGTCCGCGCCGAGCTGCCACAGCTGCTTGAGGACCTGAGCCGTGTGCACCGAACCGCCGTCGCGGGTCCGGACATTCCCGGCTATCGCCTCCTCGGCGAACTCGGCCGCGGCGGCATGAGCACCGTCTACCTGGCGCGGCACGAGCAGCTCCAGCGCCACGCGGCGGTCAAGATCGCACCACGCTGGCTCGGCGGCGGCGAGCGCGCCCGCAGCATGCTTCGCAAGGAAGCTCAGGCCATGGCGAGCCTGAAACACCCCAACATCGTCGCGATCTACGACATCCTCGAGGTCGACGATTCGTTCGCGATCGCGATGGAGTGGGTCGAGGGCTGCACGCTCGCCGGACTGCTGCGCGCACTCTCAGACCTCTCCCAGAGCAGCGGCCCAGCGGACGAACTCGAGCGCATCCGCGAAGCACTCGCATCGAGCGACGCAGAGCGAAACCTGTTCGAGCCAAACGTGACGCACTTCTTCGTCAAGCTCGTCCGCGACATCGCGCTTGCGGCACAGGCCGTGCACGACGGCGGCATGTTGCACCTCGACATCAAACCGTCCAACGTGCTCGTGCGCAGCGATGCCACCCCGCTGCTGGCCGATTTCGGCGTCACGCGAGCCATTCAGCCGAGCGACGATCAGACGCTGACGTTTGCGGGCACCCCCGTGTATTCGGCGCCCGAACAGCTGCGCCGAAGCGATCAGAGCATCGGTCCGGCTGCCGACGTCTACAGCCTCGGCATGACGCTCTACGAAGCGATTGCTCGGGTCCAGCCGCTCGCTGGCGAAAGCTTGGCCAGCATTCTCACCCGCGTCGAAGCCGGCAATCTGCCGGCGCTCAGCGAACACGCTCCCATATCGCGCGACCTGGAGAGCGTCGTTCATCGGGCGATCGCGCCTGAGATCGAAAATCGCTACGCCAGCGCCGGCGAACTTGCTGGCGAGCTACAGGCGTGGCTAGACGGACGACCGGTCCAGGCGCGGCCGCTTGGCGTCGTGCAGAGACTACGGCGCTGGATGCGCAACGAGCCGTGGCGCGCAGGGCTCGCCGCCGCGCTGCTCCTGCTGCTGCCGGCCCTTGCGGCTCTCGGCCTGTATGTCGCCAATCGCATGAACGACCTGCAGACGGTCGAGGACGCGGCCCTGACAGACGAGACCAACCGCATCCGCCTTGAGGCCTGCCTCAACTGGTTCATCGGCCGCCAGGATGCCGCCAGCGCCATGGCGTCACTCGACAAGGCCGTCGCAGTCGATCCAACGCAGGCTTCACTGGCGACCATGTTTGCCTTGGCAAGCGAAGCCGGGCATGACGCCGTAGCCGCGCTGCGCCCGGCGCACGCGGCCGCGATTTCTGGCAGTGCCGCACTGCGAATCTGCCTCGACAAGCTCGTCGAAAAGCGGTCGTTTTTCACGGCGGACGAACTGTCCAAGCTGTGCGAGAGCAACGATGACTTTGCTTCCTACATCGTCGCACTCGATCGTCTTTTCCGGGCCGAGGATCGCGGCCACGCTCGCGCCTACCGCGAGGCAGCCCTCGCCTTCGACCGCGCGGCCAACCTGCGCCCTGACGACCCGCTGCTGGCGGCGATGCGCGTTTGGACGCTGCTGCGCAGCGGCGAACCGGACCGAGCCCACGAGAACATCCGCGCCATTCGGCGGCGGTGGCCCAAGGACATCGCAACGCTGGCTTGGACCGCGATTGCCGTCGAGCAGTTCGACGCGTCGACGACCGAAGAGATCGCCGAGCACATGATCGCAACGGCGCCGCGTGACGCCCGAGGCTACGAAGTTCTTGCCGGTATGCGGCGCAGGCTCGGCCAAGTCAAAAGCATGCAGGAGGTCCGTGACCGCGCGGCCGCCGCCGGCGCGAACATCGACAGGCTAGCGTCCATGCAGACCTACGGAGCAGCTCTTGCAGGCGACCGCGAAGCCGCACAAAGCTACCGCGCAAGCGGTGCTGCGACCCGCATGCGGGCGCTGCGACACCTGCGGATCCGCTGGGCTGAAGCCCCGGAACTCGCCTGCGATCTTGTCGACAAGATTCTCGCCGAAGACGACCCGCCGGCGCGAAGCCTCGAGGACGCCTACACATTTTGCTCGGCGCATGCAGATCACAACGGCATGCGCCGCCGGCGCGAGGCCAGCTGGCAGCGCTATCGACAGCGCCATCCAGACCGGCGCTCGCTGCACGAGCGCCAGTTCGGCGTAGCCGTCCAAACGAAGAACCTTGAGCTGCAAACGGAGCTCGCACGTGAGCTAACGGTGCGACGCGTCGCGGCCGACAAGCAAATCCCGTTCATGATCCGGGCTTTGCTTGCTGTGCGCGATTGGCACCACGTGCGCCGCCATGCCGAACGCTGGCTCGCCGTCGGCAGCAGCGAATACAAGCAAGAAGCCGCATTCTACGTCGCCATGGCCAGTTCGCGCCTTGACGACTTCCCGCTCGCGGCCGAACGCATGGCGCTAGCACTTCACGGCACCGTCGAACAGAAGGCGTGGTATCCCAAGGCCCTGCTCGAAGACGCGTGGCTGCACGCCGCGGCGAGAGTCCCCGACTCCCTCCGCGCCCCTGAGATCGCGAGCGTCCGCCTTGCCGAGTTCGAACGTCGCAATGCCTCCTCCGGCAGGCCACAGGTCGGGCCATGGACCAGCCACGTGCGCGCCATTGTCGCCCACGCCGACAAGGACTACATCGCAGCCCGCAAGGCCGTCGGCCGCGGGCTTCAGTTCCACAAAGCCGAGCCACATGCACCTGCCGACTGGCGCGAACGAATAGAGGCCTTGCGCGACCTGCTGCCGCATCAATAGCGGGCGCGCCTCACGCGCTGAGCCCAGCCGTATCGGCACCCTCAGAGCCCACCCGCGCCGAGAGCCACAAACACCGCACGGTCGCCAGCAGCAAAAAAACCGTCGCCCAGGTCACGCTCCCCCAGGCCAACATGACGTTCGCCAGTGAGCGTCCGAGCATGCCCTTGGAAAGCATCGCGAAACCGAAGGCCACGGCAAACAGCACGATCGCAACGGCATCGCGGCGCCTGCGCAGCACAAAGTCGACAACAAACGCGACCGGGAAAATCCAGACACAGAAGTGCGCCTTGCTGCTCTGCGGCGACAGCAACAGCATCCCGCACGCGAAGGCGCCAACCTCGCCCATGCCAACACGGCTTTGGATCTGCGCTCGCACCTCGCTGCCGGCAATGCCCGGCGGCACCGAACGCAGCGCCCGCCAGCTGCCGAGGACGCCGAGCGAAATCACCGCCAGCACCGCCATCGATCCGGCCAAGGTCACATACTTGGTGGCTTGAGCCGACAGCTCGACGCAAAGCACGTCGCCCACTTCGCCGACCACAAAGGTCACGTCATCGACGCCGACCGGACGAAACCACCGCGTCAAGGTGCCGCTGAGCCCCTGGTTGAGAAAGCTGTGCGTCCCCCAAGCGCCGGGAGCGTCGGCCGTGCCGCCGACCTCCATGCCGCTCAGATTGATGTCGTACCAGGCGCGCCACCACGCCTGCCCGTCGCCACGCGGAAACATCAGATCCGGCAACAGCGTGGCCCCGACCGTCGCCACCACAACCGAGACCACACCGACAACGCGCAGGCGTAGCCCAAACAGCCCGAGGAAAATCAGCGGCGTCGCTTTGGTTGCTGCGCCGAGCCCCGCCCAAAAACCCGCCTGCAGCGCCGCCAGACGCCCGCCTCGGCACCAGGCGGCCGCGAGCATCGCAAGCATGCCACAGATCAACAGGTCATGACTCTGGTTGGTGAAGACCGAGACAATGTGGCGGCCGCCAAATAGCGCAGTCGGCAACCAGAACCACAGCGCCCACCGCTTGGGCGGCGCCGCAGCCCCCTCGCCGACTTGCCCTCGCTGGCTGCGGGCCCAACGATGCAGCCACCGGATCAGCAGCAGCAGCACAACGAAGTTGACAACAAACCACGCCTCCGCGTGCCAGCTCTCGGGCAGCAGCACAAAGGGAACGAACGGAACCGCGGCGAACGGCGGATACGTAAACGGCTTTGCATCGCTACCGCGGCGATAGATCTCCGCCCCGTCGGCCATGCGCTGGCCGCCGGCGATGTAGACATCGATCTCACGGTCCCCCTTCTTCGCTTGCCGATCGAAGTAGAGGGCGCCGCCGACCATTGCGGCCAACAGCAGGATCAGCAGCCAGGGCCAGGTTCGCTTCACGTCGGCGTTATGGCAGCTTCGCGGGCCACTGTCCACAACCAGACGGCTTGCCAGGCCGGCGACCGACGGCTGGTGGCCCACCTATTTTGCCCCCCTCGATTTCGGAACCAGATCGAACCGCAGAACCGCGACGCCGTTGCCGCTATCCTGCCCGGCCCACTTTGGCGACGAAACGACGACAAGCAGCCCGCACCCAGACGGGCACCGCCGCATCCGGCAAGCGACCTGCGAAGAAGCCGGCCGCCCGCAACCTTCCTGTCCGGAAGAGCGCTCCGAAAAATGCCTCTGCTACGAAGACAGCCCGCTCCAAGAAAGTTGGCGTCTGGCTGTTCGGTGCCTATGGCGGCCTCGCCACCACGCTGGTCGTGGGCACACGGGCCATGGCCCGCGGCTTGGCCGACACCCGCGGACTCACGACCGAATCCGATGTCGCCCGCGACATCCCGTTCCGCCCGATCGACACGTTCGTGTTTGGCGGACACGAGATCCGCAGCAGTGACTTTGCCCAGGCTGCTGCCGAAATCGGCGAGCAGACAGGCACCCTGTCGACCGAACTGCTGCGCAAGCTCAAGCGCGACCTGCTAGCGCAGAGCAAGAACGTCGTCGAGGGATACGCCCCAAATGCAGGCGCCACGATCGAGAAGCTCCGCAGCGGCAAGAAGCCCAAGCCGCTCAGCCTTCGCACCCAGGCCGCACGGATCGAACGCGACATCAAGGCGTTCCAGAAGAAGCATCGCCTCGAGCGGGTCATCTGCGTCAACCTGACCTCGACCGAGCCCCTGCTGCGCCTCGGCGCGGCGCACAAGAGCATCGAGGCATTCGAGCGTGCCCTCGACGACGACCGCCAGAAAGCCGTCCGGCCGTCGGCGCTCTACGCCTACGTCGCAGCCAAGCTAGGCATGCCGTTTGTGCACTTCACGCCGAGCAACTCCGCGCTGACGCCCGCGATCGAACAGCTCTTTGCTAAGAACAACACGCCGTTCATGGGCTGCGACGGCAAGACCGGCGAAACCTTGGTCAAGTCGGCGCTCGCGCCGATGTTCTTGTACCGCAACCTCAAGGTGCTGAGCTGGCAGGGCTACAACATGCTCGGCGACCGCGACGGCGTCGTGCTCGCCGACGGCGAAAACAAGCGCAGCAAGGTGGAGAGCAAAGACGGCCTGCTGCCGTCGATCCTCGGCTATCCCCTGCATACGCACGTCGCGATCGACTACGTGCCGTCGCTACACGACCTCAAGACGGCGTGGGACTTCATCCACTTTGAGGGCTTCCTCGGCTTCAAGATGTCCCTGCAGTTTACCTGGCAGGGCTGCGATGCCATCCTCGCAGCCCCGCTGGTGCTGGACCTGATCCGCTTTGCCGACCTTGCCGCAACGCGCGGTGAAGGCGGCCCGATGCCGCATCTGGCCTGCTTCTTCAAGGCGCCGTTCGGCGTCGACGAACACGACCTACACCGTCAGTGGCAGATGCTCGGCGACTACCTCGACGGCGTGCGCGGCGGAGCAGACGCTGCGAAAACGGTAGAGGGCCCGTTACATGACAGCGCGAATGACAGCGCGAAGACTCGCAAGCCCATCAAGCCGCGCAACCCCGTCAAGCCGCGCAACCCCCGCACAGCTCGCCCCAAGAAGGCCAAGCGCAGCTAGAGCGCGTGTGCGGCATCGTTGGAGTCCGGCACGACTACTTGCATCAGTGCGGCCTCGATCCGCACCGCACGCTCCAGCGCGCAACCAAGGCGATGGCGTGGCGCGGGCCCGACGGCCAGGCGTTTGCGCGGTGCGGCGGATGGTGGCTGGGATGCGCGCGGCTCGCCATTTCGGGCCCAACGTCGCGTCAGCCGGTAGCGCGCCGCGGCGGCCGGCACCTCGGCGTTCTCAACGGCGCCCTCGTCAATGCCCGGCACCTGTTCGACGAACTCCTGCCCGGCGTCGCGAAGCGCCAGCACACGCCGAATGACGCGTGGCTGCCGCTGCTGGCGACCGAGCGTGGCCAAGCGCACATGCTCACCAAGCTGCGCGGGCACTACGCCTACGCCGTCGCTGCGGCCGACGGCTCGCTCGTCATCGGACAGGATCGCCATGCCGAAAAGCCGCTGCTGTGCCTGTTTGATCGGCTTGCGGATAGCCGAGGCAAGCACGGGCCATGGCGCCTCGCCGCGTTTGCCTCGACCGCAGCCGCGCTGCACGAAGTCAGCATGCCGGACGCCAACAGCCTGCCATCGAGCGAACGGCACCGCACCGGCAACTCCGCCGATCGGCGCCTGGCCGAATGGCTCCGCTACGGCTGGGACATTGAGAAGCCGCACCGCATCGACGCGCGCCTGGTGATGGCCTCGCTTCCTGCTCGCGGCCAGCCCATCGAGATCCAAGCGAGCGGCGAACTGCTTCGCCCGCGACTCACACACGGGGAAGCGCCGCCCGCTCGCGCCTCTGGCAGCGACCACGCCAGCGAATCGCGTCCCCTGCGCGACCGGCTACGCGAAGCCGTTCGCATGTGCCTGGACACGCCTTCGCGCGCCGCCCTGTCGCTTTCTGGCGGTATCGACAGCAGCTGCTTGGCTCTGCTGGCCGGAGAGCTTGCGCGCGCCAGCGGCAGCCCCGCGCCAAGCGACCGGCCACCGGCCTACCAGTTCCGCGCCCGGATGCTCGTGGATCGCAGCCAGGCGGCCTGCCAAGAACGCGAAGCGGCTGCCGCCGTAGCCCGAAAGGCAGGCCTCGAACTGCACCCCGTCGACGCGGGCCCAGAAGTCCTAGATGCGCTGCCGGCGCTGACCGCCGCAGCCAAACAGCCGCTCGGCGACCCTTCGGTGCTCGCAGTGCACGCCGTCGCCCGCGCCGCACATCGCGACGGCTGCCGCGTCCTTCTCGGCGGCGAAGGAGCAGACGAACGCCTGCTCGGCTACCGGCGCTACCGCATCGCCGAGTCTCTTGGCCGCTGGCGCGGACTCGCCCGCATCGTCGCCCGGCTGCCGCTTGCCCGCACCAAACCCGACTGGGCGATGCACGCCAGCGCTCGGCTGCGTCGCGCCAGCAGGGCCGACAACCCGATTCGATCGCTGCTCGCGGTTGCGCCACCGGCGTTCGCCGACCTCGTGCTCGCTCCGCACCTGGGCCACCGCGCCTGCTGGCACGATCGCGAGCCTATGCCGCCCCGCCCAGGCAACGCAGTCGACGCCCTGCGAAGCCGCGCCGACGACCTCGCCCACTACCTGCCGCGCGATCTGCTGGCCAAACAGGACGTCGCCACGCTGGCGGCAGGCGTCGAGGGGCGCTGCCCCTATCTCGTCGCCGATCTGAGCCCCTTTGGCGCCACCAAGCGTGCACTCGGCAAACGCGAGCTGCGCGAGGCATTTGCCCACGACCTGCCGGAAGCGGTCCAAAAGCTGCCGAAGTTCGGCTTTGCCCTGCCCTTGGATGACTGGTTTCGCGGCGACACCGCCGCCCTGGCCATGCTGCGAGAACCCCAGAGCGGCGCGCGACAGCACCTTCGTCCCGGCGGGCTCGAGCGAGCCCTCGAAGTGCACCGGCAAGGCAAAGCGAATCTCGGGCACGCTCTCTACCTGCTGTATGCGCTGGAGGTGTTTCTGCGCCAGCCGCAGCACGGGGGATCGCCAGGCGAAGCGTGGGCGACGGCCTGAGCGAGCCGCCCGTTCGCCACCCGCTTCGTCGCTAAGCCGGCGGCAGCAACCGCATGAAAAGACCGACATCGAGACGCGGCAAGCCACCGCTCGAGGCCGCCCCGGAATCCACACCAAACCCACCGCGGTCATGCGCCATCTCGCGACGCCAGCGCTCCAGCAGCTCTTCGGCCTCGCGGCGATGCCCGGCGGCGCAGGCCAGCACAAATGCCTCCTGCAGCAGGCGAACGTCCTCCGGCCGGCTGGCGAGCAAACCCCGACACGCAGCCAACGCACCGTCAACGGACTCAACCGGGGCCGGGACGCCGCTGAGGACGGATACGACGGGACGCTCGATCCGAATGTCGAAACCCTCGTCCTGCGGAAGGTGTGCCGCGATCACCGCGAGGATCTCGGCCAAGGGCCCACGGGCACGGTCTTGCCCAGTGAGCACGCGCTGACGCTGAAACGCCTGCCAGCGAACCGCGACTCCGACCGAAGAACTGCCCAAAGTCGCGGCCGGCGGCGGCGTCACGTCCGGCAACTCATCAATGCCGAGACGGTCTAGCTTGCGGGCCAGCGCGCGCAGGCAAATCGGCTCGAGCTGGTAGATCGCGAGGCGATCAAACACGGGCAGGCTCGTGCCGGTTACGTCGTCCACCATCGGGCGCGACGACGTCCCGTAAAAAACGGTGCCGTCCGCGCCCACGCGCATCCGGCGCACGACGTGCATCGTCTCGCCATCGAATCGCAGTTCTTCAACGGCGAGCAAAAAATCCGGCGGCGGCCATACGGACGGCGCCAGCTCACGCCCGGCGCATCCAACGAGTCCGAATACGACCGTGGCGAGCACCAAGGCTCGAACTACCAGGCTCCCGAGAAGCGGCGTTTGCGGCATACGTGCGATCGACAACGTCCCCCAGCAATGGAACACGACTGGATCGTAGCGCGCGATGCGACCAGACCACGACGAATCTCCGCGCGGGCGTCCGCGGCCGACGTGGTGCCGAAGCTCCCATGGCTTGGGGACGTTTGGTTTGCACACGTCCGAGTTCGACGCTACCGTCGTAGCCGACGGGCTTTCGAGCCAATCACGGTCAGCGTCGAAATTTATGGTCCTCATCCACGAGAAGATCACGGCCCTGCTGGAGCAGCGCCGTCTCAAGAAGAGGGACCTTGCCCGGGCATTGGGTGTCTCGCCACAAACGGCGACAGACATATGCAAGGGCAGGTCCGCGATCACTCTCCCCCACCTCCGCAACCTGATCCGCTTCTTCGAGATCCGCTCCGAGTTTTGGCTCGACGATGAGCGCGTCGCTCCGGAAGAAGTCGATCAAGTGGCCCGCCGCCCCGCGGCCGATGCGCTGACACGCGCCGGCTTGCTCGACCTCGAGGATCCGGAGCACTTCGTGCTGCGGATGAGGGCGTTTGTGCAGCAGAACCGAGAGGCATTCCTGGCGGCTGTGCCGGACGTCTCGGTGACGGAGCGCCAGCTGCTCGGGCTCGCTCCGCTGCTTGATGGCCGTTCAGCCGAGGCGGCGGCACCGGCGAGCGCCAAGACGCAGCCAGCAGCCACGGGCGATGCCCAGAGGCAGACTTCGGCGCCTGCCGTAGCAGCACCAGTGAAGCCGACCGCGCCAGCTGAGACGGCCGCGCAAACTGAGGCGGCCGCGCCAGCTAAGACGGCTGGGGACAGCGCGCTCGGGGACAGCGCGCTCGGGGACAGCCCGCTCGGCGCGGGCGAGAAAACCGCCGAGAGCTAGCAGGCCACGTGACGTCGGCATGACCTCAAGCGTCGCTTGACGTTGCCAGGCCGGGCCAAGCGTGCGATCGTGATGCCTATGGCTCCGTTGTTCGTACTATCCCTCAGCATGTCGCTCGGCACGCTGTCCGCGTGTTCGTCTCTGCCGCAGAACCAGGACCCCGTCGTCCCGGCCAAAGAGTTCTCCATCGGCGCCGGCAAGCCCGTCGCCGACAACGCGAAGGAGAAGCACTTCAAGAACCTGCGGCAGCTGACCTTCGACGGCGAAAACGCCGAGGCCTATTGGTCGAACGATGGCACCAAGCTGGTCTTCCAGCGACGCTCGCCGGACATGTCTGCGGACCAGATCTACGTCATGGACCTCAAGGACGGCAAGGTCACGCAGGTCAGCACCGGCAAGGGCCGCACGACCTGTGCCTACTGGACCCAAGGCGATGCGCAGATCGTTTTCGCTTCGACCCACCACCACGGCGATGCGCCTCCCGTCGTCAAGATGACGGGCCGCGGCTACCAGTGGGCCGTGCACCGCGAATATGACGTTTTCGCGGTCGGGCCGGACGGCAAGAACATCAAGCAGCTGACCGAAAACGCCGGCTACGACGCCGAAGCAACGGTCTGCCCGGTGACCGGCGACATTGTCTTCACGTCGGTCCGCGACGGCGACCTCGAGCTCTACACGATGCGGGCCGATGGCAGCGACGTCCGCCGCATCACCGATCGCCCAGGCTATGACGGTGGCGCATTCTTCTCGCACGACGGCAGCAAGTTCGTGCTGCGCTCGGCCTACCCAAAGGACGAAGCGACCGCCAAGCGCAACGCCGAGCTGCTCGGCCAGCAGCTGGTCGCCCCGTCGCACATGGAAATCACCGTCTGCGATCGCGACGGCAAGAACTTCCGCCAGGTCACCAAAAACGGCGCCGCCAACTTCGCCCCGTTCTGGCTGCCCGACGACAAGCGCATCATCTTCTCGAGCAACTGGCTGGGCATGCAGCGCATGCGCGAAACCGGCGACCACCGCCAAGCACGTGAGTTCGACCTGTTTATGGTCAACGACGACGGCACCGGCATGGAGCAAGTCACGGACAGCCCAGAGTTCGATGGCTTCCCGATGTTCTCGCCCGACGGCCGCTTCATCGTGTTCGCCAGCAACCGCAACCAGCAGAAGAAGGGCGAGACCAACCTGTTCCTCGCCGAGTGGGTCGAGTAGCGATGGGGCACGGCCCGCGGAACTTCCTCGGGTCTTTGCAACATACTCATCGTCCCGACCGATGCTGCTGGCATGGAAACGGACCTGATTGATGACGCCGCCTGCGCGGCATCCGACTTGACGGCGAGGCTTCTCGCCGAGCTGTCTCAGGCGCGCGCCCAGCAGGCGCTCCACGACGCGCGCGCCCTTGCCGCGTGCAGCAAGGGCATCGCGATCCCAGCCGAGCTGCGCAACGAAAGCCTCTTGCTCGAGCAAAAGGTTGCCGTCTTGCACCAGCTGCTCGACGGCATGCCGGCGATCGAGTCCGACGGCGGCGAAGAAGACGAAACCCCCGAGGGAGGAGACTGCCGTGCGAGTGCCTGAACCTGCGAACCACGCGGAGCGGCTTCGGTTTCAGACCCAGGAACGCTTCATGCAGACCGCCCTGCGCGAACTGCAGGAGCGCCTTGAGCACTGGCTGCGCGAAGCAAGCTTCCAGCGCAGCATCAACATTGCGGCTTCGGCACAGCCACTGCAGCGATGCCGCGAGCTGCAGAGCGACTACGACAGCCTCGCCTGTGAACTGGTGCAGCTACGCGTAGAGCACCATGGGGCGCACCCGGCAAGCGAGCAGCCGGCACGCCGACAGCCCGCCTGAGCACAGACGCCAAGTCTTGGACTACGGCGCCAGCCGGTCCAGCAGCCAGCCCGTGCCGGCCAGCTGGAAGCGAAAGCGGTCGTGCAAGCGTCCATCGCGCCCCTGCCAAAACTCGATGCGCTCGGGGCGCAGCGCGTAGCCGCCCCAGCGCTCTGGACGCCGGACCTCCCCGTCGCCCACCTGCTGCTCGAGCGCGTCCACAAGCCCTTCGAGCGCCTCTCGGTCTTTGACCACCGCGCTCTGCGGCGACGCCGCGCTGCACAGCTGCGCCCGCCTCGGCCTGCTCTGGAAGTAGGCGTCCGAGACCGACTCGGGCAACTCCACCATCGAGCCTTCGATGCGCACCTGGCGCGTGCGCGGCGCCGGCCAGCAAAACGTGACCGCGGCGCGCTGGTTCTGACGAAGCTGCGCGCCCTTGTCGCTTTGCTTGTTGGTGAAAAAGCCAAAGCCCTGCGCATCAAGCTGCTTCAACAACACGATGCGGCAGTGCGGTTGGCCATCGCCATCGCAAGTCGCCAGCGCCATCGCATTCGGTTCCCGCACACCCGCTTCGGTCGCCTCGTCGAGCCAGCGCCGAAAAAACGCGAGCGGGTCCTCCGGCAGGTCGCGGCGGCGCAGCTCCGCGTCGCCGTAGTCGATGCGGAGCTCGCGAAAGTTCGGGTCACGCTGGTCGGCCATGCGCCAAATATAGGACAACGGCCGAGCGGCACCATGCGGCGATCGCGCCCGCGCAACTCCAGCTTGCGTTCGCTGTCGTGCCGCGGAAGACTCGGACGATGACGACCGCCGAGCTGCTGCAGGATCACGGAGCCGCCATCGCCAACATGCTTGCCCGCGAATACGGGCTCACAGGCGAACTCCACGCGCTGCCGGGCGAAGTCGACGCCAACCTCAAGCTGCGCTCACCGGAAGCCTCGTTCCTGGTCAAGATCGCCGGCGCCGGCGGCAGCCCAGCCGACGTCGAGCTGCAGATTGCGGCCCTGGAGCACCTGGAGAAGACCGATGTAGGCGTCGCCCTGCCCGCCGTTCGCCGCACGCTTTCGGATCGCGCCCACACCCAGCTCTCGCTGGCCGGCGAGCTACCGCGCACCGTCTGGCTCAGCACGTGGCTGGAGGGCCGAACCATCGCGAGTCGCGGGTTCGTGAACGCTGCCTTGTGCACAGACCTCGGGCGCGCCGTGGCCAAGATCGACATCGCGCTGGCGACGTTTGAACACCCGCGCGCTCATCGCAGCAGCTTCAAATGGGACCTGTGCCAGGCCGACTGGATCGGCGAGCACCTTGATGGCATCGCGGACCGAGACGTCCGCGCAGCCGTTGCCACAGTCTACGACAACTACCGAACGCGCATGCAGCCGCTGCTGCCGTCGCTGCCGCGGTCGATCGTGCACAACGACGCAAACGACCACAATGTGCTCTGCGGCGGCAACAACGCCGCCTGCGTCACCGGCATCTTCGACTTCGGCGACATGTGCGAAACCGTGCGCGTCGCCGATCTCGCCATTGCGGCCGCCTACGCCGCGATGGCCAGCCCCGATGCACTGGCAGGGATCGACGCGATCACGCACGGCTATCACAGCGAACTGCCGCTATCCGAGGCCGAACGCGAAGCGCTGCTGCCACTCCTGCAAACAAGACTGGCCGTCAGCATCACCAACGCCGCCGTCCAGCAGCGGCTACGGCCTGATGATGACTACATCCAGATCAGCCAACGACATGCCAAGCGGGTCTTGCTCGAGCTCCACGGCAGGCACGCCGACGTCGCCCGCCACCGCATCGCGCAGACCTGCGGCATCGCCCCTGCTCCGCTGCCCCAACGAGTCGCCGCGTATCTCGCGGCCGAGACCACGCAGGTGCATGCGGTGCTGGCCGACCACCAGCTACACGAAGCCCCCGTGCTCGACCTATCGTTCGAATCGATCGTCAGCGGCGACAACCCACTCGAATTTGACGCGCATCAGGCGGGCCTCCGCATCCACGACGCGATGCGGGTGGCCGACAGCAACTGCGCTGTAGGCCGCTACGCCGAGCCTCGGCCCCTCTACACATCAAGGGCCTTCGGCGCCGAGACGCCCAATTCCCCACGGCGCACGGTTCATCTCGGCATCGATGTCTTTGCGCCTGCCGGCGCCACCGTGCAGGCCCCGCTTGCCGGCCGCGTCGTCGATGCTCGCATCTGCCCCGACCGGCTCGACTACGGCGGCCTTGTCATCCTGGCGCACCCGTTGCCGGATCCAGACCCGGGCCACGCACACAGCCAGGCGAATGAGTTTTGCACACTCTATGGCCACCTCTCACACCAGAGCGTCGCCAAGCTGCGCATCGGCCAAGAGCTTGCCGCGGGCGAAGCGTTTGCACAGCTAGGCGACGCGGCGGAAAACGGCGGCTGGCCACCGCACTTGCACCTGCAGGCATTGGCGCATGGCGCCGACAGGCTCGAAGGGGTGCCGCAGGGCGTCGCCGACCCAGACGACCTCCCAGCACACCTTGCCATCTACCCGAATCCCGCCCGCCTGCTCGGCGTCGCTCCCGACCGCGTGCGCTGGCACGATCCCAGCGACGACCTGGCCACCGCGCGGGAGAGCCGCTTTGCCAGCAACCTGAAGACCAGCTACAGCCGCCCCCTGTCGCTGGTTCGCGGCATGCGACACGTCTTGCTCGACCGCTTCGGGCGTCGCTACCTCGACGCCTACAACAACGTTCCCCATGTCGGCCACTGCCACCCGCGCGTCGTCGAAGCCGTGCAGCAACAGACTGCTCTTCTGGCCACCAACACGCGCTATCTGCACCAGGGCATGCACGACTACGCCGAGCGCCTTCGCGCGCTGCTGCCAACCGAACTGACGAAGTTCTTCTTCACGCCATCCGGGAGTGAAGCCAACGAGCTGGCTCTCCGGCTCGCGCGTGCCCATACCGGCCATCGCGACGTCTGCGTCATGGACCACGGCTACCACGGGCATACCACGTCGACCATGGCGATGAGCCCATACAAATTCCGGCAAGAGGGAGCGGCGCCGAAACCGGACTGGGTGCACGTAACGCCACAGCCCGACGTCTACCGAGGGGCCCACCGCGGAGAGGATGCCGGCGAACTCTACGCCGAAGAAGTGCGCGGCATCGTGCAGTCGCTGCAGCAGAGCAACCGTACGCTCGCCGCCTACATCTGCGAATGCCTGCCGAGCGTGGGGGGCCAGATGGAGCTGCCGACCGAGTTCTTGGCGCAAACGTACGCCGCGGTTCGCAAAGCCGGCGGACTGTGCATCGCGGACGATGTGCAGACCGGGCTGTGGCGCACCGGCGATCGCGCCTTCGGCTTCGAGCGGCACCACGTCGTGCCCGACATCCTCGTGCTCGGCAAGCCGCTGGGCAACGGCTTCCCGCTAGGAGCTGTTGCAACCACGTCGGCCATCGCGCAGAGCTTCGCCAAAGGCCCGGAGTTCTTCAGCACGTTCGGCGGCAGCACCGTCGCAATGGCCGCGGGCCTTGCCGTGCTGGATGTCCTGCGCGACGAGCCGCTTGCCGACAACGCCCGACGTACCGGTGACCGCCTGCTGAAGGGCCTGCGCGAACTACAGACCCAGCACGAGTGCATCGGCGACGTGCGCGGACGCGGCTTCTTCCTCGGCGTCGACCTGGTTTCGGATCGGGAGAGCCGCACGCCGAATACCGAACTTGCCGGCGCCATCAAAAACCGTCTGCGCGATCGACGCGTGCTGATCGGCACCGACGGCCCGCACGACAATGTGCTGAAGATCCGCCCCCCTATGACCTTTGACGCAGCGGCAGCGGACTGCCTGCTCGACGAACTCGACCGCGCGCTACGCACCTAAGCGCCTGCTCCTTCCAGCGACCCACATCATGAAACGCCTGCTTGCTCTGATTCTCGTGCTCTCCGTCACAGCCACGACGAGCGCCACTTTGCTCGCGCAGGAAAGCACGCCGCCCAGCTACACGGCCACGACCGCCGGTGACTCCAAAGTCAGCAAGCCGCAGCTCAAAGTGCGCCTGCGCCCGCTCACCAAGGAGCAGTGCCAGGCCGAAGTCGATGCTTGGCAAGCCGCGCTCATCGAGCGCAACATCGCAATCCGCGACCTGCTTTTGGCCACCCCAGAAGCTGACGCCACGCCACTCCGCGAAGAGCAGAAGCGCATCGTCGACCGCCTGTCTATTGCCATCGACGCCTTCGTGGCCCGCGGCGGCGACGGCACGGCCTACAGGCAGTACATCGCTGCCTCGACCCGTGCGGACCTCGATGCCACGGATGTCGGAGCCACCGTCAAAGTCGTATTGACCTGGCTAAAGTCTCCAGAAGGCGGCATCCGCGTCGGCCTCAACATCATCAAGTTCCTCGTGACCATGATGCTGTTCTGGCTGCTATCGCGCCTCGCTGCCCGGCTTGTCGGCAAAGCCGTCAGCCGCATGCAGAAGACCAGCTCGCTGCTGCGCACGTTCTTCGTCAACGCGACCCGCAAGACCGTTTTCTTTCTCGGGTTCATCTTTGCCCTGACGATGCTCGAGTTCGACATCACGCCGTTCATCGCGGCGCTAGGCGCAGCCGGACTGGTCGTTGGCCTCGCGCTGCAGGGCACGCTGTCGAACTTCGCGTCCGGCATGATGATCCTGATCTATCGTCCGTACGACGTCGGCGACGTCGTCACGGTTGCCGGGCAAACCGGCAAGGTCGACGACATGACGTTGGTTTCGACGACGATGCGTCTATTCGACAACCAGATCGTCGTCGTGCCCAACAATTCGATCTGGAACGACGTCATCACCAACGCCACGCACCAAAAGACGCGCCGCGTCGACATGAAGTTTGGCTGCGGCTACGCCGACGATTTGCAGGCAATCCAAAGCGTCCTGCAGGACATCGTCGAAACGCACCCCAAGGTGCTGGCGGAGCCCGCACCCGTGATCAAGCTGCACGAACTGGCGGACTCGTCCGTCAACTTCATCGTGCGCCCCTGGACCAACACCGCCGACTACTGGGACGTGTTCTGGGACGTGACGCGGCAGGTCAAGGAACGCTTTGACCAAGAGGGGCTCAGCATCCCGTTCCCCCAGCGGGACGTGCACATGCACCAACCTACGGCGTGATGTCCGCTGCCGCGCGACGCCGCTTGCGCCGGCCTCGCCAGACGAGCAACCAACCCACCGTTGCGAGCACCAGCAGCAGAACAAGCCCCACCTGCGCCCACGCCGCGATGCGCACGATCTTGTGCACGAGCGTACTGTGCGCTTCTTCGGCGACCGGCACGGCATCGAGCATCTGCGCCACATGGTGAAGGGCGGACACCGCCAGGTCCCCCTCGGGCAAGATCTGGTGGCATGCGATGCATGTGCCCTCGCGCTTGAGCAAATCCCGCTCGCGGTTGTTCAGTGGCCGCGAAAGACTGAAGTGGTGGCCAACCGTCTGCAGCTGCTTGCCATCCTCGGTCACGAATCGCGACCAGTCCGCAGCGAGCTGCTCCGTTTTGCGAACCTGAGGTTTGGCATCGGCAACCAGCAGCTGCCCCTGCGCGTCCATCAGGTCTACGTAGTGGTCCACCGCCGGATCGACGTCGTTCTTGCCGCCATCGATGCCGTAGCCGGCCGCCTTCGGATTGCCGTGACAGCTCTCACAGCTCCGGGCTTCGCGCCGCGTCGTATGCGGCTGCAGCGGCGAATGGTCGACGCCAATCTGACCTTCGGGCCCGGCCCCCTCGACGTTGGGGATGCGAAACGCCGTGTTCTCGACCAACGGCTTGCCGTCCGCACCAAGGACCGTGGCGGTGGTCTGGCAGCCCGGCACCGCCGGCGCAATGCGCCCTTCGCCGTTGACCGCCAGCGCCGGATCCTCCCAGCGCAGGTAGGCCCGCAGCTCGGAGATCTTGCCCGGAATGCGGTGCGCGTCGGCGCGCTCCGTAAACTCGCACGTCGTACCGTTCGGCAGGTGGTCGTGGCCGACCGCGACCCAGTCCATCGGGTTCTCCGATGACGAGTAGTCGACCTGAATGTGGCAGCCATAGCACTGCGGCGCCCACGTTGCATGGCATGCGTAGCACTCCATGCGATCCATGTGGCCACGCACGTCGACCATCGCCACGCGCGCTTTCTTGGAAAGCATGTCCTGCTCGACCATGCCCTTGAGCGGGATCAGCTCGTGCACAGCGCCACTCGCCAGGTGCACATGCACGTTGTCGCCTTGGCGGATGACGTTGCCGAACGGGTTGCCGCGCGCCGTGCGCAGGTAGCCGTCGGCCGCCTCCGGGTGATCGCTTGCATCGAGATACTCCGGCAGCTCGTCCGACGTGCCGCGCGCCGGCCCCGTCGCCGGGGTCTCCGCGTATTCGTCCATGGCGCCAAGCGGCAGGTCCCACGGGTAGTCGGTTGGCGTGCCGTGACAGTCCGTGCACTCGATCTCAACCGCGGCGGTGATGGCGCCGATCAGCTGCCCCGACGAATGCACGTCGATGGACGTGTGGCAGTCCTGGCACAGAAACCCCTTCTCGGCGTGCAGGTCCGCATGCAGCTTGCGGTAGTGCTTGCCGTGCAGCTTCTGCTGCTTGCCGCCATCCGGACCAAACGGTGACGCGTAGGGCGACTCCATCAGTCCTTGATAGGAGACTCCGATGCGGCGGCCGCGGTTGTGGCACGTCGTGCAGGTCTCCACCGGAATCCCGGTCCACGTATGGCCATTGGCCGTGACGGGCGCACCGACGCCGCCCTGGATCGAGTGCACCAGCGATTTGCCTGGCGTCTTGTCCTGACTGGCATCACCACCCTGGTGCACCCCGCTGTTGGCAAACGGCACGTGGCAGGCACTGCAGCCAAGGCCGCGGTAGTCCCCGTGACGCTGGGCACCGCCAACTGCCAAGTGGCATCGCTGGCACTCTCCGCGCAGATACGTGAACGCCGCCAGCCGCGGGTCCTCCTCGACCTCGGCCACAGTGGGCGCCTTGGGCAGCTGCTTCATGGCCTCCAAGAACACCTGCGGCTCTTTCGCCATCAGCTCACGCATGTAGGCATGGTGGTCGTCACTGCCGACGCGATCCGCTTCGGGCAACGTGGCGACGTCGTAGTTGCCGTATTTGTGGTCGTAGCCGCTGAGCCCACCAAAGCCCCAGAGCGTGCCCTGGATCTTGCCCGCCTCGGTCATCATCAGGCTTTGCCACTGCGTGCGAACCTGCCACTCGTGACAGACACCGCAGGTGTGCTCGTTGATCCACGGACTCCCAGGGTCGGGATAGAACTCCTTCGGCCCCTTGTGGTCTTGGTAGTAGGCCGGCGTGCCGGCATGCGCGCGCGCCGCAACAGCCTCCCATTCGGCGCTGTCGCGCGACACTCCTTCGGCAGGTCGCGCCTCGGCATCGCCACCGTGGCAAACGATACAGCGGTTGCCGTGGCCCGCATCCGACGCCCGATCCAGAATAGCTTCGAACATCGCAGAATCCGGATTGCGGATCGCCTCAATGCCTTCGTGGCACAACAAGCACGAGTTGCTGGCCGCGCCCGGATCGTTGATGTCGACAACGCGTTCGGCGTGGGGCTCCACGATGCGTCGGCCGCAGCCGCGTCGTTCATCCGCCGAGGCCGTTTTCGCATCGCCGACGATCGAGGTCGCGCCCTGCGGAGCTGTCGAACGACCGGAGCAAGCGTAGCCGACTCCTAGCCACCCAACGACGCCGATCACGAGCAGCAGATTGCGATGCCAGCGCCGACGTATCATGACAGCATGTTGCATGATCCGCCTAGCAGAAGGAACCTGCGCGGGCTTTCGATCAAGCAATCGCTCAGATCCGCCCAGGCGCGGCCGCTACAGGGCCACCACCGTGTCGCCGGCTACGACAAACGTCTGGCCGTCGCGAACGTCGACCCGAACCCCGCTCGACCACGAGGTAAACGCGGGCAACAGGCCAATGCGATCGCCGAACTGGAAGCACGGCAGCAACAGTTCGTCGCCGGCGCCGCGCAGCTTGGCCATCGGATGCAGGTGACCACAGAGCGTGTAGAGCCCATCTGGCTGGTCTGAGAACTCCGCGACCGGCTCGTGTCGAAGCGCAAACGGCCCGAGCGCCGCAAAGTCCTCGTGCTCTTCAAAGCCCCACGCCGATGGCAGCTGCGCCAGATGCCGGTCATGGTTGCCGCGCACAACATGAAACTCGACGTCGCGATGGCCTCGGCGCAGGACCGCAAGCCCGGCCGTCTGCGCGGCGTCGCGATCGTGGACCAGATCGCCGAGAACCCACAGCTGACGTGCGTGCGTGCGCTCGATCAACGCCGACAGCCGAGCGAGGTCGTCGTCGCCAACGCCGGACGGCACCGGCACGCCGCGCCGCTGAAACGCCTCCGCCTTGCCAACATGCAGGTCCGCAACCAGGAGCGCGTCAAAGCCTGGAACAAAGACAGCGCGCTCTGGCAACAGCTGAAGCTCGACGCCGCGCAGGGCGAAGCTCACGATGCGCTCCCGGCCAGATCGGCTGCGGCGGCCTTGCGCCACTGCTCCTTGATGCGCTCGACGCGGCGCTGCTGCGACTCCGTCGACACGCGCGCTTCGACGCGCTCCAACAGCAGCGGAAACGCCAGCGGCGACGGCCGGTCGCACGTCACGATTTCGACGCCGTCCTTGCCGCAGCGCGCCAAGATGCCGGCGAGGCGATCACGATCGAACTGCCGCTGCAGAACTTCGGCGCGCACCTGCTGCAGCAGCAGATGATCCGGCTCATGTTTTTCGAAGACGTCGTACAGCAGTCCCGCCGACGTTTGCAGCTGCCGCGCACCTTTGCGAAAGCGCCCTACGCCTTCTTGCACCAAACCGGCGACGCGCGCAATCTCGCGGAACTGACGACGGCCGAGTTCGGCGGCATTGACGGCCGCCATCGCATCCTCGTCGAGTCTTTCGACGTCCCACAGGCTCGGCTCGGCAAGGTGTTTTGCAAACGCAAAGCCACCGCTCGCCAACAGCTCGATGCCGTAGTCGTTTGCCGACAATGCAAACGTAACCTCGGCGCGGCGGCCGAGCCGCTCTGCGAGCAGCGCTGCGAGTCCCTGGTGCGCCAACTGCCCGCCAAACGGAAACAGGAACAGGTGCGAACCCTCCGCTGTCTCGGTGCACTCCGCCAGAACGCGCGCCCCCGGCAACTGGGATCTTTCCGCCTGCAGCTTGAGGATCGGCGCGGCGCGCGCCACCTCGGGCCCAAATAGCCCTGCATCCACTTGGCCAGCAGCCAGCCCTCTTCCAAGCTTGCCGCGCAGCTCGGCAAACAGCTGCACCGTTGCCCGCGCCAGCGAGTCCGACAGCGGCAAACGCCCGCCAACCCACTTGGGCACGTGGTCCGTGCTGCCCTTCGCCGCACGCACGCGGACTTCCATGTCTCGGATTGCCACCAGCTCGAGCACGCGGCCCGCAAATACAAACCGATCACCAACCCTCACACGCGTCAGGAAGCGCTCTTCGATATTGCCCAGCGTGCCGCCGTTGAGGTAGCGCACGCGCATCGAGCTATCCGCCGTAATCGTGCCGATCGCCATGCGGTGGTCGCGCGCCAGCGACGCCTCACGCACCACCCAGCGCTTGCCATCGCGACCGATACGCTGGTAGCGCGGATAGGCGTCAAGCGCTTCGCCGCCATCCGCAACAAACGCCAAGGCGCGATCGAAGGTCGCCTGCGAAAGATCTTTGTAGGCATGCGTGCCGCGCAGCTCGGCAAACAGATCCTCGGCCACAAAGCCGCCGCCCACCGCGCACGTGACCAGGTGCTGGACCAGCACATCGAGCGGTGCGATCAGCGGGCGCCGCGCCTCGATCTCGCCAGCTTCCACCGCACGCCGCAGCGCCTCGATTTCCAGCAGCTGCATCGCGTGCGTCGGCACCATCCAGACTTCGCTGGGCACTCCTGGACGGTGCCCAGACCGGCCCGCACGCTGCAGAAGCTGCGCAATCCCGCGCGCCGAGCCGATCTGCACAACGCGCTGCACCGGCGTAAAATCGACGCCGAGATCGAGCGAACTCGTGCACACGACCAGCGTCACCCGACCGCTATCGAGACCGCTCTCGATGCGGGCACGCTCTTCGCCATCGATGCTGCCGTGGTGAAGGGCCAGCTGCTCAAACCACTCGGGCCGCCTCTCCAGCAGCGCGCGATACCAGCGCTCCGCCTGGTTGCGCGTATTGGTAAACAGCAGCGTCGAAATCGATGGATCCAGCGCATCGATCACCGCGTCGAACATGGCTCCGCCAAGAAAACCAAACCAGGGCAGCTGCGCATCATCAGGCCCCAGCACCGAACGGATGCGCACGTCGGCGCGATGCTCAGAGCGCACAACGGCAATCGGGGCCGTTCCGGCGACCCCCGCTGCAACCCGCGCCAGCTCCTCGACGTTGCCGAGCGTTGCCGATAGCGCCCATGTGCGCAGGGCCGGCGAAAACCCGCGCATCCGCGCCAGCGCTAACTCCGTCTGCGTGCCGCGCTTGCTCGACGCGAGTTCGTGCCATTCGTCGACGACCACTGTCTGCACGTCCGCAAACTTCTCCGCTGCGTCTTCGTAGCTAAGCAGAATGCTCAGCGATTCGGGCGTGGTCAGCAGCACCGTCGGCATGCGCTCACGAAGCTTGCGCTTGCGATAGGCAGACGTATCGCCGATGCGCGAAGCGACCTCGACGGCAAACCCGAGTTCTTCGACCGGGGCGCGCAGCGCTGCCTCGATGTCGCGCGCCATCGCGCGAAGCGGCGTGATCCACAGGATGCGCAGCCCCCGCCGGCCCGCTTTGCCGCCCGCCGCGAAGCATTCGAGGACCTGCGCCAACGCGCCGAAGTATGCCGCATAGGTCTTGCCCATACCGGTCGGCACACACACCAAACCGTCGCTGCCGGCGAGCCTAGCCGACCACGCTTCCTCTTGATGCGCGAGCGGCTGCCAGCCACGGCTGCGCATCCAGCCACGCAAGAGCTCTAGACTCGCTTCAGCCACAGACCTCTCCGTCGATCAGCGCGAACACGTCGCCAAGCGTGCTCGCGTCGCGTGGCTGCTTGTCCTGCCGCCAGCGAGCGATCCGTGGGAACCGCAGCGCCACGCCGCTCTTGTGCCGCGTCGAACGCTGCGCGTCGTCAAAATGCAGTTCGAAGACGTGCTGCGGCTCGACCTGCCGCACCGGACCAAACTTGTCGGTGGTGTGGCGCCGGATCCACGCATCCAGCTTGCGGATCTCTTCGTTGGCGAGCCCGCTGTAGGCCTTGGCCACCGGCACCAGCTCATCGTCGCGCCACACGGCAAACGTGTAGTCCGTGTGCAGCCCCGCTCGCCGACCATGGCCGGGCTGTGCGTAGATCAGCACGGCGTCCAGCTCGAGCGGCGCGACCTTCCACTTCCACCAGTCCCCGCGCACGCGGCCGGTGCGATAGGGACTCGCGGCGCGCTTGAGCATCAACCCTTCGACGGCGCGACTCCGGCTGGTGGCGCGCAGCGTGACGAGTTCGGGCCAGGCCGCGAACTCGATCTGCTCGGATACCGGCAAGCCCGCGCTCGCTGCCACCTCGGCAAGTCGCCGGAGACGCATCGCCAGAGGCCTCTCGCGAATGTCCTCACCGTCCACTTCCAACAGGTCGTAGCAGACAAATGAGCAGGGCACGTCCGCCAGCGTCTTCTTGCCGACGCGCTTGCGCCCGAGCCTCTTCTGCAGGGACGCGAACGGCATCGGGCGATGGTCGCGCCAGGCGAGGATCTCGCCGTCCAAGACCGTGCCGCTCGGCAGCTTGTCGCCATACACACGCAAATCAGGAAACTGATCCGTGACCAGTTCTTCACCACGCGACCAAATGGAGACGGCACCGTCGCGCTGGATCATCTGCCCGCGGATGCCGTCCCACTTCCATTCCGCGACCCACTCGCCGGCCGCGCCCAGGCCCGCAGGATCCGCTTCCAAGGGCGACGCCAGAAAAAACGGGTAAGGCTTGGCCCGGTCGGCTTCGCCGGTCTCCGGATCCAAGAGCGCCCGAAACTGCTCGGCAGTCGTCACCGGCGCCCCCATCAGTCGATGGAACAGCACCGAGCGATCGAGGCCCGACCACTGCGACAGCGCGCGCACGAGCAGCCGCTTGGAAACCCCTACCCGGAACGCACCGGTAATCAGCTTGTTGTAGACAAACAGCTCACGCAGCCCGAGCCGTGGCCAGACCGATTGCAGCGCCGCGCGCTGCTCGGATTCCGACATGGCGCGCAGTCCAGCTACCGACGCCACCGCTTCGTGCAGCGGCGGATCCCACGGATCGTCGACCGTGCGATCGGGCATCGCCTCGAGCAGCAAGGCAAGGGTCTCGGCGCGGTCACCGACCTCTTCGTAGCAGACATCAAAGGTCTCTTGGTCGATGCCACAGAGCTCGAGCGCCCAGGTCGTCATCGCACGAACCTTGACGGGTTGGCGCAGCCGTTCTCCAGCCAAGAAGTAGGTGGCCCAAGCGGCATCGACGGCAGGCGCCTGACCGAGGTAGTCCACGATCGCAGCGACCTTGTCGTTGGTAGCATTGGTGCGATCGAGTCGATCGTAGAGTTCGCCGAATGCGTGCATCGAGGCCCTACTCCTGATCAACCGCACGACTGCTGCGATCGCTCTCGGCGTGAAATGACGCCGCCTGGACGTCGCGCTGGCTGAAGTAGCGCAGCAGCGCATCGGCGCGGCCATGGTGCACCAACAGTCGACGTGCGCCCGTCGCCGCAACCGTCTCGACAATGCCGGGCCAGTCCGCGTGGTCCGACAGCACAAAGCCACGATCCCAGCCGCGGCCGCGCCGCACTCCGCGCACGCGCATCCAGCCCGACGCAAAGCCCGTCTGCACATTTTTGAAGCGCCGCATCCAGGGCGACCGGCTCGCGGACGGCGGCGCCATCACGAGCTCGCCGACAAACCCGTCCTTGCGCTCTTCGATCGGCATTGTCGGCAGCATCTCGACACCGTCTTCGCGGTATGCCTCGGTCAACGGCTCTACCGCACCATGCACATAGACGGGACGTTCGGTATGCGCACGCAGCCCCGCCAGCACGCGCTGCGCTTTGCCGAGCGCGTAGCAAAAGAGCATCGAGCAACGACCGCGCGCCGCATTGTCTTGCCACCACTCGTAGATCTGCTGCACCACGACTTCGGTCGGCAGCCAGCGATAGATCGGCAGCGCAAACGTCGCTTCCGTCACGAAGACATCGCACGGCACCACCTCGAAGGGAGTGCACGTGGGATCGGACTCGCGCTTGTAGTCGCCGGAGACGACCCAAGTTTCGCCATCGGCCTGGACGCGCACCTGTGCACTGCCGCGGATGTGGCCCGCTGGATGCAGCGAGACATCGGCCTTGCCGAGCCGAAAGCGCTCGCCCCACTCGTGCGCGACGATCTCGGGGCCATCCCCGACACGCCGGCGAAGCACCCGTTCGCCCTCGCGCGAACAGTGCACGACATCCGCCACCGCCCTGGCGTGATCCGAATGCGCGTGCGTCACCACCGAGACCGGCTCGACCTCGCCGAGTGGATCGATGCAGAAGCCACCCGCCGCGCAGTGCAGGCCGCCGCGGGCCGGAGTCAAAAGGTCCAGAGGCACGCTGGGACTTCGATGTTTGCTGCGCGACAGATGCGAGAACGACGAGGGCCAAAGATGGCCTGCAGGCCCGCAACGATCCAACAAGCCGGGCGAACTCTTTTGGAGCGTCGAAAAGGTAGGCTTCTACGTCCATGCGAAACTACCGGATCTGTGTCGTGCTCGCCTTTGCGTGCGCGCTCCCGGCACAAGTGCCCGCCGACCATGTTCCGGCCACGGCCTTCACCGCGCCCGAGGGGCTCGAAGTCACGCTCTGGGCCAAGAGCCCGATGCTGCGCAACCCGACCAACCTCGACATCGACCAGCACGGCCGCATCTGGGTCACCGAAGGGGTCAACTACAGGGGCAAAGCAAAGCGGGAACCAGCAGGCGACCGGGTGGTGGTGCTAACCGACAGCGACGGCGACGGCCGGGCGGACAACAGCCAAGTGTTTGTGCAGGCCCCCGAACTGGTCTCGCCCCTCGGCATCGCGGTTTTTGACAACGTCGTCGTGGTCTCGCAGCCGCCCAATCTGCTGGTCTACACCGACACCAATCGCAACCTGCGCTTCGAGCCGGAGGTGGACACCCGCGAAGTTTTGCTCACGGGCTTTCAGGGCAAGAACCACGACCACAGCCTGCACTCGGTAACGGCCGGCCCCGACGGTCGCTGGTATTGGAACTCGGGCAACTGTGGCGCCGTCTTTACGGACCGCTCCAACCGAACCTTCCGCATCACCAGCAGCTACATGGACCCGCAAGGCGTGGCGGGCAGCAGAAGCGACGACGGCCACGTTTGGATCGGCGGCTTTGCCGCCCGGATGCAGCCGGACGGCAGCCAGGTGGAGATTCTGGGCCACAACTTCCGCAACAGCTACGAGCAGGTCATCACGTCATTCGGCGATGTGTTTCAAAGCGACAACGACGACCCGCCGGCATCCCGCGTGGCACACGTCATCCAGCACGCCAGCGCGGGTTTTGCATCGCGGGACGGCAAACGCACATGGCAAGCAGATCGGCGCCGCGGCCAAAGCGTGGCGGTAGCAGAATGGCGGCAACAGGATCCGGGCACGATGCCAGCCGGCGACGTCTATGGCGGCGGCTCACCAACCGGAGTTGCGTTCTATGAAAACGGTGCGCTCGGCGACCGATGGCCTGGCCTGCTGCTGGCTTGCGAGCCCGGCCGCAACACCGTTTTCGGCTACTTCCCGAAGCGCCAAGGCGCGGGGTTTCAGCTCGAACGTTTCGACTGGCTAACCACCAACGCACAGCATGAGTTTGCCGGCAGCGACTTCACAGGTGGGCGCTGGGATGGACGGCTGCATACGCAGTTTCGGCCATCGGACGTGTGCATCGGCCCGGACGGCGCCGTCTACGTCGCCGACTGGTTTGACGGCCGCGTCGGCGGCCACCAAACGCTCGACGACACGCTCGGCGGTGCCATCTATCGCATCGCGCCCAAAGGGTTCGAACCACGCATTCCAACGTTTGATTTCAACACGCCGCCCGGCGCGGCGCTCGCGGTGTGCAGCCCGGCAGCAAACGTGCGCTTTCTGGGGCAGCGAGCCATCCGCAGCGGCGGCGCGAACATGTCGCGAGCGGTGAAGCAGGTCGAACAGCACGCCAACCCATTCGTGCGTGCGCGGGCCATTTGGCTGACGTCGAGCGAGGGCGCTGAGAGGCCGGCAAGCAATGGCTCTGCCGACACGCGACTCGCCACCCTGCGCGCTCTCCTCGCGGCGGGGCGCCCGCCCGAGGAGGTTGCGTCAGCGTACTGCCGCGATGCAGATCCAGCCGTCCGGGCGGCGGCTGCAACATCGCTGTTTGCAGCGCCCCCTTCTGAACGTGTGATCGCGTCCCTGGTCGCAATCGGCGGCGCGTTTGACGGCAAGGACCGCAGCTACCTCGAGGCGTTCGGCATCGGCTGCACCAACAAAGAAGAGCGGGTCTACGCACAGCTGTTTGCCACGGCCAAATCGCCGCCGCCGCCCACCGAGTGGACCGAAGCGCAGGCGTGGATCGCATGGCGCCTTTCTGCCGTTGCCGCCGTCCCCGGCTTGGTGGCGCGCACTCGCGCCGAGACGCTGCCGGCCGACGCAAGGCAGCGCATGTTGACCGGCCTCGCCTTCGTTCGTGACCGCAGTGCGGCCGACGCCATGCTGGACCTTGCCGCAGACACAACCTACGCGCTCCGCAGCGACGCTCTGTGGTGGTGCCTTCGCCGGATGGGCTCCAGCTGGAGCGACTTCGAGGTCCGCACCGGCCTGCTCGCGCGCGGCCTCTACGACCCCGACAGCGTCGCGATTCAGGCCGTCAGCCTCCCGCCAGCCCCCGAAGAGCCGCTCGGCTTTGCGGTCGGCGATGTTCTCAAGCTCGAAGGCAAGCCCGCAGCAGGGCGGCTGCGCGCCGGCTCGTGCTACCTGTGCCACCAGATCGAAGGGCGCGGCGTGCCGTTTGGCCCCGACCTCACCTCGTTTGGCCGCAGCCAGTCTCGACGTGCCATTGCCGAAGCCATCCTGAACCCTTCGAAGTCCATCAGCCATGGCTACGCAGGTCACACCGTCGAAACCGACGCCGGCAGCATCATCGGCATCGTGCTGTCGCGCCAAGACCCGGTCATGGTGCAATCGCAAGGTGGGGTGGTGCAGATGATCCCCAAAGAGAGGGTGCGCAGCATCCGTGCCCTCCAACGGTCCCTGATGTGGGAACCGCAGACGCTCGGGCTCGACGCGCAGGGGACCGCCGATCTGGTCGCCTACCTGCAGTCGATCCGACAGCGGTAGTCAGCAGCAGAATGGGCTGCCAGATCACAAAGACACGAAGCCGCATCTTGAACCTTATCGCCACGGTGTTATCCCGGCGCACATGGCAAAGAAGATTGACTGGTACTACCACCGCAAGGGTTGAACGAGCTGCAAGCGCTCCGACGCGTTCCTAGAGAGCGCCGGAGCAACCGTCCGTGAGACGGTCAATGCAACCAAAGAACGGTTCGGCTCGGATGACCTGGAAACGCTTTTTGACGGCGGCAAGCAGGTCGTCGTCGCCAAAGGCAAGAAGGTGCTGACCTTCGACCTTGGTGACGCGGAGCTCGACGAAGAGGCGCTCGCCAAGGCCGTGATTGGTCCGTCTGGCAACCTGCGTGCGCCGACGCTGCGCATGGGCAAGACGTGGCTCGTCGGCTTCTCCGAAGAGGCCTACGGCAGCAAGCTCGGCTAGGGGTGCGACGCGGAGCCGCCGGAGCATCTTGGCATCAGGGATGCATCTGACGGCACATGCCGTAGCCTGCACCTCGTGATCGCGCACTACCGCCCAAAGGTCTTGATGCTGGCCATCGCTTCGATGGCTGCACTCGGCAGTCCTGCCTTCCACAGTCCTGCCTTCCAGAGCCCTGCCTTCCAGAGCGAAAGCGACGCTGCGCATCGAACGACAGCGCCGCAAGATCCAAAGCTTGCGCGCGCTTTCATCGACGGCGCAGGCCCAGGTTTCGTGCCGCTCACGCTCAAGGACTTCGTCAACGTGAACGGCGATGAAACCACCTGGAGCGAGAACAACGGCGTGATCGCCTGCACCGGCAAACCTATCGGGGGCGCTCGCTCAAAGCAGATCCTGACCAACTTCGAACTGGTCGCCGAATGGCGTCATCTCGAATACGCCGGCAACTCGGGCATCTTTTTGTGGTGTCCCGAAGCCGCCTTCACAGATCTTGCGCCCGGCAAGCTGCCGCGGCACGGAATCGAAGTGCAGGTGCTCGATCTTGGCTATGAAGAAAACTGGCTCAAGAACAAGGGAGCACACTCCAATTGGTTTACGAGCCACGGCGACGTCTTCCCCGTTGGCAACTCCAAGATGGAGGCGTTTACGCCAGAGATCCGCTACGCGGACGATGCCGGGGCAAAATACGTTGTCGGCAACGCCAAGAGCAGCCGCAGCTTTCCGACTGAGCGCCTGACCAAACCACGCGGCGAGTGGAACCATTACTACATCCGCGCGATCGCCGGCGAAGTGCGACTTTGGGTGAATGGCCGGGAAGTCAACGGCGGCCGGCGCTGCCAGCCGAGCACCGGCTACCTCGCGCTAGAAGCGGAGGGGGCCAAGGTCGAGTTCCGGAACCTGCGCCTTCGCGAACTGCCGTAGCCGCGCCGGCGCGAAGACCGCCAGGCGGTAGGTCACCAAACGGTAGGTCACCAAGAGGTTGATCATCAGGGAAGAGGGCGTCAAAGAATGGTGAGATTGCGGACCCGCGCCCGCACCGACGCGGCCGGATCTGAAGCTCCCTTTGCCAATGCAAGTCGCGCCACCGGCGCGCACGCCGGGTGCTGCTCGGCGAGCCGGACGAGCCCGTCCAGGCACCACGCGCGCTCAAACGGCCGATCGGCCTCGAGGCCGTCACACAGCAGTTCCTGCGCGCCAAGCGCCTGCTCGGCCGCATGCGGCACGAGCCCCAAGCATCGAATCAGATGCAACCGCACCGATGCCCCCGAGCAGCCCGGCACGGCCGCAAGCAGCTCGTCGACCAGCTTGAACGTCCAGCGCGCCCCCTTTTCCGACTGGGTCCACGCGAGCAGCAGCCAGCTCGCCCCTTCGGCTGCGCAAGAATCGCGCTTGCCTTCGGCCCCGGCGCACTCGCGCACCAGACGAAGCGCTGCTCGCAGCACCGCGGCACTCGCCGGTCGCTCATCCCGGAGCTGCTCCAGCACGTGCAAACTGCCCCGGCCTTCGTAAGCCGCCAGCTCTGCATAGAGTGCGCCAGCGAGTCCCGTGCCGGCGGCAGCCCGTACGATCGGCCGTGTTCGCCGCGTCATGCCCAAGAAGATAGCGCTACCGGGCGACACAAGCCGGAAAGGAGCCGGAAAGCGGTTGCTGATTTGTTAGCGTGTTTCGCCCCACGCGCGGCGATGACGCCCCGCAACCCCCTAACCGACGCGCCACAGCGAGACGATTTCGGCTATGACCGACGCCCCGAAGATCATCTACACGCACACCGACGAGGCCCCAGCCCTCGCGACGTATTCCTTTTTGCCCGTCGTGCAGTCTTTCCTGCGCGGCACCGGCATCGACGTGGAGACGCGTGACATCTCGCTGGCCGGACGCATTCTGGCCAACTTCCCCGATGCCCTGACCGACGCCCAGCGCATCGACGACCACCTCGCCGAGCTCGGCGCGCTGGCGCAGAAGCCCGAGGCCAACATCATCAAGCTGCCGAACATCTCGGCATCGGTGCCGCAGCTCAAGGCGGCCATCGCCGAGCTGCAGGGACAGGGCTACAAGCTGCCGGAGTATCCGGAAGAGCCCAAGGACGACGCCGAGCGCGACATCAAGTCACGCTACGACAAGGTCAAAGGCAGCGCGGTCAACCCAGTGCTTCGCGAAGGCAACTCGGACCGCCGCGCACCAGCCGCCGTCAAGGCGTTTGCGCGCAAGCACCCGCACCGCATGGGCAAGTGGTCGAGCGACTCCAAGTCGCACACCGCCTCGATGACGGACGGCGACTTCCGCGGCAATGAAAAGTCCGTGACCTTCGACGCGGCCACCACGGTCACGATCGAGCACATCGCCAAGGACGGCACGACGACCAAGCTCAAGGATTCGATCGCGATCGAAGCCGGCGAGGTGCTCGACGCCACGTTCATGAGCAAGAAGGCGCTGACCGCGTTCTTGAGCAAGCAGGTCGCTGACGCCAAGCAGCAAGGCGTGCTGTTCTCCCTACACCTCAAGGCGACCATGATGAAGGTCTCCGACCCGATCCTCTTCGGGCATACGGTGCGCGCCTATTTCGCCGACGTCTTCCGCAACCACGGCGACAAGCTCGACGCGATCGGGGCCGACCCGAACAACGGCTGGGGCGACGTCCTGAAGAAGGTCTCGGCGCTGCCGGCCAGCGAACGCGATGCCATCCTGAAGGATGCAGCAGCTTGCCGCGAAAACGGCCCGCGCCTCGCGATGGTCGACTCCGACAACGACATCACCAACCTGCACGTGCCGAGCGACGTCATCATCGACGCCTCGATGCCCGTCGTCGTGCGCGACTCTGGCTGCATGTGGAACCAGGACGGCAAGCTCGAGACGGCCAAGTGCGTGATCCCTGACCGCAGCTACGCCGGTGTCTACCAGGCCGTGCTCGAGGATTGCCGCGAACATGGCGCCCTCGATCCGACGACGATGGGCAGCGTGCCCAACGTTGGCCTGATGGCCAAGAAGGCCGAAGAGTATGGCTCGCACGACAAGACCTTCGAAGTCGCTGCGGACGGCAAGATTCGCTGCGTCGACGCCGACGGCAAGGTGCACCTTGAGCACGACGTCGAGCAAGGCGACATCTGGCGCGCGTGCCAAACCAAGGACGGGCCGATTCGCGACTGGGTCAAGCTCGCCGTCAGCCGCGCACGCGCAACGGGCGCTCCGGCCGTCTTCTGGCTCGACAAGGACCGCGCCCACGATGCGCAGCTGCTGCAAAAGGTCGAGAAGTACCTCGCGGACCACGACACCAGCGGCCTCGAGTTCCACATGCTCGCCCCCGTCGAAGCCACCAAGCTGTCGCTGGCGCGCATCCGCAAGAGCGAGGACACGATCTCGGTCACCGGCAACGTTCTCCGCGACTACCTGACGGACCTGTTCCCGATTCTCGAAGTTGGCACGTCGGCCAAGATGCTGTCGATCGTGCCGCTGATGAACGGCGGCGGCCTGTTTGAGACCGGCGCCGGCGGCTCCGCACCCAAGCACGTGCAGCAGTTCGAGAAAGAGAACCACCTGCGCTGGGACTCGCTCGGCGAGTTCTTGGCGCTGGCCGCATCGTTTGAGCACATCTCCGAACGCTACGGCAACAAGGCCGCCGCGCTTCTCGGCAAGACACTCGATGAAGCCAGCACGCAGTATCTGCTGCAAAACAAGGCGCCCTCGCGCAAGGTCGGCGAGCTCGACAACCGCGGTAGCCACTACTGGGTCGCACGCTTCTGGGCGGAGTCACTGGCCAAGCAGTCCGACGACGCGGCGATGGCCGATCGCTTTGCCGGCGTCGCCAAGTCGCTCGCCGAACACGAGGCCAAGATCGTGGCCGAGCTCAACGACGTGCAGGGGCCCAAGACAGACGTCGGCGGCTACTTCCAGCCGAATCCCAAGCTCGCCGCCGCCGCGATGCGCCCAAGCGCGACGCTGAACGGCATCATCGACGGCTGAGCCCTGCGCGGGGATCGGCTACCGAAGCCCATCGACGCGGCGGCGGCGGCGGCGGCGACGGCGCACCGCCGCAACCATCGCTAGCGGAACGACTCGATATCCGCATCGCCGGCATCGCCGTAGATCAGGTGGACGCCCCCCGCATCGTCCACCATCACGCGGCCCGGAACACCCGCCTCGATACGGATGAGTAGAGCCTTTCGCTCAAGGCCAAAGACGTCGACCGTGACTGGCTCTGGGAAGTAGCGATACGAGCTGCGCACCGTTCGCTCACCGGGCAGCTTGAGTTCGTCCGGAGCCGGGTCGCCGGCAAACACCAGAGCATCGTCCGGCCACGCCTCGGCAACGAACAGCTCCGCCAGGTCCTTGGGGCGCCTGCCGTTGTTGTCCTCGAATCGCTGCAGCGCGTCCGAAACCATCTGCCCTTGGTGCATCCCGAGAACTCCAGACGTGGCCCAGTCTGGCCCATTGGACGACGGCCCCGCCTGACTAACCACGGCACTCCAAATGGTCGCGATCGGCCCGCCAAGCGCGCCAACTGAATGCAGGCCGATTCGCTTGCCATCGCGGAAGGCAACAACCTGAACATCGGGCGCGATGGCCGCATAGTCGGCTGGCTCCGGCATGTCGTCGGCTGACAGCAGGCTACCGCGATTGCCCATCGACATCCTCAGCGGCGTCAGCCAGCACTCGTAAAACGCGCGATAGGCCGCGGCCGGCGACACGCGTAGGTCCAGATGCTGCAGGCGTTCACCGGGGACATCGCTCGGCACGACTGGGTCGTCTAGGACCATGGCCACGTCGCCTTCGGCGTTGCCGGCAGCGCCCTGCGCCTTCAGGAAGGCCCGCATACTCAGGCCACTTTCCGCGATGTGCAGCACGCCATCGATGATGCAAAACGTTGGCTGCACGGCCGGCGGCATATCCGGCACTTTGAGCACACGACAAGCAACACCGCCGAGCTCAAGCTCCTTGATCGTCAGCCCCATCGCTGCGATTTGCTTGAGGCCCGCTTCGAAAGCTTCCTCATCGCGCAGCCCCAACGAGGCGTAGATTCGCGGGATCAACGCGCCGCGCGCCGGCGCGGCCACGCCGATCGCGACGCGTCCATCCAAGCACCCGAGGAGATCCGCGACGAATGGCGGCGGCGGGCTTTCGATCTCGGAGGCTGCATCTACCAACTCGCGCAGCTTGCCCATGTCCAGGCGACAGCGCAGCTGCGCCATCGCGCCCTTCGGCAATCCTTGCGGCAGCAGCGCACCTTCATTGGCAATCAGGATGTCCGGAATGGTGATCCCGCCGAACTTCTCCACCTCGAACTCAAGCTGCTCGCGGATCAGATCGCCTTCGCACATAAACTGCATGCGGCTGCGAACCAGCCCGTCAAATATCAGCCTGGGCATTGCATCGCGCGCCGGCAGGCTCGCAACGAGGTCCTTGATTTCGAAGTCGTAGTGCATGCCCGGCGGGACCGCCTCAGGCCGCAGGTCCACGTGCCCCTTGGGCAGTTGACCCGCGCCGACCATGACCGCTCCCGGCACCTGCAAGAACCAGCGGCCGACGTTGCCGGCATCCACGCCCCACTGCTCGGACTGCTTCTCCGCAACGTCTTCCGGAAGCGCAAACGCCGCCACCGGGAATCCATCAATCTTGAGACCCTGCTTCGACTCAAACCAGCCGCACTCGCGCCACCACGCGCCCTCGCCCCCGAAGTCGCTAGCCCACTGCCCCGCAACACGCGGCATCGCAGATGCGATCGCAACGGAACAACTCGACATATAGCTGCGCTCGCCGCTACCGCGGATCAGCATCAACTCGAACTGGCGCGCGTCCTGGAATCGATCGAGCCAATAGAAGCCATCGAGTCTGCGAAGGATGTTCGCGAGATTGTTCTGGTCCACGTCGAGCTTGAACTTGGCGCAAGCCGAACGAATCGCATCATCACGACCGCGGCGCACACCTTCGCGCTCCAGCCACTGCGCCATGACAGCACCGAGCTCATAGTCCTCCGCGAGGGCCGCAACCCGCAGCCCAGGCCACGCCTTGCGCAGTTCCTGAACCTCCGCAAAGCGCAGGCGCATGTGGGGCTCGGTCGCTGGCACGTAGGTCGGCGCCCCGGACTGCGCCGCGACAGCCTTCCCGGGCACCGCTCCAAAAAGAACGGTGAGCAACGCGCACAGTGGCGCACGACGTGATTCACTCCTGATCATTCCGCCAGGAACATAGCGCGTGTTCACCCGCCGCGCAGCATGGCCCCGGTTGCCGAGCCGGACAAGGCGGCCAGGTCGGCAGCCGAGCCCTCGCCGACAATCGAACCGCCCGCGCGTCCCTGCCCCGGCCCGAGCTCGACGAGGCGGTCGGCGGCAGCGATGACGTCGAGATCGTGTTCGACGGCGACGATGGTGTGCCCCCGCTCCGCAAGCGAGGCAAGTGCCGTCAGGAGGTGGACCACATCCTGAGGGTGCAGCCCGCGGCTCGGTTCATCGAGAACAAACAGAGTCGGCTCGGGCTTAGCCTGCGCCAACCGCATCGCAAGCTGAACCCGCTGAGCCTCGCCGCCCGACAACGAGTCGCCCGGCTGGCCCAGACGCAGATAGCCCAGGCCAAGCTGCTCGGCCGCATCCAGCCGCACGAGCGCTTCGCGAACCGCACGTTGCAGAGGCTTGCCGCCGCCGTCTTGATGTTCACGCAGACGCCGGGATGCGGCGGCAACATCACCTTGCAGCACATCCGCAAGGCTCATGCCACGCCAGCGCACGGCGAGCGTCTCGGCATCGAAACGACGTCCCTGGCAGCTGTCGCATACGACCCACGCATCAACACCCAAAAATTCGAACTCGCTCGCGATGCGCCCCAAACCGCCACACGCGGAACAGACTCCGGCGCTCTTGCCCAACCACGCAAACCGAGCCGCACGGAACCCGCGCGCCTTGGCGTCATCGGTCGCGGCAAACAGCTTTTGCAGGACGCCGTAGACGTCCAGCATGGTCGCGACGCAGCTGCGCCGGTCGCGACGCTGACGCACATCCGCGTCGTCGACAACGGCAGCGAACGCTTCTAGGCCGGCAATACGGCGGCAGCCAACGGCTTGCTTCGCACGCGCGGATGCCACCAGAACGTCGCGCAGAAGCGTCGACTTGCCGCTGCCGGAGACACCACACACCACGTTGATGCTCCCCAAAAAGAACGCGACGTCGATGCCGCGCAAGTTGTGAGCATCCGCCGCCTCGATCTGCAGGCCGGCATTTGCCCCTGCATTCCGCGGCTCCGCGCGAAGCGTTGGCGCGGGCCGCCGCAGCAGCTGCGCCGTGAGAGACTCGAGCGGCAAATCCGCAGTCGCGCAGCTTGCGGTCACGTTGCCGCCAAACTCGCCGGCGCCGGGGCCAACTTCGACGATGTGGTCTGCAGCCGCCATGACCCGCGCATCATGCTCCACGGCCACCACGGAATTGCCGGCAGCAACCAGCTCCTGCAGACAACCGAGCAGGCGATCGACGTCACGCGCATGCAGACCGAGCGTTGGCTCATCGAGCACGTAGACACAGCCATGCAGCGGGGCCGCAAGCTGGCGGGCAAGCTCCAGCCGCTGCCGCTCGCCACCTGACAGCGTTGCGGCAACTCGATCGAGCCGCAGGTGGCCGAGGCCGAGATCCTGAAGCCGCTGCGCACGACGCCGCAGCTCGCCAAAGGTGTCTGCGGCCACCGACAAATCGCGTTCTGTGAGGTTCAGGTTCGCGTCGATCGCGATCGCAAACGCATCGACGTCCAAAGCGCAAAGCGCCGGCAACGTCCACTCACCGACGCGGGTCGAGCGCGCCGGCTCACGCAGCCGCGCTCCTCCGCACGATTCGCACACGACGTCATGCAAAAGCGCCTCATAGTCCGCCACACGAGTTTTCGCGCCGCTTTCGAGTCGCCGGCCGTACTCAAGGTCCATGTCGCCCGCGATCCCTGGCCACACCGTGACAAACTCGTGGGCGCCGCCCTCCGCCCCAACGTGCTCGAAGACCACGTCGAACGTTCTGTCGCCACAGCCGTGCAACAGCGCTTCGCGGGTCGCAACAGGCAGCTGATCGAACGGCTGCGACAGATCCCCGCCGAGCTCTTTGGCCACCGCGACCAGAATCGCACGATAGCGCGCCTTTGGATCGGCGTAGGACTGGACCACGCGGTTGGCCGCCAGGGCGCCGTCGAACAGCGGCAGAGAAGCGTCGGCCAGCAGCCTCGAAGCATCGCAGCTGCGCCGCACGCCCGCTCCCCGACACGCCTCGCACGCGCCGTCCCTCGTCGCGAACGAAAACGCTCCAGCTAGCGGCTCGGGCCCCTCGCGATCCCTGCGTGCGCCCAGGCGCGCCCAGACCGTGCGCAGCGGCGCGTGCAGATCGGCAACGGTCGCAACCACCGAGCGAGCATCCCGCACCGTCCCGCTTGCCGTGCGCTGTCGCAGCCCCAAAACGGGTCGCAGACCGTCGGCGGCACGCAGCGCCCCGGCGCGCGCCCGGCCACCGCCGGCAAGCTGCCGCTGCACGTGAGCCGAAAGGTGTTCGGTCATGCGCGCCCGTGAGACGCCGTAGAGCGTATCGAATACCAGCGAGCTCTTGCCGCTGCCAGAGACTCCTGTCACCACGGTCAGCCCATACGCGGGCAATTCGAGATCGACGTTTCGCAGGTTGTGCGTCGTCACGCCGAACAATCGCATGGGAGGGCGGCCAACACTCGGCGGGGCGCGGTGCACGCCGTCGTCCGTCCCGGCGGTGAGAGCACGCCCAGTCGCGCTCTTCCGCGTAGCAATATGCCCTGGCGTGCCTTGCCCACACAGTTCGCCACCCGCAGGACCGGCTCCAGGGCCGAGATCCACGATGTGGTCGGCGGCGCGCAAGACATCGCGGTCGTGCTCGACGAGCACCACCGTGCTGCCGGCAGCAACCAGCTCCTCAAGCGCCTGCAGCAACACCACGACGTCGGCTCGATGCAGGCCGATCGTCGGCTCTTCGAGGATGTACACGCGGGCACCGCAAGCAGCCCGCGCGCGCGCTCCCTGCGCAAGCTCGCCAGCGAGCCGGACGCGCTGGGCCTCGCCGCCCGACAGCGTGGTCGCCGGCTGACCGAGCTGCAGATGCCCCAGGCCAACGCGCTGCAGGGCGAGCACCCAACCAAGCAGCGCAGGTTCCGACGCGAAGAACACCACCGCTTCATCGACCGTCGCGTCGAGCACATCCGCAATCGAGTGCTTGCCGCCCATGCGCACATCCAACACGTCCTGGCGGTATCGGCGCCCTTCGCAGGCGGCACAGACAAGTTCGACAGGCGGCAGTCCGTGCATGCCGACCACTTCGCGGCCGCTGCCTTCGCACGCTTCGCAGCGCCCGCCGGCCTTGCTATTGCTTGAGAACGTCGACGCCGAATAGCCCCGCTCTTTGGCTAGGGGCTCCGTCGCGAAGCGCTTGCGAACAACGTCAAACAACCCGGTGTATGTCGCTGGGTTGCTGCGCGGGGTCCGCCCAATCGGCGCCTGGTCAACATGCACCACTTGCTCAACCCAAGCGCCATCCACCCGTTCGGCTAGACCCGGCGGCATCCGCCTCTGCTCGACCTGCGCTTGCAGCGCCGCCTTCAAGACATCGGCGACGAGGGTCGACTTGCCCGCCCCGGCAACTCCAGCAACGACGTTGAGGCGTCCGCGGACAAACTCGACGTCGATCCTGCGCAGGTTGTTGGCATAGGCACCGCGCACATTCAGCCGCTCACATCCATCCACCGGCAAGAGCGCGCGCAGCGGCTTGGCAGCGCCGGCGCCGGCGGCGTGCAGTCGACAGGTCACGCTCTCGGGGTAACTCGATGGCGACACCAGGCCGTCACGAGGCGGCCCGGCAAACAGCACGCGCCCGCCGGATCGACCCGCCCCCGGACCAACATCGATGAGATGATCCGCAGCACGCAGCAAAACATCGCTGTGCTCAACAACCACCACCGTGTTGCCGGCATCGCGAAGGTCCAGCAGCAGCTCGACGACCGCGCGCTCCTCGCAGTGGTGCAGGCCGATGGAGGGCTCATCGAAGACAAATACAACCCCGCTGAGGCCAGCCGTGGCGATCGTGCCAAGGCGCAGCCGCTGCTGCTCGCCACCGGACAGGCTCGCGACCGAACGAGCGCAGGTAAGGTGGCCAAGCCCCAGTCGCAGCGCGACATCAAGGCGGCGGCGCAATCGCGCGGCGTCGTCGTGACCCTTGCCCGCGGCAAATGCGCCAAGCTCCGCCAACGACATCGCAAGCAGATCCACGAATCTTGCTCCGGCGAGCGTTGCCGAGCGCGCAGCTGCCCCAAGGCGAGAACCAGAGCATGCTTTGCAAACGACCGAACGGGCGAAGCGCAGCGCGTTCTCGTTGCGGCTGCGGCGCAGGATGTCAGCAATCGTCGGGACAATGCCTTTGTAGTGCCCGAGCTCACGCGGCTTCGCCGTGATTCCTTGCCAGCGCATGCGCGACTCGATCGAGTGCTTGCCGAACGGCACTTCGACGCGATCCGAGCCGTAAAATACCACCCGACGGTGATCCTCGCTCAGCTCGCTCCACGGCGTATCCACATCGAAGCCGTGCGCGCGGCAGACGGTGTCGAGAGCGTCGACCGTCACCTGGCTGTAGACAATGTAGCCGTTCGGCGTCGTCGGTACGAGCGCGCCCTGCCGCAAGGTCTTGCTGGCATCGGCAACCAGCAGCTCCGGGTCAACCTGATCGAGTTCCCCAAGCCCACGGCATTCGCCGCACGCACCGGGTCCCACAAACGACAGCTCGCGCGGCTCGAGCCCGTTTTCGCGCGCGGCCCAGAAACGCAGCAGATCGTGCAGTCCCGACAGTGTCCCGACGGTCGATCTCGCGTGCGCCGCCGCCTGCCGCTGGCCGACGGCGATGCTTGGCGCGAGACCGGTCGCTTCGCGAACGTCAGGCGCCGGCAGCCGCTGCAGGAAGCGCCGGGCGTGCGCCGACAGCGTCTCCAGGTAGCGCCGCTCGCAGGCAGCGTGCAGCGTGTCGAAGACCAGCGAACTCTTGCCGCTACCCGAGACGCCCGTCACGACCGTGAGCAGGCCGTGCGGGATCTCGACATCGATGTCGCACAGGTTGTGCGCTCGGCAGCCGGACAGTCTCAGGATCGGGCGATCAGGCATCGCGCAGCCAAGCTACCGCGACCACCGCCCACAGCCAGAGAAGTCCGAATCACTCCTCAGCTTCCCAAGAGTTGTTGCCGCGCTTGACGTCGGGGAGCATGCGGTTGGGGTCGATCTTGACGCGAACCACTTCCTTGTCCGTGCGGAGCGTGTGGTTGAACCGATCCGACTTGGTCCAAACCTGGACGGGCAGACGGAACTGCTCGGTTGTGCCGTCGTCAAATTCCACTTCAAACTCGAGCGGCATCACCATGCGCTCTTTGTTGACGAAGGTGATCCTCGCACCAGCCCGACCATTGCGAACGCGCTCGACCGCCTGGTCCAAGAGGGCGTCCTCGAGAAACCACCCGCGCCAGAACCACGCCAGATCCATTCCCGCGGCGTCTTCCATCGTGCGGAAAAAGTCTGCAGGCTGCGGCGACTTGAAGGCCCAGCGCCGAATGTAGGTGCGGAACGCAAAGTCGAAGCGCTCCGGACCCAGGATGTACTCGCGCAGGATCTGCAGCCCGACGCCTGTCTTCATGTATTCGAGAACACCGAGCTGAAGCCCGTTGAGTCGGTCCGCCTGCGTGACAACTGGCACGCCCGGCATCTTCATCATGGTTGCGAACGATGACGGCGGGTTCGGCTTGTTGCGCTTCTCAAACCAGTCCGCCGTCGAATACATATTGATGAAGGTGTTGAAGCCTTCGTCCATCCACGCGTGGCGGCGCTCGTCGGTATTGACGGTCATCGGAAACCAGTTGTGCCCGATCTCGTGCGTCGTCACATCGTAGAGGCCGCGCTCGTTGCGCTTGTTACGACCGCTGCAGAAGATGATCATCGGGTACTCCATACCGCCCTCAACACCGCCAACGTTGGTGGCGACGGGGTAGGGATATGGATACAGGCGTTCGTTGTAGCCCTTGATCGCGGCGCAAAGCATCGCGGTCGACTTGCCCCACACGGGCAGAGAATCTTCGGCATAGGCCGACTGCACCAGCGTGTCGCCGACGTGGCTGGCATCAAGGATGAACGCTTCGCTCGAGGCCCATGCGACGGTGCGCACGTTCTCGGCGAAAAAGCGCCACGTCAGCGGACCATCGCCAGCCGGCCGGCTGTCGGCGGTGCCGACCTCGTCCTGCGAGCGGATCATGACGACCTCGTCGGTTGTCATCGCCGCGGCGAGGCGCTCGCGCTGCGTGCCCGTGTAGACCTCTTCCGGATTCTGCAGCACTCCCGAGGCCACCACGATGTGGTCACGCGGCGCCGTGATGTTGAGCTGGTAGTTGCCGAAGTTCATGTAGAACTCGCCCGTGCCGATGTACGGCAAGGTGTTCCAACCATTCACATCGTCGTAGCAAGCGACAGCTGGGAACCACTGGGCCAGCTCCCAGATGGTGCCCTTGTTGACCTTCATCGTGCCATAGCGACGGAATACCTGGCGCGGCACCTCAAACGACCAACCGATGTCGAGCACGTAGCTCTTGCCCGGCATCAAAGCGGTCGGCAGGTTGACGCGCATCATCGTGTCATAGACCTGATACTCGAGGTCTTTCGCCTGATCGCCTTCGCCCGCCTGCACCTTTGCGACAACCACCCCTGCGTTTGCATCGCTGGGGCCGCCGACGGCAGAAGTGCCGCCCGTCAGCGAACCAATGCTGTCCGGCCGCAGGATGTTCTGCTCGAGGTGAACCCAGAGGTAGTCGAGGGCGTCCGGCGAGCGGTTGTGGTAGCTGATGTGCGCGACGCCGCGAATGCTTCGGGTCGCGGGCTCCAGCGTCACATCGATTCGATAGTCGACACGCTGCTGCCAATACTCAGATCCCGGTGCACCCGAGCCCGTGCGCGCACGGTTCGGCGCCGGCAAATCGAGCGGCGAAAAGATGGTGTGGTCCGGACGAACGCCCGGACTGCGGGCAAATTCGTCGCGTCGCTGCGCCGGCAGAACCGCCGGCAGCACGGCGACCGCAAACAACAGAGCCGCCGGCAGCCGGCGCGCGAGAGAAGACAAGGAGCTTGGTAGAAACATCGCGTGACAGTGTGAAGTGCAGGCCGCCAGTAGACGGAGCACGCCACGTTCTGTCCCGCGATTTCTACCTGGCAGGGGATTAGCGGCGGCGCCATTCCGGCAAACGACCGGGCGTATCACCGGCACCGGCGGCCTCAAGCTGTCTCTCGATGCGCACCAAGTCGCCATCCCTTGCCGCCAGCAGGCGCAGGCTAGCGAGCAGCGGCTCGAACGCATCGGCAGCAAACGAATAGGCGTCGCGCTCCGTCTTGGTCGGTGCCGAAGACGTGTAAAGCTGCGAACCCGCAACGTTTTCGATGCGCTGCGAGATCGACATCGGCGCCGGCTTGTTGCGCGAACTCAGGGACCGATCGCCCTGCAGGCTCATCCGCAAGTTGGCCAGCTCGCCATCGAGCGCCTCGAGCTCCGTCAGCAGCGCCAAGCCGACGCCGCTGCGCCGAACGGCAACACGGCAATGATCGACGCGCGACTGCAGTTCTCCGAGCACGCGTGACGACGCGCGCACCGCTCGGCGCAGATCAACCACCTTGCGCTGGAACGCCAGCACAGCCGCCTTGTCTTCGGCTGGCAGCGTCGCGAGATTGAGCGCCTCGACATCGAATTCTACGGGGCCGGCGAGCACGTCAACCTTGCCATTCCGCTCACACTCCAGCGTCGCAGCGAACGTGCCGCCAAGCACCAGCGGCCCAGCGTCCGGCATCGACCACGGCGCACTCGCACCCGAGCCGCCGAGCTCGATGCGGGTAGCAGCCGGAAGGCGCAGGTCCCAAGCGACGCGGTGCACCCCCTTGCTCCGCGAGGCCTCCACACGGCGCACGAAGGCGCCCTCGGCATCGCGAATCGTCAGCCATACTGCAGGCTCATTCTCCAAGGCTTCGGCACGCATCGCTTCGTCGCTCGGGAACGGATACGGCCTCGCCTTGGACTCGTCCTGGCCACCAGCTGTTTCGCCAGTCTTGCCGCCATCCTCGCCAGCGGCTTCGGTGGCACTGCGAGCATCCTTCTGCGCCTTCTCTCGATCTTCCTTGGCCGTCGCGAAGCCATCCTTCAAGCGATAGGTAAAGACCGCGCCAAACGGTGGGTTTGGAGCTGCGAAAAACGACGAACCTTGCGAGCCGAGCCCTGTGTTGAGTCCGAGACGGCTGCGCTCGATGTAGAGCGGAGCCTTGCGAACCGCGAACAGGTTGGCCGACTCTTCGAGCGTCTCCGCCGTCAGCGCGCGCATGGGCGCGTAGTCGTCAAGCACGTAGAAGCCGCGTCCGAAGGTGCCGAGGATCAGATCGTTTTCACGCCGCTGGATTTCGATATCACGAACAGCAACGGTCGGCAGCCCCGCCTTCATGGCATGCCAGTGGCCGCCGCGGTCGAACGAGGCGAACACACCATACTCGGTCCCACAAAACAGCAGGTCATCTCGAACATGGTCTTCGGCCAGCGACCAAACCACGTGGTTCTCCGGAAGCGACTCGGCCAGCGAACTCCAGGTCGCGCCAAAGTCCTCGCTGATGAGCAAGTAGGCCTGAAAGTCCCCGTCCTTGTGATTGCTAAAGGCCGCATAGACGCGGCCAACAGCGTGGCGAGACGCCTCCAATCGGCTCACATAGGTGCGCTCGGGCACACCTGGGAAGGTCTCGATCTTGATCCAGCTTGTGCCCCCGTCGCGCGTCACGTGCACAAGACCGTCGTCGGTCCCGACGTAAAGAACGTCTTCGTCGATCGGCGATTCCGTGAGCGAAACACAGTTCCCGTAAACAGACGTAGAAGCGTTCTTGGCGACAGCGTCGACGTCCTGCACGCGCCCCATGACCTCGAGTTGGTCGCGGTCGATGCCGCGCGTCAAGTCACCGCTCAAAGTCTGCCACGAGTTGCCGCGATCATCCGTTCGAAAGAGGCGGTCGCCAGCAAAGTAGAGCCGCGTCGCGCTGTGCGAACTGATCATCAGCGGGGTATCCCAGTTCCATACAATCGGTGGTTCGCCGGGCGCCTGGCGCGGCTTGATGTCGGTAATCTCGCCGCTCTTGCGATCGTGACGCACGAGCCCGCCATACTGCCACTGCGTGTAGACGATGTCGGGGTTGGTGGGATCCACCTGGGCCTCGTAGCCGTCGCCGCCGACCGTCACAAACCAGTCTTCGTTGGCGATGCCGGCGAGACTCGTCGTCCGCGACGGACCGCCCATCGAGTTGTTGTCCTGGGTGCCGCCGTAGATGTTGTAGAACGGCTCCGCTTGGTCTGCGGACACACGATAGAACTGCGCCAGCGGCAGGTTCTCTTTGAAGTCCCAGTGGGCCCCGCCATCCCAACTTTCATACAGGCCGCCATCGCCGCCGATGACGATGTGCTTGCTGTGCGCGGGGTCCAACCAAAGCGCGTGATCGTCCACGTGCCGATGGCGGTTGCCGACACGCGCCCACGTCTTGCCGCCGTCGGTCGAGCGCGATGTATAGGTATCGAGACAATAGAGCGTGTCGACGTCGTGCGGATCGCAGACCAGTTCGTTGTAATATTGCGGACTGGAAGAGACCTTGGAGCTCATCTTGACCCAGCTTTCGCCGCGGTCGACGGAACGGAAGGTGCCGCCTTTGCCTCGCTGCGCCTCAACAATGGCGTAGAGCAC
>JBGCDH010000051.1:0-65442 GCA_045105235.1 Planctomycetota bacterium | reverse complement strand
CGGTTCGCGCAGCTGAAAGCCTCCGGGTTGACGATGCCCAGAACGTTGGTCAGGACCTCGACCGTGCCGCCGAGTGTCTTTTCGAGAAGGTCGCGTTCGGCGGTTAGCTGGTTGTGCTTGCGCGCGGCCTCGTGCAGCGCGTTGCGAAGTTGATTGCCCTCGATCGGCTTGGTCAAAAAGCGAAAGATCTCGCCTTCGTTTACCGCGCAGGCTGCAGCGTCCATGTCGGCGTGTCCGGTCAGCAGGACGCGGACGGTGTCCGGGCACGTGCGTCTCGCATTCGACAGCAGCTCGGCGCCATCCATCCCGGGCATGCGCATGTCCGAGACGAGGACGGCGAACTGCTGGTCTTTGGCGAGCTCCTCGAGCGCTTCGGCACCGCTTTGCGCCGTCGTTACTTCAAACTCTCGATGAAGCTGCAGGTAGAGGCCCTGCAGGATTTGATCCTCGTCGTCGACGAGCAGCACGCGCGGTTCACGGTTTGTAGGCATGGGTAGTATTCGCTTCTTGCTGTTCGCGGTTGGTCTCAGGCTGATGGCCCTTCGCAGATGGGCAAGCTCAGGCTGGTTGGGCTGTCGGTTTGGGCGTGGATGTCGGTTTCGAACTCGGTGTGATCGGAAGCTCGACGCGGAACGTCGAGCCGGCGCCCGGTTTGCTTTCGAAGGAGATGCGGCCGCCGTGCCGCTCGACGATCAAGTTGCGCGAGATCGCGAGGCCTTGGCCGCTGCCGCGCCCGACTTCTTTGGTGGTGAAGAACGGGTCGAAGATTCGTCGCTGAACGTCCGTCGGAATGCCGTTGCCGTCGTCTCCGATTTCGATCAGGACCTGGCTTTCGTTCGCTTCCGTGTGAATGCGTATGACGCCCAGCTCACTGCTGTCGCCGCGCTTGTCTTTGATGGCATGCGCCGCGTTGACGATCAGGTTGAGTAAGACCTGGTTGACGTCGCCAAGGTTGCAGTGCGTGTCGGGTAGCGGCTGCAGGTCGAGGTCAACTCTGGCGACGTAGCGATACTCGTGGCGGCAAACCTCGAGAGTGGAATGAATGGCCTCGTTGAGGTCATGCGGGGCTTTCTCCGTGTCGCCGGGATGCGCAAAAGATTTCATCGCGCGCACGATGGCCGCGACGCGGCGGGTGCCTTCGATCGTGCGTTCGCTGGCGCTTGGAAGCTCCCGCAGCAAGAACGGCAGGTCGATATTGGTCATGACCCGTGCAATGCGCTGCGCCTCGGTTTGAAACGAGCGGTCTGCTTGTGCTGCTTCGTGCAGCTGTGCGTAGGCCATGAGCACCGTGGCCAGCTCCTGGATGGAGTCGCGGACGAACTCGGCGTTGTTGCTGACGAACTGGATCGGCGTGTTGATTTCGTGGGCGATCCCGGCGGCGAGTTGTCCGACGGATTCGAGCTTCTGTGCGTGTCGCAGTTCGAGTTCGAGCTGCTTTTTGTCGCGCAGGTCGTGGGCGACGCAGACCATGCCGCTACTGTCTTTGCTGAGCGATAGGTAGGACAGGGAGCAAAGGACGGGGACGTGCTCTCCGCCTTGGGCCATCAGGGACGTCTCGATGTCGCGGCACGGTGGCTTGATGACGTTGACGTCGATGCCGGGCAAGAGCTCTGCGAGCTGTCGGCCTTCGAGTGGTTCGGTTGCATAGCCGGAGAGCCTGGCCGCCGCTTCGTTGCTGCTCTGGATTCGGCCATCTGTAGCAATCACAAACATGGCGCTCGGCATCGCCGCCATGATGCTACGCAGGTGCCGCGCGCTTTCTGTTAGGCGCTGTTGTGCGCCAAACATGCTGCGGGTCTTGCTCTCGATCATGCGTTCGAGTGCGGCGTTCTCGCGGCGTGAGCGCTCGAGTTGTCTCTCGAGAATCTGGATGCGATCAAAGCTCATGCGGATGCGAACCTCAGGTGAATCTCGCACGCGTCGGCACCGTTCCGCATGCATTCGGTTTCATCTTGTTCGACCTGTTTGCCGTAGCTGTGTGCAAGGCCGTCGATCAAGCCGCGCGCGATCGGGCATAGGCGGCGTTCGGATACATAGCGGATCGTGCCGCTGTCTGGGCCCGTGTCGAGGAACGAGATCTGCGGGGTATCTGCTGCGGGGTGCAGCTTGCGCACTTCGGTGTGGATGAGTGAATCGAGGCGCTCGAGCAGGTCTTTTGGAGTGCGAATGTTGTGGCTGATGTTGGGCACTGTGCGCAGCAGCAGCGGGAACGCGTGTCGCCCAAAGCGCGTCAGGAGTTCGTTGATCTCATCACCCGTGTGCACGCAGTACGTGTTTGCCAGCGCCAGCAGGTCATCGACGGGGTAGTCGCCTGGGCCAATGAATGGCTCGCTCGTTGCAAGCTCTGTTGCGTCGAGTAACTCTTCCCAAGCGACTTCGCCAGATGTGCGGACGACGAAGTCCTCGAGGATCTTGAAGATGATGCCTTTCATGCAGCTTCTCCTTGCTGCTGGAAATGCAGTCCGTCGTCGCCCTGTTGGCGGCGGCCGCGGCCTGTGCCGGGCGTATCGACCGAAGCCGGCCCGCGGATTGAGCCGCGAGTCGTCGCTGTGGCCGCGTTCGGGTTGTTCCCTATCCCTGCAGCAGCGTCAGTGCGGCCTGCGGCTGCGTGTTGGCCTGCGCCAAGATCGAAATGGCGGCCTGCTGTAGAATCGAGTTTCTCGTCAGCGCCGATGTCTCCACCGCTACGTCGACGTCGCGGATGCGTGACTCGGCAGCGCTCAGGTTTTCGGACTGGATCTGCAGGTTGGCGATCGTGGTCGACAGCCGGTTCTGTGCGGCGCCGAACTGGCCTCGCACCCGACTCACCGAGTTGATCGCGTCGTCAAGCGCGGAGACTGCGTTGGTTGGATTGCCGGCCGCGCCAATGTCGAGCGTCGACAGTCCGAGCGTGGAAGCCAGCGTGTCGGATGTGCTCAGCTGGATCGTATCGATGCCGGAGGTTGTGCCCACGCCGACCTGAAAGGTCAGGGTCGAGCCGGTGCCGTCGAGCAGACGCACGCCGTTGAACGTCGTCGATTGCGCGATTCGGTCGATCTCGTTGATGAGATCTTCGAACTCCTGGTTCAGCGTGGTGCGGTCGTCGTTGCTGACGGTTCCGTTGCTAGCCTGGATAGACAGTTCTCGCATCCGGATGAGGATCGAACTGACTTCATTCAGTGCGCCCTCACCGGTTTGCGTCAGCGAGATGCCGTCTTGCGCGTTTCGGATCGCTTGGTTGGTTGATCGGATTTGCGCTCGGAAGCGCTCGGAGATCGCCAAACCTGCCGCATCGTCCGATGCCGTCGAGATTCGCAGTCCCGTGGAAAGGCGGCGGTAGTTTGCCTGCAGCCTTTCAGTCGTTCGCGACAGCGAGCGCTGCGCGTTTAGGGATGCGATATTCGAATTGACCCGTAGGCCCATCTTTCCTCCTCAATCTTCGCCGGGTGATGCCATTGGCAAGCCTCGGCACCTGGATGAAGAAAAGATCGGCAGTCGCTTGAGTCCTACTTCAGGAAAAACTCTCGGTGGTGCTTCGTGTGCCCCGCGTCACCGCGGCATCTGCCTCTCTAGAAGGGGGTTACCCAATGGCTCGGAGCGAGACAGTCGGCTGATTTCGCGTCAGCGGATCAGTCTCGAATAGCGATAGTTCGCCTGCAGCGTCAGGGTGAGGATCGCGGTCGTGTAGACGCGGCCACCGTCTTCGCCCCAGGCGCCAATGGGATCCCACGAGCCAAGCAGGTTGGGTTGGCTGGCCGCCTGGTGCTGGTTGGGGATCACCGCGCGTTCGAGCGCCTTTTGCCACTGCATCCACGGCTTGCCGCCGTACTGAAACAGCGCATAGGTGGCGTAGTACCAGTAGTAGTGATCGATCGAGCCGTCTGCTTCGTCCCACTTGGGCGGGATCTCGGCAAGTAGCTTTGCCGAGGCGTTCATGATGCCGTGCTCGCTCGGGTCTTGGCCCAGGAAGAACCGCGAGAACAGTCCGACGGCCGTTAGCGCGTGGGTCTTGTGGGCGGGAAAGCGTGTTGCATGGCCGCCGTAGTCGCGCCGCCCGCTTCGTTCGCCGGCGCGTCGATAGCCGTGAAGGCCGCTTTCGTCGGAGATCTTGTCGAGGAACACCTCTGCGTTTTGCAGAGCCTGTTCGTTGACCTGTAGCCCAAAGAACTTGCCCGCCTCGTAGGCCATGATGCACCAGCCCGTCACGGAGATGTCGTTGTCCTGGTCCTGTGGCTGATAGCGCCAGGCGCCGTAGGAGTTGCGGTGCGACTCCAGGTAGTTGAGGCCTTGCTGGGCCGACCGGCGCAGCAGTTTGTATTGTGATAGGCCGTAGGCTTCGCACATGGCGTAGGCCGCGATGGCGTGGTCGTAGACAAAGTCGTGTGCGGCGGCGTCGCCGAACAAGCCGTTTGGCTGCTGCACGCTCTTGAGCCAGCGCACGCCCTTGCGCACGACGTCTCGGTAGATGCCGCTGCGCATGGTGTTGTTGTCGCCGAGGAAGGCAAGCAGCGCCAAACCCGTGACGCCGACGTCGTGCACCTGGTTGCCCGGCCCCGAGCATAGGGAGAACGCGGGGTCGTCGTGCTTGGCGAAGCCGTCGACGTCCCAGCGGCCGTCCTGGTCTTGGTGTGCCGCCAACCATTGGAGGCCGCGCGCAACGCTAGCGGCAGAGCTGCGTCCGCCGCGCTTGCCGCCCCCGCGCGTCCCGCGTTGGCCGTATGGGCCGCCGGCGTTGCCGCTGAGGCCGACGGCCGTGTTGTCGCCAGTGAACTCAAAGGAAGATTCGGTAGAGGAAGTCGCGTCGACATCGCTGTTGTCGTTGGCGTCTTCGTCGCTCGGCTCAAACGCCTCGTCGACAACTACCGGGTCGTCTTCGACGACTTCCGGCTGGATCTCCGGGGGAGGAGGCGGCGGCGGTTTGATGACGTCCTGCAGGTCAGGCAGCGCGAGGGCTACGCGGACCTTTGCGGGTTCGGGCCGATCGGGCGGAAACATCGCCCAGACCATCAGCAGCAGGGCGACGTGCACGGCACCCGATAGCAGCATCCATGGCGACTGACGCAGGCGCTCCGCGAGCAAGTCTTGGAACGTCTCGCCATCGGCAAAGTTGCGGTGGGTACGGATCGGTAGCGCGGTGGACTGCATGGGGATCTCCTAGCTGCGCCATGGGGCGCAGGACTCGTTGATGGTCCGCGGAGTATTGTGTTCGCACGTGCGGCACGCACCCGCGGCTGGACAGGTGTCTCAACGGCGCGATGGCTCGGGCGGATCAGTTCGATCCGCTAGATCCCATGCGAAAAGCGCTCTCGGCTGCGGTCGGGATCGCGGATGGTGGAGGCAAGCCGTTGGCGTGCGGAGTCAGCTATGCTTCCGCCGCGGTCGCATTCCAGAGTTCCCAGGACTCACCGAACACGACGGGTGACCAAGCCTCTCTTCCATAAAGAGAAAGAGTGACCGCGCGATCGCCCGCAAGCTCGAACGCGAAAGTCGAGTTCGCCGTCGAGTGATGGTCGGCAATGTGTAAATCGTGCGCGTTGCGACCTCTCACGAAAGTCGCGAACAGAAGCGCGGCTACGGCAATCGCTGCGCAGCCCAGCGTCAGCCCTCCAGGTGCCTCCCATGCCGTAGAGATTCCCGCAGGCTCCGGCCTCGCGCGGGACGCATGGTGGCTGCGTCATGCCCTAGCGATCCTGCTCGCGGACGCCGTAGACGTGTGGCTCTTCGGTGCCGTCGCCGAGATCGATGTGGATGACGTTCGGGTTGCAGCAGACCGGACAGTCTTCCACGTAGCTTTGCCGAGAGCCGGCGGACCAGTCGAGCGGCACGACGATGTCTTCGCCGCACGAGTCGCATACGTAGCTTGCTTCGTCGCGCATCTGGGGCCGGTATATGCCGCGGCGCGCGGATCGCAAAGGGCTCTGTGCTCTGGCCGAGCATGAGTGTCGCCATCAACGACAACGGCCCGCGTCGCAAGCGACGCGGGCCGTTGTCTGTGACCACTCTTTGCCGGGGAGCTTCCTCCGCGGGTCGAGCATCGCCGCCTTAGCGGACCAGGCGCGAGTAGCGGTAGTAGGCCTCAAGCGTCAGGGTCAGGATGGCCGTCGAGTAGACGCGGCCGCCATCGTCGCCCCAGGCGCCGATCGGATCCCATGAGCCGAAGAGGTTCTTCTTGAGCTTGTCGCGGTGCTGGTGCTTCACGACGGCGCTCTCGAGCTTCTTCTGCCAGTCCTTCCAGTGCGAGCCGCCATACTGGAACAGCGCGTAGGTGGCGTAGTACCAGTAGTAGTGGTCGATCGAGCCATCCTTTTCGTCCCACTTCGGCGGCTTGCTGCGGAGCAGGTCGGCCGATGCCTTCATGATCGGCTTTTCCTTCGGGTCTTGGCTCAGGAAGAAGCGGCAGAACAGGCCGACGGCCGTCAGGGCTTCACCCTTCTCGACGGGGAACTTGGTGGCGTGGTCGCCGGGCTTCCGCGAGCTGCGCTCACCCTGCTTGGTGTAGCCGTGCAGGCCGGTCGGGTCCGAGACCTGGTCGAGGAAGACCTCGGACATCTCGATGGCGGTCTTGCTGGCCTGCAGGCCGAAGAACTGGCCCGACTTGTAGGCCATGATGCACCAGCCGGTGACCGAGATGTCGTTGTCGTTGTCGCGTGGCTGGTAGCGCCAGACGCTGTAGGGGTTGCGGTGCGACTCGAGGTAGTTGATGCCGCGCTGCGCCGACTTCCTGAGCAGCTTGTACTCGGAGAGTCCGAACGCCTCGGTCATCGCGTAGGCCGCGATCGCGTGGTCGTAGATAAAGTCGTGCGACGCGTTGCTGCCGAACAGGCCGTTTTCCTGCTGCTGCTTGCGCAGCCACTTGACGCCCTTCTTGATGTTTTTCTGGTAGGGGCCCGAACGCATTGTGGAGCCATCACCCAGGAAGGCGAGCAGCGCGAGGCCGGTGACGCCCACGTCGTGCACGGCATTGCCGGGGCCGTTGCAGATCTCGCTGCCGGCGTCGTCGTGCTTCATGAACTGGTCACAGTCCCACTTGCCGTCGTCGTCTTGGTGGTTGGCGAGCCACTTGAGGCCGGCGTCAATCGCCGCCGCGTAGGACTTGCCGCCACCCTTGCCGCCGCGGCCGCCGCGACGACCGCCGTAGGCACCGCCGGCGCCGCCGCCAAGGCCCACTGCCGAGTTCCACTGGTTGGAGTCAAACGCCGACTCCTTGGACTGGACTTCGCTGTCGACGTTGTCGAAGGCTTCGGCCGTCTCGGTGACCGTGGTCTCCGTGACGACGACGTCCTCGGTGACCTCTTCGGTCTTGGTCTCTGGTGGTGGCGGCGGTGGCGGCTCGACCACCTCCTGGGTGTCCTTCATCTCCAACTCGACCTTCACCTTGGTCTCCGGCTCCTTTTTCGGCGGCAGCAGCACGACGACGAGGAGAAGGATGACTGCGTGGATGGCCGCGGACAGGATCAGCCAGGGCGCCTGACGAAGGCGTTCCGCCATCAGGTCCTGGAAGCTCTCCTGCTGTTCCCATGCGGGAGCCGCGTTGGACTGAACTTGAATCTTGGTGGGGTCGATCTGGACCATGCTTAGGACCTTTCGGGTCGGTCGCGCCGGGGCGTCCGACGGCGGTCTGAGGTGTAGGGAGTTTCGTGGGACGGACGGACGAGCCGACCATCAGGCGCGCGGCGCCTTGGATGGTGCGGCTGAACGTCGCAAACCGCCGTGCGGTTCAGAGAGGGGGCGGGAAAGTAGAGCCCGGATTCCGCCTGCTAGCAACCGGCAGATCGATGCTCGCGCAGGCGATCTGCGATGCGGTCGGCCGAGCCTGGGTTTCTCCTGCGTAAACACCTACAGTATAATGTCTTGAGGTGTTTTCGGCGCGGGGCGCTAGCGGTTCTGCAGCGGGATCGGCCGGCCGCGCTCGTAGAGCCAGACCTCGGTGCGGCGGCGGGCGCGCTGGAGGGCCTGCATGCGGAACTCCAGGATCACCTTGTTGGTGGCGATCTGGCGAACCCGAGCCTGGACTTCGGGGTCCGAAAATTGGCCTTCGACGGCGGTTTCCAGCTTCCAGACCTTGGCAACGGCCCAGCTTGACCCGCGCGCGATCGGTTCGGAGACGTTGCCAAGGGGGCCCGCCATCGCGAACGACTTCAGCACCGCTGGCAGCGAGGCGGCCTGCATGATCTGGGTCGCAGTGGTCCGCGGGAAGCGTTCGGCCACCTCGCGCGGCTCAAAATCGCCGGTCCGCCAAAACGCGGCGACGTCGGCGGCGTTCTGCTTGGCCGTGGGGCCAGTGCAGACGACCATCGCGAGCTGGGCGCTGGCGGGGCGCTTGAACTCACTTTCGTACTGCCGGTAGGTCTCCCGCAGCATGCGCGGCGTCAGATAGAGGTTTTGCTGCTTGCGCAGCCGCTCGTAGATCGCGAACTGCTCGGCCAGCATCTGCAGCTTTTCGACTCGCTGGCCGCGGGCATAGGTCTGCCAGGTCTCGCCACGGCGCTCCAGTTCGTTGCTGACAGCCGCATAGCTGCCGAGATCGCGCCGCAGGTCTTCCTCGTCGCGCTTCAGCTCGGATTCCAGAATTTGGTCAAAGCGCTCCGGCGGGAAGTTCCCGAATGAGCGCGCCGACTGCGCCATCTGGTAGTTGCCGATCAGCTTGCGCAGGTCGCGGAGCTGCAGCTGCTGGATTTCCTCGGGCGAGAGCGGGCGCTGGAGACGCTCTTCTTCGCCGAGCAATTCCCCGCCAATGGTCGCAAACAGGCGGCTCTGCAAAATGGCGCTGTCGTTGACGCTGGCGATGATGCTGTCGACGAACAGGCGGCCGGGGGCCGGGTTGCCGGGAGCTGCTGCTTGCTTGCCGCTGCCGCTGAGGCCTGGGCTGCCGCTGGGACGCACGCTGCCGCCGGCAGGACGAGGTGGCAATTCTTGTGCAGATGCGCCCGCTGCCGGGCCCAGAGCGCTCAGAGCCATGAAGCTTGCCGCCAGCCAGCAGTTTGCCAACCAGCAGTTTACCAGCCAGCCAGTCGCCGCCACAAACGGCAGTCGCCGCATTCGCTTCAGAAGCACCGTTCGCATGGGTTGGATGATGGAGTTCGTGTTCGCCGAGAGCAAGCGGCACGCCGGCGCGCCGTCGCTCTGGTTGCAATCGTTCGGCGGGGGCTCTCTCCTGAACCTGGCATGAGCAAGCGCACCGGAACCTGCATCGTCGTCGGCGCCTCCTCTGGCATGGGGCTGGCCATTGCCCGTCGTCTGTGCGGCGAAGGGCGGCGCGTCGCCATGCTCGCCCGGCGCGAAGCGGAGCTGGCGGCGCACGTCGAGCTGATCAACGAATCGCTCGGCCAGGCGCGCGCGCGCGCCTACGTGCACGATGTCGCGGACGCGGACGCCGTCGAGCCGCTGTTTGCGCAAATTGAGCAGGACCTGGGCGAGGTTGACGAGCTGCACTATGTGGCGGGTGTGATGCCTGAGGTCGCAGCCGATGAGTTTGACCTCGGCAAAGACCGGCTGCAGGTGCAGGTCAACATGCTGGGCTGCATCGCGTGGGGGAACGCCGCGGCGGTGCGCTTCCAGGCCAAGAAGCGCGGCGCGATCGTGGGCGTCAGCTCGGTGGCGCAGGATCGCGGCCGGGTCGGTCGCCCTGTCTACAACGCCAGCAAAGCCGGCATGGACACCTACCTTGAGGCGCTCCGCAACCGGCTCGCCCGGCATGGCGTGCGGGTCACGACCATCCGGCCGGGATTTGTCGAGACGCCGATGACGGCCGGGCTCGAGCTCAAGGGCGCGATTTCGGCCGACAAGGCGGCCGAGACGATCCTCAAGGCGCGCGACAAGGGCAAGACGATCGCCTACGTGCCGTGGAAGTGGCGGCCGATCATGTTTGTGATCCGGAACATTCCTTCGTTCGTCTTTCGGAAACTGTCGATCTAAAGACGTCGATCTAGAGACGTCGAACTGAAGCCATGCGACCGCAGCGATGGCGGCCCCTGTGGGCCAACGGCTCCGGCGGTCACGACTTGCGATGAACTCCACCCCGAAAGCTGGCGGCCCCGATGCCGCCGCGCATCCCGCGGACGCCCGTTCGCCTTCTCCATCGATGCCCGTGTGGCAGCAAGAGCAGGTGCGCGGCTTTGGCATGTCCATCGGCGGCAAGGCGCAGGTGCTGCGGCCGACCACCTCGCAGCAAGTCTCCGAGGTGTTTGCCAGCGTGCAGGCCGACGGCGGGTCGCTGGCGCTACGCGGCGCGGGCTGCAGCTACGGCGACGCGTCGACCAATGTCGGCGGCAAGGTGCTCGACCTCACCGCGATGAAGCGCATCGAGTCGTTTGATGCGTCGACGGGCATCGCTGTGTGCGAGCCGGGCGTGACGGTCCGCGATCTTTGGCGGCGCGCGATCGGCTACGGCTACTGGCCCAAGGTCGTCAGCGGCACGATGCAGGTGTCGATGGGCGGCGCCGCCGCGATGAACATCCACGGCAAGAACAACTACGCGCTCGGCCCATTCGGCGAGTGCGTGCGGTCGTTCGATATGGTCGTGCCGAGCGGTGAGATCGTGCACTGCAGCCGCGAACAAAACCCCGAGCTGTTCCATGCCGCCATCGGTGGCTTCGGCATGCTCGGCTGCTTTACGAAGCTCGAGATCCAGACCAAGCGCGTGCACTCGGGCCGGATGCGCGTTTGGGGGCTGGTGGCGCGCGACCTCGATCACAACATCGAGATGATCGAGGAACTGCACGACCAGGCGGACTACCTCGTGTCGTGGCTCGATCTGCAGGGCAAGGGCAAGGATCTCGGCCGCGGCTTGCTGCACCGGGCCGATCAGTTTGGGCCCGGTGAAGATCCGGAGGGGCTGCGCTACTTCGATCCATCGCTGCAGGACGTTCCGACCAGTTTGTTTGGCGTCATGCCCAAGGGCTGGCTTTGGCCCGGCATGTGGGCGGCCGTGCACATGAAGCAGGTCGGGCTGGTCAACTGGCTGAAGTTCAAGGCCGGCAACCGCGAAGAGAAGAACTCGCCCTATCTGCAAACGCATGGCGCGTTCCACTTCTTGCTCGACTACGTGCCGCGCTGGCAGTGGATGACCAAGCCGGGCGGGTTGATACAGTTTCAGCCGTTTGTGCCCAAAAACGAGGCCTCGCGCGTTTTGCGCAAGCTCATCGAGATGAGCCAGCAGCGCGGCCATACGCCCTACCTTGGCGTGCTGAAGAAGCACCGGCCCGACGACTTCTTGATGACGCACGCGGTCGATGGCTACTCGCTTGCGATGGACATTGCCGTCAGCAAGGGCAAGCGCCGCCGCGAGGATCTATGGAAGCTCTGCCGCGAGATGGCCGATGTCGTGCTCGATGCCGGCGGCCGATTTTACTACGCCAAAGACGCGGTGCTGATGGACTCGTCGTTCGCAAGGGTCCACGGCGACGACGCGGTGGCGCAGTTCCGCTCGCTCAAACAAAAGTGGGACCCTGGCTCCCTGCTGCAGACGGATCTGTCGCGGCGTCTTGGCGTGCACGGCTAGGCGGCTAGCTGCGGCTGAGGGTGTCGGCTGGGGGTGTCGGCTGGGGGTGTCGGCCGGTCTTGACGGCTGGTCTTGACGGCCGGGCGCCGATCACGATGCCTCGTCGGGCCCCTCGTCATACGTGTTGAGGCGGTTGTAGAGCGTGCGCAGGCTGACGCCGAGCACTTCGGCCGTGGCCTTTTTGTTGCCGCCCTGCTGGTCGAGCGTCGCTTCGATGAGACGGCGCTCTGCCTCGGCGATGGTCGTGCCTAGCGAAAGCTCGATGGCGTTTGGGTCCGAGGCGTTTGGTTCGGCGGCAAGCGGCGGCGAAGCTGCGGCTTCGTCGGCGCCATCCGGATGTGCGCTGGGCGTCGTCGGCGCTTCAGGTTCGCCGTGGTCCGATGGCAGGGACGCCAGGTCGATGGACGAGAGAACCTGCTCGGGTAGCGTCGATGCACCAACGTGGTCGCCTTCTGCGAGGACGGCGGCGCGCTGCATGGCGTTGCGAAGTTGGCGAACGTTGCCGGGCCACCGGTAGCTGCCAACAACCAACCCTGCTTGCGCATCGAGCCGTAGCGGGCGTTGGGCGAACTCCGCGAGGAACGAGTTCGCCAACACCTGCACGTCATCGCCGCGTTCGCGCAGCGGTGGCGACACGATCGGGAAGACGCAAAGCCGGTGAAACAGGTCTTCGCGAAGCGTCCCTTCTTGGATCGCCTGTTCGAAAGAGCGGTTGGTTGCGGCGACAATGCGCACGTCTACGTCGCGTTCGGCCGATGCCCCAACCCGCACGACCTTGCCGGTCTCCAGCACGCGCAGGAGGCGAACTTGGAGCTCGACCGGCATTTCGGCGACCTCGTCGAGAAACAGCGTGCCGCCGCTGGCGCGCTCGAACACGCCTTCTCTGGCTTTGTCGGCACCGGTGAAGGAGCCCTTTTCATGGCCGAAGAGTTCGCTGTCGATCAGGTTTTCTGGAATGGCGCCGCAGTTGATCGCTACGAATGGGCCGCCGCTGCGTGGACTGTTTGCGTGCACCGCTTGGGCGATCAGCTCCTTGCCGGTGCCGCTTTCGCCCTCGACGTAGACGGATAGCTCCGTTGGCGCCACTTTGGCGATGAGCTTGCGCAGGCGCAGGATCGCGGCGGATTCACCAAGGATGCGCGCGGTTGCCTTTTCGGCGTCCTCTGCATCGCGGCGACAGCGGCGGCGAACGGTTTGCAGCAGATCCGCGAGCTCTTTTGGCTCGATGGGCTTTTTCAGGAAGTGCAGCTCATCGAGAGGCAGACTGCCAAACGCACTTCCGATCGACGCGTCGCCGCTCATCAAAACGGCCTGCGGACGTGTGTCCTTGGGCAGCTCTAGCAGCAGGTCGATGCCGGATGCGTCGGGGAGATGCACGTCGAGCAAGACGACATCAAAGCGATCGCCAGCTAAGGCCTTGCGTGCTTTGGCCGCGTTGTCGACGTCGGTAGCCGTGAAGCCGCGGCGTTCGATCCATTCGCAGAGTGCGCGCCGCGCGGTTCGGTCGTCTTCTACAATCAAGGCCTTTGGCATGCGCTTCGGAGCGTAGGCGTTGCGCGCGGTTCGCGCACGTCTGCGGTGCCCGGCTCCTCAGGGCGTTGTCTCGGGGCCTTTGCTAGCGCTAGCGTCGAGTCGGTGAGCGCCAGGCATACAGCGCTCTTGCAATGATCGGCGGGGCCTCTTCGGTGAGAAATATGTCGCCGCAGGCCTTCGCGCTGGCACTGGGGTCTGGTGCTTCGTTCTGCGTGCCAACGAGCACCGTCATGATCTCATCATCATCGCTACGGAGGCTCTGCAGAAGATCGACGCCGGCTCCATCCGCAAGGTGCGTGCTGGCGATCACCGCGTCGATTGGTGTTGCGTCTACGATCGCCAGCGCATGGGCCGCCGATTCTGCCGTTTGCACAGCGTGCTCATGGGTCAGCAGCACGTCGCGAAGGCGCTCGCCGCGCGCCGCGTCGCTGTCTGCGATCAGCACGCTTGTTGGCGACCGCAGCTGCGCTCGTTCGGTGAGCACGCGTTCTAGGTGCTCCGACAAGAGGGCAACGCTGATGGGCTTTTTGAGATAGAGATCGAAGCCTGCGAGCCACGCGGCGCGCTCGTCGCCGGGATCGCCGCGGCCCGAAATCGCGATGGCAGGAATCCGCGGACTCTTTTGGTCGAACTCGGAGTTGCGCAGCATCTGGACCAGCTCGAAGCCAGTGCTCGCGCCCATCATGAGGTCGCTGATAAGCGCGCGCGGGCGGCTCTGCTCGAGCGCCGCAACCGCCTCCTCGACACCGCCTGCTAGGCGCACGTCAATGCCGCGCATGCGCAGGCCGAGGCCGAGTGCCTCAACTGTTGCGGGGTCGTCGTCGACGACCAGCACTTCGCCTGCAATCGACGCAACGGGTTGCGTTGTGGCGTGAGCCCCCTCACGCGCGCGCTTTGGCTCAGATCGAAGTGGTAGGCGAAACTCGATCGCCGCGCCCTGGCCAAGGCCGTCGCTGTGTGCCGCAACGCTGCCGCCGTGCAGTTCGACCAGGCGCTTGACCAGGTGCAGACCGAGGCCGAGCCCGCCATGGGTGTCCGTGTCTCGCCCCGACGCCTGCCAGTACGGTTCAAATACGGCTTCGAGCTTTTCCGCCGGCAGGCCCGCGCCGGTGTCCTGGACCGTGACCACCGCCATGTTGTCGATGCGCGAGGTGGAGATTGCGATGGTGATGCGTCCGCCCGCTGGCGTGAACTTGCAGGCGTTGTCGATCAAGTTTTGTGCGACTTGCTCCACGCGGCTGCGGTCGACGACGGCGATGGCCTTGTCTGCTTCGGCAAGGAACTCGAGCTTCAGGGTGTGCTTGGTCGCTGCCGGCTGGTTGGCCTGCGCGACATCGCGGAGGATCTCCACGAGGTCTTGCGGCTGGCGGCGCAGCTCAAGCCGTCCGCTTTCGAACCGCGTGACATCCAGCAGGTCTTCGATCAGGCGGCTCTGCGTTGTGACCGCTTGTTCGACATGGTCGACGACGCGACCGATGAGGTTGTGATCTGGGGCCGGGTCATCGCGTAACAGCGAGGTCCAGAGGCGAATGCCATTGAGCGGCGAACGGAGTTCGTGCGACACGACCGCGAGCAGCGTGTCCCGCGCGCGGCTCGCGCGCTCTGCCGCCTGTCGCTCTTGCATGGCCTCGGCGAGCAAACGTTCGCGTTCGGCCGTGAACTCCATGCGCTCGGTGATGTCGTCCTGGATGCCGATGAAGTGCGTGACGTTGCCATGCTCGTCGGCGAGTGGTGAGATGGTCAGCTCGTTCCAAAACGAGCTGCCGTCTTTGCGGAAATTGCGCAGCGTTACAGTTGTCTCGCGCCGCGCTGCAATGGCCTCGCGGATTTCGCGCAAACCGGGTTGTTCGCGATCCCCGCGACTGAGGAATCGGCAGTTCTGCCCCAATACGTCGCTGGCGGCATAGCCGGTGATTTTCTCGAACGCCGCGTTGACGTAGGTCATCGGGACGTCCGGGCTGCTGGCGTCGCAAATTACGATGCCGCTCGCGGCGGCGTGCAGCGCCCGTTCTGTTACCCGCTGCTGAAGGCGGCGTCGCTTGGACTCGCTGCGGTCGCGAAGGCGCAGCAGGAACGCCGGCTCCGTTCGCGGCAAGCCCGCCGAGGAATCGGCACCATCGTCGCTGTTCGCGCGGATGGCGATGGTCGCGACGATGGCCTGCAGCGTGGCGATATGGCCGGACGATTCGACGAAGTCGACCCACGTTTCACGACTGCTGAGGTCGCGACTGCTGGGCCGCATCTCGAACGCCGCTTCGAGCTGCGGCCAAGTCGTCGACGTGATCAGGTCCGCGATCGGTGTGCGCAAAAGGGCTTCGCGCGTGCTGCCCGTCAGCTCGACGAATGCTGCGTTCGGCCACTGCAGCTCAAGGTCCGCCGTGACGACGGCGGCGGGTTCGTCCATGGCTTCGAGCAGGGCCCGGGTCTCGGTGCTGGGATACATGGCAATGGGCGCCTGCGCCTAGATCTAGGCGGGCGGGCGGGCTGTGCAGCCTCTGCACGTAGGCGGTCGCGGTGCACGATCTGTGCAGGGGGCGAAGGCGATTGCGCCTTCGTTTGGGCCCATCCGTGCAGATCTTGCACGCAAACGGCTTGGCATGATCGTTGCTCTCTGTCCGGCATGATCAAGAGAATCGTCGCAGTCTACCGTGACCAAGCACGCGCAGCGCGTGCAGCGTCCCAGCTCACGGCGCGTGGCTTCGCAGAGGACGACATTTCCATTCTCGCGAGCGATAGCGCGTCTGGGCAGGCCTTTATGGCAACGGAGCGCAAGGATGCGCGCAAGAGTGCGCTGACCGGCGCAGCGGTGGGGACGGCTGGCGGCGCCGTGGTTGCGTCGTTGGCCGGCGTTGGCGCCATCCTCACGGGGCCGATCGCGGTCGGGTTCGCGGGGAGCGTTGCCGGTGGTTTGCTGGGCGGCCTTATCGGCCTCGGCATTCCAGAGAACGAAGCGATCCTGCGATCTCAGGAGATCCAGGACGGCGCCATTCTCGTGGCGATCGACCTGGAAAAGGATGACCTGAGTCGCGAGCGAACCGTGCTCGCAGCTTTCGACAGCACGGACTACCTGCGCATCGTGTCCCTGATTGATCCCGAGGTCGTTGCCGCCGGCGGCGTGGAGGTTTGCTAGATGGGAGCCTTCGTCTCCGCCCATTCCGTTGCGCCTGCGCAGCTCCGAAACCACTCTCCAGACTCACAAGAAAGAACCATGATGACCACTCAATCTGACCTTCGCCCCGTTCCGTTTGCCGTCAACGAAGAAGTTCGCGGCGTTGCCAAGGACCAGCTCAACGGCTGGCTGATCAACCTTGTCGCCCTAGCGCTGCGACTCAAACAGGCGCACTGGAATATGCGGGGTGCACGGTTCAAGTCCGTGCACGAACAGCTTGATGAGATCCTTGTCGACGTCCGCGCTGCGGTTGACGACGTGGCCGAACGCGTGGTCACGCTTGGCGGCATTGCCGATGGTCGACCGAGCACGGTTGGTCGGAGCATGACGCTGGGTGACTTCCCGGGTGGGCGGCTCAGCGTCGATGATGCGATTCGGGAATGCTGTCAGGACATCGCCGCCGTTGTGCAGGGCGGGCGTGACGTTCGGGCACGGCTGGCCAACTCGGATCCCGTGAGCGAAGACCTCGTGATCGGGTTTCTCGGCAAGCTGGAGAAGCACCACTGGCTGCTGCGCTCGCAGGATGAGTTGGCCTAATCGCGGCAAGGCCTCGGCGCGTCGTGGTCGCTCGCCTGGCTGCGGCGGCTGCGGCCGGCGACTGGCCACGATCGCGCTCCGCTTCCCTTGGAAACCCAATACTAGAGATCTCAAATGCGCTTCTTTCTGACTGCTTCTTCGTTCGTTCTTCTTCTGCTTGCCTCTCTCGCGTTCGTTCCCATGCCCTCCATTGCGGATCGCTCGCCGCACCTTGCGGGCGAGGTTCACTTCGAGGGCAAAGCCGTATCCTTCTTGGTCGAGGAGGACGGCACGGTTCTTGTCGAACTGCTTCGTACGGATGGCACAAAGCGCTGGCTGCGAACGCCGGCGAACCAGAGCTCGACAACACAGTTTGAGCTGCTTGCACTCCATACTCTGCTCGCTTCTGTCCGCGGCGATGCTGGCCCGCGGACCGTGGTTGTGCACGGCGAGACCTCCACGGAGCTGGACGGCGAAAAACCGGCGGATGCGATGCGCTTGATGGCTATTGGCTGGCCCAGGTCCTGATACGCCGCAGTCCGGATACGCTCCAGCCTCGATCCGGCCAAGTCCTGATGCGAAGGCGGCTCCCGCGCCGCCAAACGGACCTATTCACGACCTCGGGGCAAGCTTCGGCGGGCGGGCGTGGCCGCGGCTTGCTGGCCGCCCTCCGCGGGGATACACTTTTCGGCAAGGTATGCGGCCGTATGCCAACGCTCTCAAGCTGAGACGCCGAACGGTCGATGCCATCTATACTGCCGGGTCTTTCGACAACCGCTCGGCGTCCCCCTTTTCCGCTCGGTGGCGGGTTACGACCATGTGGGTCGGCCAACGTCAAGGCGAGCCGCGCTCGATAGGAGCGCACGACGATCTGTCGGATCGGCAATGAGTGCCATCCGCAGCCAAAGAAGACACTTCGTGAGTTTTGAATCCCTGGGGCTGAAGAAGCCCATTCTCAAGGGCGTGCTCGATGCCGGCTATGAAAAGCCGACCGACATCCAGCAGCATGCCATTCCTAAAATCCTGGCCGGCGACGAGTTGATCGGCCTCGGGCAGACCGGCAGCGGCAAGACCGCGGCATTTGGTTTGCCAATGCTCAACAACCTCTGCGGTGGTGAGCCGGGCTTGCGCGGTGTCATCATCGTGCCAACCCGCGAGCTTTGCGTGCAGGTGGCTGAGAACCTGCGCGTTTACGCAAAGCATGCGGGCCTGCACGTGTGCACGGCGTTTGGCGGCATCGATATGTCGATCCAAGAGTCGGCGTTCAAGCGTGGCTTGGATGTCCTGGTCGCATGTCCGGGGCGAGTGATCGACCACCTTGAGCGGCGCAACATTACCTTCGAAAAGGTCGAGATGGTCGTGCTCGATGAGGCCGACCGGATGCTCGACATGGGCTTCATGCCGCAGATCCGCCGCGTCTTCCTGAGACTGCCGCAAGAGCGTCAAAACCTGCTGTTCTCGGCGACCCTGCCGAAGGAAGTCGAGGGCCTGGTCGAAGACTTCTTGCCGGGTGCGGAGCGCGTGCAGATCGGTTCGCGCAGTCAGGCCGCCAAGACCATCACGCACCGATTTGCTGCGATCAACGCCGTCGACAAGTCGGCGGCCTGTGAGCGAATGCTGCGGCAAGAAAGCGGTCGCGTGCTCATCTTCGTCAACAAGAAGATCGGCTGTGAAAAGCTCGGCAACATGCTGAAGCGCGCCGGCCTGCCGGCGGACTCGATCCACGGCGACAAGAGTGCGGAAGCACGTCACTCCGTGCTGGGCGCGTTCTCGCGCGGCCGCACGCGGTTCCTGGTCGCGACCGACGTCGCGGCCCGCGGTATCGATGTCGACGACGTCGAGCTCGTCATCAACCACGATTTCCCGCTTGGGCTCGAGGACTACATCCACCGCTCGGGCCGCACGGGTCGCGCTGGCAAAGCCGGGCGCTGTGTGTCGCTGGTCGCGCCGATGGAAAAGCGGCTCTACGAAGTTGTGAAGGCGCACCTGCGCGGGGAAGAGCTGCCGAGTGCGCCGTCGTCACCGGGACGCGGCTACGGCATGCCGAGCGGCGGCCGCGGGCGCGGCGGCGGCGGCGGACGGCGCGAAGATCGAGGTGGCCGCGGCCGCGGCGGGGGCGGCCGAGACAGCCGAGACAGCCGAGACAGCCGCGGACACCGCGCGCGCGCTGGCATCTAGCCGGCCACGGTTCGGCCTTTCGTGCGGCGCACAGATGGCCGAGCCAGAAAGTCCTACCACTGCCGCAAAACTGTGTGATTTCGCACGTTGGCGATGCCTGAGTGCATCAAGAATTCCTTTTCGTAGGCTTCGCCGCGACGCCGCGTGACCGTGCCGACGCCTAGGCATAGTGAAAGCAACGCATCCTCTGGGAAGTGCGTTTGCCCACCCCCAAATCGGCGTCCTCGCATCGCGTGCGACGCAGTGAACGAGAAGGAAACTATGAAGGCTCGCTACTTGCGGACATTCGTGCGCAGCCGTGTTCTCTCTTCGTCAGCAGCTGGCTTGCTAGCCGGCGTGGCGCTACTGGTCGCGTCCGACACCTCCGCGCAGCAGCTTGAGTGGCGTCGGACCGACGCGGCCGCTGTCAACTCGCCCACCCTGCGCTCAGACCACGCCATGGCGGCGTTTGGCAGCAGCGATCGGGTCGTGCTGTTTGGCGGCTACTCGTCGCAGCGCGACGCCACGCTGGCAGACACCTGGACCTGGCAGCCGAGTGGCTGGCAGGAGCTGGCGATCGCCGGGCCGCCGGCTCGCCGCGGGCACGCCATGGCATACGACTCCGCGCGCAATCGCGTCGTGCTGTTTGGCGGGCGCGACGGTTCCGGTGTTCTTTTCGACCATTGGGAATACGACGGCGTCGCCTGGCAAGAAGTTGGGCCTGTGGCTTTTCCGTCGGCTCGCTCCGGCCACTCGATGGCCTACGACGCGCAGCGTCAGCGAATCGTGCTCTTTGGCGGGGTCTTCGGCGGACTGTTGCTTGCGGATACCTGGGAATGGGATGGCCAAAGCTGGACCCAACTCGCGATATCGGGCCCATCGGCGCGTCGAGCGGCAGCCATGGCCTACGACGGCAGTGAAGTCGTGTTGTTTGGCGGCGCCAACAGCACCACGGCGCTCGCGGACACTTGGACGTTTGACGGAACCGCGTGGCAGCAGCAGGCCCCGACGCTGCCGCCGCCCGCTCGGGTCGATGCCGCCATGGCGCGCGAAGGGTCCGAGGGCTCTCTGCTGCTGTATGGCGGTAGCGACCAAAACACACTGCCGGGCTTTTGGCGGTGGAGCGGCGCCGACTGGTCGTTTGAAGCGGCCGGCTCAATTGCCCCGGCGCCGCGCGCCGAGCACACGATGGTCGGGCTCGGCTCGGCGGGCCGTTTGCTGCTGTTCGGCGGCGACAACGGCGGCAGCCTGCGCGACACTTGGATCAGCGACACGCCTGTTTCGACCTACGGCGACGGCTGCGGCACTCCCGCGCTCGGCTTTGTGCCGCTAGCCGGCGTGCCGTCACCAGGCCAGTCGCTACAGGCCGATGTGTTCAACTCGCCCGCAGCTCTCTCCGTCGTCGCGCTCGGCTTGAGCGATCGCTTCTTTGGCCCGCTGGCGCTGCCGGCGCCCTTGGATTCTGCGGGCATGCCGGGTTGCGAGCTGCTGCATTCGGCTGAGCTATTTGGCTTGCCGACCACCTCGACCGGGACCGCGGGCACGCAGTTGTTTTCGTTGCTCTTGCCGGCCAGTGCCGAGCTCGTTGGCACTGCGATCTTCGGCCAGTCGTTTGCCGTCGCGCCGGGCCAAAACAGCCTGCAGGTCATCGCTAGCAACGGCATCGCGTGGCGCATCGGCTGTCCTCCTACGCAGCTCTCACCCTCGATTGAGACGTTCTCCAACTCGGTCCAGCTCGACGAAATGGCGTCAGCCGGCAGCTGGCTTGGCGGCGTTGGCAGCTTTGGCCAGATCGGCGGCGATGCGCGCCACGGCGCCTTTTCGATCGATCTCGGCGTAGCCACGGGCGAATCCATCAACGGCCGCAGCGTCATCGAAATCGACTGCAACGACACGGTCGTGCCCGGCACGAGCACCACTTCGGGCGTCCCCGAGCAGGTGGTGGACGGCCGCTTCTTCTTCGCCCGTATGCATGTGCCGACACAGGTCCATCTGCGCTTTGTCGGCGATGTTCCGGCGCAAATCACGGTGAGTGGCGATCTGTCGATTGACGGTGTCATCGAGTCGGACGGTGCGAGCCAGGTAGTGCACAACGGGAACCTTCCTCTCGGCCAGGCGGGTTCGCTCGGTGGAGCGGGCGGTGGCCGTGGCGGCAGCGGCGGCGATCGCTGCTTGGGCGTTGGCCCCGGCGCCGGTGAGTTCGACGGCAACGATGGTGAGGACCTGCGGCTTGCTGCCGGCCATGCCTATGGCGGCGCGGCGATCGGCACGGCCGGGCGAGGTTCGGCATTGTTCCCGGCATCGGGGCTCGCAGCCGACCGTCTTTTCCCGACGACTCCACCGTCGATGCCGCTCGCCTACGCGATCGGTGCCGTGGCCGGCGGCAGTGGCGGCGGCTACCTGTCTCCTGGCGGTGACGGGGCGGTGTCGGGCGTCTTCAGCGGCACCACGCTGCTGCCGAACTGGCCGCTGTTTGCAGGGCCAGTGGCGCCCGGCGGCGCGGCGGGCCAGCTCTTCCCGATCCCGGCCGGTGTCCAGTCGTCCGAGCACTTCCTGGTTGGCGGATCTGGCGGTGGTGGTTCGGCCAGCAACCATTCGCTGTCGCTAAGTCTCGGTAGCGGCTTCTTCGCATCGGGTGCCGGTGGTGCCGGCGGTGGCGGCGCGCTGCTGCTGCGTGCGGGCCACGACCTGACGCTTGCGGCCGGTGCGCGAGTGTCGTGCGTTGGCGGTTCTGGTGCGGTCCGAATCGGTACTGCGGTTGGGCCGCAGGTCGCTCCGGCCGGCGGTGGCTCCGGCGGTTCGGTGGTTGGCCAGGCCGGTCGTGTGCTCGCCAACTTCGGCACCATCGACGTTCGCGGTGGTGCGGGCGGCGAGTTTTCGCGACAGTCGCCAGGTGGGGGCATCGGCCCCGTGGGAGGGCGCGTCGAGATTGACGGCGGTGACGGTGCGGATGGCTTTGTCCGGCTCGAAGCGCCGATCACGTCCGTGGGGTCCACCGTTCCAGCCGCCGGTGCCAACAGCTCCGCGATGCTGCTCGAGCAGGACGAACTGGTCGCCATGCAGTCGCTGGCCTACGACGTCCAGGGCGCGTGCCCGGTCGAGTTTGTGCGCTACGAACTTGACGCCACGGTCGATGGAGTTGCGACCACGTTTAGCGACGATCCCGCGATCGCGCCGCTCGCGGCAGGCGCTGGCCAGCCGCTCCGCTTGTTCTTCCAGGCGGGCGTCATCGATGGCGTCGGCGGCGTCTTTGTCCCGGTCGGGCCATGGCGCAGCTGTGTGCGGACGACGCCCGGCGAGTCGGGCATCTCGGTCGACGGGGGCACAGCCTATCGCTTCCGCGCCGTGTTCGACCGCAACCTCGCGGCCGATGCGACGCTCGACACGCTGCGCGTGATCGTTCGCAACTGACGCGATCCGGCGCCGTGGCGGCGGCCACGATGCCAGCTTGGCTAGCCCAGCTTGGCTAGCCCAGCTTGGCTAGCCCAGTATGGCTAGCCCAGTATGGCTCGCGCCGCGGCTGCCGGATCGCTCGCTTGCACCAGCGAGCGGAAGACATCGTCGAGGTGTTGGCCTTCATCGGCACCCGCCTGCTGACGCAGCTCTTTGGAGTTGCCGCAGGCGAGTAGCTTGCCGCGGTCCAGCACGGCGATGCGATCGGCGGTGTTCTCGACCACGTCGAGCAGGTGGCTGCAGTGCAGCACAGCCCCGCCGCGTTCGGCAAACTCGTGCATCAGCTGTTTGACGACCTGTGCCGTGGTGACATCGAGGCCGCTCAGCGGCTCGTCGAATACCAGCAGCTTGGGTTCGGTCAGGAGTGCTGCGGACACCGAGACCTTCTGCAGCATCCCCTTGCTGAACGCGACCATCGGCTCGTCCTTGCGTTCGAAAATGCCGAAGCCGGCGAGCAGCCGTTCGGCACGATTTTCGATCTCGCGGTCGTCTAGGTCGAAGAGTCGTCCTTTTAGCAGCAAGAACTCCCACGGAGTCAGGGTCTCGTGCAGGCGCGCAACCTCGGGCAGGTAGCCAATCAGACGGCGGGCTGTGCTGTCGCGCAGGGCGTCGATGCCGTCGACGACGACGCTGCCGGAGTCCGGCTGCAGCAGCCCGACCAGGCATTTGACGGTCGTCGACTTGCCGGCGCCGTTGGGGCCCAGCAGCGCGAGGATTTCGCCCGCCTGGATTTCGAGGTTGAGTCCATGCAGCGCGACGTGGCTGCCGTAGGTCTTGCGCAACTCCGAGATGGCCAGCATGGCGCCATCTTGCGGGCGATGGGGCGCCCAGACCACCGTCCTGCGAAAACTCGGCTCGCCGAGCCCGGGCGGTAGCCGCCTTTTGGGGAGAACTGCCGCATGGGTGAACCAGGCGATCTCGGGTATCGTTCGACGCCCACGACCCGGTGCGAAACTCCCCTCTGGTGCTGTCGATTGCGGTGCACGGCGCAGCCTTAGTGACTGCGCTGGGGCTCGGTCTATGCGCGCAGCCGAGCTTGGCCAAGAGGCCGGCTCGCGTGCAGCTGCAGAGCAGCCGAGCGAGTGCTGCTGTGCTGCCGCCGCGGCAGCAGTGTCCGGATGTGCGGCCAGAGCCGCCGCTCGAGCCGCCGCTGCTGCAGGAAGTCATCTGTGATGATCCGGTCAAACCAGAGCCCGATGTGGTCCCAGCCGCTCGCTCCGTCGTGCCGATGGAGCATGCGTCGGCTGCGCTGGATCGGGCAGCTGTGGTCGAGCCGCTGCCGAAGCGGCCGGCTCCATCGCAGGCCGCAGAGTCATCGCAGGCCGCAGAGTCGCCGCCGAATCTCCGGCGGAATCCCCTGCAGAATCCCCGGCGGACGGCTACGCCCGCGGCTCAGGCTACGCCCGCGGCTCAGCCGCCGAGTGCTTTCGTCGAAGCGCGGCGCCGCGGCAAGCGGCCGCCGAAGTATCCCGAGAGCGAACGCCGTTTCGGGCGCGAGGGCTTTGTGGTGCTGTCGCTTTCGGTGGCGGCCGATGGCAGCGTCCAGGATGTCCAGCTGAAGCAGCCCGACCGTTCTGCTGCTTTCAATCGCTCGGCGCTACAGGCCGCTCGCCGCTGGACGTTTGAGCCCGCCACCCGCGCCGGCCGGCCGGTTGCGAGCAAGCTCGACGTCGAAGTGGTGTTTGAGCTCCCGCGCCGCTGACGGACCGCGACCAGACCGCCGCGACCAGACTGCCGCTATCGCGAGAACGAGACGCCAAGCTCCGTCAGGATCGCATCGAGTCGCTCATACATGCGCTCCCAGCGCCACTCGCGCCGGACCCAGGCAGCGGCTGCCTCACCGTCGCGGCGCGCTTGCTCGGGTGCTTCAAACCACTTGCAGACGCCTTCGGTCGTGGCCGCTTCGCCATCGGCGACGCAGACGCTGTTGGCCGGGACATCGCCTAGACCCTGCGAGGCCTGCGGCGAAGCGACCACGGGCAGAGCCATGCTCAGGGCTTCCAGCACCTTGTTTTGCACGCCGCGCGCGAGGCGCAGCGGCGCGATCGCGACGGACGACTTGTCAAAGTAGGGGGGCGTCGTTTCGACGCGTCCGGTCACGGTGATGCCAGAGCTGCCGTCGAGCTGCTGCACCTTTTGGATCGGCTTGCTGCCGACGATGAGCAGGCGCGCATCCGGAAATCGCTGCCGCACTCTTGGCCAGCACGACTCCGCAAACCAGCAGATGCCGTCGACGTTTGGTTCGTAGTCCATCACGCCGGTGAATACGGCCGTGTGCGGATGTCGCTGTGCGTCCGGCTTGGCTTCGAAGTGCGCGATGTCAACGCCGTTTGGCAGCACGTCGGGAGTGACCCCGGGGATGAGCTGCTCAAACAGCTCCTTTTCGACGTCGCTGACCACGAAAGAACGCGAAAACGTGCGCGCGACGCGGTCTTCGAACGCGAGCAGGCGCTTCGCTTCGCGGCCGTAGATCCAGCGTCCGAGGGTTCCGCTGACCAGCGAATACTGACGCCACTTGTCCGAGTCGAGCTCGGCGAACTGCATGACCTTGGCCTTGGCCGGCACGTCGAGCGCATATTGCGCCATCGACGACGAGTAGACGTAGATGAGATCTGGCGGCTGCTTGGTCCACTCTGCGACCGCCCGTCGAAGCGCTCCGCTGCGAAAAAACGGCAGAGTCAGGGGTTCTCCCGTAAGCAGGCCGCGGAGGCTCAGCAGCTTGGCCTTGCCCCGCGAGATCCGGGGGGCGACCACTTCGTGGCAGCGCTCTTTTAAGAACTCCACGGCAGCGGCGTCGCGGTCCTCTTCCTGGAAGCAGCCAACTGAGACTTCGGCCCCCCTCGCTAGCAGGTGCTGGAGGAAGTGCCAGGTGGTGATCCGGTCGCCACGGTCTGGCGGCCAAGGGACCCGTTGGCACAAGAACAAGACGCGAGGCTGGTTGGGTGAGGTAGTCACGGGATCGGCGTCAAGGTTGCTCGTCGGAAGCCCCGATACAAGGGGCGGAGCTCATCCCCTATGGCAGACAGCAGTAGTTCGTCGACGAACATCCTGACGCTGGTCAACAGCACCATCGACCTGCCGACAATGCCGGAAGTTCTTGTTCGTCTGAACGACGTCATGAACAACCCGGATACGTCGGCTGCCGATGTTGCGAAGGTGGTCTCTGCAGACCCGGCGGTTGCGACGAACATTCTGCGGATCGTCAACTCGGCCTACTATGGGCTGCAGGTGCGGGTCTCGTCCGTCAGTTTGGCGATTTCGGTCATGGGCTTCAACATGACCAAGAAGGTCGCCTTGAAAGCCGCCGTTTTCTCGTCGTTTGGCAAGCGCCGCGAGAAGATCCAGCATTTCGACCCGTCGGCCTTCTGGAAGCATGCGATCTTTGCCGGCGTGGCCGCCCGGACGCTGGCGGGCGCCTCGGACCGCTTCGAAGACATGCACCCCGAAGACGCCTACGTGGCTGGGCTGCTGCATGACATCGGCAAGATCATCCTGATGGAGAAGGCGGCGCCGCGGTATCTGGCGACGTTGCGCAAGGCCGTGCAGCAAAAACGGCCCGAAATGGACGTCGAGATCGAAGAGTTCGGCTTCACGCATGCGGACGTTGGTTCTGTGCTGGCGATCAAATGGTCGTTGCCGGAGGATCTTGCAATTGCCATCCGGTATCACCACGCGCCTGCGCGTGACCCTTTCCATCGATCGCTCTCTTCACTCATCCACCTTGCCGACCAGCTTGCCTGGCGGGCTCAGGTGCCGTCGACGGTTGGGCCTCCGGTCGCGCCGCTCGATCACGATGTCTATGACCAGATCGGCCTCACTCCCGAACAGGTCGAAGAGCTCTTGCCGCAAATCCAAGATGACTACGGCGGCTCCGAGCTGCCTTGGTAGCCGAGGCTTCGGCCGGCACTTCATCGGCCGGCTTCCGATAGGGATGCGTCTTCGTCGACCCATGCACCTGAGGGCGGCATGAATTTCCGTCGCTGGGTCGTATTCACGTTTGTCATCCACGTGCTCGTGGTCCTGATCGAAAAGGGCGGCGGGATCGTTCTGTACATGCTGACCGCAGATGAGCGGGCGGAGCATGGCAAGTCCGGCATCGCGGCTTCGCTGCCGTTTATCCTGGGGGCGATTGCAAACCTCGGACTCGCGACGGCGCTCGTCTACTTTGTGCGGCGCAAGGAAGTAAAGCCGCAGGTCGCGTTTGAAACGTCGCTGTGGGTGGCCCTGGTGTGGGGCGGCTTCGTCGCGCTGGTGGCGGGGCTGTTCACGCTCTACGTGTTGCCGTGGATCAATCCGGCCTGGGAGCTCGATTGGTTTGGTGTCGTCCCGATTTGCGCGGCGGTGCCGCTGCTGCTGATCGCTAGCTACGCCAACAGCACGCAGCTCGCAACCGAGCGCATCAAGGACTACGGCCTCGTCCACGTCGCGACGTCGCTGAGCTTCTTGCCGGCGTTCTTTCTCATCTTCTACTGGCTCGGCGGATCCGTCAAAGATGGCGACGTGCCGCTGGCAGTGGCCTGGGGCCGGCTCGCATCAACCTTTCTGATCGCGCTGTTGACGCTGTGGCTGGTGCGCAAGGTCGTAACGCTGCGCGCCCGCGCGGATCGTGAGTATCTCAGCAAGGCGGTTCGCTATGGCTGGAAAGCCAACCTGACGTCGACGCTCACGTATCTCAATCACCGCGTCGACCTGATCGTTCTGGGTCTTCTCTACACGAAGGTCATGATCGATCGCGGTGCCGAGTCGGAGGATGCCAAGGACCTCGCCGGTGAGCAGGTGGCCTTCTATTCCATGGCCGTGACGTGGGCGGAGTTGGTGTGGCACTTCCCAGAGGCCATGCGCGATCTGTTCTTCTCCAAGGTTGCGGGAAGCTCACACGAACAGGCGCGCAAGTTGACGCCTGTGTTGTCGCGTCTTGGCCTGCTGGTTTCCGTGCTCGGGACGATCGCGATCGTGATGCTGGTCGACCCGATGATGGGCACGATCACCTGGCTGGCGAAGGGAAGCAGCACCGTCTGGTACGAAGACTGGAGTCCAGGCGTTGGCGAAGCCCTGTGGTGGCTGGTGCCGGGCACGGCGGGGTTCACGGTCTCCAAGATTCTGCAGGCCGATCTCGCGGCGAGAAATCACCTGCAAACCTGCATCAATGCACAGGTCTGCGTGCTCGTCCTGATGCTCGGTCTCGATTTTTGGCTGGTGCCCGACCACGGCGCCACGGGAGCGGCCTGCGCGTCGACGATTGCGTACTTGGTCGGCACGCTATGGACGCTCGTGGCCTACTCCCGTCAGACGGGCACGCCGGCTTGGCGATGCCTTGTCGTGCACCTGTCCGACTTCCGCTACATTCGCGACATCCTGTCGGCGCTGGTTAGCAAGTTGCGCCGTAAGAAGTCATGAGCCGCAAGCTGCCAGTTACTGTGATTGTGCCGGCATACAACGCCGCGCCCTACCTGGCGGTCACGCTTGAGGCGATCCGTGAGCAGACACGACCGCCTGAGCGAGTGTTTGTTGTCGACGATGGCTCGACCGATGACACCGCGGCGATTGCCGAGGGCCTTGGTGCCGACGTCATTCGCCAGCATCAGCAGGGGCCTGGTGCGGCGCGAAATCGCGGCATCGAAGCGGCTGAGACCGAATTCGTGGCGTTTTGTGATTCGGACGATTGGTATGTGCCGGACAAGCTCGAGCGTGCCGTCGACCAGCTCGACAAGTTTTCGGCTGGTTGCAGCGCGACCGACGCATGGATCGTGCGCGAAGACCGGATTGAAGGCCGTAAGAACGAGAACCGCACCGTGCCCAATGTGCTGACGCTCGAGTTTTTGCTGCGGGGCAATCCCGTCATTTGCAGTTCGGTTGTGGCGCGCAAGCAGGCGGTGTTGGACGCCGGCGGCTTCGACGAATCGCCAGACTTGATCGCAACGGAAGACTACGACTTGTGGCTGCGCATGTCGGTGCGCGAACCGATTGCCTACAACCCGCGCCCGATGACGTTCTACCGGGTTCATTCGGGCAGCCTTTCGGCCAACACGCGTTTCTTGCGCGGCGTCGAGTCGATCCTGGCGCGCATGGCCAAGCAGCATGAAGGCGAGGCGCACTTCCAAAACCTGATCCGACGCCGGCGCGCGGCGGTGCGGCTCGACGTTGCCTGGGACCTGATCGGCGAGCGTCGTTTTGGAGAGGCGCTCACCGTCATTGGCGAGGCGCAAAAGCTCGCGCCAACCTGGAAGGGCTTCAAGATGCGTCTGCGTTCGATGCTCCGTCGCTGATGGCTGCTCCTCGTTCTTCGCGGCCTCTGTTGGGCGTCGTGCACCTCGGCGCGCTGCCGTCTGCGATGCGTCATGAGTCGATGGCCAAGGTCTTCGACGACGCGCTGCGTGACGCTGAGGCCTACGCCGAAGCCGGTTTTGACGGTCTCGTCGTCGAGAACTTTGGCGACGCACCCTTTCACCGAGGCACGGCAGAAGATCCGGTGCCGCCCGATGTGCCGGCTGCGATCGCCGTCGCCGCGGATCGGGTGCAGCAGCGCACGGGGTTGCCGGTGGGCATCAACTGCCTGCGCAACGACGGCAGGGCTGCGCTCGGCGTAGCCGCCGCCGTGTCGGCGGCATGGGTTCGCGTCAACGTTTTGACGGGTGCGTTTGTGACCGACCAAGGGCTTGTGCAAGGCGATGCGGCTCGCCTCGCTGCCTATCGTAGGCAGCTCGGCTGCGAGGTTACGCTGCTCGCGGACTTCTTCGTCAAGCACGCCGCGCCGCTGGCGGACTGTGATGCGGAGGCTGCAGCGCGCGACCTGGCGGAGCGGTCGGGGGCCGATGGGCTTGTGCTTTCGGGGGCAAGAACCGGTGAGCCGGTGGACGTCGCGTGGCTCGACGCGGTGCGGGCGGCGGTCGGTGAGTTTCCGATTTGGATCGGCTCCGGTCTGACCCCGGAGCGCGCCGAGGAGCTCTGGCCTCGATGCGATGGGGCGATCGCCGGCACGGCCTGCAAGGTCGGCGGGCGCTCAAGTGCCCCGGTAGAGCTCGCGCGCGCCATCGCGCTTCGGCAGGCCTGCCCGCGGGCTTGATCCCGCCTCGCAGGCTCCTCGATTCGGTAAGGGAAGGCCGCCGTCTTGGTCGAAAAATAGACGGTGAAGGTTCTGCTTATGACGCCTGCACCGACCCACCTGCACCTGGGCGGTATCGCGACGGTCAATCGCTTCCGCGATGGTTTGCAGCAGCGTGGCCACCTTTGCGAGCTGATTGGCGGTACCACGGAAGGCGGCCTGAAGACCTCGCTCGAGGGCACGATCGGCCGCTTTCGGCCCGACATTGTGCATGCGCACGATGCCCTTCGGTGCGGGGTTCAGCTGCTCGGGTCACGCACGCCGTGGGTTGTTTCGTTGAGTGGCGAAGACCTGCATCAGGACGCTCTCGACGATCAAAACGGCCCGCTTGTTTGCGAAGTCGTTCGGCGAGCACACCGGGTTTTGGTTCCAAGTGAGCAGGCTGGCCTCGTTGTGGAAGAGCGCGTGCCCGACGCCGTCGGCAAAATCGATGTGGTCGCCCGCGCCGCGACGCCGCTTCCGACGAGCGGCACCGACCTGCGGCGCTCGCTCGGCATTCCGCGTCAGCGGTTCTTGGTGTTCTTGCCGGGTGGCATTCGGCCCATCAAGGCCCAGCACCGTGCGATCAGCGTCGTCAAGCTTCTGCGCGAAGCCGGCGCCGATCTCGAGATGATCCTCGCTGGGCCCGAGCAGGATGAGGTCTACGCAGATCACGTCCGCGAGCTCTGCGAACAGCAGCCAGGCGTTCGCTTGCTGCCAACGCTTGCCAGCGAGCGCATGGGGGCGGCTTACGTGGATGCCGACGTCGTTCTCAACACGTCCCTGAGCGAAGGCGCATCACCGACGATTCTCGAAGCCGGAGTTCTCGGTCGACCCGTCGTCGCCTCCGACGTTCCCGGCAACAGAGAGCTGATCCGGCACAAGGAGACGGGCCTGCTCTTCCAAACAGAAGAAGAGCTCGCCAAGCAGATCCTCGCTCTCTACCGAAATCGCGCCGCCGCCGGCGCCCTCGGGGTCCGCATCCGAGAGGACTTCTCGCGGCGCTTCGACAGCGACAAAGAACTCCGCTCGCTGCTGTCGGCCTACGCCGCCGCCTGAGAGCTACGATCGAGGCATCTCCGCCACGGAGAGCAGCCCCAGTCGGCGCCACCCCTTCGCTAGCAGCCAGGTCCGGGCGGCCGCCACCGGCCGTCGCACACGCTCGAGCCCGCGGATCATCAGACGCTCGCGAAAGCCGTCGAACCACATCGCTGACGAGAAGCGATCGACCACATCGTTGACGTTGGCGCCTGTCCCGCCGTGCCGGCAGCTGTGCTTGCGCCCGTTGCCCAAGACGTAGCGAGGCACATGCCGCACCTCGGGCGGCGTGCGCAGAACCCGATCGTGGTAGCGGTCGCTCCGCCTCGAAAACCGCTCCGGACACCCCCGCAGCTCTCGATCCCGAGGCCAAGTGAGCACCTGGAATTCGTGCCCAACTCAAGCCAGCCCAGTCGACTTGGACCTATTCAGGAAGCTTGGGGAGTCGCTTCGTCTTCGTCGGCTTCTTGGGCGGTGCTTTGCTTTCGAGGCCTTGGTCGTCGCGGATGTGGGCTCCAGACTCGTCCACCGCATCGTGCTGCGTTGGCGTCTTCTCACTGGCTGCACGGCGCGGCTTGGGCTCTTTCTCGCCTTCTGCTTTGGCGACAGGCTCGCCGGCGAAGGCGGAGTAGACCTTGGCCAGCGTTTCCGCTTGCCACGCCAGTGCATCCTTGAGCTCGGCGGCGATCTTGTCGCGGGTCGTGGCGCGCACTCGTGGTGCTCTAGCTTTTTGAAGCGCTTCGAAGCGCACGTCGGCTTCGAGCATCGGGTGGTCCTCGGCGCCGTGATCGTCGACGAGCTTCGCAGCGGCTTCGCCGAAGTTCTTGAGGTCGAAGAGGCTCGGTTCGAAAACGCCGGCTTCAAACAGCTGCATGATGTCGATGTGCTCAAAGCCCATGAGCATTCGAACGCTCGGCTTTTCACTGTCGACGGCATCGAGCAGTCCGCGAAGCTCTCGCAGCGGCTCGTCGTTCCAGCAGAGGATCGTGCCGCCAGCTTCGACGTGACGCGCCAGCGAGCGCGCAAAGGGGCCACGCGGGTCTTCTTTGCCTACTTGGGCGAACGACACTTCCTCGACCCGGCCATCTTCATGCACGGTGTGTACGGCCCACGCATACGGCGTCATTTGCCAGGGATGCTGCCGGTCGAGGCGCGGCAGTGCTTCGGTGGCAGAAGCCATCGCGACAAAGTGCAGTGGCTGCTCACAGGCGCGCAGTTCGGCTTCGACAAACGGCTCGACGATGCGCTGCTTTTGCTGGTGGCATTCGATCGTGCGCCTTTGTCGCAGGCTCAGACCCTTGGTTTCGGGGTCGACCGCGAGCAGCTCTTCGATGCCCTCCTTGTGGAACTCGATTTCCTGCTGACGGGTCAGCTCCGGCAGCCGGTGAAGCGGCAGCTCGGGCGCCTCCTTGCTGCAGCGGTCCACGTGCGGGCACGGGAACGGATTGCGACAGAACGTGCCCATCGGCAGTTCGAGGGATCCTTCGTCGCCGATGGCGAGTTTCAGCTGCTGCAGCCGCCGCTCAACGTTCGGCATCTGCTTTTGCACTTTGGGCGTCACGTCGGCGCTGCGTAGCAGCTCCATCGGTGGGTAGTCTTCGCCTTCTTTGTGCTCAAACTTGGACTGAATGTGCAGCAGGTAGGCGCGCTGCAGTTTCTTTCCGCAGCCGGCCAGCACGATGGCCTGCAGCGCCAGGTCGTTGACGTAGCGGTGCTTGACCTTCGTGCCCGCCTTGATTTCGAACAGATCGACAGCGTCGTCCTTGTGCGCGACCAGGATGTCGCAGCACGCCTCGACGCCGTCGGCGACGAACGTCGCGTCGAAGATCACCGGCGTGTTGTTTGCCAGCAGCTCCTGCGTCTTGGCGGCGGCGGCCGCGGTGTCCGCTTCGTCAACCGTCACGGCCATCGGAAACGCTGTTCGCGCCAGGGCACGGAGCTCGTCGCCGACCCGAGACATCTCCGCCCGCGCAGCGGACGGCTTGGTCTTCTTCGGTTCGTGGTAGTCGAGCCACAATCGCTTGTGGCATTGCAGGCCCGCCTCGAACAAATGCTTGTCGAGATTGGGGCTATTCGGCTTCGCGGACTTCTTCAAGGCGGTGTGATGCGGACTAGTTGTCCAGTGTGCATCCGCCCTGAGTCTATGCCGGGCCGGCGGCTGGCTCAACGGCGAGCGCTGGTGCGCTTGTAGAGAACGATCAATACAATCCCGACCAGGCCGCCGATCACGATGGGGCCCCAGAGTCGATCGCCGAGGCTGGCCTGCTCTTGGGCGAGGCGGGCAAACGTAAGGGAGTCGAGCCAGGACCGGAATGCGGGCAGATGGCGTTCGAAGCGCTCCGGCTCGCAGGCGAAAGTCAGGCCGATTTGCTGGCGTGCCGTGGGGGCGTAGACGTCCAGGCAGCGCAGCGGTGCGGAATTGTCCCCGGACGTCCTGGTCCGGGTGGCAACGATGCACTCGACCTCTTGCGTGCCGAGCTTCTCCTTGCCGATGTCGTCCAGCTCGTGCTCAACGTTGTTGATCTCGCCGTGGGCACGCCAAGCATCGCGAAGCGTCTGCTTGTAGTCCTCATCGATATACCACTGGTCGCGTTGCTCTCGGACGAACAGCATCGGCCCTGAGTAGTCGCCTTCGAGCCAGCGTTCGATCGGGCCTACCGCATACATCAAGGTCGGCTGGGCCAGCCGCAGCTCCGGCGGAGAATTGGGGTCCTCGCCGATCTGCCGGGCTTCGTTCGGTGAGATCTGACGCCAGCCGTCCGGCAGGTCGAGCTGAAACGTCTGGTTGAAGTTGCGCCAGGTCGCCCGTTCGGCGCCCGCCTCCTGGCCCGATAGTGTCGCGGTCGCGAGCAGAACCGCGGCCAGCAGGTAGATCAGTGCGGATACGAGTGGCCGGGCGAGCATCGACGCATCATCGCGCCATCCTCGTGTCGGAAGCAATGGCCAGCGTTGCTGTGTTGGTGCGATCGGCTCTTGGTTCGGTGGCCGGGATGCCGTCGTGCTGGGGGCGCGGCATCGTAAACCAGAATTCGGCGCCGCCGCCGGCCGCGGCCTCTCGACGGCGGTATCCGATGCTGCCGCCCATCTGCTCGACCAGCTGCCGGCAGATGTAGAGTCCGAGGCCGGTGCTGTCCGCGCGCTTGGTGGCATCATCGCCGACAAAGGGTTCAAACAGCATGGGCTCGACCGCCGGCGCGACGCCCGTCCCTTGGTCGATCACGGCAAAGCGAACGAAGGCGTTTTCGCTTCGGACCTCGATTTCGATCGGCGAACCCGGCTCGGAGAACTTCGCGGCATTGCCGACCAGGTTGAACAGGATCTGGAGCACGCGGCGCGAGTCGGTTCGAACCAGCAGCTCGCGGTCGCTGTCGCTGGCGACAATACGTATATCGTTGCGGGCAGCCTGCATGCCGAGTGCGCGCAGTCCGTTTCGGATCAGATCGGCAATGCGGTGCAGGCCGATCTCCAAGCGCAAGCGGCCGGCGGTGAGGGCTGCGTCGTCGAGGATGTCGTTGATCAGAAAACCGAGGTGATTCGCTGCGAGATCGGCTTCGCACAAAAACGCGTCGCACTCGTCGGGGTCGCTTGCGTAGCCGGCGCGCACGATTTCGAGCGCATTGCCAATGGCCGTCAGCGGTGTGCGCAGTTCATGGGCGGTTTGAGCCAGCTGCTCATCGCGGCGACGCAGGGCGAGCCGCAGGCGCTCTTCTCGGCGTGCGGCGAGCATCTGCAGAATGCAGCCGCCCAGGGCCACACTCGCCGGAACAGCCACTGCCAATGCACCGACCGCGCCAAGAGCGTTTGCCCATAGTCCTGCTGCGCCTACGACCAGCAAGCTGGCCGCAGCGAAGAAATTGATCTTCACCTTCGTCCTCATGATCCCCACCTGCAGGGCCGCTATCGGCCTGGAGGGGCTTTGGGCGAAGCCTTAAGCCGTAGGGTCTCGCAATGGGGCGATTCTCGAGTGGATTCGGATCGTCGCGGCAGCTTGGCGGCAGTCAGGTTGTCGCCAGCGGGACCGGGCAGTCCCAGAGTTCGGCGAGTGCGCGGACCAGATCGACTTCGTCCGGATCGAGTCGCCCGTCGTGGGCGGCGACCTGGGCACAGGCCGTGATCAGGTTGCGCTTGCCAAACGGTGAGACCTTGGCAAGCCCGGCGACCGCCGGCTCGAGTTCGCGCGCCGTAGCCTGGCTGGCGGGGACAATGCTGTCGGCGGGCAGCTGGAGCGCCTGCTGCCCTCGTGCAAACGCCGCAGCGGCTTCGTCGGGATCGTTCGGGGCGCCGGCATGCGCAATCACCGACAGCACCGTGCGTGCATGGCCGGCGTGCTGGGTCAGGGACTCGGGCCGGCCGCGTCGGAAGACGGGGTCTTCCGGCAGGCGAACGTGGCGATCGAGCGCCTGCAAAAGCGCAAACTCAAACGGCGAAACATGGTTGTCGGCCATCGCGAGCTTGCGGGCGTGCTGGCGAAGCGCCCGACGACGCTCCTCCGGCAGGCGGCGCAGAGCGGGAACGGAGAGCTCAAATAGCGGTAGCCGCAGCTCTCGCCGCATCTCGGTCACGTCTTTGGCGTGATCGCGCGTTTGCATCTGAACGCCGGCGTCGGCAGAGCCAAGCAGGTCCAGCTGGCGGCTGCGTTCGGCGCTGTCGGTGTCGAGCAGGAGGGCGTAGACCACGGCCTCGGCGCCTTCTGGCTCGTGTGCCGCCTGCGACAGGGTCATCGGCAGGTCCTGCAGCAGCTGCCGCGCCCGGACAACGTGCTCGGGCTGCGGGTCGCCGACGCTTTGCACGAGGTCGTCGGGGGCCATGCCGGCGCTCGCTGGAATTGCTGCGCTAGAACGCGGTTGGCTTGTTGCCGCGCCGCCTGCGAAACCGGCGGCACCGGCTTCGGCAAACTGTGCCGGCATGGGCGTTGCGGCGGCCGCTTCGACCATGTCGGGTGACGGCGAAGCTTGGAGCTTGCTCAGAAAGCCCGGCAGCACGCGTTCGATGCGCTTTTCGAGCGGTGGGTGGGTTGCGAGGCCGCCGCCCATGTGCGAGACGCCCTCGGCAAACATCATGTGGCTCGCCTCTTCGGCGTGGGCGCTTTCGAGCTTGCCGCCGATGCCGCCGATGCGTGCCAGGGCCATGCCGATGCCGCGCGGATTGCGGGTGTACTGGACCGCGCTTGCGTCTGCCAAATACTCGCGCTGGCGCGAGACGGCGGCCTGGATCATCCGCGCGAACAGCACGCCGACGTAGCCGATCGCCAGCAGCGCAATGCCGAAGAACACCACTCCGCCGCCGTTGCTGTCGCGGTTGCTGCGCCGGTGGCCACCGCTGTAGTAGGCGCTCTGCATGATCATGCGGCCGACGACGGTGATGCAGACGATGCCAAACAGCGTGCCCATCAGCCGGATGTTGAGCCGCATGTCGCCATGGAAGACGTGGCTAAACTCGTGCGCGATGACGCCCTGGAGCTCTTCGCGCGTGAACTGGTCGAGACTGCCGCGCGTCACCGCAACCGCCGCGTCGGACGGCGCCCATCCGGCTGCGAACGCGTTGATGGCCTGTTCGTTGTCGAGCACATAGATTTCCGGCACCGGCACGCCGGACGCGATTGCCATCTCTTCGACGACGTTCAGCAAGACGCGTTCTTTGAGGTCTCTGGTGCTTGGGTCGACCTCGCGGCCGCCGAGCATCGTCGCGACCTTGCCCCCGCCACCGCGCAGTTGCGCGGTCTTGAACAGAGTGGCGCCGACAACAACGACGGTCACAATGCCGCTGACCGCGCCGAGCAGCGGCCAGTCGAGAAAGCCGCCGGGGTCGCCCGGCTGGCTGCGGAACAGGAGCAGTTTGGCGGCGACGTAGATCAGCGCGATGATGCAGACGACGGCGGCGAGGAAGAGCCAGACGAGCAGCCCGGAGGCGCGCCGCGCCTTGTCTTGTTGTCCGAAGAAATCCATGTGCTGCTACTCGCCCTCGAGTTCAAACAGGGAAACGCCCGCGCTGCGACTGCAGAAAACGCCGCCGCCGCAGTCCTGGAAGTCGTCGCGCAGCCGCTTGCGGTAGTAGCCGGCGGGGCGCAGGTGCACGTTGCCGTCGGTCACCGAGCGATCGCAGTTTTGGTCCCAGTCTTTCTGCGTGAGCGCTTCTAGGTAGAGCGCGCCGTCCGTCCATTCGCCCAGGTTTCGCAAAGCCATCGCCGCCTCCTTGTCCGTCAAATACTGCAGCACGCCCTGGCAGACCACGAGGTCGAACGTGGCGCGGCCGAGGTCGCGCTTTGGATCGAGTTCGGTTGCCGAGGCGTGGTGGAAGCCGAACCTTTCGCACAAGTGCTCGCTGTATTCGACACCGTAGTATCGGGCGCGCGGCCAGAGCTTCTTTTGCATCTGTTGCCAGTGGCCGACGCCGCAGCCGACGTCGAGGATCGAGCGCACCGGGATCTGGAGATATTCCAGGTAGCCGTGCACAAACGTTGCCAGCCTGCCAATCTCCTCAAGGTCGCTGACGCGGGTCGACTTGTCTTCGTAGTAGCGACGGTAGTAGTCCTCGCCGAACGGTTGGTCTTTCGTGCGTGTGGTCAAGTCTCGGCTCTGGATGCAGGTATGCGCCCGGGAGGCGTCTTTGAGCATGGTCGCCTGAGCGATTGGCCTACGCCATGCCAGCGCCGGGAAAACAAGCCAGCCGTCTTGGGCTCGCGTTTGGCCATGCTTGTCGATTGCATCTGGCCGCGAATGGCGGATTCTCGGCGGGTATGAGCCCAAAACCTGCGAGCGGTATCCGCCCGGCGCGCCCCGGCGACGAGTCACACGTAGCGCGCTTCATCCGCGATTTGGCTCGCTACGAAAAGCTGGAGCATGAGCTCGACCTCAGCGAGGATCGGCTCAAGGAGCACCTGTTCGGCGAAACGCCGGTCTGTTCGTGCCTGATCGCGGAGAGCGACGGGGTGCCGGTTGGCTTTGCGCTCTACTTCACCAGCTACTCGACGTTTTGGTGCCAGCCGTGCCTGTTCCTCGAGGACCTGTTTGTCGATCCGAAGCATCGCGGTGGTGGCCACGGGCTGGCATTGCTGCGGGCGCTTGCCAAGGAGGCCGTGAGGCGTAAGTGCCCGCGCCTCGATTGGCACGTGTTGGACTGGAATCAGCTGGCGATCGACTTCTACCGCCGCCAGGGGGCCGACGTCATGCCGGACTGGCGCACGTGCCGCCTGACCGGCGACGCGCTGCGGCAGATGGCCGACTCGTAGGCGGATCAGCTGTCAGGAACCGCAGCAGGATGGCTGCGGGAAGATCAGCGTTTTTGCAGAAACTGCGGCTGTGGCGGGCTGCGGATCCGCCGAACTCGGCGCATCTGATCTGCAACAAGTCTATGAAACAGCTTCTTCCCATCGTCGCCTGCACCCTGAGTGCTGCTGGCTCTCTTGCCCAAGACTTCGTGCCCGGTGTCCCGCTGCAAACGTCGCGGGCGTTTTCCCCTCAGCTGCGAGACGTGATTCGCGCGGATCTCGACGGCAACGGTAGCGAAGACCTCTTGATTGGCGATTTGTCCGGGCAGGGCGGCGTTTTCACGCTGTTGAACCCTGGTGCCGGGAGCGCGTCCGCTACGACGACTACGATCGTCCTCGGCTCTTCTGTTGGTCCTTTCGGGGGCTTGGTTGAGCTGCGCGGCCTTGCCGACATGAACGCTGACGGCTTCGACGATGCGGTTTTTGCCGTCAGCAGTCTGTTTCCGTTTTCGCCCCCGCTAGGGGTCTACACAGCGGCCGGCGATGGCCAGGGTGGGTTTGCAGCACCGGTGCGAATCATCACGTTGCCCGCGATCACGAGGGTCACCCTGGGGGATTTTGATGCGGACGGGCAAGCCGACCTTGCCGTCAAAAGAGCAGGCAGTTTGAGCAATGAGATCTACCTGCAGAACAGCGGGCAGTTGACGTTGGCTCTGACGCTGACTGGGTCCGGCCTGATGACCGCCGGTGACTTCAACGGCGATGGCATCGACGATCTAGCGGTTGTGGATGATGGGCAGATCACGCTGCAGCCCGGCGGTTTGCCTTTTGCTACTGCAACGACGATCGTCACCAATGCCGCCAATCGCCAAGGCATTGCAACCGACCTCGATGGCGACGGCGCCGATGACCTCGTGCTCGGCGGCACGGTAGGTTCGGCACTGGATTGGATGGTCTTCTTTGGTGATACCGCTGCGCCGCTTGGCGCGCCGGCCATTGACCTTTTGCCGGGCGGCATCCCAGGTGGCGGCAGTGGTGATATCGAGCTCGCGGACCTAGATGCCGACGGGGTCGAGGAACTCCTGCTGCGCTACAACCAGAACCAGGAGACGCTTGTCGTCCGCCACGACGGTGCCCGAGGATTCTCGCCGGCGGCGCTCGATTCGGGCATTGGCGGCCTGTTGATCGATCTCGATGACGACGGCGATCTCGACATGCTGACGCGCACCACGCTGACCGAATACGATCGGCACGAGAACATCGCGATCTTTGGCGATGCATGCGTGGGCGGTGCAGGCGCTCCGTCGCTCGACGTCGGCATTGCTCTCCCCGGCAACCAGTCGTTCGCCTTTACGCTGCGCGACGCTTCCCCCAACCAGCTGGCGGTGCTGTTTCTGAGCGCTGCGCCGATGCCCGGTCCATGCGGCTTGCAGCTCGACATCAACCAGCTGCAGCCAGGTCTCACGATGATGACCGATGCCACCGGCGCGGCGGCCTTTGCCGTGCCGCTGCCGGTCGGACTGCCGCGCGGTCCCTACTTCCTGCAGTCGCTCGCTTTCGATCCAGCGGGAACGTTCCCGCTGCCGGGCGCATCGCTGGTCTCGACGCCTGGGCGCACGATCAGCGTCTACTGATTTGTTCGCTGCAGCCGCTACTCTGTGGCGATGCCGCGATCCCAGATCGTTTTGGTCGCCCTGATGGCGGCGTGCGCAACGCAGTCTGACCATGTCCGGCTACGCCCTGCGCATTGGGCCCAGCCCGTGTTGGGGGGTGTCCAAAATTGGCACCGCGTTTCGGATGACCTGTATCGCGCAGCGCAGCCTTCGTCCGCCGACATGCGCACGCTGCAAAACTTTGGCGTTCGATCGATCGTCAACCTGCGCGAGTTCCACAGCGACCGGGAGCGACTGCGGGAGACCCGCCTGCACCTAGTCGAGCATCCGCTGGCCACGGGCCATGTTGGCTACCAGGACTTGGTCGCGGCGTTGCGCAAATTGCTCGACGCGCCGAAGCCGGCGCTGGTGCACTGCTGGCATGGTTCGGACCGAACCGGGGCCGTTTGCGCGGCGTGGCGCATCGCGATCGATGGCTGGAGTCCAAGCGAAGCGCTGGATGAAATGGTCGCCGGGGGCTTTGGCCACAGTAGCTACTACGACAATCTTCGTGTGCTGATTGCCAGGCTCGATGCCGACCGCCTGCGGCGGGATGCCGGCGTGGAATAGCCTTCGAACTCGACCGTCTGTGATAGGCCACGTCGGCACGTTCTTTCCCGCTGCGCTTTCTATTTTCGGGAGAGCTTGTAGAGCCAGTCGCGCCATGGCTCGTCAAGCTCTTCGATGCGCGTCCCCATGATCTTGTCGAAGACAGAGCTGCTGTCGCCCTTGCGTCCCGCCAGCGCTGCTCGCACATAGCGCAAGAACGGTGCGCGGGTCTTCGGCTGCTTGCCGTCGTCAAGCAGCCAGGTCACGAACATCGCGGAGGCCGACCAGTTCGTCGAAGTGGCGAGATCGTCCGTTAGGTAAAAGCTGCCGTACATCGGCAGGTGTACAACGTGCGTCAGCCGGTAGTCCCGGTTGAGTGCGCTGATGGCGCGCAGGTCGAGTTTGTCCTTGGCGGCTGGTGACGCAAAGCCTGCGTCGCCCTGCATGCGCATCTGCATGTGCATGCCGAGCCCGACTTCGAGCCATGCACAGGCCCGGTCGCGACTGTTCTGCTGGCTGACTTCGCCAATCATCGTCCGGTATAGCAGGCCCTGTGTGCCGATGAAGAACAGGTCCTCGGGGCGTGTTGGCGCAGGCCCGGAGTAAAACGTGCGGCCGAGATCGGCATGCGGTGGCGGCTCAAAGTAGGGCCGCGCGCGGAAGCCCCACTTGGGGAACTCGTCGATGTTGCGGAAGGTGCGAATCTCGATCCGCTTGAGCACTTCTTTGAGCTGAAGGTCGCGCCCGAATTCCTTGAAGAATGCAACGCCGAGACGCTCGAGGTCGAGCAGGGCGCGCACGTTGGTGAGCAGCCCTGCGTCGCAGGTCAGCGCAAAACGCTCGCCGGGTAGGCGCAGCGGTTTTTCGAGCATCGCTTTGACGAGCTGGTCTTGCTTGATCCACTTCTTTCCGTAGAGCCAGCGCCACTCGCCATTTTTGCCGCGCCGGCGGTGCCCCGCAGCTTCGTGCATCTCATCGTCGGTGTCGTCGAGCAAGACCAGCTCGAGGGCCTGCAGCCGCGCCAGTTCTTGCAGGTCCTTGCTGGCGGCCCAGTCGACCAGATAGCGCAGAGCGCGCGGGGAGTTTTTGTGGCGCTGGCGCCGCACGAAGAACTCTTCGACCCGGTCCGCAACCAGTTCGACGTTGGCAACCTTCGCGCGCGGCGCGCGCACGCGCTTGCCGCCCTGCATCACGACCACTTCGCCGCCGGCATACGGAGTCGCCACGCGCCCGCGCAGAATCCGGCCGTTGGTCATTGTGACCGTATCGCGCAGATCGTCTTGGGCCGGTGCAATTCGAAGTGTGGCTTCGGCGGTGGCTGCCGCAAGGGTGAGCAGCCATACGATGCTTGAGGGGCGAAGCATGAAATCATGCTACCAGTTAGCGGTTATGTCTGTGTCGATGCCGCACCCCGCGCTCAAGAATACGGACCACATTCCTTTGGGCCTGTGCCAAGGTCGCTGGGCGCTCACGATGCGCTGGGAGCAGCTGCTGTTCTTGCACTGGCGCGTTGGGCCGGCGGAGCAGCAGCTGCTCGCCAGAGGGCTGCCCGAAGGGCTCGAGCTAGATACGTTCGACGGCAGCGCCTGGCTGGCTGTCGTGCCGTTCGTGATGGCCAGCACCCGGTTTCGGTGGCTGCCGCCAATGCCGACGGCCAGCTCGTTTCCCGAGTGCAACCTGCGCACCTATGTTCGGCATGGCGATCGTCGTGGCGTCTGGTTTTACAGCCTGGATGCACACAGCAGGATGGCAGTAGAGGGAGCTCGGCTGGGCTTTGGCCTGCCGTATTTTCGCGCGCGCATGTCCCTTCGGGAAGCGGGCGGGCGGGTGCACTACGCAAGCGAGCGCACGGACCGGCGGGCGCCGCCGGCGGTGTTTCGGGCTAGCTGGCAAGCGGCGGGGGCGGCGACGGTTGCGGAGCGGGGCTCGCTCGAGGAGTTCTTGACCGCTCGCTACAGCCTGTTTGCAATGCGGCGCGGCAAGCTGGTGCGTGGCGACATCGCGCATCAGCCCTGGCGGTTGGCGCCGGTCGATCTCCAGCTTGAAGAATGCGACATGGCGCGCCTTGTCGACGTGTCGCTCGCTGGGCCCCCCGAAAGTGCGTTGCTGGCCGCGCCCGTCGACGTGGCGGCGTGGTCGCCGGTCCGGGGGTAGGTCGTCAACGAATGGGGCGGGCAAGCCACTCGCGCCAAGGGGCGCGCGCCGGCCTTGCGACGAAGTCGCCGTCCGTTAAGCCGGTATCGCGCCAGATGCGGCCGACGGCGCTTGAGCTGAGGACCGAGGTCCAGAGCTCGTCGTAGTCCGCATAGGAAAACCAGATCACGAACGCTGCGTCCAGATCGTCTGCCTCCTGGAGCATGCGGGCGACGAAGGTGCGCTGGTCCTCGGCCGAGACGGGCAGGCTGATGTTGAGTGAGGGGATCTCGAGCGCCTCGGCGGCCCAGCCCGTTTCGGTGATCGCGATCGGCTTGCCCGGCGCGATCGTCTCAATCTGGCTGAGCCAGTCGGTGGGCATCGTGTCGGGGTCACCTTTGTCCTGATGATCGAAGAAGGCGTATGGATAGATACTGATGCCGACGCGGTCGACGTGCTCTGCGATGCGCGCGAAGCCGCTGGTGATCGTCTGCATCTCGGCATTGCCGGGGGATTTCAGCGACAGCGACACCATCAGCTCGGTCTCGGGGAACGCCGTTCGGAGTCGATCGGAAATCGCTGCCGAAAACGTGACGAAGCGGTCATACGACGCGGGGTTGGATGCCATCAAGCCGCCGATCTCGACGGCGTAGCAGAACCACTCCGGCTGAAAACGCTGGATCAAGTCTTCGGCGAAGTTGCCGTAGGCAGCAATGACCTCCGGCGCGTCAAAGTCGCGGATCGCCCAGGCGCCGGTGCGTGGTTCGTTGGCGGCGGCTCCCCAGTTTGGCGCCAGTTCCGTGCGCGGTCCATTGAGCGAATCGATGGCAAGGTAGATGCGTTTGCCGGGGCGCGTGTTGGTTGTGCGAACGCTTAGATCGTCTTCTACCGATGCGGGGTATGCGGTTTGATCGAAGGCCTCTTGCCACGGCACGCCGTCCATGACGTGGTGGGCCAGGATGTCGCCGTCGTCCTGGATGCGTTCGTAGATTGCGGCGCGAGCCGCTAGCGTTGCTTCCGGTAGCCACGGCGTGAACCCCATCGCGAAGCCGCGTGTTGCGGCGGCCGGTGGGTCGGTCTGCATCGGCACGTTTTCGTCGCAGCCGGATGCCAGCAGGGCCAGTCCGCACAGCAATCCCGCAAGTCGCAATCCCGCAAGTCGCTGTCGCGCCACGGACGTTGTCTTTGCGTCGATCAAAGTCATGCGAGAATGTCGTTGCGCAGAGGCCGCGCAGGCGAACTGTAAGGCGAGAGAATCAGCGCGGCGCCAACAGGCGTCGGTAGTTGCGGGCGCCGACCCAGCAGCCGACGAGTGCGAGAATGAGACCGTATCCTAGCGCCGCCGCCAGCATCCAAGGCGCCTCGGCAATCAGGATGTCGTAGCTCATGCGCTCGACGCTTGCCCGCCGAAGCAGAATCTGCCAGCCGGCCATCGCCGGCAGCATCGCGAGCTGAAATGTCATGACCATGACCATGGCGGCGAGGAAACTCTTGCCGCCCTGAAGGATCTGTCCCTCCGAGTCTGGGCGCATCAGACGCGGCCATGTCCCGATGATGGCGACGATCCCGAGTGCCGCCAGCGTGCCGGCGACGGCGAAGCCGCAGAACCACAGAACCGTGCTCGTTTCGGCGTGCAACAGCTGCAGGCCGACGGCTGCGACCAGCAGCAGCGGCCACAGCAAGAACACGGCAACCGCCTGAAGCTTGCCGCGCAGGATCGCAAAGCCGCGCGACGGCGAGGCCATGTAGAGCGGCCACTGGGCGCCGTCCCAGAGCGCCAGCCGGCCCATGTGTGTATAGAGGACCAGCAGCACCGCCAAAAACCACCAGGTCAGCAGCGCCGCGAGTTCGCGCGCTTCGCTTGGCAGTCGGGTTTGCCGGAGGATGCCGCCGACCAGGACATGTTGGCGCGCCAAGCCGAACACGAGCACGGCAAATACGAGGAAGCCGATCAGCGCTCCGGGCTGCTGGAGAACTTGGGCGAACTCTTTCTTGCGGACGTTCGCGGCGAGCGATGCCGGCCAGCGGCGCCCCGCGCGGCGCCATATGGGGCGGTAGGACTCGAGGTAGCGTTCGTGGGCGCGCGTGTGCAGCAGTGCCGCGAGTCCGAATGCACCGAGTGCAGCTACCAGCCACAGCAGGACGAGATGCAGGTGGGCCCCTTCGAAGCGGCCGGTGGCTGCGGCCGCGAGCATGCTGGCCGCCGAGTGCACGGTCGCCGGCAGGCTTTGCGCGTTGGCTGCTGCGAACTCCACTTCGTGTAGCCGTTCGCGCCCGGTCGTAAAGAGGTTGAGCAGCAGCCAAACCGTAAAGACAACCGATGCGAGCGAGGCAATCAGGGTCAGGACCAGGCGCAGCCAGCGCCCGGCGAAGACCCGTACCATGATGATCTGGGCGCCAAGCAGCAGCGCGAGTAGCGGCGCTGTGCAGCACAAGATCGCGAGCGGGATCAGCACGTAGGCCAGTGGCGTCGCCGGGCTCTTCTGTAGCAGCGCGACCAAAAACGGTCCCGCGAGCGCGCTGGACCAAAGCAGCGAGACGGCGAGTGCTCGGATCAGGATCTGCACGGGGCCGCGCCAGCCGGCGATGGGGGCTTGCCGCCACAGCATCATTTCGGGCGTTTCGAACAGCTGCCGCTGAGCCGTCGCGAGACCCAGCCAGGTCGCGACCATCGGGCACGTCATCAGGCCGTAGCCGCACAGGCCGAGCATGGGGTCGTCGCCGCTGCGTTCGACGATGACGCGCAGCAGGCGCGGGCTCTCGAGGATGGAACGGGCGAGCCACCAGGACATCAGCGCCAGCAAGAACAGCCCGCTGAGCATGCCGAATAGCGCGCGCCTGCCGTTGGCGCTGGTTGGAAGATTGCCGAGCGCGCGCAGGTCAGCGAGCAGCAGGCTCATGGGGTGTCGTTCTCTCGCCCGGCCGTGGCGTTTGTTTCTGCGGCGCCGCTTTCGGTTGCTGCTTGGGTGGGGGCGCCGTCGGTCAAGGCCAAGAACACGTCTTCTAGGGAGGTCGCTGTCGTTGGGTGGCCGTGGGCCGCACGCAGTTCCTCGGCCGTGCCTTCGGCTCGCAGTCGTCCCTGCGCCAGCACGCCAATGCGGTCGCAAAGCTCTTCGGCGGTGTCGAGCACGTGCGTGCTGAAAAACACCGTTGTGCCGGCATTCGACTGCTTGCGCAGCAGGTCCTTGAGCCGGCGTGTGCTGCCAGGATCGAGGCCCGTGGTTGGTTCGTCGAGCAGCAGCACGTCGGGCGCCGTCGTCAGAACAGCCGCCAGGTGCGCCTTCTTGCGCATCCCGTGTGAGTAGCTCTTGCACAGATCATCGGCGACGTCCTCAAGCTGCAGCAGCGAGAACAGCTCTTCGCTGCGTGCGTCGCGATCCTTGCGCGGCACGCGCCACATGCTGGCGACGAGTGCCACGTACTGGCGGCCCGTGAGGTAGTCGTAGAGCGGCGGCGTGTCGGGGACGAATCCGAGCCGCGCTTTGAGTTTGCGTGATTCCGTTTGGTGAGAGAGTCCGGCTACGCGCAGCTCGCCTTCGGACGGCTGCAGCAGTCCGGCCAGCAGCCGCAGCGTCGTTGTCTTGCCGGCTCCGTTTTGGCCCAAGAAGCCGTATAGCTCGCCGGCTTGCACCTGTAGGTCGAGCGAGCGCAGCGCCCACTTGTCGCCAAAGCGTCGCCCCAGTCCGCGGGCCACGATGGCCGGCTCTGGCAATGTGACTGCAGCGGTCATCGGTCGCGGTAGATCCCTGTTACGGGGACGTGGTCGCTCGGGCTCGCCTTGCTGCGTTCTTCTTTGTGGACGATGACGTCGGTGCAGCGCGCGGCCGCGCTCTTGGACGAGAGCACGTAGTCGATGCGGAGCCCGTCGTCCTTGACTGCCGAGCCACCGGTGTAGTGCCACCACGTGTAGATGCCGGCCTCGTCGTGATGCTGGCGCAGGCTGTCCTCGAGTCCAAACGCCATCACGTTGCGCATCGCGTCGCGTTCTTTGTCGGAGCAGAGAATCTTGCCCCGCCACCAGTCGGGGTCGTGCACGTCCCGGTCGTCGAGCGTGACATTGAAATCGCCGACCACAACAACGTCTTCGTTGGCCGCAAACTCGCTGTCCAAATAGGTGCGCAGTCGGCGCAGCCAGTCGAGTTTGTAGTCATACTTTTCGGCGCCGACTTCTTGGCCGTTGACCACGTAAAGATCGAGGATGCGAAAGCCATTGACGCTCGCTGCCAGCACGCGCTTGTCCGCGTCGGGGCCGTCGTCGGGCATTCCCTTGACGGGATTTTCTATTTCGTGAGCCGCGAGGATGGCGACGCCGTTGTAGCCCTTTTGCCCGTCAAACGTGACCTCGTAGCCTTCGTCCTCGAGCACGTCGAGCGGGAACAGGTCGTCTTGGACCTTGGTCTCCTGCAGACACAAGACGTCCGGTTCGTGCTCGCGCAAAAAGTCGACGACATGGGTCAGGCGCGCGCGGATCCCGTTGACGTTCCAGGTGGTGATCTTCATGAGGGCGAGTGCGTGCCGGCGCTGCCAGTGGCCGACGAGACGATTCAAGCGCCCGCGGCCGCCCGTGGAAGGGGTGGACCGAGGGAAACTCGCGTGACGTCAGCCGGCACAGCTGTCTTGCCGCGGCGCTCTCCTGGGGTTCTGATAGGCAAATGCGCTCATCTGCTGTGCTGCTTTCGTTCGCCTGGTTGGTCGGTTGCACGACCGGGCCGCACATTGTCTCGACCGATCTGGATCGCGAAGTCAGTGTCGCGGAGGTTGTCGACGCTGTTTCCGGAGCCGACGTGGTGGCCCTCGGAGAGCTGCACCGGACTCCGGACATCCATCAGACCCACCATCAGCTGATCAAGGCGCTGCATCGCCGCCGGCCCGACATGGTCATCGCCATGGAGATGTTCGATCGCGAAGCGCAGGTGCCGATGCTGCAATACCTGCAGGGGCTGATCGAGGAAGGTGAGTTCCGCGAGCAGGTCAAGCTGTGGCCCGAGTATGTCCGTGACTATCGCCCGGTGATCGAGTTTGCCCGCGAGAACAATCTGATGGTCATCGCTGCGAATGCGCCGAACCACCTGGTCAAGAAGGCGCGCAAGGAAGGCCTCGGCTCGGTGCTGGGCGATCCGATGGTCGCGCGTGAGGTTTCGGTGCCAAAGGACGAGGCCTACGAGGACTTCATGAAGGCTATGGAAGGCCACCCTGGCGTGTCGGACGACATGCTCGAGCGCTTCTACGTGGCCCAGTGCGTTTGGGACGACACCATGGCGGAGTCGATCACGGACTACCTGGAGAAAGAGCGCGAGACGGATTCGCGGCCGTTGGTTGTGTTTATCTGCGGCAAGCAGCACAGCGACCACGGCCGCGGGACGGTGATGCGTATCCGTCAGCGCATGCCGGATCTCGAGGTCAAGGTGCTGTCGGCGGAGCTCGTCGACGACATCTCTGCCAACATCTACGATTCGACTTCCGACGTTGGTGAGTTTGTCATCGTGGCTGCTCAGCCGGCGGAGCAGCCAAAGCGCGCGGCGCCTGCGCCCGTGAAGTCGGCCGCGGCCGGCGAAGGCGAAGGCGAGCCTGCGCCTCGTCAAAACCCCGAGGGCGAGAGCCCGGCGTTCGGCTTCATGCCCGGCAACTACGAGGAGCAGGGCGGCGGCATCTTGGTCGGCGCGGTCTCGCCGGGCGGCTGTGCGGAAAAGGCCGGCATGGAAGAGGGCGACGTGATCCTGTCCGTCAACGGCCTCGCCACGCCGGATATCGAGGCCTACATGGAGGCGTTGGAGACGCTGATCATCGGCGACGAGGCCACCGTGCGGCTGCTGCGGGAAGGCATCGAGGCCGACCTGCCGGTCGAGGTTGGCAGTCGGACCCGCCGCTGAGCGGGTTGCGTAGGGGGCTGATGGCGCAAGCCCCCGAGAGGCGTAAGCCATTTTCCTGCAGTGGATTGCGGCGATATCTGCCGGGGATTTCAGCGTTGCGGGTTGGTTCCAGAATCCGTGGAACTGTGGCTTCGCAAAGCTGCCTCGCTATCCTATTTGCCCTCCAAATCCAGGCCGCCTAATCACAGGCCGCCCAATCACAGGCCGACTGCCGAGAAGCACGTGAGCGATACCCTGCAAATCACTGAGATCCCCGTCGAAGGCTACGAGCGTGTCGTTCGTGGCGTCGATCCCGCAAGTGGCCTGCACGCAATCGTGGCCGTGCACGATACGACGCTCGGCCCCGCGCTGGGCGGCCTGCGCATGTGGAACTACGCCTCCGAGGAGGAGGCGCTGTTCGACGTGACGCGATTGTCGAAGGGCATGAGCTACAAGTCGGCGGTGGCCCAAACGGGGCTCGGCGGCGGCAAGGCCGTGATCCTTGGCGACGCCAAGACGATCAAATCCGAGGCGCTTTACTTGGGCGTTGGCCGCTTGGTCGATTCGCTCAAGGGTGCCTACACGACCGCCGAGGACGTCAACACCAAGATCGTCGACCTCGAGATCGTGCGTCGCGCGACCAAGTATGTCAGCGGCCTGTCGCGCGAAAGCGGCGGGAGCGGCAACCCGTCGCCATACACGGCCTACGGTGTCTACCTCGGCGTTCGCGCCGCGCTTGGCCAGGCCTATGACAACGACGATCCGAAGGGCCGCAAGATTGCGATCCAGGGCGTTGGCGCGGTCGGTGGTGCGCTGGCCGAGAAACTCGCAAAGGCTGGCGCCCACGTGGTCGCCGCCGACCGCAACCAAAAGCGGCTCGAGCAGCTCAAGAAAGACTTTGGCATCGAGCCGATTGCTGAGGATGAGGTGCTGACGACCGAGTGCGACCTGTTTGCACCCTGTGCGCTCGGCGGGATCCTCAATGACGAGACGATCCCCGCACTGCGGACCAAGGTGGTTGCCGGAGCGGCAAACAACGTGCTGCTCAAGGAGGAGCACGGGGAAATGCTGCGCGAGCGCGGCATCCTCTACGCCCCGGACTACGTCATCAACGCGGGCGGTATCGTCAACGTGTCGGTCGAGTTCCACGACGGCGGCTACGACGAGCCGACCGCTCTGCGCAAGATTGAGCGGATCCCGCAGGCGCTCAAGGAGCTGTGGACGATTGCCAATGAAGAAGGCATCGCGACCAGTGAGGCCGCGGACCGCCTTGCCGAGCGCATCCTGGCCGAAGGCAAGGCCGCCAAGGCCTGAGCCGAAAGTTCACCTGGAGCAGCGGCTTGCCGTGGCGGCATTTGCGCCGTTGCTCGACGCTTCTCCCGTTCGCAGGCATGATGGTGACGGGCCGGCGGCTTCGCCGGTCTCGCCACTCGAACGGGAGCTGCATGAAGATTCGCGTCAACGGACAGGAACGAGACCTCGGGGACATCGATCCCTCGACCCCGCTGCTTTGGGCTCTGCGCGATGAGCTGCAGCTGACCGGCACGCGCTTCGGCTGCGGCAAAGGCCTGTGCGGCGCCTGCACGGTTCATCTGGACGGCATGCCGGTGCGTTCATGCTCGGTGCCCGTGCAGGCCGTCCAGGCAGACGTGACGACGATCGAGGGGCTTTCCGAAGACGGGCAGCACCCGGTGCAAAAGGCCTGGCGCGAACTCAACGTGCCGCAATGTGGCTACTGCCAGTCGGGGCAGATGATGGCCGCGTGCGCGCTGCTGGCCAACGACCCGAAACCCGACGACGACGCCATCGATCGTGCGATGTCGGGCAACATCTGTCGCTGCGGCACCTACACGCGGATCCGCGCGGCCATTCACCTCGCGGCAAACGGCGGGGCATCGGCAGAAGGCGGCGAAGCCGCGGGAGGTGGCAAGTGAACGCTCCCGACAAGATTGGCGCGAATGGGTTCGACCGCCGCAGCCTGCTGCGCGGCGCGGTCGCCGGCGGGGCGCTGCTGGTTGGCGCACGACTCGGCACGGCGCAGGTGCTGTCTTCGGCCGCGCTGGCCGGCGTAGCCGAGCGGGCCGAGCCGCTGCAGCCCTCCGTGTGGCTCGCGATCGATGCGGACGGCAGCGTGCGCATTTGGGCGCACCGGTCCGAAATGGGCACGGGCATCCGAACCAGTTTGCCGATGGTCGTCGCCGACGAACTCGGCTGCGACTGGGATCGCGTGACGATCGAGCAGGCGCTCGGGGATGCGCGCTACGGCTCGCAGAACACCGATGGCTCGCGCAGCATCCGGCGCTTCTACGAGCCGATGCGGCGCGCGGGCGCTGCCGCCCGAGCGATCCTCGAGCAGGCGGCCGCCAAGACATGGGGCGTGTCCGCGGACAAGTGCGCTGCCCGCGAGCACGCCGTGCACGGCCCGGAAGGCACCTCGCCGCTTGCGTTCGGCGAGCTCGTCGAAGCAGCGCGCGCGATCACGCCGCCGAACGACGAAGAGCTGACGTTCCGCAAGTCCGCCGAGCTGCGCTACGTCGGCAAGGACAGCGTCAAGCCGTTCGATCTCGACGGTGTCTTGAACGGGCAGGCCAAGTTCGGCGCCGATGTGCGGCCCGAAGGCATGGTCTTCGCGTCGATTTGGCGGGTGCCCGTGCTCGGCGGCGAGATCGAGTCGTTTGATGCGGACGCGGCCAAGGCGGTCAAGGGCGTGCTCGATGTCGTCGAGCTGCCGGCCTTCCGCGGTTCGCCCGCGTTCCAGGCGCTCGGCGGCATCGCCGTTATCGCGCGCAATACGCATGCGGCCAACAAGGGACGCGACGCGCTCGCGGTCAAGTGGACCGGCGAAGACAACGAGTCCTTTGCTTCTGAGGCGTTCCACCAGGAGATGCAGGCAACGGCGAAGAAGCCGGGCAAGGTTGTGCGCAACGTCGGCGACGTGGATGGTGCCATGGCCAAGGCCGAAGCTCGGCACGAAGCGCTCTACTCGGTGCCGTTCTTGGCGCACGCGCAGATGGAACCGTTGGTCGCCGTCGCAAGCGTGACCGATGACGGCTGTGAATGCTGGGCGCCGACGCAAAACCCGCAGGCCGCTCAGGGGGCCGTCGCGCAGGCGATCAAGCTCAACCTCAAGAAGGTGGACGTGCACGTCACGCTTTTGGGCGGTGGCTTTGGCCGCAAGTCCAAGCCGGACTACATCGTCGAAGCGGCGCTGCTCAGCAAGCAGCTCGGCAAGCCGGTTCGGGTGCAGTGGACGCGCGAAGACGATACGCGTTTCGACTACTACCACTCGGCCGCCGCCGTGCACGTCGAGGCCGGTCTCGGTCAGGACGGCAAGCCACAGGCGTGGCTCCAGCGCTCGGTCTTTCCGCCGATTGGCCTGACGTTCAGCCCGATGGGCAAGATGCCGTCGACCGGCGAACTCGGCATGGGCTTCACCGACATCCCGTATCCGATCGCGAACCTGCGTTGCGAAGCGGGGCCTGCGGTAGCCAAAACGCGCATCGGCTGGATGCGCTCGGTGCACCACGTCCAGCATGCGTTTGCCGAGTGTTCGTTTGTCGATGAGTTGGCGCATCGCGCCGGTAAGGATCCGCTCGCATACCTTGTCGATCTGATCGGCGAGCCGCGCATGGTGGACATGAGCGGGGTCGAGTATCCCAACCAGGGCGAGCCGCTGGAGCGCTACCCGGTCGACACCGGTCGTCTTTTGCGCGTGCTCAAGCACTGTGCTGACAAGGCCGATTGGGGCCGTTCGCTGCCGAAGGGCAGCGGTCTCGGACTTGCCGTGCACCGGAGCTTCTTGGGCTACGTTGCGTGCGTTGTCGAAGTGGCCGTGCAGAAGAACGGCATCGTGCACATTCCGCGGATCGATACCGCGATCGACGCCGGCACCGTCGTCAGTCCCGATCGCGTGCGGGCCCAGCTCGAAGGTGCGGCCGTGTTTGGTGTCGGCATCGCGATGATGGGCGAGATCACGTTCGAGAACGGCGCCGTCTCGCAGGCCAACTACGACAGCTTTCGGGTGCCGCGCTTGCACGAGGCGCCCAAAGAGATTCGCACCTACATCTTGCCGAGCGACGCGCCGCCGTCGGGCGTTGGCGAGACCGGCACGCCGCCGATTGCGCCGGCATTGTGCAATGCGATCTTTGCCGCGACGGGCAAGCGCATCCGCACGCTGCCGCTCAGCAACCACGATCTGAGCTGGTCCTGAATACAGGCGGGAGCAGCGCGGCGCGGCGAACTTTCCCGCGCCGGAGCTTGGCCTGTGCACGCCGTTCGCCTGAGATAGGTTGGATGCTCCGCGCCCTCGCTTTGTCTGCGCTGTTCGCGCTATTCGCCCTGACCTCCTGCCAAACCATGCCGAACGCCGCGCTCGCCCACGACGTCTACTTCGAACTTGCCGACGCCTCGCCTGCCGCTCAGGAGGCGCTGATCGCCAGCTGCTATGAGAAGCTCGCGCCGATTGATGGCGTGGTGATGTGCGTAGCCGGCAGCCGTGACGCCGAGCTGACGCGAGACGTCAACGACCTCGGATTCCACGTCGCCCTGCACGTCTATTTTGACAGCCGTGCGAGCCACGACGCCTATCAAGATGCGCCGGCGCACCTGGCGTTTATCGAGGCCAACAAAAGCAACTGGAAGTCGGTGCGCGTTTTCGACGCGGCGATTTCGCGTTGATCGCCGCCCGGCGTCGGCGGATATGCTGTCGGCATGATCCGAACTCTAGCTTGCGCGACTGCGCTCTTGCTGCCTGGGACGGCCAGTAGTCAGGCCCTGGAACATGTTCCTGCCGATGCGACCACCGTCATCGTGGCGGGGGACATGCTGCCGCACGCCCGAGCCCTGCTGGATTCTCCCGATGTGCAGCGACTGCTGCAGGCGCTTCAGCCACATATGTCGGGGCCTCAGGCACAGCTGGCCAACGCCAAGACGCTCAAGGCACAGCTCGGAATGTTCGCCGACTTCGTGCCGACGGAGATCGTCTTTGGTTGTCCGACCGAGACCATTGACACGTTTTATGGCGCTTTGCATGCCTTTGTCTGTGCGCAGCTCGCGCAGGTGGCCAGCAGCGCAGAGCTGGACGAGAAGTTCGTCGACGCTGCGAGCAATCAGCTGCAGATGGGGCTGGAGAAGGTTTCCGGCCTCCATGGGGTGTTGGTGGCGACGATGCGCTCGGAGCGTGCCGCCGACAACGCCTACGACTTGATCGAAGGGCAGCTGGAGATGCTCGCCGACATGGAAGACATGTCGGTTGAGCTCGGCGACGGCGAGTTCACGCTGACGGTCGACTGGATGTCGATGGCCGGCGAGCAGGTCCGAGGCATGCTCGCGGCGGGAGGCGGTGAGCTCCCCGAGGGCCTTGCGCCCAAGATCAGCCTCAAGCTCGTCGTGGATGGCGCGCAGCTTCGCTTTCAGTTTGGAGAGCCTGCGCCGGGGCCGCTTGCTGTTGAGAAGCTTGGGCCGCTCTGGACCGTCGAGCAGCCGCCGCTGCTTTTTCAGAGCGGCACGTCGACATGCGCGGACCTGCGTGACGAACTCGAATCCTTCAACTACGAGATGATGGCAAGCGACAGCATGAGCGTGGCCATGGTGACCGCAATGGCCAGTGAGCAGCTTGAGCGCCTTGGCAACATCATCGCCGATCAGCAGTCCGCCATGTATGTCGAGAAGGCGGGGCTGCGCTTCGAATACCGCGAAGCGATGGCCGCCGAGTTTGCGGAGTTTGAAGTGCCGCCATCGTCGCTCGTAAAGGCGTTGGGGCCGGCCGACGACGGGCTTGTCATCGCCATGCCGTTTGACGAGGTGATGCTCGCGGCCATGGACGCGAGTGAGGGCTATGAGAGCTTCCCGACGCTTGCGGACTTCTTCCAAATGCCGGATTCGGCAGTCTTTCACTGTGGCACGACCGTGATCGCGAAAGGTGCTGAGTTGCGCTCTCTCAAGGCGATGCGCCTGCAGGACATGCCCTGGCTGATCGCTGCCGTGGTCGTGCGGCCACTCGAACCCGCGGACGGTACGTCCTTCATGCAGTCGGTCCGCAAGGCGTTGGCTGCCGATCTCGAGCCCGAGCAAGAGCCATGGCAGGCCCGCGATCTAGGGCTCGGAGTCGAGACCTTCGCGATCGATGCTGCGAAGGTGGTGCCGAACTTCGCAGCGATGGGCTTGGACGCAGACTTCCAGCCGCACTGGTTCATGGTCGCTGGGCACCTAGTGCTGTCGACCGACGCCAAGCTCTCCAGCGAGATCAAGGCGCGCCTGTTGGATGCCAAGGCCGCCGGTGCTGCTGCGGACGTCGCTGCAAAGACGTGGCCGGAAGTTCGCATGGGCGAAGGCGTGCCCGCCGCTCTCGGCGACGGCTTCGATCGCTGGTTCGCGGGGATGCAGCCGGAACAAGCAGAGACGTATGCCGAAGTGCGGGCAGCTGCGTTGGCCTGCGTGGCGCACATCACGGGTTTTGACATCCAGGTCGATCGCAGTGACGCCGGTCTGGTTCGCACGACGGCGCGCATCGGCATGCGCTAGCGAGTGCATCTGGTAGACGGGGTATGATTCGGGATGCGAGGGCGTTCGTCGCAAGGCGCTGCGACGAATGCATGTTGCATACTGTCTGCCGGGGAGCCCGTCTGCCGAGGAGCCCGTCAGCCGAGGAGCAGCAACGCCGTGACGGGCGGCTTCGCGTCCGCAGAATGCCCCCGATATCAGATGCACTACACTCGTTGCCTTCTATCGCGACCGTCGCGGTGGCTCTGGCCACTCGTTCAGGCGGAGCTCTTTGCCGGCTTCGTTGAGCCAGAACTGCATGACGACGGCTCCTTCAGGGACCGTTCCTTGATCGAGGAGCCATGAAGCGATGGCGCCGTTGCGCAGGGCCTCCTTGCGATCGTTGACCATGGCCGAGAGGTAGCTGGCCATGCACGCGAGTTCAAACTGTCGGTGCAGGGAGAGGCCCTGCTCGTAGGTTTCGATCGTGATGCGCACAGCGCGCCGACGCGCCTGTTGTGTTGCATCGCCAAGCTTGAGGTCGAGCGGGAGCGGCGCGCGTCGCTTGCGAGTTGCCTTGTTCTTGCGATCGAGCAACCGGCTGGCGATGCGGGCGCAGGTTTGGCAGGTTGCCTCCGCGTGCAGGTCGTCGGCAAGCAGGGCCTGACCCAGTGAGTCCCCAGCTCGGCGATCCCAATGGGTGAATCGTTCGCGGTTGCCGGCCTCTTCGTATGCCAAGCGAACGTGTTCTTCGACCTTGAAGCGGAGGACATAGCCGGTGGCCGCATTGCGCGTGTCGTTCGCTAGCTCAGCTAGCTTGCTGATCGCGGTAGCTCTTTCACGCAAGCGTTCGGCGGCCTCGATGCTCTCCGTCTCTTGCCATGCCGTGCCGCAGAACGACTCGATTTCGATGTGAAGAAGTGCTGCCTCGGCTCTGCGGTTTGCACGTCCCTTGGGAAAGCGTGCGACGAACGCGGCCAGCAGCCGGCGAGCGGCCGCGTAGTTGCGTTCGTGCAGGTTGATGCGCGCCTCGCTTAGGTCGAGCATGGGCGATGTGCCAAAGCGCGACCGGGCTGCCGCAAGCAGGCTGCGCGCCTTCTTGATTTCGCTTTGCTCGACCCAGTGCTCGATGCGGCCGGCGTCAAGGCGAAGGATGGGCGTGCGTCCAAGCCGATTGAGCGCGCGTTCGGCGAGATCGAAATGCTGTTCGGCTGTGGCCGGCTGGCCGCGTGCTGCGGCGAGGCGGGCGATGAAGCAGTGCAGCTCAGGCCGCGGGCTCTGTGGATCCCAGAGCATCTGCAGCGCCGCGGCCGCCAGATCGAGCTCGCCGCGCAACTCGTAGCTGGAGGCCGTCATGAGGCGGGTGCGAAACTCCGTTGGCCCGATGCGTTGCGCTTCTGCCCATTCACCGGAGACTTCGGCGAGCGGCACGTCGGCGGCCAGCAGCAGTGCTCCCGTGAAAACGTGGTCTGTTGCCGAAGATGCTGGGCCGGGCGCGGGTCGCTGTGGTTCATCGCCCGAGCGCAGCGATGCGAATGTCGCATGCAGCCTTGGGTAGGCAGCGGCGCTCTGCAGCTCTGCGAGTGCGGCGGCGAGCTTGTCGTCGGCCTGCGAATACCACGCGGCAAAACAGGTCGCGACGGTTGCCTCTGGCGACGTGCGAATGCGCGGGTGCATGGACGCAAGCTGTTGGGAAAGCTCTCGATTGCTCGTGGTTCGCTGGTAGAGCGAAGGTGCGTCGAGCTGGATGCGATCCAGCGTGCGCTGCAGGGCCAGGGCGGAGTCCACGAGCCAGCGGGAGTCTTCGAGCCGTGCATCTGCTGCCGCTTGCGGCATCTTGGCCAGCTCGTTTGTGCGGGCGAGGGCGGCTGCGGGTTGACTGTCGTCGACGAGCGTGGCGATGCGATCAAAGCGTTGCGTCAGCTCTTCGGCAGCGCGGACGCTGTCGCGCCAAATTCGCGCGCCGAACAGCGCCGAGAGCAGCAGCCCGGTGCTGGCGGCGGCTGTCACGACTCGGTGTCGGCGAGCCAGCTTGACCATGCGCGTCAGCGTGCTCGGCGGTCGTGACTGGATCGCGTGCCCCGAGGCGAACCGCTCGAGCTCCTCGGCCATTTCCAGTGCGGAGTCAAACCGCCGCGACGGGTCCTTCTCCAGTGCCTTCAGCACCAGCGTGTTGAGGTCGCGTTCGCTGCCGGATAGCGAAAGTGCTTCCGGCTCGTGGAGCAGTGCGGAGCGGATCAGGACCTGCGGCGAAGCGTCGTCGAACGGTGGGCGTCCGGCGATGCAGTAGTAAAGCGTCGCCCCGAGGGAATAGACGTCGCCAAGCGGCCCCGGTGCCGTGTCGCCATCGCGTAGCTGCTCTGGCGGCATGTAGGCGAGGGTGCCGGGGACCTGGCCTTCGGTCGTCAGGGTCAAGTCGACGCGTCCGCGAGCGAGGCCGAAGTCGAGGACCCACGCGTGCGATCCATCGATCTGGATGTTCCCCGGCTTGACGTCGCGATGCACGATGCCGACTTGGTGGGCGGCATGCAGTGCCCGTGCGGCCTGTGCGCCGAGAGCCGCGAGCTCGCGCGGTGCGATGTTCTTCTTTTGATCGAGCGGCTGACCTGGCAGCAGCTTCATGACCAAGAAGACGTGGCCTTGCTCTTCGCCGGTTCCGTAGACCGGCACGATGTTCGCGTGGTCGAGCGCCGCCGTGAGCTGTGCTTCGCGCTTGAAGCGCAATCGCCGCAGCGGGTCGTCGGCAAACTCCGAGCGCAGCAGTTTGATGGCGACGTCGCGGCCCAGCGAGGATTGGCGCGCCAAATACACGTCGCCCATGCCGCCCGATCCAATCCGGGCCTTCAGCTCAAACTCACCGAGGCGGTCTGTGGGGAGCGGTGGGCGCGACGTCGGCATGGCTGCGGGAGCCTTGCCGAGCATGCGGTCCTGTCGCTCGATGAGGCTGCGGGCGCGGGCCGTAAGGGCCGCGTCATACCCGCAGATCTTGTCTAGGTCCGGCTCCTCGCCCCGCGCCTGGATCTCAAACCACTGTTCGAGAACCGTTTCGATCTTGCTGGGCGAGTGCGACGAGTCGGCAGCCATTTGAGTAAGCCGCGGATATGCGGCTTGAGTCCGGACTATGGAACCAGGAACAGGCCGGCGAGCATTTCGTTTTGGCCATTGGGTGCCGTGAGCCACTCGAACGTCGAGTCGGTCACGTTCCATACCGCGACGTCCGTCGTGATCGCATTCGCCGGCAAGGCGTAGGTGATCCGGTAGTCGAGGATGGGTGGCTGGCCAGGAACCGGCGCGATCACATACGCCGTCGCCGGCACGTGCACCAGTCCGGTGGGCGTGAAGAGCACCACTTCATACTGGTCGTTCATGTCCGGCTGATAGGCGAGCTCCATGGTGATGTTGCCCGTCAGGTAGCCTGGGTACCACCAGACGTTCACGCTCGGTGCCGTAAGTGCTAGCCCTGCGGTGCGAAAGTAGAACTGGTAGAGCTCGTTGAGGTTGGTGCTCGCCTGGATCGTAACAGGCGTGCTATTCGACATCTTGACGCCCGTTGAGGGGGTCGAATCGTCGAAGCTGGTCATCTCGATGGCGCTGCTGTTGAGCGTGAAGTCCGCCAAGCCACGTTCGATCATCTCGATGATGATGTTGATGATCTCGCTGTTCGTCGCTAGCAGCTGGCCGCTGATGGCATGGTGCTGGAACACCAGCATGTGTCGGATCAACTCCTCGGTGTCGAAATGGTCGCTGACGGTGGTTGCCGACTGGCTCCAGCCCATCGAGCTTGCCGGGATTGTGGAGGTTGGGTCCACCCAGCCCGTGCTCGGCCACGCCGTCGGGGCATTGGCGATGGATCTTGCAAAGTAGGACGCTGGGCTGGTGGGGATGCCGTTGTTTGCCTCGTTGATCGCCGCGGCGACCAACTGATGTGCAAGCTCTACCTGGGGCGGAAAGTCGGCATCTTGCACCGTGAAGCCCGGTGTCAGGTTGAGTTGCGTTCGCCACGTGGCAACGGGCTCGGAGACAGGTGAAAGCGAACCTAGAACGCGCTTGGCGAGTGTGCCCCATTGGGTGTTTGCGTTGTCAACAACGCTGAGGTGTGCCACGACGAGTGTATTTTGGCTGATGTCGCTGCTGGGGGTCAGCGCAAGCGTCGTATGGAGGGGGATATTGGCATTGTCATTTCCCATCACGTACGAGGTAGAGATCGCGGGGCGCTGCGGCGTGAAGGCGCTGGCGGCGAGCGAGGGCGTTGCGCAGGCCAGGATGGCGGCGAGGCGGGCGAGCGTGTGTGAGGTGGTGGGGCGCGTCATGTCAGTCATTGTCGGTCACGGGATTGTGGAGCCTTCAAGGGCCAAGACTCCCGCGACGGTAACGCTAGAGTTCGAAAAAACTGTCGCAGCTCCTTTTGCTAGAGTGTGCGGCCATGTCGTTGTCCGAAGATTCGTTCCGGGAGGACCTTGTGTCGGCGCGCGCCGGCAGCCGCGAAGCACTCGATCGCCTGCTGTCCGGTTTGGAAATGCGGTTTCGGGCGGACGCGGAGCGGCGCGTCGGGGTCGCGCTGCGCGGTCGGACGCGCGTCTCTGACATCCTGCAAGATGCCTACGTGGAGGTCGTCCGAAGCCTCGGCAAGTTTGAAGGCGACTCCGAGGCTGCGTTTTGCTCGTGGGTGACGTCGATCATCGAGAGCACCGCGAAGCGCCAGCATCGCCATCTGACGGCGCAGAAGCGCAAGCCGCCGAGCGGCACGACGGAGTGGAACGCGATGGCCGGAATCCTGCGGCGGGTCGCCTCGTCGCCGTTGTCGGACCTCCAGAAAACGGAGGACGCAGGCCTCATCCTCGATGCGATCGGTTCGCTGCGAGAGGACTATCAGGTTGCCATCGAGCAAATGGTTCTGCTTGGGCGGCCCGTCGAGGAAGTTGCCGAGCAGCTAGGGCGAACGGTAGCCGCAACGAGAATGATGCTGTCGCGTGCTCGGGCGTCCCTGACGCTACGTATCGACGAGCTCGATCGGGCGCGTCACGGCGATTCCTGAGTGCCGCCCGTCGACGTTGCGGTGCGGATTTCGTCGGCGCCGGGATTCCTACTGCTCGGACTTCCGGCCGTAGCGAAGCCGGCCGAGGCGCGGTTCTTGGCTTTCGCCTTTGCCTTCGCGTGCCGGCCACCAAGTCACCTGAAATAGGTGGTCGTATTCGTCTTCTGACATGCTGCGCACCTCGGCGTTGGGCGCCAGGATCGCGGTCAGCTGCGGAGTCGTATTGCTGTGGCCCACGACCAGGATACGGCCTTCGGCGGTGCGGAGCTCGTCCGCGACTGCCTGCAGGTTGCGCGGGTCGTAGATGGCAATGTCGAGGCCGAGCGCTGCAGCGAGCGGTGCGGCCGTATCGAGCGTGCGCCGATAGTTCGTGCTGTAGATCGCATCGATGCCGATGCCGGACATGATCCCCGCGAGCTCTTCCGCGCGCTCCTGCCCGGCAGGTGTCAGTCGCGGGTCTCTGCCCTTCTCCTTCTCGGCGTGCCGCACCAGGTAGACGGCGCAGCGGCGCGGATCGCGGTCGGCGGGTTCGACGGCTTCGGCGTTGGGAGCAACATCCGCAGTCGCGGTGTTGTTGCTCGCACAGCCCGCGGCGAAGAGGGATGCCAACAGCATCGGGATGGTGCGCCTGCGGATGGTAATCAGCATGATCAGCTAGTGTAGTGCATCGGATATAGAGTGCATTCTGCGGGCACGAAGACGCCCGTCACGGCGTGCAGCTCCCGTCTACCAGGTGCCCGTCTACCAGGTGCCCGTCCACCAGGTGCCCGTCTTCCAGATGCCCGAAACTAGCTGCGCTTCGCAGCTTCTCGGTAGGTTGCGAGCACGCTCTCGGCGGTCTTTCCCCACGTAAACTTGCGGGTCCGCTCGATGGCTTGTGCGCGCATCTTCGGCCACTCCGGAACGTAGTCTTCGATTCCCTTCAAGATGCCGTCGGCCATCGACTCGACGTCGTGCGGGTCAAAGTAGCGAGCGAACTCTCCGCCGGCTTCTGGCATGGCCGAGGTGTTGCTCGTCACGATTGGGGTGCCGAGCGCGAGCGATTCCGTGACGGGAATGCCCCAGCCTTCGACGAGGCTAGGGTAGACGCACATTTCGGCGCCGGCGTAGACGGCGATGAGGTCCTCTTCTGACAGGTATGGCAGAAAGCGCACCTGCTCGAGGGCACCTGCTTGCTTGGCTCGCTCTGCAAAGCGCGCTTCATGTTTGCCGACGCCGGACACGAGCAGCAGGTGCGGCAGGTCCTTGCGCTGCTCGAGCACCTTGCCAAACGCCTCGATCATGCGGCCGGTGTTCTTGCGTTCGAGCGCCGCGCCGATCGCGAACAGATACGGGCGTCCCTCCGCGAACTGCTCGCGGGCGCGCTCGCCAGCGCCATCAGGGGCGCCTTTGAGGATCTCGGGCGCGAGGCCGTTGTAGGACAGCCGCACCTTGCTCGGATCGCAGTCAAACCGTTCACAGATGTCGCGCCGGCTCCATTCACTGACCGTCAGGATCAGGGTGGAATCGCGCACGACCCGCGGTGTCACCTTGCGCGCATACTGCACGTACGGATCGTCGAGGTCGTCCGGATACCAGGTGACGATGACGTCGTGGATCGAGACGACCATGGGCGGTCCCTTCCACATGCGCCACCTCGGCGGCAGCGTATTGTAGGTGCCATGGTAGAGGTCCAGCTTGTCGCGGCGGATTCGCCACGGCATCTGCACGCGCTCCCAGCTGTGAAAGCGCCCGCCCGGCAGGTCGGTGTGCACCGAACGCTGGTTGCTGGCAAGCTCAAACGGTTCGCCCGACTCGTCCAGCAAGAGCTGGTGGTAGAGCAAGAACTCGTCGTCTGGGGCTGCCTTCGCAAACTCGCGGGCGAGGTTGCGGCAGTAGAGCCCGATGCCGCGCGGCTGGGGACGGAATGCCTCGCGGGCGTCGATACCGATGCGCATGGTTTGGCCAATCAGTCGGGGTCGCCCAATCAGTCCGGCAAGCGGGTCATGACCTCAGGGCCGTTCTCGCTAATAAAGATCGTGTGCTCAAACTGCGCGACGCGCACGCCCTGCCGTTCGCAAAGCGGCGGATAGTCGTCGATGAGGCGCTTCTTGGTGAGCACCTTGAGGGCCTCCTCGCAGCGGTCTTCGCTGCCGAGCAGGCGCACCAGGTCGCGGCGAGCAAACGGCAGCCGTTCGGTTGCCTCCATCGCCGCGAAGATGTCCTTGGGCAGGCTGTCCTTGGGCTTCACCGGCTTGCGCAGCATGAAGACCTCGGACTTGCCGTCGACATCGATCATGCCGCGGCCGTCGCAAGCGAACGGTTCGCACGCAATCGTTTGGTTGGCGCGCAGCTTGGCGGCTTTTGGGTCGGCGTAGTTTGGCACCGACGGCGCGCAGTGGATCGTGTAGCGCGCGACGCCGTGGCCGCAGAGGTTGCGCACCGGCTGGAAGCCAAGCTGGGTGATCGTCGTCTCGACGGTGCGGCCGATCTCGGTCAAAGAAACGCCCGGTCCCATCAGCGCGATCGCGTTCTCCAGCGCCATCTTGCTGGCGGTGCACAGCAGCGAGTCGTCGCCGTCGCGCAGGTCGACCGTAGTCGCGTTGTCGGTGACGTAGCCGTCGACGTGCGTGCCGCAGTCGAGCTTGATGATGTCGCCCTGCTGCACCTCGGTGGGGTCGCCGGGTGGCGAGCAGTAGTGCGCTGCAATGTGGTTGCGCGACGCTTGCGCCGGGAAAGCCGGCTCGCCGCCCATCTCACGGATCTTGGCCTCAACGGCGTTTTGCACGTCTTCGATGCGTGTGCCGGGCGTCAGCATGGCGCGCCCGTGGGCGAGCGCCGTGGCGCTGATGCGGCCGGACTTGCGCAGCTTCTCGAGATCTATCTTCACTTCAGCACCGAGAGTTCCTTGCCGACCTTGGTAAAGGCCGCGACCGCAAACTCGAGATCTTCGCGTTCGTGCGCTGCGCTGATCTGGACGCGAATGCGCGCCTTGCCCTTGGGCACGACCGGATAGCAGAACCCGATTACGTAAACGCCTTCGTCCATCATCCGCGAAGCCATCTCGACCGCGAGGCGGGCGTCGCCGAGCATGATCGGGCAGATCGCGTGGTCGCCGGGCACGATGTCAAAGCCCGCCTTGGTCATCGCTTCGCGGAAGAACTTGGTGTTGCCCTCCAGCTTGTCGCGCAGCTCGGTCGTGGCCGAGAGGCGGTCGATGCAGGCGATCGTGGCGCCGACAATGGCGGGGGCCAGCGTGTTGGAAAAGAGGTAGGGCCGCGCGCGGTTCCGCAGCAGGTCGACGACTTCCTTGGGGCCTGCCGTGAAGCCGCCGGAGGCGCCGCCGAGCGCCTTGCCAAAGGTCGAGTTGACGATGTCGACGCGGTCCTGCACGCCGTAGTACTCCGCGGTGCCGCGGCCCGTCGGCCCGAAAAAGCCGGTCGCGTGGCTGTCGTCGACAACCACGATCGCCTTGTACTTATCCGCCAGCTCACAAATAGCCGGGAGGTCCGCGATGAAGCCGTCCATCGAGAAGACGCCGTCGGTCACGATCAAGCGGTTGCGGCAGTCCTGCGAATCCTTCAGGTGCTGCTCGAGCTCCTGCATGTTGTTGTTCGCGTAGCGCATGCGCCGCGACTTCGTCAGGCGGATGCCGTCGATGATCGAGGCGTGGTTGAGCGCGTCCGAGATGATTGCGTCATCCGGGCCCATCAAGATCTCAAACAGCCCGCCGTTGGCGTCCCAGCACGACGAGTAGAGGATCGTGTCCTCCGTCGACAAGAACGTGCTGATCTTTTGCTCGAGCACCTTGTGGGGCGCTTGCGTGCCGCAGATGAAGCGCACGCTGGCGAGGCCGAGGCCGTGCTCATCGATGGCGTCCTTGCCCGCTTGGCGCAGGCCCTCATCGTTGGCGAGGCCGAGGTAGTTGTTGGCGCACAGGCACAGCACGTCTTTGCCGTTGGCCTGGATGCGCGCGCCTTGAGGGGATTGGAGCACGCGCTCCTCTTTCCACAGGCCGGCCTCGCGGATTTCATCGAGCTCGTTCTGCAGTCGTTCTCTGACGTTTTCGAACATGGACAGAACGTGGTACCCGCTCGGCGCGGTTCGCGCCAGTCCGCTTGCCCGTAGACGCGCCAGATGGCCGAATTGGCCGGCATTTGGCTGTTCGCGAGCCGCGGATGGGCCTACGGTCCCGCCCGATGTACTCGAGCAACGAACTGAAGAAGGGTGTCATCATCGATCTCGACGGTGCCCCGCTTTTTGTCGAAAACACGCAGGCTGCTTCCGGCGGTGCGCGCGGTGGCAATACGACCTACCACGTGCGCTTCCGCAACCTGAAGACGGGCCAGCGCATTGATAAGTCGTGTCGGTCGAATGAGACCTGGTCGCCGGCCGACGTTGAAAAGCGCCCGGTTCAATACCTTTACGACGAGCCCGGCATGTGCCATTTCATGGACAGCGAGTCGTTCGAGCAATTTGCTCTGACGCAGGATGAGCTGGAGTGGGAGCGCAAGTTCCTGAAGGACGGCCTCGAGGACGTGCGGGCGCTCTACTACAACGGCACGCCGATCGCGCTCGAGCTGCCGCCACAGGTTGTCCTGGAGATCACCGAGACCATGCCGGGCGTCAAGGGCAACTCGGCGACCTCGCGCAACAAGCCGGCGACGCTGGAGACTGGCTACATTGTTCAGGTGCCAGAAAACATCGAGCAGGGCACGCGGGTCAGCGTCGATACGCGCACCGGCGAGTATCTCGGTCGCGCCAAGGGCTGAGACGGCGCTGCCTGCGGAGGGATTTCGTGCGGGATGACGAGGCAATTGAACGGCTGGCCTGCGCGTCCGGAGCGCCACGTGCCAGCGTCATTCTGCTGCACGGCTATTCGGCGCGCGGGCTGGTGCACCGCGGCGATGGCCGTGCCTTCGTCGACGACTCGACCGAGGTCCTGCTGCCGGACGCACCGCATCACGGTGCCCGCGACGATGGCCGCCTGAACGAGATCCAGTCGTTGCCGGATGAGCTGCGCCGAGCGGCCATCTACGACATTGCCCGGGAATGGAGTCGCGAGCTGCCGTCGCTCGCGGCGTCGTGTCGCCAGCGTGGTGCTGCGCGCATCGCCGTGGTCGGAATTTCCATGGGCGGTTTCGCCGCACTCGCAGCGCTGCACCATCCGACTCCCTTCGCTGCCGTGGCCGCCGTTCTCGCTGCGCCCGAGCTCGTCAATGTCGGCAAGATTCAGCCGGGTCGTCCGCCGCTTCTCCTAGGTCTGGCGGGCAAGGACGAAGCGGTGCCGCCGGAATCCAGCCGTCGTTTCGCAGCCTCCTACGGCGCCGAGCTGCACGAGTATCCAGAGTCGGATCATCTGATGCGGCAGGAGGATTGGCTCGACATGTGGGGCTGGACGGTGGCGTTTGCCAGACGCCACTTGTCCGGCGGCATGTGAATCGGCCGATCCTGAATCCCGATTGGGGATCCCGATTGGGGCTACTTCGGCTTGTGTGGATACATGACGACCTTCTGCTCGAGCCCTTGGCCGAAGCGCTCGACGCCCGTGCCGAACTCGTCCAGCGTCATCTCGGCCGTGACCAGGTGGCTGACGTCGAGGCCGCGCTTGAGCAGGTCGAGCATGCGATCCCACGTGCGATACATCTCGCGGCCAATGACGGCGTGCATCGTCAGGCCCTTGAAGATGAAGTTCTTCGAGAATCCTTCGATTGCGACCGAGTCGCCCTTGGGCAGGCCGAGGTTGACGACGTGGCCGGCTGGGCGGGTCATCTGGATGGCGTTGTTGATGCCAACCGGGTGGCCTGAGATCTCGAGCGATACGTCAACGCCGCCCTTGGTCGCGTCTACGATCGCTTGCACGGGCTTTTCGCGCCCGTCGACGACGGTGACGCGGTCGGTCAGCTCGCGACGGATGGTCCAGGCCTTGGCGCGTGCCAGGGCCTTGTCGGCGACGTCGACTACGTAGACGTGCTTGGCGCCTTCAAATGCTGCGATCTCACCGCACATGGCACCGATCGGGCCAAAGCCGATCACGGCAACCGTGCAGTCTTTGACCGGAACCTTGAGCGTTGTGTGTACGGCGTTGCCGAGCGGATCGAGGATCGCAGCGACCTGCAGCGGCAGGTCCTT